>CAZUSO010000006.1:0-65834 GCA_964622775.1 uncultured Taibaiella sp. | reverse complement strand
GGGCTATAAAGCCCGGCGGCGGGGGCGACGACTTCAGGGCCGCCCGGCTGGTGGCCGAGGACAGTACCCGGCGCATAGGGCCTGCCATCATGCTGAAGGTGATGCCCGGCGACCAGCTCAGCATCAGCGTCCAGTCCTTATTTGAAGATGAGCCTTTGGGCGAAGAAACCCTGAATTCGCAAAGCGTGTTAGGCTCCCTGCTCAGCACCCTCGCCGGAGGCATGGACATTACCGGCATGCCCCTTTCGGAATTGCCGGAAAATATGAAGCCGATCGAGCAGGCCTTTCAGCACATCGGCACGCTGACAGGTCTCGTGGATCATTTACCCATAGAAAATGAGGACGAGGCCGTGCCCAGGGCCTACCTGAACGTGCTGGTATTTGACGGGAACCTGAAGCTGCTGACTGACCAGTCGCACCGGGTGCAGGTAACGGGGCCGGCCGGCACCTGGAGCCATCTCGACGGACTCCAGATAGGCGGCTTTTCGGGGCCGGCCTTGGTGATTATCTATGTGAATAACGAGAGCATTGGTAATGACGTATGGTTTGACAACCTGAACATCTCTTATTACAGCGGAGGCGTGATGGAGCAGAATCATTACTATCCATACGGATTAACCCTGAGCGAACAGGCGGCGGGAGCGAATGAGCAACCGTATAAATATCAGGGTATAGAATTGGAAAAACACTTCGGACTGGAACAATATGAAACGCTCAATAGATTGTTAGACCCACAAATAGGAATTTTTCGACAGATAGACCCTAAGGCAGAATTAGATTATAGTCTTAGTCCTTTTGCTTCAATGCGTAATAATCCTGCTTTTTATACTGACCCGTTTGGAGATGTAGTAAGAGTTCCTGAGCAATACAGAGAACAACTCGCTGGTATATTGCAGTCAGGTTTTGGACAAAATGCTTCAAATTTTTCATACAGTACAGCAGGGGATTTGCAGTTTAATGGAGATGTAAAGAATTTTAGTAAAGACGAGACAAAGGCATTTAACGAATTAAATGGATTAATGACATCTCAAACGCAGTATAATGTCCTTTTTGAGAATAAATTTACTATTGAAACAGCTGATGGGAAATCATTAGAAATAAATACTGGCAATGATGGCTCAAAAGGTGATGCCGCTGTTTATCCGTCCGCAACTAAAAGTGGAGAAGGGTATTTAGCCATTAACCCTAATTCCACTCAAGCCAACGTGGTTGATGTTAAGTACGATGAAAAAGGTAATCAAACCCCTTTGAATTCTGCTGATATGTTACAAAATAATGGGAAGGGCCCGGAGCGAACATTTACCCCCTATGAAAATTTTTGGCATGGTGTGGGTCACTTACGTGCTGGTAGTTCTGCCAATGAGGGTAAGGCAATGGAAGTAGAAAATTTAGGAGGGGTTATTCATAAGACTGTGGTTAAAAATAATAATGGAACTATAAGTACTACTCCTGCCCCTATTCCATTGAAGCCTTATAATCTTGACCATCCTAAAAAGCAGTAACTAATGAAAAGACTGTTATTTTTTTTATTACTTGCCAGTTCCTGTTCGGCTGGGAAAGATATTTTTAGTTCGAAATCGGACTATGTCTTAATGAAAAATGAGAAATATATACAAGCCCATGTTGTGAAAGGCTTGAGTTCAATAGGTGTTTTGTCAAAAGATAAAATTGTTATTCATGGTAGTAATACTGATACATTATATATCTTCTCAACAGTAATTAGCAATGAAAACATGTTTTATTCAAAAAAGAACATTGTCAGTAAAAATAACCGTATAACTATTAACTCTTATTACAATAACTTCATTGCAGATGCAGTTCATAGTGGGATTAAAAAATATAATTTTATAGAATTACTACCTAAAGACAGTTTGATTATTAATGTCGATAGAAAGCGAATACAAAGCAGACTCGGGAATACCTTAACAGATGGAAGATTTCATTATTACTATTTTTCAAAAAAAGGGGAGAACTTTAATGGCTTAGTCAATATTACTAAACATCACATTGCGGAGAAAAGTATTGTATTCTCTTTTCGATAGTACGAAACAGCTTGCTACCGTAGATAAAGTTTCTATTACTGAACAGTAACTACTACAAAAGCTCTTGTAGTGTATGATGTTTGTATATTCGGCATTCTGACTATGTTGTAGTGATTAGCAGCAACTTCTGACCGTATGAGCAAAAAGTTCATTGAAAAAATAGTACTCCTGTTCGGCATTCTATGTTCAAAAGAGGGTGTTCGGCATTCTCTGAAACATCGCAGCGGTAAGAACGGAGGTAAACTAAAAAGTGATGGTGATGGCAGGAGTTTAAACATGCCTAAGAAAAATGTAAAAGGGCAAAAAGCAGATATGAATCAAGCAAGAGGTAGATCATAAAATACCTAAATCTAAAGGAGGAACAAATAGTAACAGTAATTTGCGAGTTATATCTAAGGAAGAAAATTTAAGGAAAGGAAATAAAACTGATTAGCTATATGAAAAAATTTGATGAAGATTTGAATGTTGCAGTATTCACCACGAAACATGTAATTGATGGAAAAGATTCAATTTTATTTGTGTTTCATCATGAAGAAGATGGTTTTTGGGAGTTTATTGGAAAGCAATCAGTTAATGAAGAAGATGCAAGGATAATTTCATTGGAGGAAATGATAGAACTTGATCCTACAATCTTAGATATTGCGGATTTGCCATTAGGTTGGAAGGCCGAACGAAAGAATTCTAATTCAAAATGGATTATTACTCCTTGTTAGGATGCGGACAACCTCCTGTTCGGCAGTCTATGTTCAAAAGAGGGTGTTCGGCATTCTCTGAAACGTCGCAGCGGTAAGCGGCCTCTGATTGCAGGAGTTCATTGAAAAGCCCCTGGGCTACAAGCTACAGGAATTCATTTCCACGGAAGCGGGCGCCGGGCGCATCCCAAATTATCGCATTGCTATTTTTCATTTTGACTTTTTCATTTGACTTATCATTACGCTCATAGATGCAGCAATTTGAGGTAAACCAGGCTATTCCTTATCCAATTCATAAGTATTGCCTTGCTTCAGGCTCAGCCCGCTCACCTTTCCATCGGCAGCTATCCTGAATGTGATTCGTATTCCGGCAGCATCAAACTTGAATTCGGTGCTGCTGATTGCATCCAGGGAAAAGGCGCTTTGCCCGGTAGCTTGTGCCGTGAGCTGTTGCCCTTCTTTCCGGATGGTGATCTTCATCGGAAAGGATGGGGAGCTGTAAACGCCTTCGTAGGCAGCCAAAGTTTTTTCATCCACTTCAACGATCTGTTGCTTCATGATGGTACTGTCTTCCCGGACGAACGGAATCTTGCTGCCCCCCTGATTCAGGATCATCCTGTTGGCAATTCCCTGCTCATCCCTTTTAAATTCCATGATAATGCCGGCTTCCTTAAATTCAAAACGGTCTCCGCTTAATGCCTGTGTAGGAAAGGCATCCTGTCCTGTAGCCTGCGCCCACAAAACTCCTTCCTTTTTGGAAATGGTAATCTTCAGCGGAATTGCAGTAGTAGTATA
The DNA here is from genome assembly GCA_964622775.1 of uncultured Taibaiella sp. Lineage (GTDB taxonomy): Bacteria > Bacteroidota > Bacteroidia > Chitinophagales > Chitinophagaceae > CAZUSO01. The sequence continues at coordinate 62,305 of CAZUSO010000006.1, read as the reverse complement.
GGTTCCAGTGAGTTGGTTTATTTCCGTTTCAGATACGGTTGCAGCATTAAAATCAGGGAAATTGTAAGGCCGGTTATAGATGATGCTTAATACGCCGATAGCAATATCATTAAGCGACATATTCAATCCATTGGAAAAAATGGAAAAGGCCATATTGTCTTCGGGAAAATAGCCCGAGCTGGTATTAAATGCATCAATATGTCCGTTATGCCCGTAGCCGGTATGATTGTCGAAAGGCATGGTGAATATCCCAAAACCATATTGATTAAGTTCGGAAATTCTTCCGGCTCCGGCTCCCGGAAGCATGGCTTGCACGCTGTTGCTGTCCAGGAATTTTTTTTGGAACAGCGCCTGTAAAAAGAGTGCCGTTTCTTCCGCCGTTGCGATAATGCCACCCGCACCTGCGGCTGCGGATACATGGGTTTCCGGCACCGGGCTCCAATGGCCATCTTCCATGTTGAAGGAGATTGCTTCCTGTTGATCTGCCTGCGCATTGGCGGAGGGCAGGCGGGTTGCCCGCAGGCCGGCTTTTTCACAAATGAATTTCTGGAGGGCATCGTTATAGGATAAGCCGCTCAGTCGTGCTACGATGAATCCGAGCAGCACATAATTGGTGTTGCTGTATTCCATCCTGGTACCCGGTTCGAAATCCGGCTTTTGCGTTGCGAATTTTTTCAGGAGTTCGGCCTCCGATACCGGTTCCGTAATATTGACCCAATCGGGGTCATCGGTATAATTATAAAGACCGCTTTGATGAGACAACATCTGGCGGATCGTTATCTTATCCGCATTGGGAATATCGCTGAAAAAGCGACTCAGCTTATCGTCCAGCGACAGTTTCTGAGATGCTGCTAATTGCATGATCATAACCGCAGTATAGGTTTTACTGATGGAGCCGATGCGGTAGCGGGTGTTTTCATTAGCGGGAACTGCTTTGCCGTCTTGCTGTATGCCCATGATACCATAGGCTTTATTAAAGACCGGTTTCCCGTCTTGCAGGATACTGACAGCGCCCATAAAACGGTCTTGTCCCGCGAGATAGGTTAAGAAGCTGTCGATACCTTGGGTGTTGATGGTTTGCTGGGCGAAAGTTGCCCCGTAAGTCCAAAGCATCATTACTGTGATAGCGCTGCTGATTATTTTGTTCATTTGAAGATTTTATTTGGTTTAAAAATTAGGCAAAGTACACAGGATGGAACTTGTGGTATGCTCATACTACGTTGTGCTTTCCGTCATCCTGTACCGTTAAATGTATTGAATTTCATAGTTAAAACCATTTTTTCCATTTAAAATAAAGAATCATCAGGAATCCGATCAGCAGCATGATAAGGACGGCAGCTAAGAACCCGACAGGGCTGCGGGTAAAGGGTATTTTTTCAAAGTTCATGCCAAAGATACTGCCGATTACCGTGGCAGGCGCTAACAGCGTGGTCACCACGGTGAGCGTTTTCATCACTTCATTCATCCGGGTATTCACCTGATTCATATTCAGCTCCTGCAGGTTGACAATCATTTCCCGGTAGTTGTCGGTATATTCGATGGCCAGCACAATATGATCATAAATGTCCTTAAAATATTTCCGGTTGCCTTTTTTGATGAGCGCATTGTCGGTCGTTAAAAAATAACTGACTAATTCCCGGACCGGACTGATGGCGCGTTGCATAAGCATGATCTCCCGGCGAAGCAGGCTGATCTTCAGCAAAGCACCTTTCGAGTAAGCCATTACGACCTCGTCTTCAAGCTTGTCTAAGCGTATTCTCAGGTTATCCAGCACATTGAAGTATTGATCTACTACAGCATCAATCAGCGCATACAGCAGGTAGTCGGCCGTTTTCTGATGCAGATGGCTATCTCCTTTTTTGATTTTATCCCGGAGCATATTGAAAGGATCGTAATACGGCTCTTCCTGGAAGGAAAGCACATAGTTTTCGCCCAGCACAAGGCTCAACTGTTCTGTGTTTACCGATCCGGTATCCGTATTGTAGCGAATCATCGGCAGCAGGCAAAACAATTGTGCCTCCATATTATCAGCCTTGGCCCGTTGGCCGCTGCTCAGGATGTCCTCAATCAGCAAAGGGTGGATTTGGAAATGCTCCGCCAGCATTTCCACCGAAACTTTCGGCAATCCGTTCATATTGATCCAGGTTACTTTTCCCACGTCAGGGTTGATGATACATTCTGAAGCCGATTTTGTTTTAAAATGGCGGTAAAACGAAGGGGCATACTGGAACACTTCAAAAGAGGCGTCGGATACGCCGGTGTCCGTTTCCTTTAAGGGGTATGTCGGATTAAATTGTTTCCGCCGCCTCGTTTTAAGCGGTTGCAGCGCCAGAGCGATAGCCTTATTGTAGTTTTTGAATAGCGACACGATTATTTTTCCAGGATGGATAAGGCGTAAAAATAACGGAATATTCTGATGATTGGATTACGCCAAATGCCTTTGCAGCAATTCGAGACAGTAGGCTGCCTTTGGGAATATTAACGGATCGCTTACTGAAATGATTTATGTTACGATAACATGGGAAATGAGGGGTTTTCTTTTGTCGGATAAAAAGTTAAGCCGAAATTTTAATTTATTGATTAAGCTAAGCCTGTGTAAAGCCATCGTTGTACACTGAATATGTCACACCGTATATGAGTATTCCTTGTTTCTGTCAAAATGCTGGAATTTGAGTGCCGTTAATTTCAATAGTTCGGGGTAGTGATGTTGGTTATTCTTTGCGCCGGATAGTTTTGTGTATTTCACGCAGAGAGCGCAACGAATATAAAGTAAACAACGTTATGTGCTCTTTATCGTGTTTCCCGTCCTTGTTGGTATTTTCATCAGCAACAAGGTTATTTTAATCATAAAAGCGGGGAGTGCGTAATAAAGATATGCAATGCCATATTTCACTGCAATTTTATTGGATTGGAAAAGGGGATGCACCTTACTGCCTTTGTGATTCCCTGCTTTCCTTCCTTTATTTTACATTTGCGAAAGAAATCAATTCCTATGGACATACAACAGTTTGTAGCCACTATGCAGTCTGCCTATGCATTTAAAGGCGCCGGAATACCGGTTGGCGCCGCGAAGCTGGAAGGGAAAGTCTATGCCGAATGTCCCGTTTGCCTGCCTTTAAAAACAATGAACCGTCACGGTCTCATAGCAGGAGCAACCGGTACGGGGAAAACCAAAACCCTGCAGATGATCGCCGAAGGACTGAGTGATGCCGGTGTAGCGGTGATGATGATGGATGTGAAAGGCGACCTGAGCGGAATTGCTGCCGAAGGCTCGGAAAATGCTGTCATCAAAGAACGATATCAATTGCTGGGGATGGACTACCAGCCGCAGTCGTATCCGGTGGAATTATTGTCGCTGAGCCATGAAAAAGGTGCCAGGCTGCGGGCTACGGTCAGTGAGTTCGGGCCGGTATTGCTGGCTAAGGTACTAGGGCTAAACGACACCCAGGAAGGTCTGCTGGCCATCCTTTTTAAGTATTGTGATGATAACGGACTGCCCGTCCTGGATCTTAAAGATTTCATCAAAGTGCTCCAATATGCTGCCGGTGATGGAAAGGCGCTGATTGAAAAGGATTATGGAAAGATTTCCGCCGTTTCTTTAAGCACCATCCTGCGCAAGGTTGTGGAGTTGCAACAGCAGGGGGCAGATAATTTTTTTGGTGAACGCTCCTTTGATATTAACGACCTGATTCGTCGGGATCAGCATGGGCGCGGGATAATTCATATCCTCCGCATCACCGATATGCAGAATACCCCCAAGCTGTTTTCTACCTTTATGCTGCAGATGCTGGCGGAGTTATACAGCGTATTGCCCGAAGAAGGCGATTTAGAGCAGCCGAAGCTGGTCTTGTTTCTTGATGAAGCTCATCTGGTTTTCCGGGAAGCCAGCCGGGAATTATTACAGCAGATGGAAACTATCGTCAAATTAATCCGCAGTAAAGGAGTTGGCATATTTTTTTGTACCCAGGATCCGACAGATATCCCGGATTCGGTGCTGAGCCAGTTAGGCTTGAAGGTACAGCATGCTTTGCGCGCCTTTACGGCCAATGACCGGAAGCATATCCGCCAGGCAGCGCAGAACTACCCGGAAACCACCTTTTACAAAACCGAAGACCTGATTACCCAATTGGGTATCGGTGAGGCATTAGTGACCACACTGAATGAGAAAGGTATCCCGACACCCTTAGCCCATACGCTGCTGACCTCGCCGCGCTCCCGCATGGACATCCTTTCGGAAGCTGAGCTGGACACGCTGGTAAGCCGCTCTGCATTAGTGGCGAAATACAATGAGGTATTGGACTGCGCAAGCGCTTATGAGATGCTGAATGAAAAAATGAATACCGCAGCAGTCGTTGCTGACCCTCCTGATTCCCGTTCGGTAAAGCGTGGCAGACCGGCGGCAGAGCATTCCTGGTTTGAGCGGGCGCTAAACAGTGCTGCCGGCAAGCAGATGCAGCGTTCTGTGGTGCGTACGGCCTTTGGTATTTTGCAGAAAATGCTGAAATAATCATTAATTACTGTGATATGAATCTATATTTATCGTTCATCCAAAATCAATATGCTTCCGTGATCCGGTTCCCTGTTTCTGAAGAGATAGAAATGCGCGCCTACCAGGAGGAAGACGCTGCTATGCTTTACCAGACAATTATGGCCCAAAAGGCATATCTGCGCCCCTGGATTGCCTGGGTGGATCGGGTGCAGACATTTGCCGATGCCCAGGACGTGATCCGGCAGGGGCGTTATCAAACCAGGGAACAGCGTGCGATGCCTTTAGCCGTTTTTTACAAGGGCAACCTGGCAGGAGGAATAGGCCTGCATGACTGGAATCATGAATTGCAGAGCGTAAAGATCGGCTATTGGCTGGTGGAAAATCTTCAGGGACAAGGACTGATGTTACAATGCGGAAAGGTGTTTATTGATTTCCTTTTCCAAAAGCTGAAACTGCATAAGGTAATGCTCGATTATTTCCCCGAGAATATAAAAAGCGCCGCATTGGCTCAGCGGCTGGGCTTTACTATTGAAGGGGTATTGCGTGATGCGACCAGATATCATGGCCGGTATCGCGATTTAGTGATATGTGGAATGCTTCGGGATGAATGGCAGGCGGGAAATCCGTAATGTCGTTTTTCCTTGCCCCGGCATTATCCGATGTTAGCGGATAAAGTGTTCATTCAATAGGGAACCGGTAATTTTTAAGATTAAGTCATCATGCCAAATGCCCCGCAGGCTGCTATGGAAGATACATCAAAACAGCAAAGTTTACGATTTTCCGTTTGCATTATATCCAATGTATTAAACCCTTTGCTGCATCGTGTCCTGGAAAGCGCTGCGCGAGTGAGTGATGATATTTGCCTGGGCTTAAACGGGTTGGATGATGAGGGAATAGCCGCTTTCCCTGTTGCATATCCCCGGATCAGGGTTATTAAAATGGCGTGGAAAGGCTATGGGCCGGTTAAAAATGAGCTGGCTGCATATACACGTCACGACTGGATATTGTCCATCGACAGCGATGAGGTCATCAATGAAGTTTTGCAGGAAAATTTGTTGCAATTGCCGGGTGATTCCGACAAGGTGGTATATGCGTTCAGGCGCTATAACTTTATCGGTTCGGAGCGAATCAGGTTTGGATCCTATGGCAAAGAAAGCCTGAAGCCGCGGTTATACAACAAAAATCAGGTTTCCTGGAATAACAGTAAAGTGCATGAAGTGCTGGAAGCTCCCGCAGGTTTTATTCACCAACAGGTGCCCGGCGCTTTATTGCATTATTCTGCAGCAGACAGGAAAGCGCTGGCGGCATCCAATACAAAATATGCATGTTTGAGTGCGGAAAACAAAATTCGAAATGGTGTTCGGGTCTTAATGTTCAAAATGCTGCTTGCACCGCTGAGGGTTTTTTTTGGGAATTATATCTTCAAATTAGGTTTTTTGGACGGCGCAACAGGATTTTGGCTGGCTAAAGAATATGCACGATATACCTATTTGAAATATTATTGGACACGATATCCGGAGCGGAAGCCGGGAAGCAAAGGCTGAAAAATATTTTTCAAAAAGCGCCAGGCACCTGTTGCTGAAAACACCAATTACGAAAACGAAACGACACCGTCTAAGGGGAGTAATGACGACACCTGATGGGAGTGGACAAAAATGGGGCGTTATTTTCATGAAGACAAAGACGAAAACGTGATATCATTGTAATGTTACAATTTGACATGCCCACAAATTAGTGCCAGGGTCGTTTTATAAGTGGAGCGGGCTATATTTGCAATTCAAAAGCGCAACGATTGAAAATCCTCGACCGGTATATACTGAAAAAATTTTTGGTAACCTTTTTATTTGCCATAATGATTCTGGCGATAATAGCCTGTGTGATTGATTATTCCCAAAAGGTAGATGATTTTGTAAAAAACAAGGCGCCGCTGTTAGCTATCACCTTTTATTTTATCAATTTTATTCCCTCTATCATTGCGCTGCTGTACCCGCTTTTTATTTTTATCGCGGCTATATTTTTTACTTCTAAAATGGCCTATCGGTCGGAGATTATCGCATCCCTGGCTGCGGGAATCTCATTCCGGCGCTTCTTGTTCCCATATTTGCTGGGCGGCCTGATTCTTGGTGGAATTTCCTTAACGGCCAATCACTGGGTAGTGCCGATGGGCAATAAGAATATCCACGATTTTCATGTAAAATATATCTGGAATCAGCGCATCATCGCTGATCAGAATGTGCACCTTCGGCTCTCTCCACAGGAATATATTTTTGTGGAGAATTATAATTTTGCATCTAATTCCGGTGACCATTTCACCGCAGAAACATTTGACGGTACTTTGCTGAAAGAAAAAATATTTGCCGATCGCATCAGCTACGATACCGCTGCAAAAGAATGGAAGTTGTCAGGTGTTTTTATCCGGAAAAACGACGGACTTAAAGAGACGGTAATCCATGAGTCCTCGCTGAAAAAGAAATTTGCCTTCACGCCGGAGGATCTGGACTATAACGACCGGGGCAAGGAAGCTATGACTTCACCGGAGCTGTATCGTTATGCACAAAAGGAATTGCGGCGGGGCAGGGAAAATGTCAATTCCTTTCTTTTTGAGCTTTACCGCCGCACATCAGATGCTGTTGCGGGCATTATCCTTACTTTCATTGCAGCATGTATTGCCTCCCGCAGAATCCGCGGAGGAAGCGGATTTCACCTGGCCATCGGCATTGTGCTGAGCGCGGTATATATCATGTGTATGCAATTCGCAAAAACCTTTTCCATCAATAGTGGTATCAATCCTATGGCTGCAGCCTGGACACCTAATATCGTTTTCGGCTTTGTTGCCCTGTATCTCTTTTTCCGGGAGACTAAATGATCCGTCTTTTCCGTCTTTTCCAGCTGAGCAGCCAGTAAGTGAGTAAACATCCCAATGTACCGATAAGGCTGCCGGCATAGACATCCGAAAAGAAATGCTGCGACAGGTAAATTCTGGAATAACCGACAGCTAATGCTATCAGGAAAAAGAGCAGCCCCCAGTATCTGTGCTTTTCCTGAAGCAGCAGGGTGAAAAAACAACATAAAGCAAAACCTGCTGTGGAATGCCCGGATGGAAAGCTCAGTTGATACTGTAAGGGCTGACCTTCCACATAATGAATCCAGCTTGCGTGGTTCAGGTATTGCAGCGGGCGCGGTGCATTGAAAATATTTTTGAGCGACTGAGCGGCTAATGCCGGAATGATATTGCACAGCGCTGCTGCCAGAACAAATTGCCGGTTGCGGAATTTTGGAAAAAGTAACAACAATGCTGCGCCCATCACTACGAAGAATCCTGTTCCTAAAACTGTAATTACGGGCAATAAGGTATCTAATGCGGTATTGTAATGACCATTTATAAAGCGGTATATCGCTCCGTCACGAAAATATACCAGCACAAAAGGTGCTGCGATAAACCAGATCAATGCGGGGACAAAAAACCAACACCCTTTTTTAATAAGGATAAAAAAGCTGAACGTTTCAGATGCCGGATGTCGGGTATTCATGCAGATTTCAATTTTTTTCAGGGGTTAACGACCGGTCATCCGACGTAGTTTGCGCCAGCCGCGACTGTACCATTCTTTGCTGAAAATATTAGAATCATTACGCGCCTGATTCATGATGATAAGTGCAATGGGCAATAAAATTCCTGTGGCAATCCAAATACCGTACCAGGGCGCTACGGCATGTTCCTTAGCCAGTTTTTCCCCGGTACTGCTCAAAATAAAATATACCACAAAAAACCCAATGGCTACAATGACGGGCATTCCCAGTCCTCCTTTGCGAATGATGGCGCCTAAGGGTGCACCAATCAGGAACAGCAGGAGACAGGCAAATGACAGAGTGAATTTCTTATGCCATTCAATCTTTAAACGGATGATCTTATCAGTTCTGAATTCCGTATTGTTGATGATGGGAAATGTGAACCCTTTGAGGCTACGGGCAGCAGATTCTACATTGGCAATTACGGTGGACTTCAGCGAGTCGGGCACCCGCTCCAGGAAATTGCTGACATAAGTAATCTCCTTTTTATTCCCGCTGTTTATTTTTGAAATCAGGGTATTATCTTTCTTCCCGGTACCCGTAATCTTATATAGAGAGAGGTACGGTCGTTGATAGCGCTCAAACTCTTTGGTAGCTGCGGTCACGGATTTTTGCGTGCTGTCGATGTAATAGGTTAGTTGTTCCACATTCATCATGACCTCATTATTTTTGAAAAGATCCTCCCGTGTCCGGGAAAATGCAAACTTGGAAAGATCGAATACTTTGTTCCATTGTTCAAAATGCATACGGGTCTGCTCGTGTTCACCTTTATCATTCGACTCTTCATACCGCCATCCGTCCCGTAGTTCGAATATTAAAGCCCTTTTGTCCGGTGAAGGATACATCCGTCCGTTACGGGCCACTACGACATTGTTATTGCCCCGTCGCTCGCTGTGATCGTAAATGATGATGTCGGAAATTTTTTGCCCGTCAGGATCTTTTTGTCCCACGCGGATTGCATAGCCGTCTATGTCACGGTTGAAAATCCCAGCACGGATATTGAGCGCAGGCTTTTGGTTGCGCATGTCGTAAAGCAGGGAAAAAGTTTTCAGGTTGGTGACCGGGATAACGTAATTATTAAAGAAAAATGCCGCCATGGATATGATCAGAATAAAGATCGTCAATGGGCGCATAAAGCGGAATAAGGATATGCCGGACGATTTAATCGCCACCAATTCGTAGTTTTCGCCCAGATTGCCAAAAGTCATAATGGAAGCAAGCAGAATGCCCAGGGGCAGCGCCTGCGGAGTGAGGTAACATCCCCAGTAAAAGAGCAATTCCAGAATGAGAAAAATATTGAACCCTTTTCCCAACAGTTCATCCATGTACAACCAGAAGGATTGCATCACAAATACAAAAAGCACGATAAAGAAGGTTACCAGAAAAGGTCCGATAAAGCTTTGCAGGATGAGCAGATCCAGTTTTTTTATTCTGAGCATAAAGCGCCTGTTGAACTTAAATTCAATAGAACTAAGAATTGCAAATTTAAGTTAACCGCAAAAATAAAGCGCAGTCAATTCGGACGCGCTTTAATTAATTCAATAGTCTGTCGGCCGGACATTAGCTACCGATGCGGTGCTTTAATTCCTGCACCTGAGTATCCCACAACTGTTGCTGGTCTTTCAAATCCGTTTTGTCGGCGAAGTCGGTGATGAGCAGGATAGTCTCGTTGGTAACGGCGCTTTGATCTATCTTAAATTCGAAATACTCGTCCTTGTCATAATAGTCCCAGCGGTAGCGCACCAGCTCATTTTCCGATACCTCCACACGTTCCGCTTCGTCGGTGGCGCCGTTCCAGGTGAAATAAAAGATGTCTTCACGTTGATCGACTTTTTCTGCAAACCATTCCTGCAGACCATTGGGCGTAGCTAAAAATTCATATAGGATGGCCGGAGAGCATCGCACGGGATATTCTAAGGTGAACATTGTTTTTTTACTCTTCATGATTCAATAAAATTTCACTGATTATCTAATAATTCCTGTTGTTGTAATTGTTGCAATAATATAAAAACAATCTTATTTTCAAAGTGATTTTCAATAAAAAATAAAGCACGCTTACTTTGTGTGTGCTAACGCTTATCAGGTGCGTGTTAATAATTGTTTAATATTTTTTGGGTTCAATGCATTCATTGGCTACATTTGCTAAGCAAATTTTTAATTGTTCATCAAAACACTTCTATTTATCGTCAATAAAAATCTACTCAGCTTATGTCAATGCGTCAATTGAAAATCACCAAGTCAATTACTAACCGGGAGAGTCAGTCGCTCGAAAAGTATTTGCAGGAAATCGGGAAAGTGGACCTTATCACCCCGGAAGAAGAAGTCCAATTGGCAATAAGAATTAAGCAGGGCGACCAGTTGGCTTTGGAAAAACTGACAAAGGCAAATCTGCGTTTTGTGGTTTCCGTGGCCAAGCAGTACCAGAACCAGGGGCTGTCTTTAAGCGACCTGATTAATGAAGGTAATTTAGGCCTTATAAAAGCTGCCCAGCGCTTTGATGAGACCCGTGGGTTTAAATTTATCTCCTATGCCGTATGGTGGATCCGGCAATCCATTCTACAGGCGCTGGCGGAACAATCCCGCATCGTTCGACTACCGCTGAATAAGGTGGGGCTTACCAACAAAATCAGCAAGGCGTATTCCCAGTTAGAGCAGGAATTTGAACGGGAACCTTCCAGCGAAGAGCTGGCTTCGCTGCTTGAGATTGAGTTAGTGGAAGTGGAAACTACCCTGGGGGTCGCAGCCCGTCATGTGAGTATGGATGCTCCTTTTTCCGATGGCGAAGAAGGCACTTTGTTAGATGTGCTTGAAAACCCGAATTCATCCAGCGCTGACCGTTCTATTGTTCATTCCGAATCGTTATGTGTGGAAGTGGAACGTTCGCTTAATTCGCTTACTCAACGTCAGCGTGAAGTGCTGGTGCTGTATTTCGGTATCGGTACGGATAATGCGGTTTCTCTTGAAGATATCGGGGAGCGTTTCAACCTTACACGCGAGCGGGTTCGCCAGATCAAGGATAAGGCCATCACTAAATTGCGTTGTGCACAAAAGAGCAAATTACTGAAAGATTATCTGGGATGAATAATGCCGGGAATGGCATTATGTTCAGGCTGCAAATTGCTCACGGCTTTAACCATGAGCAATTTACGTTTAAGGAACAGTGCATGCTCAGGCTTCTTTCTTATGGAAATATTCCTGCGCTACGACATCTAAAGTTTCATAAAATTCCTCACCATATTTACGGATCAGAGGTTCTTTTAAAAAACGATACACCGGAACCTGCAATGATTTCCCCAGCTTGCAAGCCGGCTTGCACAAGGTTTCGCGGGGCTCATAATTGACGGCATCGTAGGTTTCGTATTCGGTAATGCGGATTGGAAATAAATGGCAACTGATCGGTTTTTTAAAATCAATATCACCCGCATTGTAAGCTTGTTCGATAGCGCATTTTACAATGCCATTTTCATCGTAATAACCATAAGCGCAGATTCCGCCATTGAGGGTGGGCGTTACCAGGCCGTATTCATCATCAAAAGCATAGGCTCCATCTTCCTCAATGAGGGCGATGGCCTCCTGTAAAAGCCAGTGCTTTATTTCCGGATAAATATCTTCAATAATATCTGCTTCTTCCTGTGTAAGGGGCGCTCCGGTATCGCCGTCAACGCAGCAGCCTCCTTTGCATTTATCCAAATTGCACACGAATTGCTTTTCGATCACTTCATCGCTGATCAGTTTGTCTTCAATGGCTATCATTGTCGGTCTTTATTTTTGATTGTGCAGCCCCGGGAAGAAATTCGTAACCGATATCTCTTCTGAAATTTTTACCTTCAAAATGAATTTGGCTTATATTTTGGTAGGACCGATTCAGCGCTTCCTGAATTGTATTTCCCAATGATGTTACGGCCAGCACACGTCCGCCGCTGGTATATACGTTTCCGTTTTCCTCCTTAGTACCCGCATGAAACGGCAAGCTGCCGGACAAGGTATCCAGGCCGGATATTTCCTTCCCTTTGGCATAACTACCCGGGTAGCCTTCCGATATTAGCATGACGGTTGCGCCAGCTTCGGGCTTATGTCTTATCCCGACCTGATCCAATGTGCCTTCCTGCATGTGCAGGATCATTTCCACGAGATCATTTTCTAATCTAGGTATCACGACCTCGGTTTCCGGATCGCCCATCCTACAGTTATATTCAATCACGTAAGGATGACCAGCTACCGCTATTAATCCGAAAAAAATAAATCCCTGGTAGGTAATTTGTTCCTGTTCGAGGCCGCAGATTGTAGGCTCAATAATTTGCTGAATGACTAAGTTTCTGAACTTGCTTTCGTGGAAAAACGGAACAGGTGAAACGGCACCCATTCCACCCGTATTGGGGCCGGTGTCGCCCTCTCCGATACGCTTATAGTCTTTGGCCTCCGGCAATAAAACATAGTGCCGGCCATCGGTCATCACAAAAACGGATAGTTCAATTCCGGATAAGAATGATTCAATCACGACCTTTTTCCCGGCAGCGCCAAATTGTGCATCCCGGATCATCGCGGTGAATACATCCCGTGCTTCTGCATGATCACTGGTTATGACCACACCTTTTCCCGCAGCCAGTCCGTCGGCTTTTAATACAATCGGTGTACTGTGCTGATCAATGTATAGAAGTCCTTCTTCAAAGTTATCCTGACTGAATTCGCGGTATGCTGCAGTAGGAATTCCGTGACGCTCCATGAATTTTTTGGCGAAAGCTTTACTCCCCTCTAATTGCGCTCCCGTTTTTGAAGGCCCGGCCACGATAATATGCTTCAGGGACGGCTCGTTTTTAAAAAAATCATAGATGCCGTTTACGAGAGGATCTTCACTGCCCGGAAGCAGGATGTCTATCCTGTTTTCGATGCAAAAATCCTGAATGGCTGCAAAATCATTTATGGAAAGATCCGCGTTTTTCCCATAAGCCGCAGTGCCCGCATTTCCCGGTGCGATAAACAAGCGGCTGCAATGCCTGCTTTGTGAAATTTTCCAGGCCAGAGCACACTCCCGTCCGCCGGAACCTAAAAGTAATATATTCATAGAAATAACTCTGGATGCTCCAGAAATGCAAAGGTAAAAAAGCCACCGGGTATTATGGCAGAAATCTGAATCAGGATTTTTGCCGCCATGCTGTAAGCATCTTTTTCAAGGCATCAGTTTTTTAGATTCCTGTGGAATAGCATGCGTTCTGAATGGCCAATGCTGCAAAAAATTTTAGTAAATTGTAACACGCCCTTCCTCCATCATCTCATTATTTTTATACAGTTTGAAGCGGTATATGCCGCTACGCTGGAAGTTGCGTTTATCTAAGATGATATGAGGATCGTTGACCCGCGGAATAGTCAATACCTCAGCATCTTGTTCATCAAAGAAAACCAACCGGTATTTTTCTTTAAAAACATCGGGCAGTTCGATATTGATATTTCCATTGAAGGGGTTGGTATAAACATAAATGGAGCGTATGTAGGATGCGGCGTTTAACTGCTCAATGCTGGGACTGCTGCCCATTTGTGCAATCAGCTTCTGAAGGCTGTCATTAGGAGGCAACACTTTCTGGTTGGCCAGATCCGCGCTGTCCACCTGCAACATCACCACATTGCTTTTCCATTCTGTTCCGGAGGTGAAAACTAATTTCACGATATAATAGTTGGCGCCGGGACTGGGATGCGCATCTACAAAACTACCTACGGAATCGCCACTGAAGGGTGTGCCGCCAATAGTTACGAAATTCATTACACTATCCCTGGAACGCAGAATGACAACACCCTTCACGCCATTAGAATAGGGACAGACCCAACTGAGTATATTGATGCCGTCGCGGGTCAGTACGCCAACGTCCGGAAGGGTAGGCTGGGCAAGGCCTATAGAAGTAATAAAAAGTGTCAGCAGGCATGTAAAAACGGAAATGTTGCGAATCATTTTTCAAACATACGGATTTCTATGAAAATGAGGAACGGAGTTTGTTTTTCAAGATGGATTTATGGATCATTGCCCTATAGTTAAAAGGCGAGCTCTGACCGGATGCTTTCATTTCCCTGTAATCCACCGGTATGAATACAGACTATTTTTCCCGGTTCGGATATCTTTCCTTTATCCAGGAGATCAAAAAGGCCGGCCATCATTTTAGCGGTATAGACAAAATCCAGGGGTGTGTGTTGTGTTGTGAAAAAATCATTCATGAACCGGATCAATGATTGGTCGTGCCGGGCAAATCCGCCGAAATGATAACCGGTACATAATTGCCAGTTCCTTGCTGAGGGATGCATACCGGGCTTCATGGTTTCAGCAAGATAAGCCCCGTTTTTCATTACCGTAAAACCCATGAGCCGGATGTTCTGAGCTAACCCGTTACGCAATCCGCAAAAAGTGGCGCCCGTACCTATCGCAACAGTAACCAGGTTGGTATCCGGCGGGATGTAGTCTGCAATTTCGGTTGCCCCGATAATACCGGCTGCATTATTGCCGCCTTCCGGGATAATATGGCAGGCTCCGAATTTTGTGCGCAGGCTGTTCAGGTAATCTTCATCATTTTTCCGCGCATAGTCTTCCCGGCTCACAAAATGCAGGTGCATGCCCTGTTCGCGGCAATGATGTAATGTTGACGTAAGCATAGCCTGTCCGTGAAAACCACGTACAATGCCGATACTCTTCATTCCTGAATACCGGGCTGCGGCAGCTGTGGCAATCAGGTGATTGGACCAGGCTCCGCCGAAAGTGAGCAGCGTATCACATGGCATCGCCTGCGCATGGAGGATATTTTCTTTCAGCTTAAACCATTTATTTCCCGAAATTTCAGGGTGCAGGGTGTCTAAGCGCAACATGGAAATGGAGCTGTTCCGGTTTTGCGGATCGGGATAGTGTACCGGACTGAGTTGCGGAGTCTTAAAATCAATAGCCATATTCCCGGAGGTAATTATCGTTTTCCCGCCATTTGGGACGTACCTTTACATAGAGTTCCAGAAATACTTTCCGGCCTAAAAATTCCTCGATGCTTTGCCGGGCTAATGTGCCGAGTTTTTTCATCATCATGCCTTTCTGCCCTAAGAGAATCATCTTTTGCGTCTCGCGGGTTACAACAATATCGGCACGGATTTTGGTGATGTGCGGCAGTTCTTCAAACGACTGCACCAATACGGCCGAGTGGTAAGGGATTTCCTTATCATAAAGCCGGTAGATCTTTTCACGAATCAGTTCTGATACAAAGAACCGTACTGGTCGGTCGGAGATATCATCGTCGGGAAAAAATGGCGGTGATGCCGGCAGGTACTCCAGCAGCAGGCTGAGTATCTTGTCCGTATTAATCCGTTTCAGCGCGGAAATAGTTAATGTAGCCGCAGGCCTGACCGTCGTTTCAAAGGCGCTCGTTTTCTGTTCGAGTGCCTGTTTGTCTCTGATAAGGTCTATTTTGTTGAGCAGTAATATCTTTTTCGATTTGATCCTGAATGGCTCCAGCAGGGCGGAAAACTCCTGCGGGTTATCGGTGATATCGGCCATGAGAAGCGCGATATCCGCATCCTCAGCAGCGCTTTTGACCTGCTGCATCATCTTATTATGCAGCTTGTATTGCGGGTCGATAATGCCCGGCGTGTCCGACAATACAAGCTGAAAATCCGGCTCGGTAATGATGCCCAGAATACGATGTCGTGTGGTTTGCACCTTAGGCGAAGTAATGGCTAAATTTTCGCCTAAAAGCAGGTTGAGCAGGGTAGATTTTCCGGCATTGGGCGGCCCGAAAATATTCACGTATCCGGCTTTATGATTGTTTTCCATTCGGAGACAAAGATAGGCTGAATTAAAGATTTGATGATTACTACAGAACTTATTTGGTGGCGTAACTTAGTTTAAGTACCTTTGCACCCACCTCGCGAGGTAGAGCAGCGGTAGCTCGTTGGGCTCATAACCCAAAGGTCACAGGTTCGATCCCTGTCCTCGCTACACTTAAAACAAAAAAAGCGTTGTAACTCATTAAGTTATGACGCTTTTTTTTCTTTGTGGGGCAATTTGTGGGGCAAATGTGATTATATTTATATTGATTCTGTGGTTGACAAAATCAACGAATGCTCCAATAAAGGAATATATGAATACAATAAAAAACATTTTTCTTCCCCTCTTACATTGTGTCTGATGGGCTGTAGCTCAAATGCTGCCGCAGATGTGGAATGTGTTGTGAAAGTTCAATCCTATCGAATCGGTATTGCCCACAACTCTACTATAAGTTATAAAGGAACTCTTTTAAAGAACGTCTTGTGGTAAATTGTACAACGGGATAGTTTGTTGTTTCCCGTATTGCCCTGTCTTGCGTTCTGCTTACAGCTTTGAACATTTGGAGCACATCGTTGTGAGTATTTTCAACGATTATCTCTTTTGTATTGTTCTCCCAAAGTTCAATCTTTCGCTTATGAAACTGATCAGCAAATGATCTGCTAATAAACTGAATTTCTCCAAAATCAATCTCCACGCAGTAGAAGGTGTCCAGGTTTATTTGTTCAAAAAGGAAGTCGGCAGCCTCCCTGGTAACGAGGCTGTGCTGATTCATAATCTTTGAAACGAATATTCTTTGATGTACCTGATTCATATTTAAAGGGCAAAAGTAATTTAATTTGTGAGAAATAAAAATGGTTACTCCACAAAATCGTAGAACTGAAACCTGTTTGATGTTGCTAAGGGTAGTCTTATAGCGATAAAACAGCCACTGTACCCTGATTCAACTTCTAATATACTTGAATTTTTTGAAGTTTCTATAAATATACCTTTTCCTGACCAAAATACAAACTTCCCTTCCAGCCCTTTGACCAGCATTGACTTAGATGTAGAGAGGCCGAATCCACGAGAAACCGCATGTTCTTTTGTAGAAACACCGTTCATTGCTAAATCAATGGCTTTTGTATCGCTTTCCGGCATATATCGTCCACTTGAAATATAGCATTCCCGCAACCCTATTCCGTGATCAGCAAATGTCACATCAATAAAACCTAATTTCGGATACGATTGAGCTGCCATAATACCCCATTCAATTTTCGAATGATCAGCAATGTTATTGCTTAATTCAGAAACGAAATAGCTCAAGGCTTGGTATAACTGGCCTTTTAAATTTGTTTGGGCTTTTATCAATTCGCAAATTGTATTAATGCAATCTTCCCTACTTCTTTCATGAGTTGGAAATTTAACAATCGGTATAAAGCGCCTATTAGCAAATGACTTAATATCATCAATAAGGCTTTTGTCTTTTAATGTGTCATACTCATTTTCAAACCGGATTGTATCCAAATAGCCTTTAATCGAACCATCGTTTCTAATATTTACCGTTTTCCCTTCCTTTCTCCACATTCTTATGAAATTATACAATCCGGACAGATAAATACATGGTAGGAATTTTGTCTCTGATAAATCTATAAAAATTTCTTCATTACCTGAATTTTTAGCGACTTCTAAAATTTGTATTAGCTTGTAAAGGATTTGCCCAAAATCGTTTGGGGAGTAATGAGGTATTGGTATTGTCATAACGACAAAGGTATAAATTAACTACTTTCCCCCAATTCTGCCGAAATCCAGTAGCGCCGATATAGCCTTTTTCTGTTGATCTGTTTCAAACGAATCCAGATAAGCTTGGGTAGTTTCGATTGAGCTATGTCCCGACATTTCGCTGATCATGGCTACTGGCGCACTGCTATTCTTTAGAATAGTGGCAAATGAATATCGTGCGTAGTATGTGGTTACATCCTTTTCAATACCCAGTTTTCCCGCAAATATCTTCATGTGATCGTTTATTAACGTGGTAAGGTTTGCAATACTTTTATCCTGTTCTTTTCCGTATTTAATAGTGTAATTTTATGTTTTATTGTATCATTTTTGGGTTATACCCTTTCTTGCCCAACCATAAACCCAATAAACTGTCTATAAAAATCATTTATATTATAGCATATAATCAAACTTTCCCCATCATTGATTTTTAGCTTTATTCCTGCTGTTGGTTTGATTGCTATACAAAGCCGCTTTCCTTTATATTCAACTATCATGCTAATCCTGTGTATTTGTGAGCCTGTTACAGATAATGCAAACTCGCCAAAGCTATCTATTGTATAATCTCTTTTGCACTTAATAATACCGCCTACGCTTTTTATAGTGCTGATTACTTCTTTCTGTATTTTTTCCCTTGTCATTTTTTTAATTTTACGAGTTAATACTTATTAAGTAATTCCTTTTAGTTCAATGTATTTACCTACTTCGTCCTCGCTATCATACGACACTGTTATTTCCGTTATTTTCCCTTCCCCGTAATATTGTATCGGCAGCAGCACACGCCCGTATAGTGCCGCTCCTACGCCATCACCCAGCACATTAAGGCCGGGTGAACCATCTGCCTTATACTCGCCAAGCTCATCACAACACAGGTCAATCTTTACCGACCATTCAAGGTTAAGGGATGGATTAATGCGGGGATCGTCAATCCAGTGAAACCAGTCGTAAATATTATCCCTGTAATTACTTTGGAAAAACATAGGATAGTTTACTAAGTCGGCGGCACGGGCATAGAAATCAATCCCAAAATATTCCTGAACAACATATTTACCTGTCGGGTTTGATCCGAACGTCCATGACTGACCGGAAACGAAAGTGTCTGGGAAGTGAAGGAACGACCACGGCTTAGCTGTTGGGTTATAGTATGGGTTGGGTTCCGGCATAGGATTATCGCTTCCGTTTATTGAAGGCATGAATGTCGTTTTGTTACGAATAGCCTTTGCCTTCTCATAGCCGGATTCCGGATCCCATATAACAATCTTTGGAAGGGCGCAGGTATCTTTGTCTAACATCAAAACGTAATCTGCGTATTCTTTAACAGCCGGAATGATTGCATCGGCCATAATCAATAGGATAGGCGGGTTAAACACCGCCCCGTTAAGCAATATCTGACACGCATCTGCTATATAATCCGTTGTAGAGCCGTCCAACCGGAATTTAGCACCTCCGAAATACTGAGTAGTTTTATCTAAGCTACCGTCAAATACTACATTATTAGTCTTATCACCCAGTTCAATAATATCGTTCATGTAGGAGAGGGCTTCACCGGAGCAGCTATCGCTTCCATCTGTTGCGTATAGTCCCCGCATATAGGCGTATTGCTTCTTTTCTGACCAGTTGAAGCACATGCCGGCAAGTATCTTCATACGGTCGCTTGAGTTCTCTGTAAAGTCATATAACGCCGCTCCCTGCGTGTACCAGTCCTTTCTCCAAAAGTAAAGGTGTGGCTGGCCGGCAATGGTCGTTATACGCCATTCCGCGTTAAAGACGGTCTTGAGCTGGTCTAAAAACATGTCAAGGGCTACGGTATTGGGTGCATTATCAGGAACCCAATAGTCAGCCGTTGCCGTGCTGTCTAATAGCTTTATTCCTCTGCGGCTTGGGGCGTTCAACATGCAGGCGTTGTAATAGGGGTTATCCCTAACCTGTGATGGGATATTCAGATACCGGTCTGTTGATGTTTGAATGTTTATTGTAGGACTGTGAAATATGGGGTCTGTCTGCTCGTCAATCATAATGCCACACCTCTTGCAGACATTGTCAATATAATCCCTGATAAGCGGTGAAGGGTGTGCCCTGCCGCATCCCGATGACTTTATGTAATATGGGGTAAGAAATCCCGAAGGGTTGAAATACCCAAGGTACTCAATATTTGCACCAAATAAGTTTATTATGGCTATAATTGAATTGATTGCGAATATTATCCCGTTGATTATTGGTGCAAGTCCGTACACGATAGCCCCCACCACGGACATAAGCCACCATAGCACTATCATCATCCCATTGGGGCGCGCCTCGTTGCAATACAGGAAACGGGGGTGCCGCTTACCGTCATCCGGTATGAATGAATCCGAAGGGAACCATCCCTGCCAGTTGTCCGTTATTACCGTCTGCTGAATACACTGCAAGGCTTCATCCTTTTGCTGTATGGTTATAGCAAACTGACATATTTTGTCCTCGCACCATTCTATTTGTGAGCTTTTAATGACATATTCAAAATAAGACCCACAACCTACATCCTCAATCCTTACATCAATAGAATTGAGCGGGGCAGCAATATCATCTATAAGCCATTTCTTGATGAACTCATAAGCATCCCCTTCAATCATAAGCTGATTACTTGCCGACTTTTGAGGCTGGAACGCCCCTGGCGTTGGTATGCCGTCCGAGTTTCGCTGCGCCATCCATGTGAGCTGTATTTTGTCAAGGTTGCCTACACTGTTTGAAAAGTCCTTCCAGTCCGGTTCAGGCACAATGCCGGCAACAGGGCGCAGGGTAGCCGGGTTGCCCGTATCGCTGATGTAGATAATATTCTCACCTACGGTCAGATCGTTCCAGTTCTGTACCGCACTGTACTGCGTATATCGAAGAAATATTTTTAGCTGCATGGTGTTTAATCTTTTTTGCGTAATTCTATAATTATTTCAGTTATCAATTCTTCTTCTGCCGCTTTCGGAATTATCTTTTCACTCAATAACTTCCACGCTTTCGTTAGCTTCATCTGTCGTATATCGGAAATGGCCTCCTGTAATTGTTGCTCCAATGCTTCTTTTGATAGCAGTATCGTCTTATCTCCGGTAAGCAGCCTTTGTAATAACTCCCTGTTTTTATCCGTCTTATTCATCTTTGTACAGTTTATCCTGAATGTGATTATAGATTTTGTTAATCGCTTCATCTGTTAGGTCGTTCAGATTTATATTGCTTTCCTGCCTTGTTTGAGTTGGTAAGGCATATTTCAGCAGCCTTTCAAAGAAGATCAACCGTTCATTCGGCTGCAATTCATCAAAGTCCTTCTGTAGGTTTTTTGCATTTGCATCTAAAAAGCCTTTTACAACTTCCTTTAATTCCTTAGTTACCTTGTTTGGGGTGCCGGCTATCCTGCCGCCCGTCTTTTGCCTTTTTTCTGCCATAGTCAATTCTATTTTACTCTACTTTAGATACATGAATGAATTAAAAAACCTTCGGCACTTCAAACTAAACGTATCCTGAAAGGTGTGCAGCAAATAGGCCGTGAATTGTCTGAAATTAACCTCGTGGTTTAGCATGTTTTTTAAGCCTGTCATTAAGTAGTTTTTAATACTGTTTTCATATTATAAAAAGACATATTTAGGTATGTTTTTCCAACTATATTACAAGTTTGGAAAAACGCTTTTTCAGTTTGCCAATAATTCATACAATTTCTCTGCAATTAAAAGCTCCGTTTCATCACTAAAATTCAGATTTCTTCCAGCCATTATTTGGCGATAAATTTTATCGTATTCTTTTAATGCCCTCGCATTTTCTTTCTTCAAACTTTCATAGACATCAATATCGTTTATTGCCGCTACAATTAGTTTTTCTTTTGTCGTCAAACCTGATAAACTCATACTCGTTTTCCTTTTTGATTTTTGGAATTTTTGAATAGCATCTTTAGCCAATAGTTCTAATTGCTTTTCCTGTAAAAGACTTTCCATTGCAATAGCGCTTTGGGCTAATAACTTAGTAAGATAACGGCTTCGCTTAGTTACAATTTCCCACCGGAATATGTTGTCAGGAATTTTTATTTTTTCTGGTGGCAAAAGAGCTTGTAGTGTTTTGTTGTAACCTTTAAGTACATAGTCCTCTGCTTCCGCTTTTTTGCCAATTACCTTACCACTACCAACCATAGGCAGAAATTCACGTGTTTTGTAAGTTAATAAGCTCTGAAACACATTATCTGCATTCGCACGAATATTGCATCCATACTCAAGATTAACAACGTTTGCTACATTCCAATCAAATCCAGTTGCATTACTTACGGCTTCAATACTTGCAATCAAATCACTTCGTCTAAAGTCGTTCCCATTCGTACCAGCAAAGAATTTATGCAGACTGTTTTTTAAGTAAATGCGGTTAGGATATAACATTACCTTCAAATTCCTTAAATCTGCTTCATACCGGAACAGGCTGCCGTTTGTATATTTAGGGTAATAATTTAAACCATGATACTCAAACGGCTTGCCGTCCGCTATCATTGCCGCAATAACCGGTGCTTGTTGCGGCAATGATAGCGTTATATTGTCTATCATCGCCTTTATTATTTATGCCAGTCCGGCAAAGAATAATGCTGGACTTTTTTCCCAGTAGTTGGGCATTTGTCGAGCATAGCTACTCTGGCTTTCCCTTCGTCAATTAAATCCCGCAACGTGCGTGTAATATTCGTTCTTTCTACGCCCAGTATGCCGGCTATCTGCCTGCTCGTTAGCGGCGGCTGTTGCCGCAATAGGGCTAATACCTTCTCTTTTTCAGTTTCGCCTTTTCCGCTCGCCTTGAATTGCGCAAACGAAACTTTTTGGGTGTAGGTTGTTCGATGTTTCCTATCTTCGTGCTGCGAAAACAAAGATGTTTGTTGGAGGTTGTTAGGCATAACGACCTCCTTTTTTTGTAGATTTCTCTAAAGTGGCGATGACTTTTTCCAAATCAAATCGCTTGCATCCGCCAATAGTGAGATAAGGGATTTTCCCGGCATTACACCATCGAATTGCGGTCGGTTCAGTAATTTGCAATCGAGCGCAAAGTTCTTTTTGAGAGAGGAATTTTTCGGCTGTTTTTTCTTTTTCCTGCGAAAAGTTTAATGCAGAAAGGACAGCATCCATCTTAGCGGATAACTCGACCAACATAGCCGGCATTTGTTCAAATGTCATTTGAAAAATAATTAGAAATAAATCGTTGCAACCTCTTGCAGGGCGAGGATAAGAAGCCCGTACGATTTTTTCTTTAAGGCGCTATCGGAGCCCCCGTAAAGGTGCGAAGAAGAATTCATGTCGCTGCACCCTATCCACGACTTGAGACACAAAGGTATTTATATTCTTTTTAATTGAAAAAATATTTTTCAACTGTTTTTTTATTGCCAATAGTTATTCAATTAAAAAGCAGGTAGATTTTAATTGTTATCGTTTAAGGTGTTTATTTGCTACGATTACAGTTTCATCTGTCGTTCTATGTAATCGCAAAAAATGTTCGGTTGTGATACCTTTCTCATTCATTAGTGAATACAGTTGTTTTATCATTTTCCGCTTTTCAATCTCATTTTGCTTATGCTTCATTTCATCGTGCGTTTGAGGTTGCAATTTGCTATATCCATACCCGTTCCGTCCCCAAGTTTTATCATAAGAAGTAGCAGAACCGATTTTGTTTTGCAAATGGCTTACGTGCCTGTAATGAGTAACCATATTTGTAAGCCATAACATTTTATCGTCATTACCAAATGTTTCCTGCAAATGCTCACTGCAATCAATCCACGTTTCACATAAGGGACAATATATTTCCGTTACTTCTTTTCTCACTGTGGCGTACTTTCTCAAATATACTTCGCTGTTAGCAACATACTCGCCATCTTCGCATTGGTAGTACTCCCACCCCCGTTCGTTTTCATCTAAGGTCTTTATATACTCGTCCTCGCGCACCTTAATTCCTTTTTCGGTTTTTCGGATAAGTTCCTGCATTGTGATTATTATTTTGATTTTAACATAGTCTTTTATCAATAGCAGCAATACGCCCAATTCGTCATATTCGGGTGTCCCGACTTCGGCGTGGAATATTTCCATTGCCCTCGCATTGCCCTCGCATTGCCCTGTGCTTTGCCCCGTGCTTTATCGTTGCTTTGTCCAGTGCTTTATCGTTGCTTTGTCCAGTGCTTTGCCCCGTGCTTTGCCGTTTTTCGGTATAGCACTTCGGTTTATACTGCTTTTTCCAAAGGTGGGTTTTTGCAGGTTTCTTTTTTAGGTTTTGTAGGTTTTTTTGTGGACGGACTCCTAATCTTTTCTATTTGCTTGCCTATAGGCTTAACGGTAGGCTTAACGGTAGGCTTATTTTGTTTGTCATCGTTATTATCAATTATTCTGTTTTAAACATTGGTTTACCGTAACAATATTTCGCATAGGTATAATGTAAATCCACTATCAGATTTAATTCGCCAGCCGGAAGGCTGTAAACTTCATCTGGCAATAAGTCGTGAACGTGCTTTGTTTCACTTTCAACTTGTTTTTTGGAAAAATATTTGGTTACTACTCTTATCATTTCTTCATGCAACTCCATGGCTAATTCAAATCGCTTTAATATTTCTTCGTCTATCTCATCTGGCTTCTTCCTTGTTGCCTTTTTAACATGTACTATTTGACGTTTGGCGGCTGTCTGAAATCCGATTTCATAACATTGTTTTTCCATAACATTTATTTTTTAGAGGATTAAAAATTTATTAGCAGTAGTAAATACACCGGCATATACCCATTGTGGAAATGGCGGTTTTAAAGTAATCAGTAGTGCCTGCGGTTGGGTTACCCAGTTTTGATAATTGTTATCATAATACTGTGCAGGCTGCGCTGAACCATTAGTTTGTTCGAGCTTTGAAAGTTTAGTATCTATGTTTACCCGCTTCTTTTAAAAACGGTTCAATAGAATAATGTACATCTAAAGATTCCGTAAATCGTTCATCACTTGTGTCTAAAACTTCCCTTACCATTGCCGCCTTGAAATATAGCTTTTCTATTACTTTTAAGAAAATGTTATACTCCTTCTCATCACCATTAAAAAATGGTGCAATGCTGTCAGGCATTTTGTATTTTAAGGGTTCCATATTTTAATTTTAAGATTTGCTAATTGTAGTGTCCTAATACTAATATTTTAACTTCTATTTTTACTGTTTCTAATTTTGCCTATGCGCCTTTGTATTTTCATTAAATAGCTCTGCATTTTTCAAATAACAAAATAAATCGCCTAAGTCTGCATAATCGCTGCTACTTACTTTTTCTTTTATTATGCCTGCAATGGTAGAAATTTGAAAGGATAAGCGTCTTGTATCTTCAATATGTCTTTTCTGAATGTCTGCTGCACTACTCTCAATCCATTCGAGCCTTTCAGCAATCGAACGGGACAATTCATCTATCGTATCACATAGATTTCTTAAGTTTAGGTAATATTCCTCGTCCAATATTGGGCTGTCCTTTACGAGGTTATAATAATCCATAAATGTTTGCTGTTCCATTGTTTTCGTTTTTTGTTGTGAAAAATGATGTTATCCAATATTATCAAAAGCCTGTTTAATGGCATTTTTCTTTTGCTTCTCCGATACGTCTATGTAGCGTTGGAATGCCTTTAGTGTTTTATGCCCTGTGAGGGCTTTTACTTCCGTTACCGGCACTCCCTTTGCCAATGACATTGATACAAAGGTTTTGCGCCCTACATGCATGGTAAGCCTTTCGTATTTGGGTTGGGTTATAACTTTAGCTTTGCCGCCGTAATACCTGATTTTTTCCACTTCACCAATAATGCCTGCACGTTTGCCTATTTCCTTCAGATAGTCATTCATCCTTTGCTCACTTATTACCGGCAGAGGGGTGATGTTATTTCTGTATTTATCTAATATTTCCTTTGCCTTATTGCTTAATGGTATTTGTAGCCGGTCTTTTGTTTTATAGGCCACCTTTTCAATAATATTGCCTTTAACGTGGCTGCGCTTCAAATCCACCAAATCAGACACGCGCAAACCCGTATTGCAACTGAATACAAATATGTCCCTTACTTTGTCTATTGTTCCGGTTAATTGCAGGTTTGTTATGTTTTGGTATTCGTGTTCCTCTAATGCAACCACTTCATACTGGCTATCAGAACGCTTTATTGTAAATTCTTTATAGTCGGTATTTACATCCTTAATATTGTAACCGTACTTTCTTTGTGTGGCAAATGATAGCAATGTTTTAAGGATGCTTATCTTCTTTGAGGCCGTAACATCATTGACTTTCTTTTGTGTTATCAGCCATTCAGTAAATGCATTCAGAAATGCATTGTCAATATTGGAGAATGTGGCTTTATAACGTGGATTGTATTTTTGAAACTCTTTTAGGTTGCCGACTACATTGGTATAGGTTAAGATGGTGCGCTTGCTTTTTTTCAAGTCGGGATTTGCCCTTGTTTCGTTATCCTCGCAAAACTGCTCAATAAAACTTATTGCGCTTTTCTTTGACTGCTTTATTATAATCGGGCTGTTATCTGTTGCCTGCCTTTCTTTGTATAGCCCCACTAAGTCAGTTAATGAATGTGATTCACCCGATTTTATAAGAATGTCGGCAAGGTCGCTTATTTCTTTCTTTGTTGAATACATGGAGGCCTTTATGCTCTCGACCTCTATTTGTGAAAGTAGTGCGGTTTTGCCGTATTCTTTTTTAATAACCTTATCAGATATAAATAGCGGCTCTCCTTTTACTTTGTCCCAGTAGTGAGCGTATATCTTTTGGTCAGTTCCTATGCGTTTGCGCTGACCTCCATACTGTACTATTAAGTGTATCGGGCATTCCCCTTTTTGGTTTTGCCGGTCTTTTCTTAATTCAAATCTATAAGTGTATCCTATTGCCATAAAAAATAAATTGCCCCACAAAGATAATTTGTGGGGCAATTTGTGGGGCAATTTTTGTTTTATTTATTTTTAATTAATTTTATTCTTATTTAGTAAGATGCTTTATTATAAAGGGTTTTTAGGGTTTTTGACTTAAATTGATTTAGCCGAAATATCGTAAGTTCTATTCCTGTCCTCGCTACATTTTAAGATTATAATACCATGCAAATCAACAACTTGCATGGTATTATGATTTTGAGGAGTTGCCAAAAGGGTTGATAATAGCGGCAATTTTGGATAAATTATCTACAAAGACACAAAATGATACTGTGATGGTTCAAGCGGAGCGACTTCTTTATGATGATTAAATGAAATGATAAATCTGCTGTACGTACAGTAGGTGTCTTGTCTGCAACTGTTTTAAACTCTTGTTTGAGTTAGCAAGGCATATTTCAACAGCTTTTCAAAGAAGATTAACCGTTCATTCGGCTGCAATTCATCAAAGTCCTTCTGTAGGCTTTTTGCATTTGCATTTAAAAAGCCTTTTACAACTTCCTTTAATTCCTTAGTTACCTTGTTTGGGGTGCCGGCTATCCTGCCGCCCGTCTTTTGTCTTTTTTCTGCCATAGTCAATTCTATTTTACTCTACTTTAGAAACTTTATTTTAATACTGCTTTGGCTTTTGTATAAGTAATAAATTTATTACCTTTGCTTTTAATGAAGTCAAGCGAACTTTTAAGGATAATGAAAAAGGACGGTTGGTACGAAGTAAGGCAAAAGAGTAGCCACGTTATTATGCAGCACCCTACAAAGCCTGACATTACCTGTTCCTTTCCATGCTTCTAAAGAAATGAAAAAGGGAACTTTACAAGCTATCTTAAAGCTCGCTGAAATTGAAACCAACAAAAGATAAATGAAGATGAAAACAACAGATAAGAAACCGAAAATCAAACTTAAAGTTATTAAAGAGGATTTGGGTTACACCGCTTTGGGGCAATGGCAAAACCGTAGCTTTGTTACTTCCGGCGATACCTGGGATGAACTTCAAAAAATGATTATAGAAATGCTTAATCTTGTTTTTGAAGATTTGGGCTATACTTATGCTATTGAGGAAATACGGTTTGAGTACGATTTGGAAAGTTTCTTTGACTTTTACAAGGTGATCAATGCAAAGGCTCTTTCTGAACGCATAGGAATGAATCAAAGCCTGCTCGCCCAATACATCAAAGGAATTAAAAAACCTTCCGTCACCCAAACCAAACGTATCCTGAAAGGTGTACAGCAAATAGGACGTGAATTGTCCGAAGTAAGATTTTTGCTTTAGTATGTTTTTAATCTCTTTCATTAGCCCCTGCCTAATCCCAATAAAGTATTATCTTTAAAAGCACGGCTATCCTGCCCTATTCTTATTTTTGATGAATTGAAAACAAATATTTAATCGCTGAAGTCAGGCTTTCATCGGAGGTGTACGCCTGAACATCGGTAATACTGCGACACAACCCGGTAATAATGAGAGAGCAGATGAAAAGTCACAATATCAAATTTAAGCTTATAAAATGGCATTTCTATTTGCTATGTTTTATCTTACTAAATTCCGGAATAGAAGTCATTTCAGGTTATAGACTGCATCAAAACCTGACATTTCTTTTAAAAGTAGTTTTGTACCTGACGGGGATAATTTTGTTTTTCAAGACATTAAGACCATTTAAGTTAACGACGCTATATTTTTCATTTTATACAATTTCAGCGGTTTTGACAGGATTTTTCTTCTTATTCGGTGGAATTTTTCTGGCGATCGTGTCTTCCATTTTATTATACCCGATCAATCCAAAACAAACAAAATATAAAACAGAGGTAATGATTATATACGACAGATATCAAGGCTTTATGGCTCGTTGTTGTTCATATGAAGTAGCAGCACCTAAACTATATATTTTTGAAAAGCATTTGGGTTATATAAATATTGAAAAACCTATTGATGGTGGCAAAGATAAATTTATCCTTAAAGACAATGAGATTATCTACAAATACGAATTGGGTAATTTAAAATACGGCAAACAGGTAATGAAAATGCGAGACACGACTGAAATACTAAATTTCGAATAGAAGTACTACCGCTAAACATTCAGCAAAATAGCAGAAAGTCCTGAATCAAAAGCCTCGTGTGACTTCACTCTTTCTCCTATGATGCTCCGCCATCAACCATAATCCGTATTCAATGCCACACCCGAAGTTAATCTGCGAAAAATCTCCGTAATCTTCGGGAAAACCACTGCGCCTTGCTTTCTAAAGGTGGTGGCAAAAATGAAGGGAAACTTAGCTCATTCTCTTGGGTGTATCCCCAATGTTGCATGTGGTGTAAGTTTTTTTATCGTACTTCCGAAAAGAAAATCCCGGATTACGCAGCAATCCGATCAGGATTTTCGCGTGGAGGAATCTCCCATGCGGGAGGATGGGCGAGCGCCCTGGAGATTCCCCGATTCCGCTGCACTACACCCGGAATGACGACACCTTTTACATTCGGGAGATTGCTCAGGTGCGACAATTTGGGATGCACCTCATTTTCTCTCTATACAATTTTTGTACCAGCATAAACGGTAACTTTGCTGAATATAAAATTTACATTGAAGAGCAATCAAAATATCATCCTGATTGACGGGAAATGTAGTCTCTGCAACGGCTTTGTGCAATTCGTGATTCGGAACGACCGCAAAGGCCGGTTTGCTTTTGGTACCCTGCAATCCGAGCCGGCAAAACAATTGCTACGGGAAACAGGTAGGGATAGCTCAAAAATGGAAAGTATTGTATTGTATCAATCGGGCCGGGTTTATACAAAATCTACAGCAGCATTACGCATTTTTTCCGGGCTTTCTACAAGCTGGCATTGGATAGCCGGGTTTCGCCGGATTCCACGCCCTGTGCGCGATATCGTATATGACTGGGTAGCGCGTAACCGCTATCGCCTGTTTGGCAAAAAAGACCGTTGCATCGTGCCGGGATCTCAGCTTCGCTCCCGGTTTTTATCCTGAGCTCAGGCCGAAGCAACTGTGACATCAGCAGCAGATCGCTTTTTGCGCAGCAATAAAAATGTCTCTAATACAAGACCTGCGAATGCAAGGATAACAGCCATTTTCCATAAAGGGAAAGGGCTTTTTACTTTTCCCCAACCACCAGAAGTAATTGTAGCCTGATCAATCCAGTTGACCTTTGCCGGATTCAGCAGCTTTTCAATATCTTTTTGCGAAGCAGACTCCAGCAGCGACTCCAGCCGGTTGGTGTTCAACGCTACTACGGAAGTATCGGGAGAAGCCTCATTTTGCAAAAAATAAAAGCCTGCCTCCAATGCTGACTTACCCGCAAAAACCGCCACGCCGTTTCCATCCGGTCGCTGCGGAGGAACAACTTCAAAATTATCTTTAATCATCCGCCATACCTGCCGTTCACTAATACCGTGCGATGGCAGCCAAACAGGTTCGTCACTTCCGACATTAACCGCATACATATTATTGCCGCCGGACTGAACCGCCATTTTATATAATACCGGAACAAAATAATAGCTTACCGCAAAATTACCGGCCTTTTGATCTAATGGAGAGGCGCACAGAAACAAGCGGCCGTTCTTCAAAGTGTATTGGGCCAGGAAGGGTCTCCCATCCTTAAACGACATCAGCGATTGCTGGTTAGCCGCAATAGCCGCATCTATGGGATAGCGCTGTAAGGAAACCGGCAGCTGCACATTTTCGGGAATTTTCTCGAACAAATCCTGTAGCAACGGATGCGCATCTTGCAGGGAGACAACCTGTTGCTGCGTGGTATCCATCCGCCCTAATGTGATAGCTCCAATCCTGCTCAACGATGCATTAAACGCCGGAACATCCGTAATAATGCCGGGGAACAATAATACACTTTGCCCGCGCTCCATTGCAGCATTTATGGCATCTGTCAACAGAACAGATAATCCGGTAATGTTCTGTAGTATAATCAGGCTGTAATTTTTCCAATCCCCGGGATTCATCTGAGCAATGGATTCCTGCCTTACCTGAAATCCTTCCTGAGCGCCGAGTGAGCTTTGCAGGTAGGGATTTACGCCGCCGTTATTGATAATTAAAACCGAAAGGTCGGGATTGGTACGGGCTGCAATCCGGAAGGTATCATCAAAACTCATAGGATGATCCTGCAGGCTGACCGCAATGTGCTGCCATCCTCTGCCATCGGGTTGCAGCGACAGGGTATCAGTCCATACCTGGCTGTCTTTTGAGAACGAAATAGCGCTCATAGCACGCATCTGCCCATCTACGGTTACACTAAGACTACTTTGTACCGGTTCATTTCCACCGGATTTCCGCGCTACAACCACGAATTCATTGGGCTTACGCATGTCCATTCCCGGTGATAAAAAATAGGCCGTATCAATAAACAGATTTGGAATGCCCGGCTCCTGTACCGGACAGATGTAACAGGAGATTTGTTTCGGAATACTGATTTTTTCCTCTGTCACAAAAGTATTTTTTTGCAGATCACTGAAGATATAAAGATCCCAGCGCCCTGCCTGTTCGTCGTCATGGGCTGCCGTTACGGCCTGTACGATCTGCCGCATGGACACCAGCCGGGCTGTAGGGCGAATCTGCTGTAGGTATTCCAGTGCTTCGTTTTGAGGCATCGGTCGTGTTGCAGAAGGATGGTCATTGGTAAGCATTAAAAAATGTCGGTTGGGTCCGGATGCCGCAATAAGGCTTTTAGCATCGGCAATGCTTTGTTGTAAAAGATTTTGCTGGCCTTTTGTCAGGCCCATGCTGTAAGAATTGTCAATATAGATAGCTGTAACAACGGCTGCTCCGGCAGCATCTTTACTTTTCAGGAAAGGCTGGGCAAAAGCGAGTATCAGGGCTGCCAGAAACAGCAAACGGGAAAGCAGCAGGCGCCGGTCG
Source organism: uncultured Taibaiella sp. (assembly GCA_964622775.1). Taxonomy (GTDB): domain Bacteria; phylum Bacteroidota; class Bacteroidia; order Chitinophagales; family Chitinophagaceae; genus CAZUSO01. The sequence goes on along the minus strand of CAZUSO010000006.1, from coordinate 30,932 downwards.
CGGATTTTAGCCTGCTGACGCGTAGAAAGAAAGATATCTTTGAGAAAACGGTTGTCGGGAAAATTGATCCGTTTATATCTTCTCAGATTAAACAGGTGAATGAAAACCGGTATGGCCAATGCCAATCCGGTCAGTAAAAACATCGGGAACAAAAATGACATACAGCGAAAATAGTAGAAAAATCAGAGATTCTTTCCGCTTTGAAATTATCAGGGCAAAAGAAATAAAGTCTTTATCATAAAATAGGCGGTATATAGTTGAATTGTTGAAATCCCCCCCAATTTCAACAGGCTGAAAACAGCCGGATACTTTGCAGCCGTGCTTATTGATATATTATTGGGATTAATTGGCGGCGGAGGAAGCATGCTCACCGTTCCGGTATTAGTATGTCTTTTCGGCATAGAAGCTGCTTTGGCAACCACCTGTTCGCCCTTTATCGCATGCGCCACCAGCATGGCCGGGGCGATATCCTGTTTTATCGGGAAACGAACGGATATCAAAATCGGACTGGTTTTCGGCGCCCCGTCCATAATAATGGGTTATTTAGTAAGAACCTTTCTGATGCCCGCTATCCCCGACAAGGTAGCACAACCCGGAAATTTCACCGTAGCTAAATGGTATTTATCAAGAACTGCAGGATATCCGGGAAGCTGCTTTACGCTCCTCTTTAAAATGATAAATAGCGAATGGAAGATTGTAAAAGACCACAGCAGTTAATGAAACAGATTGAAAGCTTTCCTTAAATACTGACACCTTACAGGCAATCTATCGTACTCTTGAATGAGATTATTACTAAAATTTCATTACACCTTTTGCCGGAATGTTTGCCGGAATTTTTATGGCATTGGTTGAATATTTGTAAAAGTGACGCTGAATTGATATTTTTGATAAAGTCAAACAAATAAAGCATAACGATGAACAGATTATTTACAAAAAAAATTGTGCCGCTTTGTGTATGGATATTTGCAGGTCTGCCTGTATTTTTCGTTAGCAATACGACAGCACAAACTGCTGTGGAAATCAACACCGGAAATCCGCAGGCGCCATTGTACGCAGTAGGGCCTGTTTATATGTCCTCCACATTGTTTTATAAGTATAGCCGGTACGCTTACCTCTACACTCAGGACGAACTGGCTGCAGCCGGCATTACTAACGGTTCTGTCATTACCAGTCTTGCCTGGATGAAGTCCACGGCCAATGAAACGATAGGCTCCGGTACTTTTGATATTTACATGAAAAACTCTACTACTGCTGCCTATAGTAATGCCACTGAAACATGGACTAACCTGTCATCCGGGGCTGATTTAGTGTATCAGAATATGGCGCAAACTATTCCGGTTACTACCAGTCCGGAGTATATTGAGTTCCCGCTTAATACCCCCTTCACTTACACCGGTGGCTCTATTGAAATCCTGGCACAATGGCAAATTGAGCCGGAAGCAGGGCAGGGGCTTGCTACGGGTTCATTTGAATGGGTAAATACCAGTGTGACTGATCGCATATATGGAAAGGGCGGCACATCACTTGCGGGAATAGAGTCCATGTCCAGCACTCAGAATAATACAAATATTAACGATATGCGCCCTGTAATACAGATCACCTTCAATAGTGGTGCGCCCTGCGTATCACCTCCGGATGCAGGCACAACTTCTGTAAGCGTTTCAGGTGCGGTATGCGAAGGCATATCCGTTTCACTTGGCCTGATTAATAACAGTTTCGGTGGTGGCCAGACTTATCAGTGGCAGCACTCTGATGATGGTATCAGTTATACCGAGCTGTCTGCCAGTCTGTGGATGCCTGCTTTTACTTTTACGCCTGCGGCTTCTGCCTGGTATCGTTGCAAGGTTGAATGTGCTGCCGGTGATGCAGTATTCTCTAACCCGGTGCAGGTAGTGGTTAACCCGATACCTTTGGTAGATTTAGGCGACAATCAAATGATATGTGATGGTAACGATATGCTGCTGGATGCGGTCAATCCCGGCTCCTCCTATTTATGGAATGATGGCAGCACAGACCAGACATTAACAGCCGGTACCGCCGGCACTTATTGGGTAACGGTTACCAGCGCTCAGGGCTGTGTCGCTTCTGACACCGTTGATGTCGGCCTGGCTTCCAGTCCGGAAGTAAACCTGGGGAATGATACATCCATTTGTAATGGAGAAGTGGTGGATTTAGATGCCGGGAATGCCGGTGCGTCTTATAGTTGGAGCAATGGAGCCGGTACGCAGACTATTTCGGTATCTGCCGGAGGCCAATATAGTGTCACGGTTACTAATGCAGAAGGATGCAGCAGTACAGATGATATTCAGATAAGCGTTCTTCCTGCTGCATCCGGATCTTTCAGCGCTGTGCCGGGAACTAACCCGTTGTCTTTCACTTTTACGGCTAATGCTACCAATGCGGAACAATATGTCTGGGATTTTGGTGACGGAAACTCAGGTAGCGGAAGTACGGTACAGCATGATTATTCGGCAGGAGGTACCTATATCGTATTGCTTCATTTGGTTGATGGCTGTGGAGACACCACCACGGTACAGCAAACAATAACCACACAGCCTGTGGGTATCTATGATGTTATCAGCAGTGCGGACATTAAGCTGTATCCTAATCCGGCTAACCGGTTTGCAATCATTGACAATTCCGGTACTGCTCCAATCAAATCAGTAACCGTTACGGATGCTCTTGGTCGAATGATTTATACAAAACAAAACACTACGAAATCTCAAATCATTACCATGGATTTGAAGGGCTGGAGCACGGGTGTTTATACCGTAAGCATATTCACAGAGGAAGGACAAGTGGTGAGCATGAAACTTATAGTAGCAAGGTAGCAATTGCTGGTATTGTAAAAAGCGGGAGGCTGGTATCAACCTCTCGCTTTTTTGTATGGGTGGTAATTATCCCTTAGGTGCAAGGCCATATAGGCAATATAATCATCAATATTTCACTACAACAATTTGACCTTTGAAAAAGCAGGTACTCCGGGTTATGGATATATAGGTAATTTTAAGGTAAAAATTATCCCATTTCTACTAAATATACTTTTTTATAAAATATTGTGTAATTTGGAATTGCTAATCTTATCTATAGATAGATATTTTAATTTAACTCCAAAAAAATATGAATTGTCCAAAATGTCAGGGTGCAAATTATTGTAAAGATGGGATTGTAAAAGGGCGGCAACGCTACTTGTGTAAACAATGTAAATACAGATACACGGTTGAGAAAAAGTCGGATGGGAAATCAGCCGGGATTAAGCGTCTGGCTTTGGAAATGTATCCTGAAGATCTTGGTTTTAGATCAATTGGCAGGGTTTTGCAAATTAATTATGGCACGGTATGTAAATGGATAAAGGAATGGGGAAGCCGGGTAAGCCTGCTGCAAAGCGATGAATCACTTGCGGTAGTAAAACTTGATGAGATGCACAGTTATGTCGGGTCAAAAAAACTACTGTTGGATTTGGATTGCTGTTGATCGATTTGCAATACGGTTCATCTTGTTTGTGGAAACAGAGGAACAGAAACCGGAGTAAAGCTTTACAACAATACCAGACATAGGAGAGCAGCCTTTTACTGTACAGATCGCCGGAAATGCTATGAAAAAATATCAGCATCAGAATTTCATACCAGAAGCAAATCAGAAACCTATACAATTGAAGGGTATAATAGCAGTATTAGGCACTATCTTGCATGATTTAGAAGAGAGGCATTGTTAATTTAAAATTCAGAGTGATATAAAGAACCGATGCATACTGTCTATTTATAAAAACGTTATGCCAAATTCAAAGTCACTTCAAATACTGCACCGGCAGGCTCATTATCCCGTATTACGACTGAGCCTTTATGCCGGTTGATAATTTTTTCGGTCAGGTACAGACCTAAGCCCGTCCCCTTGGTTTTACGGGTTTCCTCGCTGCCAACGCGGTAAAATTTATGGAAGATCTTTTGCTTTTCATCATTGGGAATTCCGATGCCCTCATCGGCGATAGTAAGCACAAGATGGTCATCAGAATTTTTCAGGGAAATTGTAATTTCCGTAGCTGAGGGAGCATATTTAGCAGCATTTTCCAATATATTATTCACCATCATTTGTAATAATAATTTATCGCCGACAGTAAAGCAATCCGGCTCTAATTGTGCTACATAATGATGACGCGGGTTGCGCAGCTTATTTTCCTGCACAGCAGTTTCTACAAGGATGGTAAAATTCAGCTTTTCTTCCGCCGAACGAAACTCTTTACTTTCCATTTGCGAAGCAATCAGGAGGTTGGAACAAAGATCATTCAATCGATCCGTTTCCGCAATGCTCCGATCCAAAAGCAACGTTTTTTTATCATCGTCCAATGTTCTTCTGCCGAGTGTTTGCAGATTGAGCTTAATGGCTGCCAGCGGCGACTTCAGCTCATGGGTAATGGATAGCATGAAATTCTTTTGCTGAAGCGACAGCTTGTGATTGCTTCGGATGGAAGAATATACCACCCCCGCGCCGATGAGGATTATGGCCAGGAAGGTAGTACCCTCGCCCAGATACTGGTGCTGCCGCATATTGGCATTATTGTTCAGCGCCTGGTAAGCTTCCTTGTATTTCTCCGGATTAGCCGTGCTATCAATATTCTTCTGAAGCAGTTCTATCTCATTTTGCAGAATAAGATTACTTTGCTTATTCAGGCTTAGCCCCCAGAACACCAGTGCGGAAACTATATACAGCAGCAATAATACATACAGCAGGGTAATCACGCGCATAAGCTCATTATTGTTCTAAATGAACCATAGTGGTTTCATTACTTTTAATCTGAAAACGAATCACCGAAACTTTACGAACGGGGCCTCCGGTAGGCCGGATATAGCGCACTTCATATGGGCCGGGCTTCAGCTCAACCTGCTGACCGGCAACATCCCCCAATACATTCATTTCATAAAACCGGACAAACTGATCGCCCAACTGGCGCCAGAATTCCACCCTGCCGATATTATCCGTATTGTCTATCTGAACAGCACCTGGTTCCGGAAGCTGGATAAGGGTTACGGCGCCGAAGGAAATATCGGCATTCAGCAAAGTGGGCGGCAGGGTATTGATTTCAATATGATAGTTGGAGGGCTCGTATGGCAGGCTGATATCACAATTTTGTTCCGTTACAGTACGGTCTTCGAAGCGTTTGCTTACATAGGCTATATATTCTTTCACCGGCCGTTCCGGATTACCGGTGTAGGCAAAGGCCAGCGAACCATTATTTACTACAATCTCTACCCTGTTTTCCTTTTCGGCAGTTATGATAGCATTAGAAGCCCGGTTGGTACTGCCCGGGAAGGTGATGTCATAAGTACCTGCCGGAACTTCAATGGCTTCGGGAATACCGTTAAAATCAACCGTGCGGAATTGTCTTTTAACCTGCTTGCCGGTTTTAGAGTCGGCAATGATCATATCAGGCTCTGTGGAATAATACTTTCCTTTCCCATTGGTAAAATAAATCTGCAGGGTTGTTCTGTCTGCATCCTTAGTTGTAACAATGGCCGGCGGCAAATTTGCAACATCAGGATTAGTAGCGGCGGTAACAGGTTTCAGGGGTCTGGCCGGATCGGGCGGCAGGGGATTTTTAAATTGCGGAAGATGCGGAACACTTACCGGCTTGGCATTCGCCAGAGAAAAAAGGATATTAAAGCGGGCTGGCACCGCATCGGAGTGTAAAGGCTTCAAAGGTTTTATGACCACTTTCCGTACCTGTAGTGTTTCTACAGCTGCTCTGTGCCTTGCGCCATCCGGCAATGGAGGCGTTTGTGATGCCTGTGGTTCCACTACAGGAGGAGCCACCGTATCTCTTGTGTTTATGGGTGAAGCGGTCACTACCGGTACGGAGCGGGCAGGCGGTATCACTACCGGTGGCGGCTCCGGTGATTTCGGCATTGGAACAAACGGCCGCGCAAGGCCGAACATGGTAATAACCGGGCGGTTATCGTCCATAATTTTTTGAATGGCCGGGGCAATATCGGCTTCCTTAGCTACAGTGATGAAAGCGCCCAGGCAATCGTATTGCTGCTTCAGCGGCTCGTAGTCAATCATACTAAGGATATAAGGCCGGAAGCTGATCTTATCCGCTAATAATTTTTGCATCGTGGCACAGATGTCACCGCCACAACTTTCGCCACCGTCTGTCACAAGGATAATGCTATAGGCGTATTTATTGCTTTGTCCGAAGTCTTCCAGTGCGGTTTCTTTCAGGGACCAGGCAATCGGGGAATATCCTAACGGCGAGATATATTGCAACCGGGTTTTTATCTGGTCGATATTTTGCTTATTAAATGCAACTTCAAGTCGGCTGTCGTAGCAGTTTTTTTCCTGTGCGGGGTGCTGGTGACCGAATACCCTTACGGCAAACTCTGCATCTCCGTTGATGGCATAGGTGCTGTCCACAATGGCCATAATGAGCCGGACAGCAGCCTGAAAGCGGCTTTCACCGCCGTTCCATTCATTAACCATACTGCTGGAGGCATCTACCAGAAACATAATTCTTACCGGTTTCCCTGTTCCCGCTTCCTGGGCGGACAGCCTGTGGCTCCTGAGCAGCCCGGACAGCAGTATCATTAGGAAACTGAGTACCGCTGCTGTTTTCAAAAATGGAAGTTGAGTTTTTCCTGATTTCAATGATTCGCGCTTTATTATGACTGCGAAAATACAGCATATCGGAGAATTGAGAATAGAAAATGGAACTTGAAAGTGGAAACAAAGTACGGAGCATAGGAAATGAACGATATGCGAGACATTGGTTAAATAACTAATAGCCAACATCCAGTCATCTTCTTCCATCTCCTTTGTGTAAAGCAATAATTTGGGCGATACGCTCCGGATTTAAAGACATTGTTTGTATTTTTGGATCATGATTTTTTCTTCCAGACTCATTGAAGACGCGGTCAACGCATTCAGCAGCCTCCCCGGGATTGGCAAAAAGACGGCGCTGCGTATGGTATTGCATTTATTGAAGCAGGAAAAGGGAAAGGTGCAACATTTCAGCAATGCCATTACCAAAATGCGTGATGAGATTCATTACTGCAGCCAGTGCAATAATATTTCCGACCATCCCCAATGCAGCATTTGCTCGGACAGATCCCGTAACCCGGAGATGATCTGTGTGGTGGAGAATATCCGCGATATTATCTCCATTGAAAATACCCATCAGTACCACGGGCTGTATCATGTGCTGGGCGGATTACTTTCCCCTCTTGACGGTATAGGGCCGGAACAGCTCTTCATCGGGCAGTTAAAGCAACGGGCTGCGGCGGGGCAGGTGCAGGAAATCATTATGGCGCTGAGTCCGACTATTGAAGGCGATACTACGGTATATTATTTAAGCCGGCAGCTTCAGGATTGTAAGGTTCGGATCACGGGTATTGCCCGCGGGGTATCGTTTGGCGGCGAGCTGGAATATACTGATGAAATTACCTTAGGCCGCGCTATTGCGAAAAGGCTACCTGTAGATAATTATGTAAAAGTGAGTATGGAAGCAAGTCCGGAAAAAATTTAGGGATAGAACCTTACCTTTTTGAAAAAATGACTTATCTTTGGCACCCTAAAAAAGATTTTTAATTTAAAAACGAAGATTATGAAGAAAATTTTGACAAGCTTAGCTCTTTTGGGGGCTATAACAACCGGAGCTTATGCCCAAAAAGAAATTAATATTGCAATTTCGAATGTTTTTCCAGAAGCAAATGCGACATATGACAACTTAGCCGAGGGAGATACCTTTTATTGCGTTACTGCTATTGCCAATAATGGTACTGTCGCAATAGACGAAACAGATACCATCAAACTATGGTATTTAGGATTGGCAGAGGGGACAGATGGGGAACAATACTGGTTTTACGGTCTATTTGATTCATTGTCAATCGCTCCTGGCGCTTCCGATACTGTTAGTCTAGCATTTGTTAAGGGGCAAGTGATAGGTACGACACAAGCTGGGGTGGATGTTTCAACCACCGTACCCAATGATGCTAATTGGACTTTTCATGTTGAAGGTTATGGATTCGATAATACCAACACACCATTCAATGACCCCGATGTTAACCAGGATGCTCCCGATGACGATGGTTCTTTAACAGGAGATAATGCCTATGATGTGAACTTCACATTTGGAGTTCCCGCTGGCATTTTTGAAATAGAAGGCTTAACTAAAGTTTCCTTAGAGATTTTCCCTAATCCGGCAACAAGTGTAGTTAATGTAAACTACAATTTTACTGCGACTACCCCGGCTTCCATCCGCATTAGCGATGTTACCGGCCGTGTAGTATTGAATCAGGATTTAGGCAAACAAAATCGGGGAGCTCAGCAGTTCTCTGTAGATGTAAGCACATTGAATAATGGCATGTACACTATGGAATTAGTTACTGACCAGCAACGCGCTATCAGCAAGCTGACCATCAGTAAATAATAAAATTGTTTAATTTTAACGAACAAAAGGAGCCGCCCTACAGAGCGGCTCCTTTTGTTACAGCATAAGGATAAGTATATTTTTGTCAAAAAAAATTTGGTATTGAAAAAATACATCTTATATTTGACCTTGAATTATGAAACATCTTTATTCAAATAAAAAATCAAAAATTATGAAAAAAATCTTGACAAGCTTAGCCCTTTTGGGAGCATTCATTCCGGCAATAAATGCCCAAAAACAAATTGATCTTAAGTTGGATCTTGTAGAACCGACCGAAGGCCAGGTATATGAAGCATTTGGAGCCAGTGATACTTTTTGGGTAAGGGTTAATATAACTAACTTAGGGCCGGAAGCCATTGCTATGGATGATTCGTTCAGGTTTGAATTTAACGGTAGCATATTAGGATTTGCTGCTACCGATTTTGTGGGTATTACAAAAACAGGGGTGGATGTTCCCGTTGATTCCAGTATTGCCATTAATGGCTATGTTCTTAATGGCTCCACCATAGGAAGTTTAGGTACCATAAATATTCCCAATGGTACTACAATTACTGACTTTACAGCAGTGACGTACGGGTGGAGTGGTACAGGGTTTTTCAATGATCCCGGCACAACGACCAATGCAACATTTGATTCCTTAACCGATATCAGTCCTGAGGGCAATAATGTTGCACAAAGAAATTCTATAACTATTAATGAAGCTTCAGGTATAAATATGTTTGATAATTTAAACAAGGAATCTTTAGAAATCTTCCCTAATCCTGCCACGAGCACAGTTAATGTGAACTACAGTTTCAATACCACCACCCCAGCTTCTATTCGCGTAACTGATGTGACCGGTCGCGTAGTATTGAACAAGGATTTAGGCAAGCAAACTCCCGGAGCGCAGCAGTTCTCCATAGACGTGAGCGCTTTGAACAATGGTATCTACACTATTGAATTGGTTACTGACCAGCAACGTGCTATCAGCAAGCTGACCATCAGCAAATAATATTACTCCATTTAACCTTTATTTTATAGAAGGTAGCCCCTCGGGCTACCTTCTATAGTTATTACTGCAGAGCAATTAATACATTTTCTAATAAAATTTTGATTTTTCCAAAAATGTAGCCTACATTCGATGCTGAATTTATTATCATTCCTTCAAAAAAAAAGAAACATTATGAAAAAGATTTTGACAAGCTTGGCCCTTTTAGGGGCAATGACAATGGGGGCTTATGCTCAAACAGTAGACCTCTCTGCACAGGCTCTTATGATTCCCGATCAGGAATTGAATCCGGGCGTACCACTTTCATCCTCGTATTATTTTAACGGTGGAGATCTTGGTGCGCTTAATGACAGTATTCCTGCCTACATAGGCTACGGCATCGACTCGGCCGGCGGTACCTTGCCTATGAATGACACCATTCAGTTTCTTGGCCCCTGGTCGGTACTGAATGCTGATAGCACAATGGGGTTTAATATATATGCAGATACCTTAGCAGACATCAGTGCAGACACCGGCTATGCTGGGATTGTTTCTGTGCCTACCACTTGGTTCGAAACTACAGATTCTATCAATACGCTGCTGAATATTCCGTATTTTGACTCAAATTTTGTGGACTATGATGGTATCAATCTGCCTTTTATAAATATGGTTGTCAGGCGCGCTGACCTGGTAAACGGAAACACCTATGGTTGGTACACACACGTTCGTCCTTATCCCAGTTGGGATGATGCTCCGTATGTGGACACAAACCACCTGAATAACTGGGCCTATATCCCTGTAATCTGGCAGGGAAATCCCTCCGGTCTTACGGAATTGCTGAACAATACCCACTACACGCCTTTGGAAATATATCCAAACCCGACTACGGATCAATTGTCATTCAAATTAAATTTTGACAAGGCTAATAAATATACTGTTGCCCGTATCCTGGATTTGAATGGCCGTGCTTTGAGTTCAAAATATTTAGGCAGTGCAGCAGCAGGCACTCAACAATATTCTGTAGATGTATCTGCATTACCTGCCGGCATGTATTCCATTCAGGTAATTACGGAACGTACTATTTCCGTAGAGAAGTTTGTGAAGAAATAACCGATAAAAAAATACGCATAGAAGGAGAGCTGCCTGAATTTCAGGCAGTTCTCCTTTTTATATGCCTCGCATGATTTTGTCTTTGATTGTCGTTCTGTAGCGGCAATTAATCGCTATGGTTAAGCCAAAAGGGGAAAGTAAGCAGTCTAAAATAGCAACAACACGAATATTCAATCCAATATGTTTTGGGCAAATAGAAAACTATACCTGGCTTAACACTATCCATTATTACCAATAGCTGTGCTTTGGGTGAAAACATCATTAATTGCAGAAAGTTAAAAAATGAAAAAAGGAGGGAAAGAAAAATTATAAACGGTATGTTTGAAAAAAATAGAATTTTTACTATGAGAACAATTGTCTTGTCAATACTTGTTGCGCTGACTGTTATTTCGTGTAACGAAAACGGTTCTGAAGCGCCTTTCCTGGAAAAGGATGCAGCTTCACAAACGGAAACTATTCAAAATGAAACATCAGATAGTACAGCCGCTTCTTCTGAAACTCCATCCGTTATCAGTGCAGATCCAACGTCTTCCTCAACTACTACGGTTTCAACATCTGTAGTGGCTCAGCCACCTGCGCAAAACCCGGCTCAGCAAACGGGAGTAACCGCTCCCGGGTTTGAAGGGAAGCCAAATCCTGCACACGGACAGCCCGGACACCGATGTGATTTTCAGGTTGGGGAGATACTTCCCTACAATAATGCATCGGCCCAAACTACTCCAACTGTTGCGGCGCCGGTAATAAATCAACCTCTTGTTAATTCTGCTCCTGCTGTTATTCAACAAGCTGCTACAACAGGTGTAACTGCTCCCGGGTTTTCAGGGAAGCCAAATCCTGCCCATGGGCAGCCGGGACACCGATGTGATCTTCAGGTTGGAGCAATTTTACCATAATAAATGCGCCTTTTAATCAGGCAGGCAGATAGCGCGCGGACTAATCGTTTCCTGCCTGCTCATAGCATTGTGTGTACCATTTGGAACACGGCGATTTATCAGAAAAGGTTTATCTATTGTTTTTCAAGCATATTGCTATAAAAGCACTTTATACTAAAAACGGCGTCATTTGTCTTCAAATGGCGCCGTTTGGCGGTCGGGATGACTGGATTCGAACCAGCGGCCTCTTCGTCCCGAACGAAGCGCGCTACCGGGCTGCGCTACATCCCGAAAAATATCCGCACCCATATCCATTAAAAATGAAGCATCTTTCAGAAAAATGCTTCTGTCATTTGGTCGGGATGACAGGATTTGAACCTGCGACCCCACGCCCCCCAGACGTGTGCGCTACCGGGCTGCGCTACATCCCGAAAAAGATATGAATGCGGAGGGCTGCAAATGTAATTAAATTTTCTTTTCACAATACGCGAAAAACAAACAATCTTTGTAATCAGAATCAAATTATTGCCGGCCAATACATGTCCCTTTCTCTTGAAAATAAATTTCGTCAATATGCAGTTTGTGTACTCATGCCTAGTTTTAACAATGAAGAAACACTGGCTAAGGTTATCAGCGGTATAGCAGAATTTACAAAGCAGATTATTGTGGTGAACGACGGGTCAACGGACAACACGGCCAATATCCTTCAACAGTTCCCTTTTCTGAAAACAGTACAATACAACTCTAACCGGGGAAAGGGATATGCTCTTCAAAGCGGCTTCCGGAAAGCATTGCAGGAAGGCTATGCGTATGCCATAACCATCGACAGCGATGGTCAGCATTATGCCAGTGATCTTCCGCATTTCTTAAAGGCCCTGGAACAAAATCCAGACGCGCTCATCATTGGCGCACGCAATATGAACCAGGAACATATCCCGGGGAAAAGCAGCTTTGGCAACCGTTTTTCCAACTTCTGGTTTTGGGTGGAAACTGGCATCCGGCTGCCCGATACTCAGTCGGGATACCGACTCTACCCTTTAGAGCCTATGCGCAATATGCGCTTTTATACCCGTAAGTATGAATTCGAAATTGAAGCGCCCGTACGCTTAGCCTGGAAGAACATACCCGTCCGTAGCGTACCGGTATCGGTATATTATCCGCCGGCAGCGGAACGCATCTCGCACTTCCGGCCTTTTAAGGATTTTGCCCGTATCAGCGTACTCAATACTTTCCTGACTTTCATAGCGCTGCTATGGATTCATCCCCGGAATTTTATTGTAAAATTAGGCAGACGAGATGGCTGGAAAGCTATATTCCGGCAGGTCTTTATTCATCCCGCGGAGTCTGATCATCACAAAGCAAAAAGCCTGGCTTTCGGTGTATTTATGGGCATTGTCCCGGTCTGGGGCTTCCAGTTGCTGATTGGTATTCCTTTAGCGCTCTTTTTCAAGATGAATAAAGCCCTTTTTCTCTTAGCTGCTAATATCAGTATCTTTCCCTTCACCCCGTTTTTCTGGGCATTGAGTCTCATTTCAGGAAAGATTATACTGGGTTACGAGGACTGGTCCTTTAGCTGGAAAAATATTTCGCTGGAGCAATTCAAAGAAGCCGGAATCGCATTTTTTTTAGGCGGAACCGTGTTAGCCATTCTCTCAGGCTTATTAACCTATGGCGCTTCCCGGATACTCCTGTTCGTATTTCGAAAAGCATCTACAGGGGCATGATGGCGCTAAACCATGTTCACCTCCATAATAGCCGGAACCATATAGATATTGCCGGTCCGAAGCTCCTTACATCTATACCGCGTGCGGAGTTTCTCCAGTTTTTGAAGTACCCGCCCGTCTGGTAATGCAAAGTGTTGGCCTTCGGGGATTTCCTCTACAAACACCCGTCCTGTATCAACCGTATCGAATTGCTTCAATGTTTTATAAAGATGAGGATCCGTGCAGGTGGACGCTTTTATATTGCCGAGATATTGCAGGAGTGCATGATGGATTGCTTCCGGAAAAATTTTTGCATTCAAAAAATCAGCCAGCAGGTTTTTAAAATTATTTTTCCATTCCGGCCCATGCGGCTGAACCTGGTGATTGTATTGTATGAATGTGTGTAAATGCGCCAGCTCGTGCAGCAGGGTAACCAGGAAGCTGTAAGGATTTAGATTGCCGTTTATGCTGATGCGATGCCTCAGGCCCGAATGAAGCGGGGCATGATAACTGCCCTGCACGGATCTGCGTTCGCGTGTGATAGCGAGATGCAGCGGATAAGCCCTGAGATGCGGCAATATTTTTTCAAAAGTATCCTTTGGCAAAAAACGTTCAATTGCCTGCAAAGGCTCTTTTTTTGAGGGCATAGGTTACGGTTTACCTTTTACTATTCGGGAGAGCTTTACGGTTTCAATTACAGTATAAACCAGGTATATTCCAAGAAAGATAAAGATAGTCGGCTTATTGATGATGCGGTTATTCACAAAGATATAAAGTAATAAAGCACCGACAGCCACAAAAAACTTCAACATGGCTCCTGCTGTTTTTGCCCGTACCAATACACTGGGATTGTCGCTTTTTGCGGCGCGGGTTATTATGAAAAAATTGGTTACTGTCACCAGCGCCAGAATTATATTTCCGGTCAGCAGCAGATTAAAATCCGGCACCTGTCCCTGCCGGAATAACCAATAAGCAATTCCTGTTATCAGCAGAAATGCTGCTGTCATTAACAAAAAAAAGGAGCGCATAAAAAGGATTATAAATGTTACTTTGCAAAAATACAAACTCTTGAATCAGTTAAGTCAAATGGAACCCGATAATAAAATATTCGACTTTGCCGCCTCTTTTGTAAAGCATACCAATCGTCATGTTTTTTTAACCGGAAAGGCAGGTACGGGCAAAACGACCTTTCTCCGGTTTATTCAGCAGCATTGCGGAAAGAAAATGGCTATAGTGGCGCCTACAGGCGTTGCCGCTATTAACGCGGGCGGAGTGACCATCCATTCCTTTTTTCAATTACCGCTGGGCACTTATATCCATAACTACCGGCCGGCCTGGGGAGAAAGCGAAAGCTATATCTTTAACAGAAACCAGTTATTAAGCAAGTTGCGCATTCAACAAAGTAAACGTACCCTGCTTCGGGAGTTGGAGTTGTTGATTATTGATGAAATTTCTATGGTACGCGCCGATACATTAGACGCCATAGATACCGTATTGCGTTCCATACGCCGGCGCCCCGATCTGCCGTTTGGCGGCGTGCAGCTGCTTTATATCGGTGATCTGTTCCAATTACCGCCGGTGGTGCGCCAACAGGAAAAAGCATTGCTGGATGAAGTTTATAAAAGCCCCTTCTTTTTTGACGCATTGGTTATGCAGGAAAGTGAGCCGCTTTATATTGAGCTGAAGAAAATATACCGTCAGCACGATGATGTCTTCATTAATATCCTCCACAATATCCGCAATAATGTAGCAGGTCCGGAAGATATGGACATACTGCATGAACATTATAATCCGAATTTCGTTCCCTATCCGGAAGACCGGTTTATTACGCTGACTTCTCACAACTATCAGGCGGATGCTATCAATAAGCAGGAATTAGAAAGACTGAGCAGTAAAGTACACCTGATAGAAGCAACGATTGAAAAGGATTTCCCGGAAAATGCTTATCCGGCGGAGAAAACACTCCGTTTAAAAGAGGGCGCGCAAATTATGTTTATACGGAACGATAAAGGGGAAAAGCGCCGTTTCTATAACGGAAAGATCGGGACGATAGAGCGGATTGAAAAAAGCGGGGCAAAGATATTAGTACGGTTCAAAGACGAACCGGAATTATTAGAGATGGAAAAAGAAACCTGGCAAAATATCCGGTACCGCTATAATATGGATGCCGATGAGATTGATGAAGAAACGCTGGGCACCTTCACCCAGTTTCCTATCCGGCTGGCCTGGGCGGTTACTATTCATAAAAGCCAGGGACTTACTTTTGAAAAAGCCATTGTGGATGCCGGGCGTTCTTTTGCGCCGGGCCAGGTGTATGTGGCGCTCAGCCGTCTTACCGCGCTGGATGGATTGGTACTGCGTTCCCGCATCGGTGCCGGCGCCATTATAACGGATGAACGCGTACTGGAATTCTCCCGGAATGATATGAATGATGAATCGTTACAGCAGGTGCTGAGCATCTCCCAAAAAGAATATGTAGCAGATTCTTTACTGCGGGCTTTTGAAATGGAAAAAATCACAGCTCATATCGCACTGCATTTCCAGGATACCAATTTCAGCAGTCTCCCTACAGGAGATGAAGCGCTGCAATGGACATCAGCGTTAAATACTGTAGTTCAAAATATCGGGACTACCGCTAAGAAATTCCATACCCAGCTTAATCAATACCTGCAGCAGGGCGCAACGATGTATCCGCAGCTTCATGAACGGGTGAAAGCGGCTACGGAATGGTTTGAAAAAAATATGGACGAACAGGCCATTAAGCCGCTGCAAGAACATATTGCGGCAATGCAGGTCAAACAACGTACCAAAAAATACGTGAAGGAAGTGGACACCATCCTTCAAATGGCGCTGCGTAAAAAAATCCAGATACAACAGGCTCGTGTGGTAACGGAAAACATTATCAAATCCGACAACTGGAAAGCAGTAATAGAAAGTGTCAGTTCTATGAATGCTCCGGTAATTCCGGTAGCTGAAAAGCGGGAAGCTGCAACGCCCTCGGCGGAAACCGATATTCCGAAAGTTAACCAAAAAGGCGCTACAAAGCTCATTTCCCTGGGGATGTACCGCGAGGGCAAAACCATTGAAGCCATCGCCTCAGAAAGGAGTATGGCCGTCAGTACCATTGTGGGGCATCTTACGGAATTTATCGGCAGTGGGGAGATTGACGTCAGTGTTTTTGTATCAGCAGAAAAATTACGGGTAATTACGGAAGTTCTAAAGAGCAATCCTGACACAGGTTTCGGCGTAATAAAGAATTTATTGGGGGAAGCGTATTCCTATCCGGAAATTAAAGCGGCTTTTCATCATCTGCACTATTTAGCAGAAAAGGAACAACAAAAATCCGAATCAACAGTCGACGCAGTTAAGCATAATAAGGACTGATCATAAAGTAAACTACAACCCCGGTTATTGACACATAAAGCCATAATGGCCATGCGTAACGTGCAATTTTCTTATGTCGTTCCCATTCCCCGGTGAGGGCGCGGTAAGCCGTAAACAGGATGAAAGGTAAGATTAATGCAGCAAGGATGATGTGTGTGATAAGAATGAAATAATAAACCGGCTTAACCCATCCTTCGCCACCAAAACGGGTATCCCCGGCAAACAGGTGATGACAGATATAAGATACCAGAAAGAGTATAGATAGCAGTATGGCGCTTAGCATCAGGTTGCGGTGCAGCTTATACTGCTTGTTTTTTACCGCGATAAGTGCTGCAATCAGGAGGAGTGAAACGGTGGAATTAATTATTGCATTAGCCAGGGCAAAATAATGCACATCAAAACTAAAGGGAAATTCCGGGTGAATAATATGCCGGTCTAAAGCAAGCACCGCCAGAAATATGACAACGGATACCAGAATAATAAGCCGCTTTGCAAATTTGTCCTTTTTTTGTATCAGTGGTTTCAGCATAAGACAATTCGATGGAAGATCATCTGTTTTTGGGATTTTTCTCTAAATATAAAATGGCAATATCATCAGCCAGTTTCCGCATCTCCAGGGTGTCCAGACCGTCATAATAGCCGCGAATATAGCGGAAAGAATCAATCAATACCAATTTATTGGAATGCACCATAGCGCCGGGCTCATCGGCCTCGCTCAATATCAGTCCCAGTTCATTTTTAGCATAATTAAAGATAGCATCCCGGTTTCCGGTCAGGAACCACCATTCGTCATGCTCTTTGGTATAACGATTGGCATACTCCCTTAATACCGGCACACTGTCGCGGTCAGGATCCACACTGATACTGATAAACTGAACCCATTCCGGAAGTTTTTTCTCATAAGACTTTTGAAGCATCTGCATGGAAGCGCTCAACCTCGGACAGGTGGAGCGACACGTAGTAAATATAAAATCCAGTACTAAAACTTTTCCCTTCAGATCCTGATTCAGCGACACCTGCTCTCCAAGTTGGTTCCATCCCACGAGGTCATTCAGCCGATGAAAAACGGTATCATAGATCCATGCTCCTGCCCGTTCTGTGGAATCCACCTTATCTACCCTGTGATAGCCCGGGAACTGAATTTTTCCACTGGAAAAGAAATGCCTCGTTACAAAATATAAAGATAACGGTAGCAAACATGCTACCGTTAGTCCTAAAATATATCTGATTTTTTTGCTCATTCCTTACCGGATTTTTTGCTCATCGCGATAAACAAATTTATTTATGAAAAGAAATCTTTAATGGTATTTGCAAAGGTAAAATTCATATTCAGCCAATGTTGTCCGTCCGCTAAAAAGGCAACGACCATCCAAAAAAACAGCATCAGCGGAATCAGTACAAAATACACAAAATTTTTCTTCTCATCGCCCAAATGCATAAACACCCGAACAATATAAAAAGCTTTGAAAATGGTCAGTATTAAAAATATTGCCGCAATGACACCAAAGGGATGAAAGCCGTGGCCTAACAAGCCTAATGCTACTTCAATGATAGTAACCACAGTAAGAATTCCGGTAACCTTCCAGATCTTCTTTACCTGGTCTTTACTGGCCTGAGAATTGATGTCTGTGTGGTGGGCAAGGGCACCCGAATACAATTTCGACTGGTCGCCTTCGTACAAATTCCGGAGATCATGATCGTTATGATGTGCTGACATATAAATAGCGTGCTGTTATTTTTAATGAATGAAAATGCTAAACAAATTAAATCAAATTCTTTTTAGAGCAGGTAGAAGCAGGTGAATACAAATACCCAGACCAAATCCACAAAGTGCCAGTAAAGACCGACCTTTTCGACCATCTCATAATGGCCACGTCTTTGATAGGTACCATTAACGGTGTTTACCAGTATCATGATATTCAGGAATACGCCGCTGGTTACGTGAGCGCCGTGAAAACCGGTAATGCTAAAGAAATAATTGTAAAAATTGTGTGTGGCATCCATCGCCAGTTTGGGATTGGTCTCAAAGACCTGTTTGACGACATCCTTATTGTGATTAAACAGATGGGTAAAAGATTCTACCGGCGTATTCAGGTCGGTATAAGAACCCCACCAGCCCCCGGAATGAAAGAGGTGCGTCCATTCCCAGGCCTGACAGCTTAAGAAGGCAATCCCCCCGATGATAGTCCATAACAGCCATTTAATTACACCTTCGCGGTTATTATGATGACCCGCATGAACGGCCAGCACCATAGTTACCGAACTTAAGATCAGGATAAAGGTCATCAGACTCACGAACATGAGCGGCAGATAACGCTCGCCGAAAAACGGGAAGGTGTGAAACACATGGTTGGGATCCGGCCATACTTTACTGAAAAACCGGGTTGTACCGTAAGAGGTAAGGAACGCTCCGAAGGTGAATGCATCAGACAGCAGGAAAAACCACATCATGATTTTGCCGTAGCTCACATTGAAAGGTGAGCGTCCGCCCCCCCATTTTGATAGTTTTTCGATGTCGTAAGTCTGCGTAGCCGTTGATACCTGTGCCATAAATAGATTGTAAATATTGTTACGATTCGCTATGAAATTAGTGTTTTTTACTAAAAATCCGGTGCAAGTTAAACGCTAAAATCTAATTATGCAAGCCGGGTTTTACATTTTTATGACATCTATATTTTCTATTGATTCAATAAGAAAAATACAAAGAGATAAAGCCATAAAATATCCACAAAATGCCAGTACGCAGCCACCATATCAATCCCAACCGGGCTGTATATCTTCACCCGGCGCCCAAAGGTTCGCAAAAACAGGATAATCAGCGCTGCCACACCGCCTGCAATATGCAGGGCATGCATTAATACAATCACGGTAATGAACTGAAAAGAAACATTATTGTCCCATTTAAACTGTCCGTACAAATCCTTGAATCCAAAGTATTGTAACACCACAAAAGCAACGCCCAAAAAGAGCGACAGAGCTACCATATTTTTATGGAATGCCATCTTCCGCGATTTAAAGCTCTTCACCGCCAGGTGGATAGCCAGGCTGCTGAGAATGACCACCCCCGTAGAAATATAAAACTCTACCGGAAGCTTATAATGCAGCCAGTTGCCCTGCGATTTACGCACGATAAATCCGCTCGTAAATCCGCCGAACATCATAATAATGCTGCCGATGGCAATCCACAGAGCAAATTTCTGAGGATGTATTTTTTTAGGCTCTTTCTGAATTTCCTGTGGCATCGGCATCATGCTCAATAAGATTATTTAACAAAGAATAATTTATTTTAAGTCAAAATACAAAATAATAAAACACTTGATAATCAATTAGATAGAATTTTGTAATACAGACAAATATACTTAACGTAACACTACTATTATTCACCTTAACCATCTTCCTGCAACAGCCGCTACTGATGCCGCTCATTTATCCCTTCCTTTCCCCGGCATTATATCCTGTCGATCAGCAGAGCCAGCAGTACTGCCGGCAAATACAAAAACGAAGCATACAACAACCCTTTTGCCGAGCTTTTATCATTCTTACTATAAAATCTCAACGACATGACAAAATAAAAGATGCCCACCAGAACAGCTACCCAGGTTCCGGCAGCCCCGGTCATTTTCATCGCGTAAGGTAACATGGCCAGCGGGATAAGCGGAAGGCTGTAAAACATACATTGTAAACCCGTAAAATTGGTTTTGCCTCTTGAAGAAGGCAACATCATAATCCCGGCCTTCAGGTAATCCTCGTAGCCCAGCCAGGCAATAGCCCAAAAATGCGGGAACTGCCAAAGAAACTGTATGGCAAATAAAACCCAGCCTCCCATATTCTCCACTCCCATAAAGGAATTGGTGGCCGCCACCCAGCCTATCAGCGGTGGTAATGCCCCTGGTATAGCGCCAATAAAAGTAGCGATGGAATGAATTTTCTTCATGGGCGTATAGGCAAAGCCATACAGCAATAATGATATAAAACTCAAAATCCCGGTCAGAGGGTTGAAATAAGCAGAGAGCAGGGCTATACCGGCTATTGCAGAAACCAACGTGAGCGTCCAGGCCTCAGTTGTGCCCATTCGCCCGTCGGGAAGCGGCCGGGTTCTGGTGCGCTTCATCATCCGGTCGCTGTATCGCTCAATAATCTGGTTGATAATATTGGACGCATTGGTCACCAGCATACCTCCAACAAAAAGCGCCAAAACATCTTTCCATATAAAAGGTATGCCCGGCGCATACAGATAACCGATGATACTGGAAAATGCAATCATAAAGCTCAGGTTGGGCTTCATCATCTGCGCATAATCCCGCAACTTGGCCGTAGGTCCGGTAAGATGTTTTACTTTTATCGTTTCTTCCTGCAACGTAGTTGATTTTACAAGGGAGAGAATCTGGCGGCAAAGGTAAGCAAAAAGAATTGCTGCCGCAATAAAGTTTAAGCCCAAAGCCCGTCAGTATGCTGCTGCCAATCGCAGGGGCTGAAATTTTTACTTTACAGGATTCAACATCCATCTGTCTGTAAAAAAAATTGAATATAACTTAAATGACGACTCCGGTATAATGATTTTGACAAACAATGGATAAATTCTCATTTCTGCTCAGCCTCATTGATATTTTCCTATAAATTTGCGTAGTGTCCCTTATCGGTGCGCATTGATATTTTATGATAGAAATCAAAAACCTGAAAAAGAGCTTTGGCGAAAAGGAAGTATTGAAGGATGTTTCTTTTAAAATGAATCCCGGTCAAACAAACCTCATTATCGGCTCCAGCGGAAGCGGAAAGACGGTATTGATGAAATGTATGATTGGCCTGTTCAAACCGGATTCGGGACACATCTTTTATGAAGGAACCGACATCGCCGGCATGGACGATAAAGCCATGAAAGACATCCGGCAGCAAATCGGCATGCTGTTTCAGGGCTCTGCATTGTTCGACAGCAAAACCGTACTTGAAAATGTGAAATTCCCGCTGGATATGTTTACTAAAGACTCCTTCCGGGCAAAAGTAAGGCGGGTAAATGAAGTGCTGAACCGGGTGAACCTTCCGGATGCGCATCATAAGTTCCCTTCGGAGATCAGCGGCGGTATGAAAAAACGGGTAGCGCTGGCCAGAGCATTAGTGCTGAATCCCAAATACCTTTTTTGTGATGAGCCGAATTCGGGATTAGATCCGCAAACCTCTCTCGTAATTGATAAGCTGATTCATGATCTGACCCGCGAATACAATATCACTACGGTCATTAATACGCATGACATGAATACCGTAATGGAAAGCGGCGATCATATCATCTATATGCATCAGGGCATGAAGCAATGGGAGGGCTCCAGCCGCGACATCATATACAGTAAAGACAAATTGCTCAACGAGTTCATTTTTGCTTCCCAGTTTTTGAAAGATGCCAAAGAAAAACGCATGGAAGAACTGGATACCAATACCCGCAAGTCCTAAGCCGTTTTCAGCACACACCATTCCTGTCCTGTTATGCCCGTCATTCAAATCGACACCATCCATCCGCTTTATACACAGGTGCTGGCGCTGCGGCATCGCATTCTCCGTGTTCCGCTTGGCTTATCCATCTCGAAGGCTGATACGGCCGGCGAGGATCAGCAGATTATCCTGATATATGTCACGAATGGAATTGCTTCCGGTTGTATCCTGCTACAATGGCTTGACCCGGACAATCTGAAAATGCGTCAGCTTGCCGTGGATGCCGAATTGCAACGAACAGGCATTGGCAGGCAACTGGTGCATCATGCCGAAGATTTTGCCAGGGACCGACAGGTAAAAAATATCGTCTTACATGCCCGGAAATCTGCTGTATCTTTTTATCTAAGATTAGGCTATACTATATCAGGTGAAGAATTTACAGAGGTAGGTATTCCGCATCTGATTATGAAAAAGCCGCTGAAACCTTAGCTTTTTTTGTACTTTAGCCCCTTAAAAAATAAAAATTAATGAAACGTTCCGTTACCATTTTGGGAGCCGGTCTCGTGGGTTCCGTATTAGCGGTATTACTGCGCAAACAGGGCTATGAAGTCACTATATACGAACGTCGTCCGGATATGCGTCTGGAAACAATAGGCGCAGGTCGCTCTATCAATCTGGCTATGAGTGAACGGGGTTGGAAGGCGTTGGAATTGGCCGGATTGCGCAGGCAAATTGAAGCTATCGCTATTCCTATGCCTGGTCGTTTTTTGCATCAGGAAAACAGAGCATCGGCGTTTCAGGCTTATGGAAAAAATGAGGAAGCTATTTACTCCGTAAGCCGCGGCGAACTGAACAAAAGGCTGATGAGCCTGGCAGAGGATTCCGGCGCTACAATCATTTTTAACCAGCGTTGCACCCGTGTGGACATTCCAAAAAACAGCATTTATCTTGAAGCTGCAGACGGTTCAGAAACGGTTGTGGACTGCGATTTGCTATTCGGTGCTGACGGTGCATTTTCTTCACTGCGCACCAGCATGTCTTTTATGGATCGCAGTAATTTTTCACAGTCCTATATTGAACATGGCTATAAAGAGCTGAGCATTCCTGCAGGCCCTGACGGCACCTGGCTGATCGAAAAAAATGCGCTGCACATCTGGCCGCGGCATAATTTTATGATGATTGCGCTGCCCAATACGGATGGCAGCTTTACCTGTACGCTGTTCTTCCCCTTTGAAGGCAATCCGTCTTTTGCCGCATTACAATCCGAAGCGGAAATCATGAGCTTTTTCCAAAGTCAGTTCCCGGATGCCGTAGGCCTAATGCCCACGCTGCTGGAAGATTTTCAGCATAATCCGGTATCTTCCCTGATCACTACCAAAATTTCCCCCTGGCATTACCAGGATAAAAGCTGCCTGATCGGCGATGCCGCCCATGCGATTGTGCCGTTTTACGGTCAGGGGCTGAATGCCGGTTTTGAAGATTGTTCCGTTCTGGTGGAATTAATGAGTTTGCACGGCGAAGACTGGGAAACCATTTTGAAGGAATTGGAAATCAGCCGGAAACCCAATGGCGACGCTGTAGCTGACCTGGCATTGATGAATTTTATCGAAATGCGCGATAAGGTAGCCGATCCTAAATTTTTAGAGCGTAAAAAAATTGAAAAGGATCTGGGGCTGCGTTTCAAAGGTCGCTTCAATTCCGTATATGAAATGGTGTCTTTTAGCCACACGCCGTATCACTATGCATTGCATTGCACCAAAGCGCAGGATGTTTTATTAGAGCAGATTATGGCCGAAGGCGATTATTTCTCTAATATCAATAACCCCGACTTTTTAGAAAGACTGGAAAGCTGGATGGAACGATACGAGCAGATGATCTAAAGCGGCGGCGAATCCCGCTCTCCCCGCCCGGCCTGCTCCTCTTTCAAATACGTCTCTAACAGTCGTCGGTCATTGTATTCCGCAAAAGCAGTCGGGACGATTTTTACCCCCGAATATTCAATATAAGCACGGGTAAATTCCGCTCCGAAATACAGGATGAATGCGGAAAAATAAATCCACATCAGGATCACGATAATGCTGCCCGCTGCACCGTACAGCGAGGCGGTATTGTTGCTCCCGATGTACATACCGATAAAGAATTTCCCCAATAGAAACAAGGCTGCGGTCAGAAATGCTCCGGGTACAACCTGTCGCCACCGAATCCGTACATCAGGCAGCATTT
Source organism: uncultured Taibaiella sp. (assembly GCA_964622775.1). Taxonomy (GTDB): domain Bacteria; phylum Bacteroidota; class Bacteroidia; order Chitinophagales; family Chitinophagaceae; genus CAZUSO01. The sequence continues at coordinate 6,833 of CAZUSO010000006.1, read as the reverse complement.
TAAAGATAACGGCAAACAAAAAGCTGATCACGAGGAAGATGAAAGCATTGTTGATGAGGTCGATGAAATTAATGGGCAGGTCGGGGAACAAATGCAGAATATTGCTGCTGAGCGCCAGCAACAAGGTGTTGGCCACCAGGGAAACAACCAATAAAAATCCCAGGCCGATAATCATGGAAAAAGAAAGCAGGCGACTGATAAGTAGTTTCATAATGCCTTTTTTAGCCTTAGGCCGGACTCCCCAGATCATATTGAGGGAGTCCTGAATTTCTGCGAAAGTTCCGGTAGATCCGATGATCAAAGCTACCACGCTGATAGTTGTGGTGAGAAAGCTGTTTTTTTGAAAATGGATACGGCGCAGCAATTCCTGAATCTGTGTGGCAGCATCCACGCCTATGAAATCTTTCAGCTCTTCGAATATTTTACCTTCTGCTGCATCCAAACCATACACAGAACCACCGATGATTACAATCAGGAGCATCATGGGTGCCAGGGAAAACAGCGTGCTGTAGGCCAATGCACCGCTGAGCTTAGGCACTTTATCATTTGCAAATCCTGAACCTGCATTCAACAGAATTTTCCAGTATTTCCGAGCGTATTTTTTCAGCATATATCACGTTCTTTACCTTTACCCGATTGTTATGGATATCATAGTTTTGTTTGGTAATGATTACGAAAGTATCATTTATTTTTCGCAAAACAATTCCCGACTGAGCTATCCGGGAGGAGGATTGAAGGAGATTGGGTTTTGAAATGAATAATGGTAATCATTAACCTGAGTGTGCTGTAGCAAAAAGAGCAGGCAGTATTACCTGTGGCCCGATCGGAATTTCCATATTAAGGAACTTTTTCCTTGCGAAGCAAAATCTACGGTCACGCCTGCAAAAGGGTTATGATTTTTGTGTCGCGCTCATGTTTTTCCTTTCTGTCGGCTCAAACGAACTTGAGCAATGAGATTGCTTTATTGCAATCCTTTTGCATCTGCCAGGAATTTGGCCAGACCGGTATCGGTCAGGGGATGCTTCAGCAATCCGAGAATGGCATCTAAGGGACAGGTACAAATATCGGCACCAGCTTCGGCACAACGTACAATATGCAAAGGATTGCGGATGGAAGCGGCCAGTACTTCGGTCATGAAGCCCTGGGCATTGTAGATGTTTACAATTTGTTCAATCAGTTGCACCCCGTCCCAACTGCCGTCATCTATACGGCCGATAAAGGGGGAAACCATTGTTGCACCGGCTTTGGCGGCCAGGATGGCCTGTCCGGCGGAAAACACCAATGTGCAGTTGGTGCGGATATCATTATCGGTAAACCATTTAATGGCTTTGATGCCCTCTTTGATCATGGGCACTTTCACTACAATATCAGGATGTATTGCCGCCAGCTTTTTTCCTTCTTCCACGATACCGTCGAAATCTGTGGAGATCACCTCCGCGCTTACCGGCCCGTCCACCATTTCGCAAATGGTCAGATAATGTTTGCGAATAGCCTCTTCACCCCGGATGCCTTCTTTCGCCATCAGGGAAGGGTTGGTCGTAACGCCGTCAAGGATGCCCAAATCGTGCGCTTCCCGGATTTGTGTAAGATTGGCGGTGTCAATAAAGAATTTCATATACGGTATAATTAAAAACGGATTGACATTAAGCAGGAAAAAGGCAAAGCTTTTTTATAAAAAAATGGCAAGTTACTTATATCGCACCGCTACAACCGTTTATCCTTGCTGCATTCCTGCCCTGGGGAGGTTCAACAGGAGCTGGTCGTATAAGACTTGCCACGGCAAAGGTATTAATTAATTTGCGCTCCAGCAAGTGAGGGCAGAAAGAAATCCGGAATTATTGTTATTCATATCCGGGAATACCTCGCAGTGCTCAATTCATACCGTTCAATGTTGAAATTCGGAATGCGGATAGAACATTTTAAAGGCATTATATACCGCCTGGTGAATGATAGTAGAATGTAGTTCATCGGACAGGTAATCATAAAAAACATCCATATCCCGGCCGCCGTATTTTTTCAGAATATCCTGCAGAGCCACCGCTTCATCATACATCAGCTTATCCTCATCCTTATTGGCCGCAGCTATATACACTTTGGTTTTTTGCCCGGAAGCAATTTCCAACAGTGCCGGTGCTTCCTTCAGCAAAGCCTCATCACCCCACCACAAACCGGGACTGATGATGATATAATTATCAAACAGTTTCCGGTGGTGCAGCAGGATTTCCGTGGCCAGCAATCCGGCAAAAGATTCGCCGATAATAGTGCCTCCCTGCCGCGCTTTATATTTTTCAGCCATAAAAGGAATCAGCTCTTTTTCCACAAAAGCAATATAGCGTGCAGAGCCTCCATAATTCGGGAAGGCTGATTTTGAGAATCCCACTCTATCTAAAAAATCAAGATTGGTCACGGCAAAAGAGCAATCTCTCCGGCGGTCGGTATTTTCAATACCCACTACAATAGAGGGCGGGAACCGGTTGATCCAGGGTTGGTTATTATACCGCACTATACCGGCAATATGAAAAAAATCTTCGTCCACACCGCCATCAATAATATAGATTACCGGGTAAGTGATGGTATCATTCGCTTTATAACCGGGTGGTAAATAAATATTGATTACCCGGTTTTCATCCAGTTCCCGGGAAGGTACAGTCATCGTTTCGCCAAAAACCAAAGGCTGTGCTTTCCGGGAATGCGCAGCGCCCGAATTCTGTGCATGACCTGAATACGGGAACAGGCAAATCAGGCAAAAAACAGCAAGATTTTTCATACCGGACATCTTTTACGCTTAATAATAAATCAGCAATTCCCTTTTACAAAATAAACAAAGATGCCTGAACGCCCATTATTTATCGGACATCAAACTGATAGTTTCTGGGATTAAATTGCTGTGTGAATCGGCTCAATTTTAAAGCCTGCCTTTTGCACCGTTTCCATAATACTACGCTCAGAAGCGCCATCCGCAGTCACCGTTAGTATCTTGTCACGACCTGTCGTATCTGCCTCCCAATCACAGATGCCCTCAGCCTGATCTAAAAACGGCTTTACCGTAGCGATACATCCGTCACAATTGATATTTGTTTTAAACCGCAATATTGTTGGTTTCGGTTCCATGTTATGATGTTTTAAAAAATCAGGATAAATACAAATTTCGGATTTTTCTTATCAGGAAGATTGTCCGGGCTGAATTTTAACGGATAAAATCACCGTTTCCACTTTAGCCGCAGGCTATTGCTGACCACACTCACACTGCTCAGTGCCATAGCCGCTCCTGCAACCATTGGGTTAAGTAAAAATCCATAAAAAGGATAGAGTATTCCTGCAGCCACCGGGATGCCGATAATATTGTAAATAAAAGCCCAGAACAGGTTTTGGCGGATAGTGGATACTGTTTGCCGGGACAGCTTTATCGCCTGCGGAATCTTAGACAAATCCGAGGACACAATTGTCATTTTAGCTATGTCCATGGCAATATCGCTGCCTTTGCCCATAGCAATGCTCAGGTCAGCCTGCGCCAGGGCTGTACTGTCGTTAATACCATCGCCCACCATAGCAACGGTTTTTCCCTGCTGTTGCAGATCTTTTATGAACCCCGCTTTCTCCTGCGGCAGCATTTCGGCCTGGTAATGCACGATACCGGTTTGACGGGCAATGGCGGCTGCCGGAGCTTCCTGATCGCCGGTAAGCATGAAAACCTCAATACCTGTTTCCTGCATTTGCTGCACGGCCATTGCCGATGTGGCTTTCACCCGATCGGAAATGGCTAATCCGGCCAATGCTTTTATATCATCCGCAAACCAGACAACCGTTTGGGCATCTTGATTCCAGGCTGCTTCCCTGTCGAGAAGCGTATTTGAAATCTCAATATTATTTTCCGATAACCATTTTTTGTTGCCGGCATAATATTGCACCCCGTCCACCTTACCCTGAATGCCTTTTCCGGTAATGCTGCGGAAGTCCGTAACCGGCAATAAGGTATAATGATCGAGGTATTTCACTACCGCATCCGCCAATGGATGTTCGGATTGTTTTTCCATGCTTCGCAATGCCTGGTTGGCAGCTTCCGATTCTTCGAGCCAGGCGATATCGTTCACGCCGGGCTTACCTTCCGTAAGCGTGCCGGTTTTATCGAGTACGACGGCATCCACTTCTTTAGCGCGCTCTAAGCTTTCCGCATCCTTAATTAAGATACCCGATCCCGCACCCTTGCCAATTCCCACCATAATGGCTGTAGGCGTAGCGAGACCCAGCGCACAGGGACAGGCAATAACCAATACCGTTACGAAAGCCATCAATCCCTGAGTAAGGCCATTGGGGCCGCCGAAAACGATCCATATCAGCAGCGTTAAAATTGCCAGGGCAATGACAACCGGAACAAAAATTCCGGCTATCTTATCCACTAATTTCTGGACAGGAGCCTTGCTGCCCTGCGCGTCCTGCACCATGCTGATGATTTGTGCCAGCATTGTTTCTTTGCCCACCTTCAATGCCTTGTACCGGAAGCTGCCTTTTTGATTGATTGTGCCGGCAAATACGTTGTCATTTTCCCTTTTAAATACGGGAGCGGGCTCACCGGTCAGCATACTTTCATCCACATAAGATTCACCCGAAATCACGGTTCCGTCCACGGCAATTTTTTCACCCGGTTTTGCCAGGATGATATTGCCAGGCTCTACTTCTTCGACAAATATCGTATCTGTATTTTCATCCGGTCTGATCAGGGTCACTGTTTTAGGTTGCAGGCCCATCAGCTTTTTAATAGCGCCGGAAGTATTTCCTTTTGCTTTTTCTTCCAGTAATTTTCCTAACAAAATAAAGGCAATCACTACCGATGCCGCTTCAAAATATATATGGGGTTGTAACCCTTTCGACAGCCAGAATTCGGGGAAAATCATGTTGAATACGCTGAAGAGATAAGCTGTGCCCGTGCTCAATGCCACCAAGGTATCCATATTGGCAGAGCGGTGCTTCAATTGTTTCCAGGCTCCTGTGAAAAAACTTCTGCCCAGCCAAACCACAACGGGCGTGGCAAATAACCAACTGATCGCATTGGCATAGGGCATATTCATAAAAAACATACCGATAATGACAAGGGGAAGAGAAAGGGCCATTGCCCAAAGCGCCTTCGACCGAAGCCTGCGGTATTTTTGTTCGTGTAAAAACTCCAGGGTTTCCTGTTGTTTTTCCTCCGCTTCCACCAGAAGGTCGTAACCACCGTCCTGAACCGCCTTTTGCAAGGCAGCTGCATTGGTCATATTGGGTAAGAACGTTACCGTTACCATTGCATTTGCGTAATTCACGGAAGCGTCTAAAACGCCATCCATCGACTTTAGGATGCGTTCCACACTATTAGCGCAGGAGGCACAACTCATTTGCATCACCGGGAATGTCTTTTTTATAACCGTAACGCCATAGCCCAGATCGGTAATTGTTTTGACGGCTTCCGGGATTACACCAGGTTCATTAACGGTTAAAACAGCGCGCCGGTTATTCAACTCAACCCGGTGCGTCAATACGCCATCTACCTGTGAGAGCCCTTTATCCACAATAAGCGCGCAATGCTCGCTGTCCACGTTTTCGAGTGGAAGCAGGATTGTATGGTCTTGCCTGTCCGCCATGATGCCTGTTTTTTTGTCCTGCAAAGATGAGCCGGATTGAGGGAATAAAGGTTACGTTATTTTGGAATTCATTTGTAAGATTTCCGGATGGAATGATACAATTGCAGAGTCAAAATGCAAAAGTCTAAATGCGGCTATGCCGGTAATCAATTTGATAAAAATTGAATATGCTGCAAGATATGCCTGACTTAATACTCCAATTGTTATGCAATAACGTCAGACAATTGTTATACTGCTGTAAGGTCAGGTATGTTGTGCCAGTTTCTTGAAATTGAATTGAATATCCGCACTTTCGTTATTTTGGCTTTTGGCTTTTGGCTTTTGCATTTTGACTTTTTACTTAGCAATGCCTGCTATACCCGATCTAACGGCAATCTTTTTACTGCTTTAATTTGTTTAAAATGACTCGGTGTAAGCCCCGTTACTTTTTTAAACTGGTTGCTGAGATAAGCCACGCTGGAATATTTCAAAAGCAAGGCAATTTCACTCAAGCTAAGCTCATCATAAACTAATAATTCCTTTACCCGTTCTATCTTTTGCGCGATATAGTATTTTTCAATCGTGATGCCTTCCACTTCGGAGAACAGCCTGGACAAATAATGGTAATCGTGTTGCAGCTCTAATTGCAGAATGCGGGATAAATTTCCTGCGGGGCCGCCATCCCGCCCGCGCACCAGTCCGATAATGATCTTTTTGATCTTTTCAATGATACGGCCGTTCTTATCATCAATCAACTCGAAACCTAATGGTAATAATACTTTACGCACTTTCTCTTTCTCCTGTACAGATAATTTCTTCACGACCTCAACCTCTCCCAGTATAATTTGTTTTAGGGCAATATCCAATCGCGCCATCTCCTTCTGCACTACCATAATGCAGCGGTCGCAAACCATATTTTTAATAAAAAGCTTCATCAATTATTATTCAGGTATATATACAACAAGGAAGCAAAGGTAAGTCAATTCGAAAGGACAAATAAGGGCTTCGGGTATATGGGTGTATCCCAGATGTTGCATGTGGTGTAAGGTTTTTTGTCATTCCGCAAAAACGTGCCGTCATTCCGAAAAGAAAATCCCGGATTACGCTTAATCCGGTTAGGATTTTCGCATGGAGGAATCTCCCAATCGGGAGGATGGGCAAACGCCCGGGAGATTCCTCCGCTTCATAAAATTTACTGCGCTGCGTTCCGTAAATTTTACTCCGGTCGGAATGACGACC
>CAZUSO010000005.1:0-71586 GCA_964622775.1 uncultured Taibaiella sp. | reverse complement strand
ACCCCAGGTAAAGCCACCGCCAAATGCAGCCAGTACCAGGTTATCCCCTTTCTTCAACTTATCCTGCCAGTCCCAGAGACAAAGTGGAATAGTGCCACTTGTCGTGTTTCCATAACGTTGAATATTCTCCATTACTTTAGATTCGGGCAAGCCCATACGTTCACGGGCAGCATTGATAATGCGGAGGTTGGCCTGATGCGGCACCAGCCAGTCCACGCTTTCCGCAGACAGCTTGTTCCGCTGCATAATTTCCACACAGGCGTCAGACATTTTCTGAACGGCAAAACGAAAAACCTTCTGACCTTCCTGATAAATGAAATGCTCTTTAGCCATTACGGTTTCTATGCTTGCCGGTTTCTGAGAACCGCCCGCTTTCTGGTGTAAATGAATCCACCCGCTTCCATCACTTTTAAGCACCGCATCCAGCACACCATTGCCCTCCTGATTAGGCTCCAATAATACGGCTCCGGCGCCATCACCAAAGATAATACAGGTTGTACGGTCGGTATAGTCAACGATAGAGCTCATCTTATCGCCACCAACTACCAAAACCTTTTTACAGCGACCGGTTTCAATATACTGTGTACCGGCATTTAATGCAAACAAAAAACCACAACAAGCGGCACTCACATCATAGCTGAAGGCATTATCCATACCGCAATTAGAGGCAATCAGATTTCCGGTGGCCGGGAACTGCATATCGGGAGTAGTTGTTGCGCAAATCAACAAATCAATGTCCAGCGGATCAACATTATAGCGTTGCAATAAATCTTTAACCGCCCTGGTAGCCAGATAAGATGTTCCGAGTCCTTCGCCTTTTAAAATCCTACGCTCCTTAATTCCTGTACGTGTGGTAATCCATTCATCGGAAGTATCAACAATACTTTCCAGCTCACGGTTTGTGAGAATATAATCAGGCACATAGCCCCCAACAGCAGTTATCGCTGCATTTATCTTTGTCATTAAATGATTTATTTGCCAGGTACAAAATAATAATATTTATGTATTCAAGCCACCGCAGGCGCTGATCACCTGTCCGGTTACATAGGCGCTCATGTCCGAAGCAAGGAACAGCGCCACATCAGCAATTTCCTCCGGCTTACCGAACCGTGCCATAGGTATCTTAGCCGTCCATGGATTGTTTTCGCCTTCTTTCAAATAATGTGTCATATCCGTTTCGATAAAACCGGGAGCAATGGCATTGCAACGAATATTCCGGCTACCCAGTTCGAGCGCGATGGATTTGGTAAACCCAACGATGCCGGCTTTAGAAGCTGCATAACTACTTTGCCCCGCATTACCCACCATGCCTACCACCGAGCCCATATTGATAATACTGCCGGATCGTGCTTTCATCATAGGACGGGTTACCTGCTTCGTTAAATTAAAAACTGACTTTAAATTTGCCCGCATGATTTCATCCCATTGATCTTCCGTTACCCGCAGCAATAAGTTATCGCGCGAAATGCCAGCATTATTTACGCAAATATCAATATTTCCAAACACACTCATTACATCATTCACGAACGCTTCACAAGCCGCAAAATCCGCAGCATCACTTTTATAGGCAACAATTTTGACTCCCATTGCCCTAACCCGCTCTTCCAGCGCTTTCGCTCTGTCTTCTGAAGACAAGTAGGTAAATGCGATATTGGCACCCTGACCGGCGAATTTCAGCACCATTGCCTCTCCGATACCACGGCTTCCGCCGGTGATAATGGCTGTTTTATTTTCAAGTAGCTTCATGAAGGAAATTTTGTGTGCTAAAGTAAAATATTCCGATTGTAAAAAAAAGAAACAGTCATTTGAATATTGGTTTTATCAAATGACTGTACAAATAAATTCATTGCTCCAACGACTAAACCTGAGCGCCTTTCATGATTGGAATTTCTTTCGGATAGCTTCCGTTTTCCACTTTCTCCCGAACAGCGCTAAATGCCTCCAGGGTTTCCCGGATATCCTCCAGCGTATGCGCCGCAGTTGGAATAAGGCGAAGGATAAGATGTCCTTTCGGAATAACGGGATACATTACTATGGAACAGAAAATATTGTAATTCTCCCGCAAATCCACCACTAACTGGGCTGCATCCGTCACCCCGCTTTCCATATAAACCGGAGTGACCGGAGTGTTGGTAGTACCGATATTAAAACCTCTTTCTCTCAATCCGTTTTGCAGGGCGTGCACATTCTCCCATAATTTTTCTTTAAATTCCGGATGTTTACGAATCATATCCAAGCGCTTCAATGCGCCAATGACCACAATCATCGGCATAGATTTCGCAAATAACTGAGAGCGCATATTATACCGCAGATAAAACAGGATTTCCTTACTGCCGGCAATAAATCCGCCTATGCTTGCCATTGATTTGGCAAATGTGGAAAAATAAACATCAATGCCGTCCATACAGCTTTGCTCTTCGCCAATACCCGCTCCCGTTTTCCCCATTGTTCCAAAACCGTGTGCATCATCTACAAACAGGCGGAATTCATATTTTTTCTTCAGATCCACAATTTCCTTTATCTTACCCTGATTACCATTCATTCCGAAAACACCTTCAGTGATTACCAGGATACCGCCGGGCGTATCTTTAATCAAATCCTGAGCCCGCTTCAACTGCTTTTCAAAATCCTCTATGTCGTTATGCTTAAATACAAATCTTTTACCCATGTGCATCCGCATACCATCAATAATACATGCGTGCGCTTCGGCATCATAGACCACTACATCATGACGGGACAGCAAGGCATCGATAGAAGAAGACATACCCTGATAGCCGAAGTTCAGCATCATCACATCTTCTTTTCCCACAAAATCTGCCAACTCCCGCTCTAACTCATCATGGTAATCGGAATTACCACTCATCATCCGGGCGCCCATCGGATAAGCCATACCCCATTGTGCGGCGGCATCGGCATCTACCTTACGAATCTCAGGATGGTTGCCCAGGCCTAAGTAGTTATTCAAGCTCCAAACAATACGCTCTTTTCCGCGAAACATCATTCGGTTACTGATCTCGCCTTCTAATTTAGGGAATGCAAAATACTCCTGTGCATACTCCTGGTACTGACCTATTGGTCCTTTATCCTTTAAGAATTTAGCAAAAATGTCCATAGAATTTTTTATTAAAACAGTGCAAAATTAATGAAAATATAAACCGAAAGAGTTTTTTAAAATACGGAGTGGGGAAAAAGTGTGCGTTGTTTTACTACTGGCTAATGGCCTACAGCTAAAAATGCTGTTATTCCGTAAGGATCTAAAACAAATTACTTATGAAGTAATAGAAGAAGCTCCCTTTAAGCTGCCGGACATTCCCTTTGCGGAAAACAATAATCCTGAGGAGTACAGGATGTATTTACATCACACTTAATTGATGCAGGGGCAATACGAAACACCGAAAGGTCGCGAAAATATTCACAGCCCTTCCGGTGTTCTGTATGAATCCGCAAAAACGGCTTTATTCGTGGGAACCTGTTTGATCTAACCAGTCCTCCCGGTCTGTTTTAACCGGCAATTGCCGGGCCTTTTGACGAACAATCAGGTAGCCGGTGGCTGCTCCCGCCAAGGCAAAGGGATACAGAATGTACAGATCTCTGATACCAAAAAATCCCATTGCAATGAAAAGGATTCCCATCTCACTTCCAAGCCAGGCAAGCCAAACCCTTATCTTCCAGGGTAACGGCTTGTAACCTTTAGCCTTTACCAAAATCCCGATTTTCCAACTCAGGTAGAATAACAGAATAATTTCTAACATGCTCAGATATCAGGGCTTCAGTTTCAGAAGTTCCCTTATTTTGGTTTCAACTTCAACGGCAAATTCCGGATTATCGCGCAGAAATGCCTTGACGGATTCGCGGCCCTGCCCGATTTTCTGATCACCGTAGCTAAACCAGGAGCCGCTTTTTTGCAAAATTCCCAGCTCTACGCCCATGTCAATGATTTCGCCCACCTTACTGATCCCTTCTCCAAAAACGATATCAAACTCCACCTGGCGAAAAGGGGGAGCTACTTTATTTTTCACCACCTTCACACGCGTACGGTTTCCCGTTGCCGTATCGCCGTCTTTAATCTGGGCGATCCGGCGGATATCTAAGCGAACCGAGGCGTAAAACTTCAAAGCATTGCCGCCGGTAGTAGTTTCCGGATTACCGAACATAATGCCGATTTTCTCTCTGAGCTGATTGATAAAAATACAGGTACAATTAGTCCTGGAAATGGTAGCGGTCAGCTTACGCATCGCCTGACTCATCAGTCTGGCCTGCAATCCCATTTTGCTGTCGCCCATTTCACCTTCCAGTTCACTTTTAGGAACCAGGGCGGCAACGGAATCGATCACCACTACATCCAGCGCTCCAGACAGGATTAGCCGCTCTGCAATCTCGAGCGCCTGCTCTCCGTAATCCGGCTGCGAGATCAACAGGTTGTCCACGTCCACGCCCAGCTTACGGGCATAAGCAGCATCAAAGGCATGTTCGGCATCTATGATGGCGCAAATGCCTCCGGTCTTCTGAGCCTCCGCAATCGTATGAATTGCAATGGTGGTTTTACCCGAAGATTCCGGGCCATAAATTTCAATAATTCTTCCCCGCGGAAAACCGCCTACGCCCAGGGCAACATCTAAACCCAGGGAGCCCGTGGAAACTACGTCCATTGCTTCCTGCTGCTTATCTCCCAGTTTCATTACGGAGCCTTTTCCGAAGTCCTTGTCAATTTTTTCCAGGGTGACTTTCAGGGCTTTTAATCTTTCGTCTGACATAAAAAAATCATTTTTTTATTATTAAAGCAAAAAACATTGCACTTTTTGCCGTGAACAAAGATAAAGTTTTAGCCCGTTAATCCGGTACTGATTTTTTAAAAATGAAAAAATTATCAATGCCCCTTTTACTTTATTAAATTTGCCACCATTTCAATAAATCATAATGGAATATAACTTTCAGGAAATTGAGCGTGCTGCCCGGCAACTCTGGCAGGAGCAGCAGGTATATCGGGTAACCAACGAATCTAATAAGCCAAAATTTTATGTGCTGGATATGTTTCCCTATCCCAGTGGTGCGGGCTTGCATGTAGGCCACCCATTAGGCTATATCGCTTCCGATATCTACGCACGATACAAGGCAATGAAAGGATACAATGTGTTACATCCCATGGGGTTCGATGCTTTCGGCCTTCCGGCGGAACAATATGCCTTAGAAACGGGTCAGCATCCTGCCGTTACGACAGAAAAAAACATCAGCCGCTATAAAGAGCAATTAGACAATATCGGTTTTAATTACGACTGGAGCCGGGAAGTGCGCACCAGCGATCATCAATACTATAAATGGACCCAATGGATTTTCGGACAACTTTTTCAATCCTGGTTCAACCGGAAAACACAAAAGGCAGAACCTATAAATGAGCTGATCCGGATTTTTGAACAGGAAGGCAATATCAGCCACAGCGCGCCGGGCGATGAAACCTGCTCCTTTTCCTCAGCGCAATGGATGAATATGAATCCGGTTGCAAAGCGGAATGTATTGATGCAATACCGGCTGGCCTATTTAGATCATGCCGAAATATGGTGGTGTGAGGCGCTGGGCACGGTTTTAGCAAATGACGAAGTAGTGAATGGCGTAAGCGAGCGCGGCGGGTATCCTGTAGAAAAAAAGAAGATGCATCAGTGGTTTCTTCGCATTACCGAATATGCCGACCGCCTGATTGACAGCCTGGATACGCTGGAATGGAGCGATGCCATGAAAGAAATGCAGCGTAACTGGATCGGGAAAAGTGAAGGTGCCGAGATAGACTTTTACCTCATCTCCCCCCCTCCTTCTTTGGGGGGGGGGGCAGGCGGCGAAGAAAACAGAACACCTGATACCCCGAAATATTACACTACAGATGCAGGAACATGGAACGCAAACCGGGACATGGCAAAAGATATGCGCCATAATCCAACAGAAGCTGAACACATTTTATGGCAACAATTAAAAAATAAAAAATTGGGGTTTAAATTCAGGAGGCAGCATCCTGTATTAAATTTCATTCCCGATTTTGTATGCTTAGAGAAGAAACTGATAGTAGAAGCTGACGGAGATTATCGTGCAGCACAACAAGAATACGATGAAGACAGAACAAAACAATTAAATAATGCAGGATATGTTGTTATTAGATTTACCAATGATGAAGTGCTGAATAATATAGCAGCTGTTCTTAGCAAAGTCAAAAGTCAGTTAGAAAACTTACCAAGCGTTATTAACAATGAAAAAGAACAGGAGTCATCCGGCTCCCTCTCCTCAGGAGAGGGTCTGGATAAGGTTATAAAGGTTTTCACTACCCGTCCCGATACCATTTTCGGGGTAGATTTTATGGTGCTGGCTCCTGAGCACGAATTAGTTCCGAACGTTACAACTGCCACTCAGCAGGCGCAGGTAGCACAATATGTGGCTTATGTAAAAAGCAGAAGTGAACGGGAGCGCATGGCTGAAAAGAAGGTTACCGGTTGCTTCACCGGAGCATATTGCCTGCATCCCTTTTCCGGAAAGGAAATTCCGATCTGGATTTCGGAATATGTACTGGCCGGATATGGCACGGGGGCTATTATGGCGGTCCCTTCAGGAGACGATCGCGATCATGCATTTGCAACACATTTCGGTATTTCGGTTACCAATATTTTTGGAGAAAAATATACCGGAGATACGGCTGTTACAGATAAAAACGTGCGAATAGAAAACAGTGATTTCATCAGTGGTATGGAAGTCAAAGCGGCTGCCCAACGGGTACTTGCCGCCATCAGGAAAAAGGGCATTGGCGAAAGCCATACCAATTACAAACTGCGGGATGCCGGATTCAGCCGTCAGCGTTACTGGGGTGAGCCATTTCCCATAATCTATAAAAACAACATTCCTTATTTGCTGAATGAACCCGAACTCCAACTGCCGGTAGAACTGCCGCAATTGCCCGTAGAACTGCCGCATGTCGATCATTACAAACCGGGGCCGGAGGGAGAAGGGCCACTGGCCAATATCAGCAACTGGGTCTATATTAAAGACAAGGCAGGCGAAACGCTTAGGCGGGAAACAAACACCATGCCCGGTTATGCCGGCAGCAGCTGGTATTTTCTACGGTATATGGATCCGCACAATGACCAGGCTTTTGCAGACCGGAACATCACGGATTACTGGAATCAGGTGGATCTGTATATAGGCGGCACCGAACATGCCGTAGGGCACCTGCTCTATAGCCGGATGTGGACCAAGGTGCTGTACGACTTAGGTTATTTAAGCTTTGATGAGCCGTTTAAACGATTGGTAAACCAGGGAATGATTGGTGGAAATTCAAGGTTAGTTTACAGAGTAAGCAATACCAATATATTTGTTTCTTCAGGATTAAAGAATGACTATAAAACAGACGAAATTCATGTTGATGTAAATATTGTTGATGGAATTGAATTGGATATAGAGCAATTCAAAAAATGGAGAGAAGAATACCATAATGCCGAATTTATTTTAGAAAATGAAAAATATTTATGTGGGACATTGTTGGAGAAAATGAGCAAACGCTATTACAATGTGGTCAATCCTGATGATATTGTAGCACAATACGGCGCGGATACCTTCCGTATGTACGAGATGTTCCTCGGCCCTGTTGAAATGAGCAAACCCTGGGATACCAAAGGCATTGAAGGGGTCCACCGCTTCCTGAAGAAGCTCTGGCGGCTGTTCTACGATGAGCGGCATGGCTGCATCATGAATGAAGATGAAGCTGATCCGGCAGAGCTGAAAGTGTTGCATAAGACGGTCAAAAAGATCGGGGAAGATGTGGAAAAATTTTCCTTCAATACGGCCGTGAGTCAATTTATGATTTGCGTCAATGATTTGACGGAGCTTCATTGTCATAAAAAAGCTATCCTGAATCCCCTGATACGGTTACTGTCGCCATTTGCACCGCATCTGGCTGAATTTCTCTGGCAGGAATCCGGTAATTCCGGAACTGTAGTGTCAGCTGATTTCCCAAACTGGGATGCGCAATATACCGTGGATAACACCAAGGTTTATCCCATAGCCATTAACGGCAAAGCACGCACGGAGCTGGAATTTCCATTAGATGCCGAACAAGGTTTTATTGAGCTGGAAGTGCTCCAAAATGAAATTGTTCAGAAATGGATGGAAGGGAAGCCGCTCAAAAAATTCATTTATGTAAAGGGGAGGATGATTAATGTTGTGGTGTAAAAAATTACCAATCAAATCAGTTTCAAAACCTATTGCAACCAAGCCTGGTGTCGCAGGCTTGGTTTTTTCCGAAAAAATGCGTGGCATGAAAACAAGCTGGATTTAAACAAGGCTATTTCCCTCTTCCCTGAAAAATTACCTTCAGGGTATAAAGCATGATTTTCATATCCAGCGCCAGGGAGCAGTTTTCGATATACAGCAAATCGTACTTCATCCGTTCAATCATCTGCTGCACATTTTCAGCGTAGCCGTACTGCACCATTCCCCAGGAGGTAATACCGGGTTTTACCCGATGCAGGTATTTATAGTGCGGATGGCTTTGGGTAATAATATCTATGAAATGTTTCCTTTCCGGACGCGGCCCTACTAAGGACATATCACCCTTAATAATATTATAGAACTGCGGTAACTCGTCAATGCGCCATTTGCGCATTATTTTACCCCATTTGGTGATCCGGGGATCATCATCGCTGGACAATGCGGGGCCGTTTTTTTCCGCATCAATATACATTGAGCGGAATTTGTAGATATGGAAAGGTTTGCCAAAAAGGCCAACTCTTTTTTGACGATAAATAACAGAGCCTTTCGAGGAAAGCTTTACTTTAAAGATGGTAAACAAATAAACGGGCAACAATATCAGCATAGCAATGATAGCTATCAGAATATCCAGCACCCTTTTACATACCTTTTGCCAGTCGGGAAGCAATTCGGGATGAATGGTAATCAATAAAGGATCGTAAACATTGCTGGTACGTACCGATCCGGAAATAATATCATATAAATCCGGCAGGACTTTAATAATCACATCACGATAGCTGAGCTTTACCAATATCTGCTCTAATCGCTTATGCTCGTATGATTCCACCGCAATGATCACTTCCTCAATCTGATAATCATCAATTATTTTTTCCAAATCCTTCAATGCGCCGAGTACCGGCACTTCCGTAGTCGTGGGAGGCGCATCTTCATCTGTAATGACAAAGCCCGTAATCTTATTTCCGACAATATACCGGTTCCCTTTTATTTCGGCATATACATTGGAAGCTTTACCGTTCCCGCCTACGATCAGGGTGTTATAGGTCACTTTTCCACGGCGCAATCTGTTTTTCACAATAGACAGCAGCAACAGACGACTGGCTAAAAGCAGTACGGTGTGGGTTGAAAAATACCACAGCGTAAGTTGGAAAAAGTATTTGAAGCTATCGGAATCATTGGCAAATGCTGCAATACCAATCAACAGAGATCCGATAATGCAGCTAATCATACCGCGGTAAATTTCTATTAAGCGCGATTTCCGGTACAGATCGAAATAGGTTCCGCTCAGGTAATACAGAACAATCCAGAATCCGGGAATGATACCCAGGCCCAGTAAGTAATCCCGGAAAATCCATACCCGGTCAGGCGGATACCATTCGGGAGCCACAAGATTCAAATATTTCTGACGGTATAACCAAAAAATCAACCAGGCGATTACCGCAGTCAGGTAGTCCAGCAACACCAATACATTTATTGATCTTTTTTTGTCACCGCTTAACTTCATGAATTAAATTCCCGGATTCGCGTTGCAGGCATCTTGCTACGGCATCGCTTCTTTTTTAAACTGATTGTCTAATTTTTCCAAAATTTTATGCGCTACTTCCATCGCATTCAAACCATCGAACACACTTACATTTACCGGCTTATCGGCCAAAACCGAATAAGCAAAATCAGCCAGCTCTTCCCGTATTGCATTGGCAGGCTTTATTTCCGGATGTTCTATGGAAATCACCTTACGCCCACCATTTGCAAGCTCTATCGGAAAATCAAAAAAGCCTTTGCTATCCGTTTCCTTCTTCATCCGGATGATTTCCGTTTGCTTTTCCAGAAAGTCAATTCCGATATAGGCATCGCTTTGAAACAGTCGCATCTTGCGCATTTTCTTCAGCGAAATACGACTCGCCGTCAAATTAGCCACGCAGCCGTTGTCAAATTCAATGCGTGCATTGGCAATGTCGGCAGAGTCACTTACGATACTCACACCACTGGCTGCAATGCGACGCACCGGAGAATTTACTAAATGCAGGATAATATCAATATCATGAATCATCAAATCCAATATCACAGCAACATCTGTACCTCGCGGATTAAATTGTGCCAAACGGTGTGTTTCAATGAACATAGGCTTCAACGACTGATTCTTCAAAGCCCGGAAAGCAGGGTTATAGCGTTCTACATGACCCACCTGGCACTTCACGTCTGCCTCCGACACCAATTGTACCAGCTCCCTGGCCTCCTGCATGGTGTTCGTCATCGGCTTCTCTACAAATATATGACGAGAATGCAGCAGGCAGGCTTTGGCTATTTCAAAATGAGCTGTGGTCGTGGACACAATATCCAGTGCCTGAGACGCTTCAATGAGCGCTTCAATATCAACATATCTTTTTAAATGATATTCTGTAATGACCGTTGCGGCATTATCATCATCGGGATCATAAAAGCCTACCAGCTCAATTCCAGGGATTGCTTTCCATTGTTGGATATGAATCTTGCCTAAGTGTCCTGCCCCGAATACCCCTATCTTTAGCATAACCAAATTACCGTTTTGCTTTAATAAAGGCACGCAATATACGGCATTTGTAATTCAGGTCAATTATAATAATCCCGAATCCCGGAAACTAAAGTAGTCCTGCTGGGCAATGATAATGTGATCTAATAGCTTAATGTCCAGCAGTTGTGCTGCCTGCCGAACCTTTTCCGTCAGCTTTTTATCGGCCATGCTGGGTTGCAGGTTTCCGGAAGGGTGATTATGTGCAATACATATTGATGTAGCCAGGTAGCTCAGCGCATTTTTCATAATAATCCTGACATCGGCAACTGTGGCTTCCACTCCGCCCTGGCTAATCATTTCCTGGTGGATAATTTTATTGGCCCGGTTAAGGTATAACACATAAAAGATCTCATGGGACAAATCCTGCATAAAGGGTATCAGAATTTGGGCAAATGCATGGCTGTCCCGGATCGGTTTAAGGTCAAGCACCTTTTCAGACTGACGCCGGCGACCCAATTCCAATGCAGCCATCAGGGTAATAGCTTTTGCAGCGCCGACACCTTTTACTTGCTGGAAGTCTTTCAGACTCATTTTTGCCAGCCGGTGGAGATTGTTACCGGCTAAACCCAGTATTTCCCGCGCCACGTCAACCGCCGACTTTTCCCGGGTGCCATTTTGAATTAAGATAGCCAGCAGTTCCGCATCACTCAATACACCCTGCCCTTTTTGCATCATTTTCTCCCGTGGTCTGTCGTCTTCTGCCCATTGCTTAATTCCTGAAGTTACCTTCCCGTTTTCCGGTATAGCGTTTTCCGTTTCGTTTTGTTTCATTGGTGAAGTGATGTACGATTCTGGTCTGATTACCTGTTGTTCCTAAAATATGATCTATTCCCGTTTTTAAAATTAATAAAAAATGCGCAGCAGCAAAAGTTTATTAGCAAAAATCATTACGATATGACGACAAAATGGCCTCCCTGATTCGACAATAATTTTAAACAACGAGACTGTCTAAGAGGGTATTTTACACAAAGAACACAACAGATATAAAGAAATAAAAACTATTAAATACTCATTTTAATGTGCCTATGTTGTAAACTTTGTATTCTTTGTTCACTTTGTGTGAAATAAACTGACTTTTTAGACAGCCTCGTATCTATTATATGATTTTAAGTTTATAAAAATTAACCATATAGGGTCATAGGTTGTTATAAATAAATAAATATTTTTATATGTTTACATGAAAAATTGCCGAAACTAAGGGCAGATAAGGATTTCAGCATTTTTTTTATTTTTTGCCGGACAACAGTAATTATTATTAGCGCTAAGTTACGTGCGTTTTGTCTGTATTGTAAAATTATATTATATTGGTTATCAGTTGTTTTACTGTCTTTACTTTTGATTTTTTACTTACATCAGTTCAGGTGAATGCACAAAAAACGACGAATAGCAATTAATGCCATTCAGCAAAGACGATAGCGTTTTCCGGGAAGCGATTTCACTACATTTTGAAATTCGAGGGTCAGTAAGATGGAGGCTAATGCCGAATTGCTTTTGCCGGAACGCAATGTCAATTCATCAATATGCATAGATTCCTGGCCTTTAAGCGCCGTCACCACGGACATTTCTTCTGCTGATAAATGAGCAAACAATTTTGCCTGAACGCTTTTCCGGTTAGTAGTCTGCTGCCAGTTCATCATCTCCAGCAGATCTCCGGCATGAGTAATCAACTGTGCAATATTCGTTTTGATTAAATAATTGCATCCGGTGGAACTGGCATCTATGATGCGTCCCGGAAATGCAGCCACTTCCCGGTTATAGCTGGCCGCCAGCTTTGCCGTTATCATCGCCCCACCCTTTTCCCCGGTTTCCATTACAACGACAACATCAGACATTCCGGCTACAATTCGGTTGCGCATAGGAAAATTCTGACGATCCGGGCTCGTTCCCGAGGGGTATTCCGTAATCAATGTGCCTTGTTTCATGATATCTTTAGCCATACTTTTATGCGCCGGGGGATATATTCGGTCCAGGCCATGCGCCAGTACAGCAAAAGTCGGAAGTCCGCAACGCAGAGCGCAACGGTGCGCAACGGCATCAATGCCATAAGCCAGGCCGCTGATGATATTCACATCCATATCTTTCAGCCCATCAATCAACTCTTCCGTCATTCGCAAACCATAGTCGGTATTTTTCCGGGTTCCGACAATGGCTACATTCTTACCTGATTGCAGCAAATGGCTGCCTCTGGAAAAAAGCATCAATGGTGCATCTGGACAGCTTCGCAGCAGTTTGGGATAGTTGTCATCCAACCAGAAACAGGTTTCAATTCCGTGCTTCCGGATAAAGGCAATTTCTTTAATAACCGCCTTTTCATCAATCGGCTTTTTAAGCGACCTGATCCGAACGGTACCAAAGCCTCCGATACGCATCAGATCTCTGGCTGATGCCTGAAATACCGCTTCCGGTGTTTTAAAGATTTGCAATAATTTTTGCGCATATATATTGCCGATGTTTTCGACCCGGCTGAGTGCAATTTGATAAAACAGGTTCCGGTCATCAGGGTGAATAGTATTCATTTCGTAAAAATAAAAAATGGAATGCTTATTACACAATCCGGCTCAAACAAATAATATAAGTTAATTATTAATTTGCAGCAGGTATATTCAGGGAGTTGATTTATTTTTGCCGGTTATGAACAGTACCCCAGTACTCCCGATTCCCGGAGCGGCAGATCCTAAAAAAATACAGATTGCGGGCATGTTTGATCGTATTGCGGGGCAATACGACTTCCTGAATCATTTTTTATCTGCAGGCATTGATAAAAAATGGCGTAAGAAAGCAGTCAGCAGCCTTCGTACGCTACAGCCCAGACAAATATTGGACGTTGCCACCGGAACGGGGGATATGGCGCTGGCGGCTTTAGCGCTGAAGCCGGAGCACATCACCGGCATTGACATCTCTGAGGGCATGCTGCAAATCGGGAAAAGGAAAATTACCGATAAAAAATTAGCGCATATCATCAACCTGCAATACGGCGACAGTGAAAAATTACCCTTTAAAGATCAACAGTTCGATGCCATAACCTGCGCCTATGGTGTGCGCAATTTTGAACATGTGCAATCGGGATTACAGGAGATGAACCGGGTATTACGCCTTGGCGGCAAGGTGGCTATTCTGGAATTTTCGCATCCGAAAAAATTTCCCGTTAAGCAATTTTACCGGTTCTATTTTCGTTACATACTACCGCATTTGGGAAAAGCGGTTTCAAAAGATGCAACCGCCTATACGTATTTACCGGAATCGGTAGCCACTTTCCCGGAAGGTCACGAATTTTGTAACATTTTAAAGCAAAGTGGTTTTAAAAATATTAAAGCACAGCCACTCACTTTTGGAATTACAACCCTTTATACTGCACAAAAATAATCTGGTATTTATTTTGAAAAAACGCATTTTCAGTATCCCTGTTTTTATTCTTTTGTTGCTTACAACGGCCTTGACCGGCAGCAGGGCAAATGCCCAGCGCCAACCGGCGAATATGCCCGAACATGACAGCAAGTTTTACTATTTTGGTATAACCTTCGGATTCAACTATTCGGCCTTCCGGATTTCACAAACCGAGAGCTTTGCATTGCACGATACGTTCAAGATGGTTCAACCAGGTTACGGCCCCGGATTCAATTTGGGCATCATGGGTAATCTGCGCCTGAACAAATTGCTGGATATCCGGTTCATCCCTGCGTTGGTTTTCTCAGAAAAACGGCTCAGCACCATTGACCTGAATAATATGGAAGAAAATCGCTCCATTGAATCCATATATCTGAACCTGCCTTTACAATTGAAAATAAAAAGCGACCGCATCCATAATTTCCGGTTTTACGGATTGATCGGCGGCAAGTTCGACTATGACCTCGCAGCCAATGCGCGTTCCCGCCGGCAGGATGAGTGGTTGCGCGTAAGCCCTATAGATATCGGTGCGGAAATAGGTGTTGGATTTGAATTTTTTTATCCTAATTTCATCTTCTCTCCGGAAATCAAAGTGAGTCAGGGGTTTTTAAATTCGCATTATCAGGACACCGGCATTCCGCTTTCCAACACGATTGACGGCATGCGAACGAGGATGTTCATCATATCCATTCACCTGGAAGGATAATCATAAAAATTTAAAAGCATATAATTTCTTAATTTTAATAATGGCAAAACAAAACAGCGCTAATAAAACCCGGTGTTCCTTTTGTGGAAAAACAGAGGACGAAGCGGATTTATTGATCACAGGACGTGAGGGAAACATTTGTGACGATTGCGTGGAACAGGCCCACCTGATGCTGAGTGAAAATACACCTTCTCTCAAAAAGCACCGCGACAAATTCGATATCAAAAAACATAAGGTTTATAAGCCCAAGGAGATAAAATCCTTCTTAGACCAGTATATTATCGGCCAGGATGATGCCAAAAAGGTAATGGCGGTAGCGATGTACAATCATTATAAAAGGCTGCTGCATCCTAAGGACGATGATGTGGAAATCGAAAAATCCAATATCATCATGGTTGGAGAAACAGGAACGGGTAAAACACTCTTAGCTAAAACGGTGGCTCGCATCCTTCAGGTTCCGTTTGCCATTGCCGATGCTACTGTTTTCACGCAGGCCGGCTATGTAGGGGAAGATGTGGAAAGCATTTTGTCCCGGCTCCTTCAGGCTTGCGACTTCGATGTGGCCGCAGCCGAAAAGGGCATTGTTTATATTGATGAAATTGACAAGATCGGCAGGAAAAGCGACAATCCATCCATCACCCGTGACGTAAGCGGGGAAGGAGTTCAGCAGGCCTTATTGAAGCTGCTTGAGGGCTCTGAAGTACTGGTACCACCACAAGGCGGACGCAAACACCCGGATCAGAAGATGCTGAAGATTAACACCCAGAATATTTTATTCATCTGCGGTGGCGCATTTGAAGGCATCGACAAGATGATAGCACGCCGAATGGAAGCTTCGACCATTGGATTCAAAAGCGTGGATCATGCCAATCAAATAGAGCGCCAGAACCTGTTACGTTATGTAAATTCTCAGGATCTGCGCACCTTTGGCCTGATTCCCGAATTATTGGGCAGATTGCCGGTAGTCACCTACCTGAATCCCTTAGACAAAGCCGCGCTGAAACGTATTTTAACCGAGCCTAAAAATGCCCTGATTCGCCAGTACAAACGGCTTTTCGAGTATGAAAATATTGAACTGAAAGTTGATGATGCCACATTAGACTTTATGGTGGATAAGGCGTTCACCTATAAGTTAGGCGGACGCGGACTACGGACTATTTGTGAAATGATCCTTACAGATGCCATGTTTGAATTACCATCAGCCAATAATAAGGGGGAATTCAGGCTTACCGTGGAATATGCACAGCAGAAAATCGATCATGCGGTATTAGCCTTGACGAAAGCGGCATAATCCTCCATATTAAAACCTTATAATTATTCTTTTACAATAAAAAATCAAATCAAAAAAGCAAACCAGATTATGCAGGAACTCATCAAAGAATTGGTAGAAAAAGCAGGCTTATCGGAAGCATCGGCACAAAAAGCCGTTGAGACGACTATTACCTTCATCAAATCAAAACTGCCGCCTATATTTGGCGATAAATTAGACGACCTGATTCATGGTAAGTTCGACCTTTCCGATATGTTTGGTGGCGGAGACGCTTCAGAGAGTGACGGCCCCCTCGACAAACTGAAAGGTTTGCTGTAGTTTTTCGCATTACCTTCTCCTCCCAGACAATGGCAGAGAAGCGGGAATTTTTTCGCAGTTTTACTGCCATTGTTGTTATTTTCAGTTGTCGCACATAATGGAACTTTCTTTAAGACGGCTGCAAGCGCGTTTGGGTGTATTTCAAATTGTCGCGAACGATTATCTTTCTATATCATATCTCAAACTTATTGCTTTTAAGAAGCCCGCATCTATGCTGGTAGATTAATCTTGTAGCTTACTTAAATGCTTTTTCGACAACTTGAAATGCATCCACGTGTTCCGATTAACTTGGGGGAATGGAGAGGGATCCTCATCATTCGGAAGAGCGGCTTCTACAGCCTATGGCGCTTTGCCCACTTCCTCCTGCTCCGGTTTAAGAGCAGCTTCTTGCTTACGTTCAGCCGCACGCTCCCTCCATTGCTTTCTTAGCTTTCTACCGCTAACAAAAAGTTGTTTCAGACGATTGTATTCCATAGTCAGCCGGAAACCCAATCCGGTTTCGGTAACATATCCGTCAATAATATTCTGCAACTGGCTACTCCGATAAGCACGCAGCGTATAACGTCCATCAGCGGATAATTTATAATCTGCCGACAAGGTGCCGGGAATAAAACTGGTTTGCCGGTTTTGAACAGGCTGCCCTTCCAACTGAAAATCGTTACCAACGGTCAGGGTCAGCCGGTCATTGAAGAGGCGCTTCGAGGCGGTAACATTCAAATCGGTACGATTCACTTTCTGTCCGGTAGAATAATCTTCATCAGAAGCCAGATCCATCGACAGATTAAGCCCTTTCACCAGGTTGCCGGCAATTTGATTTAACTGCTGACTTAACAACCGTGCTGCACTTTGTCGTACTAGATATTCTGTAGAAGAACCGCCCATCGTAGAGAACGGATCGTCTGTTATAAAACGGCCTAAAGTCAGGATGGCAAAGGCCTGCTTGTTCATATCGGAAGGGCTGTTGCGCATATAGGCTAATTTGGACTGAACCATATTAGCAACATCCGAGGATACCATCCCCAGCTTATCTTCCGGCAAGGCAATATCAAAGGTAATCTCCGGGCTCATCACCTTTCCTTTAATTTTGAGCAATACCTGGAAGGGCAGCCGCTGCTTATAGTAAACTAATTGCGCCGGATCGCTTACCTGCTTTTCCACTAATTCATACGGTGCAATATTCGCATTATAAGCCGCCGTGATATCGGCCATTGCATCAAGCGGATCTCCAGCGAGGGTAATGGTACTTCCTCGTTGAACCTCGAATTTTCTTTTGAACAGGGCATAATTTAATTCATAATATCCTGCGTTCAGCGCATAGACTCCGGTAAGGCCGATACTTCCATCCGGGGTCAGGTCTGCATTTAAGGCCGCCTCTCCACTGACACTTAAATTATCTCCGGTGGCCGGGTCTATAATTACATTGAAGTTGGCATATTTGTCTATATCAAGATTCAGGTTGACCTTTGCTCTGCTATTGGGCACGAAAGCGCTTCTTTGAGCAGTAGAGTCAATCTGAAAATAATCAGCCACGGTATCTTTTCCATTAAATAACTTCACAATACCCTCTGTTTCCTCAATGCCTCTGGCCTGATCAAGCAATGCAAAATAGGCTTTTGTACTGTCATGAATCCGTAGGTTCCCGGACACTTCCGGCGCCGTTACATATCCGTCAATATTGACCTTAGCACTCACAAACATCTTACCATAAAACTGCTCATTGTCCTTTTGCGTGGAGTTCAATACCTGCATACTATCGGAAGCAAATAGCAGGTTCAAAAAATAATCCCGGTAATTCGGTGTAGTCACTTTACCTGTCAGCGTTGCCTTCTGATGATGCTGATCGAAGATTTTAAAATCATCAAAACGAATTACGCCATCCTGAAATGCAATCGTTTCTTTGGGTAAATAAAAAGGTTCATTGATCAGGGAAACCGTTGTGTAAATGCTGTCCGTCTGAAGTGCTCCGTCAATCTTCGGATTATCAGATGTTCCTTTTATATTTATGCTTCCCCTTAAATAACCTGCGCTGTTTTTGATGCTGTTCATGGCAAGCGCCTCAATGCTTGCCATACTGAAGGGTTGAATATTTAGGTGAAAATCAAAATTATTTCCGTTAACAGGCACTATATGATATTGTCCCTCCAGGGAAACATTGTTCTTATTTTCCGTAATATCTAAAGTGGCCTTATAGGTATTGGCATTTTCATTATTGACCACGGCAGCAAGGTTTCCAAAATACCGATCCATGATACTAAGGCTGTCAATAGCCAGCGAGGCATTGATCACAGGAAAAGAATCTGTCAGATCTACCTGCCCGTTCAGGTTGAGTTTTCCATTGGCCAGCAAAGTATCCCGGCTCAACATAGCGGTAATATTGGATAAATAAAAATCCTGAATTTTCACGTTCAGCGGCGCATGAAATGCCGAAGGCTCTGCGCTGTTCACACTAATTAATTCCCCATACTTGCTGATGTCAAAGTCGTTAATAAAGAAACCACCGGATCCGAAAGCAATCAGGTTCCGGGGGTTAACCGTCCAGTTGGCGTAATCAAATTTCAATCCGGGATACAAATGCAGGAAGGTGAGTGAATCCTGCTGATGTAAGCTGAGGGCGGCTGCAAACTGTTCTTCGAGGGTTGTATCGCTGATGCTCAATCCGGCTATTACACTATCATGCTGAAGATATCCTTCCACCATTGGTTTCCATAAGGCAATCGTTGCTCCACTGCCGAGGCGGCTAGCATCAATACGGTAATCCAGCCGATCGTTTTGCTCGTTGATACTGAGCCTAAGACTATCCAGCGTATTATCTCCATATCCGATATGCGGAGAAAAGCCTTCCACCAGGAATTGCTGTGGAGCCATTTTCGCCGACAAGGTCAGATAGCGTAAGCTGTTCAGTTCCGGTAAAAAATGATTTAATGCGGGATGATGATTCACCCGGGCATTCAACTCCAGATCATATTGTAAAGGCGCAGGTGAAATACTGTCGCGGATATGGTAGTACTGATCAATATGCGCCAAAGCCGCATTACCAATTTCCGTAAGCGGAATATGTCCCCTTAAAGTACCGTTTAAAATATTGCTGACATTAAAAGTAATATGCTGATTGCTGTCCGCACCGGGTTCGGAAACGATGGTGATGCTGTCTAAATTTATAAATTCCGAGCTGAGCTTCAATCCGGGATTTTCCCAATACAGCGAACCTGCCGGATACCGGGGATTTAAGCGGGGGAAATCCAACGTAATCTTTCCGCCCAATTGCAGAGTATCATCCAGAAATTTCAAAGCATAAGGATCAAGATGCTGAATATCGATCACGCCATGTGCAGCAAGATCCGGATTATTCCAATCGACTGTGGCATCGGCTGTGAGCATGGCATTGGTATCCCGTGAAACCAAGCGCACATCGCCCGTTTTGTGTTCCAGATGACCGGAAAGTTGTATATCCCGGTAATCGTAACCCTGAAAGGTCATAAAATGTATGTCCGCAGTCAGATCTGCCAGCATGGCATTGACATCAAATCCGGTTCCCTGTACCGACCCGTTCATCGTAATGCTTCCCAGGAGCGTATCCTGGCGAAGTATCTTTCCCAGGTTGAGAGCATCGGCAGCGAATATCAGATCGTAGCTTTCTCTTCCGCTTCCCGGCGACATCAGCAATTTACCATTCAATTTAATATCGCCATCGGCAGTTTTTATGGCAAGCTGCGGATAATAATCTTCCAGCGTTCCGGAAATACTGCCTGCAGCTGAAAACCACTCCGGAATGCGCACCTGTTCCGAGACCGATGGTGGCACAAAAGGATTGACGTCTGCCAGGGAAGACTGTATCCGGTCGATTTGTAAATCATAATGTAGTTGTGCTGCATCGGGCAAACCGGCTAAACGTCCGCTCAACAAGAGCTGTGTGTTTTTCAAACCGGACAGGTAAAAATCCTGAAGCCGTAAATCAGCCAACGGGCCATTGATCTTTCCTGCCAATTCCAGTTGCGATCCTGCATAGGAGAGCAATTGCTTCCGCTGATCGGAAGGCATAAAAATCAGCACATCATTAACGGCAATATGACTTTTTTGAAGCGCAACATCCAGGCGGGCTTTTCCAAGATCCTTCCGCAAGGCATCCATTGATGTATAGGCTATAGCCAGATTATCCTGGATGATGGTTCCCGGTGTCTGCAGGAATAAATTTTTCAATACAGCGCCCCGCTGATGGTAGGCAAACAAGGTGCGCATTTCAATAATGCTCAGTCCGCTTCGTTCCACCAGCGCAATATGCTTAATATTACCCGAAACGGAATCGGCTGTGTAACAGGCATCTTCCACATTCAGGGAGAATTGCTGAATATCCAGATGGGCATAATCAATGCCTTCCTGCTTAGGCGGCGAATTCTTATCATCCATCAAAAAATTGACCTGCTTAAGCATCAGATTTTTCGCCGTAATCATCCAGTTGCTTTCACCGCCCGAAGCCGTATCAGGCAGGCTTACCTTACCCGGCTGCTCCTTGCCTATAACCAGCCGGGAAGTGACGCCCGACAATTGCAAGCTATTTACGGCAACCCGCTCCTGTGCCAGGTCAAAGCTATCTACTTTGGCCTTCAGCATTTCCAGCAACACATCAAAATGAATGGAGGAATCCTGAAGATTATCAAAAGAAAAACCGATATCGGCAAGTTGCAACTGTTCTGCCGAAAGTTTCAGGTTGGTAGTTCCGGTATCTGTAGTCACAGGAGGGGGTAAATAAGCAGTATCGGTTGCAAAGCTGCTGTGCAGCCCGTTAACGGACAATTCCTTTACAGAAAAAATCATTTGCTGCAAATCAATCTGCTGAGGCCGTAGCAATAAATCTTTTAAATCAATTTTGAAATGCAGGCCGCCGCTTTGGTCTTCGTAAAGCATATGTATATCCTGTAAGGCAATCCGCTTTACATTCAGCACCATTGCTGTACCCGGCTTATCATCTCCAGGTGCAGTAACCGTATCCGCCGGTGATGCAAAGGCGTCAATAATGTACTGATAGTTAAATACGGTGTCCGGCATATTCCGGTACACATGAGCATAAACACCGTTCAGGGATAGTTTGCCTACCGAGATTTTATTACGCAGCAAATCCAGCATATTGATATGAACATCCAGTGCCCTTAACGATAACAATGTATCGTTTCGGGTATCCGTCAGAATAAGGTTTTCTATGCTCAGGGAGTTTGGAATAACATAACCAATCTTCCCGATAACCACCGGAGTTTTCAGCTTTTTTGTAAGAAAATCTACCGCCTGCTTTCTTACCAATTCCTTGCCCGGCGGTGTTTGCAAAAACACCACAATCAACAGAAGCAACAAAAGTATGCTTCCGATTGTGTAAAGTAATATTTTAAAAAATTTCCGCATCAGAGTACCGGCAATCTGCAAATATCGGATTCAAATATGATTCCATAAAGTAACGAACCTTTTTTATATAATAACCAACAAAAGGGATTGGCAAAGCAAAGCCATATCAGTTCAGGTATTGGCACAATAGCTTATATTCAGCACAGCAGTCGGCTAAAAAACGCTTCTCAAATTCGGCAAACGCATAATGCCGAAAGTGCCTGAAAATACCCCTTCCCGGAATGTACGTTTATAAATATCACGGAAGATATTATAGCGGCATAAGCCCTATAGTGTAACAATCTGCCCGGTATATTTATTAGCTTTCTCTTTCCGTTCACATTACCGGAGCAGCGTGGCATCTCCTTTCTTTATATAGACTTCGCCATTGCTACAGGTATATTTGAGGTAATAATAGTAAGTTCCTGCTTCTGCCGGGCGACCTTTATAAGTGCCATCCCAGGAATCAAAAGGATTGAAACTGATGAATACCTGTTCACCCCATCTGTTATATATGGCAAACTGGCTTATTTCCTGAGCAGCTTCCGTAATCAGGCCAAACCTGTCATTAATCCCATCGCCATTAGGAGAAAATGCATTTGGAACCAATACCGTACAGCAATGCACAGCCTTCAGCAATATTGAATCCTCCGCCGTGCATCCATAGGCATCGGTAACATTAAGATAAATAACGCCCGGATATACCATACGCGCCACAACCACTCTGCCGTTGTTGTCCGTTTCTCTGAAGAAAATATCGGGCGACCAGATATAAGCATAACCTTCACCTTCCGCACCGCTTAAGGTTATCGTATCATTCAGACAAACATCCGTTTTGTGGTTTAAGGTAATAGATGCATCCGGAAGCGGTACTACTTTAATGGTGTCATATACCGTAACCGATTTGCAACCGTCCGCTTCTACATACAGGCTCACAATCTTCTCTCCCGGCTCCTCCCAGGTGGTATTAACCACAGGCGATCCTGAAATCAGGCGTCCGTCAATATTCCAGTAGTAAGTACCTTCCGTCTGATCACTTCCGGAGATGGGTACCAGGTCATAAATACAAACATAATCGGGCATATTGATAACCGGCGTATCCGGTATTGGTTTTACCACAACGGCTCCGTATGCGGTATCGCTGGGGCAACCGGCATTATCTATCCAAAGGGTAACCACCTTGTTTCCGGAATCAGTCCACATAACATTATACGGACCGGGGTCTGTACCGGTTATCACGGCATTATCCCAGTTCCAGTTGAAAGTGCTGCCTGCCGGAGCATTACCGGTAAAGGTCAGGGTAAAAGGCTCCTGGGCACAGGCTTCGGCCGGTACAATGTCAAAATCAGCTTCTGGTTTTTCTCTCACATCAACAATAATGGAATCTCTTGATCCTTCGCAACCGTTTACGCTTTGGCTTACATAATACACAAGGGATCCGATCAGGCTTGTGCCGGGAACAGGGGCGACAGCACTACCCGTACCTCCGCTTGCCATAGTGTACCACAACAGGTTGCTACCCGTAGCGCTCAAAGGCGCAGCAGCATCGCCTACGCAGTAGATAACCGGCGATGTAACCTGCGGCGGTGGCGGAAGGGGATGTACCAGCAGCGATAAGGTAAATATGGAATCGCAACCATTATTTCCGGTGAAAGTAAATGGATAATCACCGGTTGCCGTAAAATTATTCCCTCCGTAAGTATATGCTTCACCTTCACAGATTTCGGCATAAAGCGTATCATAGCTTAAGGGCAATACATTCAGATGCAGGGTAACCACCGAATCGCAGGCAAAAGCATTGACAAGCGTATCGTAATAAGTGCCGGAAGCATTGAGCATAGTACCATTAAAATCATAAGGTAATTGATTGACACAAACCGTATCGAATACCGTAGAGGTTGTAACGGGGTTAATGACGAGGAGGAGGGTAATGAACGAATCACAACCCAAAACAGTCTGCAGGGTATCGTAATAAGTACCACCTGCAGTAAGCGACTGGCCGTTAAAAATATAGGGCGCCTGGTTGGTGCAAATGGTATCCTCAACTGTAGTGTATA
Source organism: uncultured Taibaiella sp. (assembly GCA_964622775.1). GTDB lineage: Bacteria > Bacteroidota > Bacteroidia > Chitinophagales > Chitinophagaceae > CAZUSO01. Next base: position 47,692 of record CAZUSO010000005.1, on the reverse strand, counting down.
TAACGGGATTAATGGTTACATTCAGTATGGTTGTACTGTCGCAACCGGTTACTAATGACGAGGTGGTATAGGTAGCCACATTATTGCCGCCTGATACAATACTTTGTCCGTTCCATACGAAAGGCAGCTCATCAGCACACTTGGTAAGGGTAATCGTAACGGTAATATCAGGATTGACATTCAGGTTTAGCGTTGTGATACTGTCACAGCCGGTTACCAGCGATGGCGTGGTAAATGTGGCTACGGCGCTTCCGCCTGCGTTAACCGTTTGTCCGTTCCAGGTGTAAGGCAGCTCATCCTGGCAGATGGTAATTGCTACGGTTTGTGTAATAACGGGGTTCACCTGCAACTGGGTAGTAATTATGGAATCGCATCCGTTTACCTGAGATACCAGCGTACTGGTGTAAGTGCCGCTTGCAGTCACCGTAACACCGGAGGGCAGCGTATAGCTTTGTCCGGCGCAGATGGTATCGTAAACTTCCGTTTGGCTTACCGGATTTACAAGCAGGTAAAGCGTAACGGCAGAATCGCAACCGAAGGAAGTTTGTAAGGTATCATAATAAGTACCGGTCACAGTGAGCGGCAGACCGTTAAAGATATATGGGATTTGATTGGAACAAACCGTATCGTACCAGTCCGTACTTACTGTTGGGTTTTCCACTACATTCAGGGTAGTCGTACTGTCGCAGCCGGTAATCAGTGAAGGTGTGGTATATGTGGCGATGCCGGCACCTGCCGTGCTGATGGCCTGGCCATTCCAGGCAAAAGGTATTTCATTGCTGCATTTGGTTAGCGTAACCGTTGCCATCAGAACAGGGTTTACCGTCAGGTTAAGGTTTATTATACTGTCACAGCCGATGAGGTTCGTAAAGGTATCTGTGTAAGTACCGGATGTAGCATAGCCCAAATAGCTTTCGCCTTCGCAAATACTTTGAGTAATCGTAATGTTATCCGGTTCATTTACAGTCAGATAAAGCGTTTGAATACTGTCGCATCCGGCGATGCCAATAAATGTATCTACATAAGTACCCGCTGAGGTATAGCCCTGAAACGTGTCGCCGGCACAAATAGCTTGGGTAATCTCTGTTGCCTGCGGATTGATACCGGTGACCTGTAAGGTATCATACACATAACAACCGTCTATGGTGATCTGCACGGAGTATTCGCCCGGCACAGTAACTTCATACTGGCTGCCGCTGCTGCCGTCCTGCCAGGAGTAAGCGTCTGCACCCTCCATCATGGCATTCAGCATCAGCGAACCCGGCATACACATAGTAGTATCATTACCGAGAGGTAATATCAGTTCCGGCGATGTCACATAAAACGAATCCGTAACCATGCAGCCGTTCAAAGTTTTCTGTACCCAGAAAGTACCCTGTCCATAAACCCATACCGACGTGGCAGTGCTGCCGTTATTCCAAAGATAAGCAGCACCGTCAAAATATGCGTTTAATGCTATCGAATCTACATCACACATGGTAATATAATTTACCGCAGGCACCATCGGGCTGATATATACGTTAATGGTATCGGCTTTGGAGCAGCCGTTGTAGCTTACCGTTACAGAAGCCTGGTTATCACCCGTTGTGTTGATGGTATAGGTCGGGTCTGTACTTCCGTCCTGCCATGCATAAACGGCGTCTTCAAATGTGGTAGCATCCAGGGTAAGCGTAGCGGCAGGATCGCAGATCACGGTATCATTACCCAAATTCAACTGAGGCCTGCCGGGGATCGTAATCGTTTGAACGGCAAAATTAGATGCTCCACAGGTCGTGTTGGTTACAGTAAGCATGATGGTATAGGTGGCATCACCTGCCAGTTCCGGGTAATAAAACTGTGGAGATACGGCTTCCGAAGTTTGCCCGTCATAGCCGAAATCCCATAAATATGTGATGCCTGAACCGTAAGTGGAATAATTGACCATCTGCACCGAATCGCTTTGGTTGCAATCAAACTGTGGTAAGAAATTGGCAGTCGCCAGGCAATTGTTGAGCGGCGCACAAGTATCCTGATGCACAACGGCGTCCAGGTTCAGGGTAATACTTCCCGTAGTATTATTGTTCTGACCGTAAGTGGCGGGAGTAAATACCTGTATATAATAGCTGATGCCCGGAGCTAAGCATTTATAGGTATTTTGCGTAAGCGCATCCAGCACACAGCTTTGCTCCTGCATAGCGCTGCAATCGCCGGTCATCATCCGGTATTTTATCTGTGCCGGGTAGATATTATCTACGTCTTCCGTCAGATAGGTGGTCACGTCCAGCGTATCGGTGCCCGTTACATCTATCCTGAACCAGGAAGATTTATAATCTGCTGTCAGGCCTCCTTCCGGGCAGGTAAGCACGGAGCCGAATTCCCCGTAATCCGTACCAATGGTATGGCAGTCAATGATCACACTTGCAGTAGTATTTCCCGTGCCGGATAGCGATGCGGGAACCGGCGCCGAACAGTAATCGCCGGCATCTGCCGTAATCATGATCTCCGGATATACATCCTCATCCAGGCGGTTGCAGCCCGTGAGCAAAAGGTAATACGTGCCCGGTGTAATGCAATTGCTGCTCCAATAACTTCCGTCTCCATAATAAGGAGAAGCATAAGGTATGAATGACAAGCCATTGGAAGTGGAATCTCCCGGTATGATCGATTCAAACAACTGAATATTGTCATAACCATAATAGTAGTTGGCGCTGTCTAACCGCATACGATAGTTTACATGTCCGCTCACGCCTTCTTCCACCGTAAACTTATACCATAATGTTTTTTGTGCGCAATAACCATAGCTATATACAGGGTCGGTAAGATCTGCCGTAGCACAGGTATAGTTATCCTCTCCTCCTGTATAGCTTCCGATACCTATCGTGCCGAAATCATAGGCAGTACTATAATGATCATGCAGGGTTCCGATAGCGTTAACGGTATCTAACAGCACGGATACTTCCACCTGCCGGCTGGGAATCATGATGTGTGGATTTCCCGAATAATTGTATCCCCTGTTATCTACCACTACATAATACCGCGCTGCAGGTGCCGGATCACAGGGGTTTCTGTAAAAACTGATTGTTTCCGGTCCGCTGCAATAACTCGATTGTACATTTTTACCAATATATTCCAGTCCCTGGTCAATAGTAGAATCCACCTGTCCACTGCTGACTACCGTGGAGAAAGGTAAGGTACCGTTCACATCACTTTTATACACTGTAAAATTCAGGTTGGTACCTCCGGGAGATTGGTTCTCCACTTTTACATATACCCATCCCGGCTGATCTATAACGAAAGTGTACCACAGGTTACGACGGGATGCATAGTATTCATACCAGCCTTCCGGTGTAGTTGAGGTGTAGAGATTATTGTTGACACCGGGATTATAAATTCCCGGATTATAATCTACGCCACAGGAGCCATCGGTAGGATCGGTTTCAGCAGCGCCGGTAGTACAATAGAAGAAATCATTGCTGGGTTCCCTGCCGGAATCCAGGGGATTTACATCGCCCACTGCTCCGTAGTAATAAGTGCTGTCACCGGGGATAATGCCAAAATCATAGGCATTACGGGCAAAATCAAAACGTGATGTGCCCACCTTGTCAATATAGATATCTGGCGTCACGCTGCTACAGCGATCATTATCATTGGCAAATAGCACTAAGGTATATACGCCGGGCTGCGCTTTACAAATCTCTATATGATACAGGGTATTGATACATGGCTGAACAGGGTCGGAACTCAGCATCTGAAGAGAGTCCGTGCGCACATCAAAAGGATACACTTTGCTCCAATGGAAACCGGTATTGATTTGTATAAAACTTTCCTGTGTAAGCTCAAACACATAATACGCCACCCGGTTGCTGGCCACATTGCAAGCCTCAACAGGGTGCTGACTGAACGGCGTATCTATAGTGCAGTTAAAATGTTCAATAGGCAATTGCACCAGGTTGCTCGTTACGGGATAGGCTCCGGTATCCGCGGCGGCATTCCATTCCACTAAGAAAGGATTACCGTTGTCGGTTGCTGCCTTATAGGGTCTGTTGTATTGCGGCCCCTCGCAATCCACAGTGATATTGATACTAAAGCGGCTGCGCTTGCTCACATTACCTCCATTACCCCCATTATTATCCTGGAAGTTATTACCAAAAGTCGGTCCCGTGGCATAATCTACCACGGTGTACCACCCCGCCGGCAAGGTCTCACAGGGGGCCGTGCTACCACTATTGCCAAAGCAAGGCCATACGGAAGTTAGTCCGGCAGTACCTGTTTCGCTCATCTGCCCGCTGTATAAAGACATACTGGCCCCTGCATCATTACAAGTGTAACCGGTTCTGACAATTTGAACCATAGCCGGCTGGCTGAGATAAAACTGACGGTAAATGGCTTTGGTAGCATTGTTACAGGGGGCAATGCCGTCAATGGTTACAGCATTGTCTTTACAGGAAAACCAGTCTTCATCGCTATATACCGTACCGGTTTCTCCTCCGACTATATCTATAACGCTACCCATATCCTGTACCGTAGCCTGGTTATAATGTTGTGTGGTAATATCGTTGAATTGTAATGTTGGCTGATTACCCCAGCCCACCAACTGCTCGGATTCATTCCCTAACGTGGCAAAGGTGTAGGTGCCGGGTTCCAGGCAAACATTATTATTACCAGAGCATTGCACAGCGGTCATACACGGAGCATAAGGACTCAGACCCGTGATACTGTCGGGGTAGCCGTTTACACCCTGCACTGTTGCCAAAGCATTTGCATCTCCTGCATATAATTGATAATACACGGAAGTACCCCAATTACTGCTCCAATTGTTATTGAGGCCTGACAAGCTCAATGTGCCGCTGTCTGCCACACTAAACTCCCGGTACATAACCCGTGCAGGAGCATACGAAATGCAACTGTTTATAATAGTGTCGGGCAATACCGTATAGCCACAGCCAAAAGTATCGGGTTGCGCCGGGTATTCCGTATTCCAGTCCAGCGGCTGCATATTATTAATGTCATCATAAGCGCCCGATGCTGACAAGGAAAATATATTGCCGGTTAAAACAGGTTCTGCTAAAACGGATATATCAAGCCGGTTACCGAGATTGCCAAACAGGCATTGCCGGCTGATTCCGCCAAGATTTCCATAATTTTTTAAAAGATAAGAAGTGCTGTTTGCAAATGTATCCCGACCTGAAAACTGTAAAGTATAAATTCCCGGATCCAGGCAATACCGGGATAAGCTATTAATGCTTCGGGCGATCAGGCTGGCATTGGAGGGTGTATTACAATCAGCATTCAGATCACCCTGGTACAGACTTATTACAGCGTTGTCATAACACCCCACATCGGAATTTATTGTAAGATTGGAAATAGTGCTTATCTCAAACGTATAAAATGTACTCAGATTATAATGCTTGTTATCGAATAAGAAACCCGTATCGGGGAGGGCGTCTCCACAGGGGTGCAATACATGACGACTGTTGCAGGCAAAGTAATCGCTGCCGGCAACAGCGGTGTTATCCGGCAACACACCCAACTGATTACCGGCAGGCACCTGCGATAATACCGGAACCGGTGCGTGCGTAGTATCTGTTCCTTCATAAGCAATAGCCAGCCTTACGGATTCCTCGCGAAATGTCGTATCAAAAAAGAGCTCTATGGTGTAAGGGGTATTGGGGCTTAACACCCCGCAGCCATACTTCCTGTAGTCTGCATTATAGCCATTAGATACAAACGAGTCACAACCGTCTATTAATGTCAGCCCATTCGGATCAGCCACGGCATCACCCTCATATAATTTATAGCCAATCACCCTGTCCCCTCCGTTATTCCAGTAATAAGTACCCGAAAACATGACGGCAACATAGTCAAAGTAGGATGGCGTGATAAAAGTATGCCAGGTGGACTTATTGTATTGCTGCGGAGTACCCAGGCCGCTGCACACTTCCTCATTATTTTCCAGCGACTGACATTGTACCCAGTAATCAATATGCTGAGTCCATTGCGTAAGCGCACCGAACTCGTAAGCCGTTGCAGGATGATCGTACTCCGCTTCGGCATCATCGGTGGTTATTTCAATATACACCGGCCCGTTTGCGGCCATAGTGGAAGAAACCTGAATTAAATATTCACCAGGCGTTACGCAGGGATGAAAGCTGTTGCCAAACGTAATGATAGGCGTAAGCTGTGTGCTGAGGTTGATATTCCCGGGAAGGCAGTTGCTGGTTTTATAGACGGTAAAGCCCACATCACCGGCAGTAATTGTCGTGCCCTGTTGCGCCAGGGCTACGGTTACTTTCCTTGAAGTTGGTAATGTAAATTTATACCATACCGATTTCTGGTTTTGGGCTGCAACAAATATTGCCGGTGCAAATGTTTCTCCCGGCTGAACGGTAGCATTGGTCAGGTCAGCGCTGGATGACTGAAAGGTACCAATACCATACCCATTATCCGGTATATTGATGACAGCGGCGTTATTACAATCATCATTTACAGGCTGAGCCAAAGCTATATGAGCTACAAAAACAAAGAATAAACACCAGGGCAGGAAAAGCGTATTGTTCTTTTGCATAATTTGCCGGATTATTTGATGGGGAAATTATGAAATATATTTGTTATTTTACATGATTGAAATACAATTTTACATTTTGATCAAATAGTTTATAAATGCCATTTTATATGTACCCGGTTTTTCTTTTCCCCAAAAATCATGATGACCAACATCTTACCTTTAGAGGAATACATTTTCAGGGTATTTTCAGGGTAAAAAATGGAAGAATATTAATACATTCCGGGATTCAAATATACCGTAGAATTGTATGATTTTATATACATTTTTCACCGCTTTTACACTTCAATTATTAGCGCTAAAAATGAGACAATATGATGGGACTTTATTCCCAGCCATAGTAAACACGTCAAAACAGTTACCCCATTTCGATTTTTTTGCCAATGTTTTTGTCAAATTTTCCTAAGGGAATTTGCTTTTAGGCTCTGTACCGTGTTTTGTATCATGGTTTTTGTTTTGCTACGCGACAAAAGCTCAGATCAAAACAAAAGTAATATCCATTTTACGGCGCCCCTGATTACATCCTGCCAGATCTGTACACTGAGGGGAGACAACTTCCCGTTCCCGACTATAACAATATATGTTTTACGGAAGCGATTTAAAATAGGTATAGCGCAAAAGCAGCTCCAGCATCAGCAGCGCAATCGCTGCAAAAGCAAAGGGGAAAAAGGCCTCGGAATATTGCTTATAGGCGTTTACTTCAACCTTTGTTTTTTCTAACTGATTAATTTCATCATAAATATGCTGAAGCGATGTATTATCAGTTGCCCGATAATAACGGCCTCCTGTTTCCTTTGAAATTTGCCGTAGCAGCGGCTCATCAATCTGCACCGGCAGCATCTTTTTTTGAGTACCGTAGGGCGTTTGAATCGGGTAAAGCGCCTCCCCGTGCGTCCCCACCCCAATGGTATAAACGCGAATCTTAAATGCTTTAGCAATTTCCAATGCCGTTTGCGGGTCAATCAGACCGGTATTGTTTACGCCATCCGTCATCAAAACCACCACCCGGCTTTTGCCTTTAGCATCCCGCAGCTTATCAACCGCAGTAGCCAGCCCCATTCCTATGGCCGTACCGTCCTGCAACATGCCGCTTTGAATGCCGTTTAACTGCTCATTGACTACGTTATGGTCAATAGTAACCGGGCAAAGCGTAAAGCTTTCACCCGAAAAAATGACCACCCCGATCCGGTCTGCAGGTCGTTCCAAAACAAATTTTGCCGCAGTTCTTTTAGCTGCTTCCAGCCGGTTGGGCTTAAAATCCTCGGCAAGCATGCTCCCGGAAATATCTAAGCTTAACACGATATCAATACCATTACTGTCTATGCTTTCACTGACATTTGTTCTTTGCGGCCGGGCAAGCGCTATGATAATACATACTAATGTCAATGCATTCAGCATCTGCAAAAGCGGGCGCCATTTTACTTTAAGAGGAACCGGAAATTTACGAAGTGCTTCCGTTGTAGATACCCGCCAGACGATAGCGCGGTTTTTATTCCGGTAAAGCGACCAGCCGATTAGCAAAGGCACTAACAATAACAGCCACAAAAACTGTGGATGCTTCAGCAATAAATGGTATCGTTCTAAAAAATTATTGATCACTTTCGGGCGTGGTTACTACAGGTTTGGTTTTATTAATAATGGTAAAAGCCGCGTCAAAACAAGCCTTATGTTCTTCAGGCAAAGGATTGGCCTTTGCAAATTTAGCCAGGTCTGCAGTACGCAGCAGCCGCTTCAGCTCAGGCCTGACCTTTCTCAGATCCAAATTACGTTTCACCGATGCCAGCAATTCATCCGTCGTTTGCTCCATGGCTGACATGCCAAAACGTTCGTCTAAATATGTTCGGATAATATCGCTTAACAAGGAATAATGCTCCTTGATTTTTCCCTGTGAATAATATTGCTTCGCTTCCAGTTCCTTCAGCAAGCGTAAAGATCTTTCATATGGCGTTTCCAGCCGGGACGGCGTATCTTTTGTTTTTTTTCTGTAGAATAAAAAATAAGCCAGCGCTCCTAATATCAGCAAACCAAAAATCACCCAAAGGACCAGCGATTTATTGGATGAAATCAAATTGATCGCTTTATTTAAAAAACCCGGTTGCTCAACGGCCACAATATCCTTAATAGGCTTAAACGGCTGAGCGGTATCAACCGGTATGGTATTCACCATCAGGCTGAGGGGCTGGCTTAGGATGGATTGTTCCGGCCGGTTGCCAGCGGCATACCGAAACTCCAGTGCCGGAATATTATGGCTGCCCGAATCGAAAGAGGTAATGATCAATTGTTGTTGAAGCGCCATCATACCGGCATTTCGAATCGTATCGATCTTCCCGCTATCTACCACTTCCCAGCCTTTAATGCTGTCGGGAACTGAGGGCCAGCGCACCTTGCCGTTTTGCGGCATATGCTGCATCTTTAAAGTCAAAGGCACCTGGTCCCCGATAACGATATGCTGATTACTCAGAGTTACCGATACCTCCGGCAGCTGAGCTATTGCCGGCATGAACCCTGTCGCCGGCAGTAAGACGAATAATATGCGCTTTAAAAAAAATCGTTTCATCAATGAGTTTCTCCTTCCTTCATGTAATATGCTTTAACCCCGTCCAATAAAAAATCCCTGCAACGCTTTTACGTAATCCTCTCCGGTTTGTATAGCTATCATATCCGCACCGGCTTTATGAAACGCCTGAACACTGTATTGCTGATGCGCCATAAACGAAGCTGAGTAGTGCTTGCGAAGCCTTTTATCGAAAGTGTCCATCCAGCGTATATCACCGGTTTCGCTATCCTGTACCCGGATAAGGCCGACGCGGGGCAGTTCCTTATCCGCAGGATCGTAAACCTGGATGCCCACCAGATCATGACGCCGGGCAGTCAGTCTCAGGCTGTCCTGATAAGGTGCGCTGATGAAATCACTCAGTAAAAAAGCAATGGTTCTTTTCCGGGAAGCGTTATTAAAAAACCGGAGACATGCTCCAATATCCGTAACGGATTTTTGCCGGGCCTGAATCGTAATCATCTCCCGGATGATGCGTAACACATGCGACTTCCCTTTCTTAGGCGGAATGTATTTATCCACCTGATCACTAAAAAAGATAACGCCCACCTTGTCATTATTGGTAATCGCCGAAAAAGAAAGTACCGCAGCAATCTCCGTAATAATATCCCGCTTAATCTGTCCGCGTGTTCCAAACAGAGAACTGTTGCTGATGTCAACCAGCAGCATAAGCGTAAGCTCCCGTTCCTCCTCAAAAACTTTGATAAATGGTGTGGAAAATCTTGCCGTCACATTCCAGTCTATTGTACGCACATCATCGCCAGGGCTGTATTCCCGCACTTCGCTGAAGGACATTCCTCTTCCCTTAAAGGCGGAATGATATTCGCCTGAAAAAACGTGGCTGCTCAGGCCCTTCGTTTTAATTTCAATCCTTCTGACTTTTTTTAAGATTTCCGCGGTGGAGATCATTTACAATTATCCTGTTTTTGATTAGCAAGCATGAAAAAAGAAACCGTACGCATTCTGCAACACATTTAGGGAACTTCCACCACGTTCAGAATTTCATTAATAATCTGCTCGCTGGTAACGTTTTCCGCTTCTGCTTCATAAGTTATACCAATGCGGTGGCGCAGCACATCGTGTGCCACAGACCGGATATCTTCCGGTATCACATAGCCGCGGCGTTTGATATAGGCGTAGGCCTTAGCGGCATGCGCAAGGCTGATGCTGGCGCGTGGTGACCCTCCGTAGCTGATCAGGGATTTCAGCCGGGGCAATTTGTATTCATCCGGGAAACGGGTTGCAAATACGATATCCAGAATGTATTGCTCAATTTTTTCATCCATATAAATGGAACGTACTAACTGCCGTGCATTCAGAATCTCCTGCTTTGATGCAACCGGATTTATTTTTTGCAAGCCGGCGGGATTAAGATTCTGACGAATGATCAAACGTTCTTCCTCTTTTCCCGGATAGGAGATGACCACTTTCAGTAAAAAACGATCCACCTGCGCCTCAGGCAATGCATAAGTGCCTTCCTGCTCAATCGGATTTTGGGTAGCTAATACCAGAAAAGGTTCCTGGAGCTTGTGGGTCGTTTCGCCGATAGTTACCTGCTTTTCCTGCATCGCTTCCAATAAGGCGCTTTGTACTTTTGCCGGTGCGCGGTTGATTTCATCGGCTAAGATAAAATTGGCAAAGATGGGGCCGTGCTTTACCTGAAACTTATGCTCCTGCGGATTATAAATCAGGGTGCCGATCACATCCGCCGGCAACAGATCCGGGGTGAACTGGATTCTGCTGAATTTAGCATCTATTGCTGAAGCCAGCGATTTGATAGCTAATGTTTTGGCAAGCCCGGGAACGCCTTCCAGCAAAATGTGACCCTGGGTCAGCAAGCCGATCAGAAGCCGCTCCGTCATATATTTTTGCCCGACCAAAGCCTTGTTGAGCTCCAGATTCAGCAGGTCAATGATTGCGCTGCTTTCATGAATACGATCGTTGAGTTCCCGGATGTCCACGGAAGTGGAACTGACATGATATTCCATAATTGTTCTTTAGCAAAAAGAATTGGGGTTAATTAAAATCCTTTATCAAGAGGGTTAAAATGCGTATAAATATATGGAATAAGCTGTATTTTTTAGTGGTTACAAATATCCATATCTATTTGCTAAACAAATTAAAAATTTGAAATGGATGGGTTAACCTGCGGTTAATCCGGTATCGGAATACTAATGCCCTGCGAACGGCGTACCGAAAATGCCTACGGCCAGCTCTGCCCAGAACAGAAAGCACGCGACCAGGATAATCATGCAAATGGCTATCCGGTAACGGGTTCGTTTCACCTTTCTCATAACCAGCTCACACAATAGCCCGGCGCCCAGCAGCAAGCCTCCGGCAACGGCAAAATCAGGGAGGGTCCAATGCACTTCATGGCTGAATTGCATAGCCGTAAAAGGCACCAATAATAAAACTATTACCGCAATTACTATGGCGGCAAGTCTTTTATTTTGAAAAGTCATCTGTAAGCAGTTTAATAATGTAAAGCGTTTAATTTTTTATTTAAAAAAGTACTTTCAAAAACAAAGTAAATGGATTTTTCGGAAATGAACAAAAAAATTTCTGGAGAAATGAGCAAAGATTTCAGCCGGCCTGCTTCCAATTACCGTATGCTGTTCAACCAAAGCCGGGACAACCCGCAGTATGGCTGGCAACAAAAAAATCTCCTGTATAAAAATCATATACAGGAGATCAACACCCAATAGCTTATGAAAAAAGCAACTATTGCAACACGATCTTTTAAAATACGACACCCTGGTCGGTATATATTCTTGCAGCATAAATACCGGATACAAAAAAATAGCGATTGTTTCATTGGAAATTTTTTTAGGTTCTTCATCATGCTGTGTGAAATTGGTTGTAATCCGTAGGGGCGAATTGCATTCACCCCTACCCGCCCATGGGTAACAACATCACAAACATTGGGTGACATTGTATGTTGTTTGTTATCTTTATCATTGCTATAATATTGTCATCCCTTCGGGATTTTTGTAAATGGAAGGTTAGCAATAGAAGCAAATCCAATAATAGTAACTGCCATGAACGGTACATCGTAGGAGACAAACAGGCTTCCTGTTGCCCGGACAAAACACGAATTTCACTATTTTGGTGAAAAACTTTTTTTTCAAGAGTAGAATTTAGTGCAATAAAACGTCTTTTTTACGGAAATAATCTAAAACACATCTGTTGATTTTGCGGTCTGGCAGGAAACCGAATGAGGCATTATTTTTTCCCATATTGCAGTAAAAAAAGCGACAAATCAAAATGTTCAGCCGCAAAAAAATATACCTTCGATAATTCAAATCAGGCATACACAACAACATGCTTTAGCGCTTAATAATATGGAAACAGCTATTCAAATCATACTGGGCATTATAGCCATGATATGCTTTTTGGGCGGAACAAATCTCCTGGTAAAAGGAGCCGGATATTTTTTACCGAAAGAGGTGCCCCCGCAATTAATGCTGGATAATGTCCTCCGGTTTTTAAGCGGAATATACCTGGGAATGGGATTTTTGTGTGCATGGGCTGCTTTTAAGGTTCCTGAAGTAAATGAGCTGATATATTTGTTGGGCATCGTTGTCATTTGTTCCGGATTGGGGCGCTTGTATTCCCGGTTAAAAATGAACAAAAGCACCACATACCTTAATTTCGTTATGGCTCTTGAGCTGGCTTTGGGCGCTGCGCTTATCTTACTGCAATATTTCCGGTAAAGGCAAAAGCGGATTACTCCGGGGGATAATAAATTTTCAGTACTGCTAAATAAGTAAATGAATAGTCACCTCTCTTACATCACGAAAATATTATCCGTGAATTTCTGGCTGACGATCTTTACTTTTCCATTGATTTCAAGGGAAGTCTGACCGTCAAACTTTTCTCTTGAAATGACTTTAATCTTATTATTGATTCCCAGGCCAAGGCTGACCACATATTGCAGGAAAGAACCTGAATTATCTTTCACGGCCACCATCTTACAGGACTTTCCTACCTCAATTTCCGAAAGCATTTTCTTAGATTGCTTTTTGAAAATTCCTTTTTCATTGGGTATCGGATCACCATGCGGATCGAATACCGGGTAATCCAGGAATTTATCCAGCTTATCTATCAGCTTTTTCGATTGAATATGCTCCAGTTCTTCCGCTACTTCATGCACTTCATCCCAGCTAAATTCTAATTTTTCATACAGAAAAGTTTCCCAAAGCCGGTGCTTACGAATAATGTCAATGGCATTTTCCCTGCCCGATTTCGTAAGCGTAATCTTCCCGTATTTTTCATAATGCACCAATTTCTTGTCCTTCAGTTTCTTCAGCATTTCATTAACCGAAGCAGGCTTTACGGACAGATAAGCAGCCAGTTCATTGGTTCCGGCGTCGTCTGAATCATGATCCGAGCCAATCCTGAATATTGCTTTCAGGTAATTTTCTTCCGTATAAGATAAGGGCATACTCGGGAGTTTTTCATTTGTTGCTGCAAATATAAAAATAATACTTAAATATTTTTGTTAGGTTAACCTAACTTTTATAGTTTTGCAAACTAAAATAAATTCATCCTATTATGAAGCGTCCCGTATATCTGATCATTGGAATATTCGCATTATGCTTTTCCCGGAATAGTGTAGCGCAAACAGCAAGCCTGATTGGCAAGATAACCGAAGCCGAAACTCCGGTAGCCGCAGCACATGTGCAATTGGGAAATACAGATTACGTAACACTATCAGACAGCCTCGGGAATTATAGCCTTACAAACATACTGCCGGGAACCTATCAGCTCATCATCAGCCATCTAAATTATGATACTTTCCAATCGGAAGTAACCTTACTGCCAAGCGAAATATTGAGTCGGGATATTAACCTGAGCATGTTCAAACATACCGGCACACTGGATGATGTGGTCATAAGCGGAACCATGAAAGCGGTACGTCGCCTGGAAAGCCCTGTTCCCGTAGAAGTTTATACCCCGGCATTTTTTAAGAAAAACCCCACACCCAACATCTTTGAAGCTTTACAAAATATCAACGGTGTCCGTCCACAATTGAACTGCAATATCTGTAATACGGGCGATATCCACATCAACGGACTGGAAGGGCCTTATACCATGGTCTTAATCGACGGAATGCCTGTCGTAAGCGCTTTAGGTACGGTTTACGGACTCTCCGGGATTCCCAATGGAATAGTAGAACGGATTGAAATTGTGAAAGGGCCGGCTTCTTCTTTATACGGCAGCGAAGCGGTAGGCGGGCTCATTAATATCATCACCCGAAGCGCGCAAAATACACCCCGATTCAGTGCGGATATTTTTGGAACAACCTGGGGAGCCTGTAATGCAGATTTAAGCTTTAAATTTAATACCGGTAAAAAAATCAATTCCTTAATCGGGATCAATTATTTCAATTTCCAGAACCGGGTGGATAATAACCACGATAATTTTACGGATGTCACCTTGCAGCACAGCATATCCATTTTCCAAAAATGGCATTTCGACCGTAAGGATCACCGCATATTCACACTTGCCGGGCGTTATCTGTATGAAGATCGATGGGGCGGAGATATGCGTTGGAATTCAAGCTACCGGGGCGGCGATGAGATATACGGTGAAAGCATTTATACTAACCGCGCTGAATTATTCGGAAATTATCAGCTTCCGGTAAAGGAAAAGTTGTTTCTGGGCTTTTCCTTAATTATGCACGATCAGGACAGTCGCTATGGCACTACTGCATATCTTGGCAATCAGAAAATAGGATTTGGTCAGTTCACGTGGGATAAAACTTTGGGCCGGCATGATTTGCTCACAGGCCTTACGCTGCGCTATACCTTTTATGATGACAATACTCCGGCAACTGCAACAGTTGACGCTATTAACCACCCTGAAGAAACCTGGTTGCCGGGCATATTTGTACAGGATGAAATTTCCTTATCAAAAAACCACAAATTACTGTTGGGCTTCCGGTATGATCACAACAATATTCATGGTAATATTTTCACACCAAGAATTGCCTATAAATGGCCGGTAAGCGAAACCTGCATCTTACGCCTCAACACCGGTACCGGGTTTCGGGTAGTGAACCTGTTCACGGAAGATCATGCTGCACTGACCGGGGCAAGAGTCGTAATCATTCAAAACGATTTAAAGCCTGAAAAATCCTACAATGTCAATTTGAATTTTTATGACAAAATGTTTCTGAATTCCGGTACATTTATCGGTCTGGATGCCACCGCATTTTACACTTATTTTCTTAACAGAATCATTCCCGATTACAAAACGGATCCGAATGCCATCATTTATGATAATTTAGAAGGCTATGCAGTCAGCAAAGGCATCAGCCTGAATGCCGACCTGAACTTTACAAGCGGACTGAAACTAAACTTAGGTGGAACACTGATGGGCAACACAATAACGGAGCGGGGCATCACACAGCTACAGATGCTGACAGAAAAATTTACGGCCACATGGACCATATCCTATAAGATAAGCTCCTGGAATTTAGCGGTTGATTATACCGGAAACATATATAGCCCGATGCAGCTGCCCCTGCTAAGCGACTTAGACCCGCGAAGAGCGGAATCGCCCTGGTGGAGCATTCAAAATATACAGTTCACCTACGACGGATTCAAAAGATTTGAAATTTATGCCGGCATAAAAAACCTGTTGAACTGGACACCCAACCGGGGAAATCCTTTTATAATCGCACGAGCCGGGGATCCATTCGACAGAGACGTGATCTTCGATGCAAAAGGACAAGTCGTTCCGACAACGGATAATCCTTATGCACTGACCTTCGACCCGTCCTATGTGTATGCGCCCAACCAGGGGATACGCGGATTCTTAGGCTGGAGATTTAAGCTCAACTGAAAGTCCCTCGTGGGGATTAATCTGTTTTTAAATCTGTCCGGAAATGATAAATATATTCCGGCAAAACGCCTCAACTTATTCTACCGTTACGGATTTTGCCAGATTACGGGGCTGATCCACGTTTGTACCACGCAGCACTGCAACATGATAAGACAATAACTGGAGCGGCACAATAGTCAGGAGTGGCGATAAAATCTCTTCGGTTTCGGGAATTTCAATGGTATAATCTGCCAATGCCGCAATTTCCCTGTCTCCTTTGTTTACCACCGCAATGACAATGCCTTTCCGCGCTTTTACCTCCTGAATATTGGATACGACCTTATCGTGTGCACTGGCATTTGTAGCCAGCACCACCACCGGCATGTGCTCATCAATAAGCGCGATGGGGCCATGTTTCATCTCTGCGGCCGGATAGCCTTCGGCATGGATGTACGAAATTTCTTTCAGCTTGAGTGCGCCTTCCAGTGCAACGGGAAAATTATATCCGCGACCCAGATACAAAAAGTTGGAAGCATCTTTAAATTTCATAGCCAGTTCCCGGATCTGTTCATCTAACTGCAGCGCTTCCTGCACCTTGAGGTGAATGCTTTCCAGCTCAAACAAAACCCGGCGTAAATAAGAGGTCGAGATCGTGCCCTTGTACTGCGCAATCTGTAATGCCAGCAATGTAAGAATGACAACCTGAGTAGAAAAGGCCTTCGTGGATGCTACGCCGATTTCAGGGCCGGCATGGGTATAAGACCCGGCATGTGAAACCCGTGCAATAGACGATCCGATAACATTACAAATGCCGTATATCAATGCCTGACGCTCCTTAGCCAGGTCAATAGCCGCGAGCGTGTCGGCGGTTTCCCCTGATTGAGAAATGGCCAGGACAATATCACTTTCATTAATTATAGGATTCCGGTACCGGAACTCGGAAGCATACTCCACCTCTACCGGAACCCGTGCCAGCTCTTCAATAAGGTATTCTCCCAGCAGCCCGGAGTGATAAGATGTGCCACAGGCCGTAATGATGAAGCGCTCGGCATTATTGATCCGGTTGATGTACTCGGACACGCCACCCAGTTTAATCCAGCCTTCCTGCGCATTCATTCTGCCCCGGATGGCATCCTGAATCACATTGGGTTGCTCATAAATTTCTTTCAGCATAAAATGCTCAAAACCGCCCTTTTCAATCGCTTCCAGGTCCATTTCAAGCTGCTGTATATAGGGTGTCATTTCTATATTCCCAAGTGTCTTTACGGTCATTTTTCCGCCACGTGTCAATTCCACATACTCTTTATCATCAAGATATACCACTTCCTTTGTGAATTCGATAATCGGAGAAGCATCGGAAGCTACATAAAATTCTTCATTCCCGATACCCACTACCAAAGGACTTCCCTTACGGGCGGCTACAAGCGTATCCGGATCTTCTTTATCCAGGATAACAATGGCATAAGCGCCGATGATTTCATTCAGCGCTATCCGGACAGCATCCCCTAAGGAGATGTTTTCCTCCTTTTGTATGTCTTCAATCAGATTTTCCAGCACCTCAGTGTCCGTATCTGAGTTGAATTCATATCCTCTTTTTTGAAGCTCCGCCTTAATGGTAGCATAGTTTTCAATAATACCGTTATGCACCATAGCATATCTTTTGGAAAAAGACAAATGCGGATGTGCATTGCGATCGTTCGGCTCTCCGTGTGTGGCCCATCGCGTATGACCTATACCAATCGTGCCGGCTAAATCTTTATCCTGAACAAAACGTTCCAGCTCTGCTACCTTGCCCGCTTTCTTAAAAATCTTCAGTGCACCTTCGTCAAGCAAGGCTACTCCTGCACTGTCATAGCCCCGGTATTCGAGGCGTTTAAGGCCTTTAATGATGACAGGATAAGCATCTTTTGAACCTATATAGGCTACAATTCCACACATAATGGTTTATTTTAAATGGTTTATGTAAAATTAATGGATACTGTAAATTACGTCAAATTTCAACCGGGTATCTTCCTGTCCGTTAATGCCATCGGCCACTAAGCGATAAGCACCGTAATAATTCGTTACGGAGGTGAGCCTCAGTTTCAATGAAGTTTTACCAGCCAAGATCGCCTTCTGCAATTCCCGCGGGAAATTGATCTTATATTGAAGATATTGCACCCCGTTAATTGTAGCTGTCGCTGGCGAACCACCCACAGAGGAAGTCAGTGAGCTATTCAATCCCGTATTATCATAATAGTCGCTAAGAGCGTACAGGGAACCATCTTCATTAACTCCCGACAGCACCAGTTGCTGCGATGGAAGATAGATATCATCATTCCCAACCTTTAATACCGTAATTGTCAGTTGTGCTTTATTGATAATCGATTTAGGAATATCCTGGATATTATTGAGCGTGATTTCAGAGTATAAGCCCGGGAACGATTGCAATACTATCGAATCATGGGATGTCCCTGCGCTGTATGCCTGAGCAGGGAAAGACTGATAGTTACGCCGGATATTGGAAAACATGGCATCAATGCCCATCTTGTAAGGGAACAAAATCAAGCTGTGACTTCCATCCGATTTCTTATAATAAATCTCCAGGCGCGCTTTTGCAAAATTGCTGCCCGCAGATGCGGTGTCCAATATAAAATAGGAAATGCGTTTTTGATAATTCAAAGCTGCCGTAGTATCCGGCGCTACATAAAGTCCTTTGAAATATTCGGTAAAAGCCGTATTGCTGCTTAGCACGGAAGTATCAAGCGCGGAAAATTCTTCCCCCAAGGCTACCGGCATCCTTATACGCATGGTATTACGGATTACGGAGCCGCTATTGTATGTAACCGAATCCTCCTTTATGGAACTTAGGGATACCAGAGCGCTGGCCAGCGGTGCAGGCTCAATAGCCAGTTGATCAAATGCATAACGTACTTTTGCCGTATCGCCGGTACCAAACTCCGAATCCGTGATGCGATAAACCTTTATTGCCTGAAGGTCGCTTTCCAGGTTATCATCTCCATAAGAAAAACGGGCATAAGGCACAGCCAATACCACAGAATCAATGGCTGACAAATCTTCCGGGAAGGTGAAATTAGCCAGAGGCGGGATAACCTGAAAATAAAACCCGGCCTGTGTCTTTCCGAAAAAGGGATCATTAGCAATGCTGCCCAATGCTACCAGAGGAACTGCATAATTATCCGTACGGAGCGAGTCAATGTATCCCGAAGTAATGTTCACATCAAAATCGGCAATGGATTTCCCGAAGGTATTGACATTGTCAATTCCCGGAACCAGATCCGGCTTTATTACACTACGCTCTTTACAGGCGACAAATGAAAAAAAGCCAACGCTCAAAGCAAAGGCTTTCAAGATACCGGAGTTATTCTTTAGATTCAATCTTTTTGCTATTTTGATTTTTATACTATTCTTTATCTTTCGTCAGGGACAGGTAGGTCTCAAATAAAGATGTGGCATCTTCGACCCATTCTGCTGAAAACGGAACAATCTTTTTATAGCGGTTCGTTTTGAAATCAGTAACGATCTTTTTATCCACTTTATTGTCTCCATGAATAATAACATCAGCATATTTACAGGCGCCATACATCAGGCTGTTGAAGCTGAATCCGTTATAAGCAACCAGATCCGAAGGCTTTACGGCCACGCTGTCTATGATTTGCTTAGCAACTTCGGGTTTGAGCTTTTCTTTATGCTGCGATTGCTGTGCCGTAAATAATGACTTGGAATGCACAAATACAGGCTCCTTTTTATAGGAAGTCTTCAGGAGCATAGGAATTAATGCCGTAAACCAGCCATGACAATGAATAATATCAGGAGGCCAGCCGAATTTTTTTACAATTTCCAAAGCGCTTTTACAAAAGAAAATCATCCGCTCCTCATTATCGTCAAAGAACTCATCTTCCGCATTCCTGAACACAAATTTTCTTTTATAAAAATCCTCATTGTCCATAAAATAAACCTGAAGGCGTGCATTGGGCAGGGAGGCCACCTTAATCAGTAAAGGATAATCTTCCCGGTCCACCACAATATTAATTCCGGACAAACGTACCACCTCATGCAACCTGTGCCGTCGTTCATTAATCACACCGAAACGCGGCATAATAACCCGCACCTCCATGCCGCTTTCAAAAGATTTTACGGCAAGCTGGTTTAATATTTGCGCAAAATCAGTAATTTCCAGATAAGGAGACAGCTCATTAGCTATGATTAATATGCGCTTTTTATTTTGTATAGACATTAAGTATAGAAATTGCTTTGCTACTTTAGTATTGCCAAAATCGTAATTTTAGCGTAGGTTTGGCGGCAAAGGTACGAAAATATCACGTAATATATTCCATTTATATACTTGTAAATTAGCTTTAATCCTCAAATGTTCTTATTTAAAACAAAGGTTGCTTTTCAATCTTATATACAACCACTTCAGGAAAAGGGTCAAAAAACAGGATTTGTTCCCACGATGGGCGCCCTGCATGAAGGGCACCTGTCCTTGATCAAAGCGGCAAAAGCCGCTAATGACCTCACGGTATGCAGTATTTTTGTAAATCCGACTCAGTTTAATAACCCCGATGATCTCTCACGGTATCCGCGTTCCGTTGCAACGGATATTGACATGCTGAGTCATGCAGGTTGTGATATCCTACTGCTGCCGGAAGTAGCGGAAATTTACCCCAACGGGACGAAACTGAACCAGAAATTTGACCTGGGTAATTTAGAGCCGAAACTGGAAGGCGCTTTCCGTCCGGGGCATTTTCAGGGTGTGGCGCAGGTAGTCAGTATCCTGCTGGATATGGTAAAGCCTGACAACCTCTATTTAGGGCAAAAGGATTATCAACAATATATGGTGCTGTCCCATTTAATCTCAGACAAGGGAATCCCGGTTCAACCGTATTGCATACCAACGCTTCGGGAAGCGGACGGGCTGGCTATGAGCTCCCGCAACCGGCGGCTGACTCCGGTACAACGTGAAACTTCCAACCTGATTTACCAGTGCTTAGTCTCCATTCAGGCCAAGATGAATACGGCTCATTTTGCTGTGGTTCAAAAGGAATGCCGGGATCTATTAACGCATAAAGGAATCCGTCCGGATTATATTGAGCTGGCCGATGCAGACACGCTGGAATTGCTCCACGATTACCACCCCGACCGGAAAATGATTGCCTTAATTGCAGCCTTCATCGGCGAAATCCGTTTAATAGACAATATGCTGCTGAATTAATGAATGGGGGAAACTAATCTTCCGCATCCATCATCAGGTAGGCTTTAATGAAGTCGTCTAACTCACCATCC
This sequence comes from uncultured Taibaiella sp., assembly GCA_964622775.1. Lineage (GTDB taxonomy): Bacteria > Bacteroidota > Bacteroidia > Chitinophagales > Chitinophagaceae > CAZUSO01. The sequence goes on along the minus strand of CAZUSO010000005.1, from coordinate 26,483 downwards.
ATTACGGGCTGCACATTGCCCACTTCATAATCTGTACGGTGATCTTTGATCATTTTATAAGGATGAAAAACATAGGAACGGATCTGGCTGCCCCACTCGATCTTTTTCTTTCCTGCATTCGTGGCATCTTTCATGGCTTCACGCCTGCGCAGCTCTTCCTCATACAAACGGCTTTTCAGCATTTGCATGGCTTTTTCCCGGTTACCCAGCTGTGTACGTTCCGTCTGGCAGATGACCACAATACCGGTAGAGATATGGGTCAGCATCACTTTGGTTTCCACTTTATTTACATTTTGGCCACCTGCACCGCCGCTTCGGGAAGTCTCCATTTTCACCTCACTGTCCTTCACTTCTATTGATATAGAATCATCCACCAAAGGATATACGAATACGGAAGCAAACGAGGTGTGGCGACGGGCGTTACTGTCAAACGGTGAGATGCGCACTAAGCGATGCACCCCACTTTCCGCCTTCAGCAATCCATAGGCAAAATCGCCATCGAACTGTAGGGTGCAGGTTTTAATTCCTGCCCCATCACCCCACTGCCAGTCCAGTTCCGTCACGGTCCAGCCATGTTTTTGTCCGTACATTTTATACATACGCGCCAGCATTTCCGCCCAATCCTGGCTTTCGGTTCCCCCGGCCCCGGAATTGATTTGCAGGATAGCCGGCATTTCATCTTCGGGCTGATTCAGGGTAGATTTAAACTCGGCATCATCCATAGCCTGCACGGCAGCATCATAGCTGCTTTTCACTTCTTCTTCCATTGCCTCTCCCTCTTTCCAGAAGTCGAAGATGACGGCAAAATCTTCTATGGCACGTTGTGATTGCTCAAAAAGGTCGATCCAGTATTTATTGGCCTGGATTGATTTCAAAATCCCGGTTGCCCGTTTATTATCATCCCAGAAACCCGGCGACAGGGAAACCCGGCGGTCGTCTTCCAGCTTAGCTTTCCGGTCCTCTACCTTTAAATACTTACTCAGGTGCTGCACCCTGTCGCGCAGCTCTTTTAACTGTTCTGTTGTCATATAAAAATATCAATCTCCACCGGAAGATTCCGGCCGTTTGTAGCGGCAAAGTTACCAACAAACTGCCTAAAACTTAAAGTTATAAGTGATGCTGGGCAGGATGGGGAAAATGGAAATCTGCTTTACCTGCACCTTTGCGCCCTGAGCCAGACTGCCTTCGGTATCTACAAACAGGATATAAGGGTTATAGCGGTTATACACGTTGTAAATGGAAAAAGCCCAGCTGCCACGAACCCTGCGTTTGGAGTCAGGCCTTCTGGTGTAATTCACAGAGAGGTCAAGACGGTGGTATGGAAATATCCGGTACTGGTTAATAGCGCTGTAGTCCTGAACCAGATTTTGCTCAATAAAATAGTAGCCGGTCGGGAGCGTTATTGCATTTCCGGAACCGAATACAAATACGGCAGAAAAATTCCATTTCTTATTCAGTTCATAACTGGCCACTACAGAGAGGTCATGCCTCCTGTCGTATTTTGCAGGAAAGCGATTGCCGTTATTCAACTGCTTAAAGTCGCGCCAGGTCCAGGAAAGCGTGTAACCGATCCATCCGGTGAAACGGCCTTTGGTTTTATTAATAAAAAATTCCGCACCATAAGCATATCCGTTTCCAAATACGAAGTCAGCCTCCACGTCCTTGAATGATGTAGGTGTGTAACCGCTCCGGTATTCAATCTGGTTTTGCATATCCTTATAGTACAGCTCCACCGATGTTTCTATAGCATTATTGTTGAAATTCTGAAAATAACCTATGGAATACTGCCAGGATTTCTGAGGCTGTACCACCAGAGAACTGGGTGACCAAATATCCGTCGGGAAAGTGGTTCCGTTATTGGCAACTAAATGGATATACTGATTAGTTCGTGCAACACTGGCTTTTAAGGAAGCCGTTTTGGTAACGGTAAAACGGGCATTGAGCCTCGGTTCCAGTCCTCCATAGCTTTTCACCAAATCTCCTTTTCCGAATACCAGGCTATCCGTTTTTTTACTCCCTTCATAAGTATAATTGGTATAAGGACCTACCTGTCCAAACCAGGAGTAGCGCAGGCCGGCGTTGATCTTTACGAATCGACCCAGATCAAATTCATTCGTAATATAAACCCCGGCTTCATGGCCGAATTTACGCAAAGCATTATTGGGCTCAAACGCCATTGTGTCGCTGCTGCCGCTAACCTGATTCGGCGTAAAAGTATGGTAGGTATAAACGCCGCCAAATTTAATATGGTGCCCGAATGCGGCATAGTAATCAAAATCCATCTTGCCATTCCAGTCTTTAATGCCAGAATAAAATTTGACATTAAAATTATTTTGCGCAGCATTAAATTCAAATTTATAATCGTTATAAACCGCCGTAGTATTCAGAAACAGTTTACTGTTGAACTGGTGGTTCCAGCGCAGCGTACCGGTAGCATTGCCCCAGGGAATATGGGCGTTAAAAGTTCCGCCGCTACTGTTAAAGCTAAATACATCGCGACCGAAATATCCGCTCAGGTAAATACGATCCTTTGAGCCAAGCACATAATTTGCTTTCAGGTTAAGATCGTAAAAATAATATCCCGAACCTTTTGTATTGCCTTGCAGGAAGGGCTTGGTGATCACATCCACATAAGTTCTCCGGCCGGACAACATGAACGATCCTTTATCTTTTACAATAGGCCCTTCTAGGGTCAGGCGTGAGGCAATCAAGCCTATGCCTCCTTCGCCATGATAAGATTTCATATTCCCGTCTTTCATGGAAACGTCCAATACGGAAGACAAGCGGCCTCCGTAATTCGCCGGCATGCCACCTTTAATCAGGGTGGTACTTTTGATGGCATCCGAATTGAATATGGAAAAAAAGCCGAACAGATGCCCGGTGTTATACACTACGGCATCATCTAAAAAAATCATATTCTGATCCGGACCGCCGCCGCGCACATAAAAGCCCGACTGTCCCTCGCCTGCCGACTGCACACCAGGCAATAACTGAATGGCTTTTAAGACATCGGATTCCCCAAAAATAACCGGCAATTTCTTTATCTGATCCGTGCTGAGTGTCACCGTGCCCATCTGCGTATTCTGCACATTTGCATCCTTGCGGGTATCGGACACAATCACTTCCTCCAGGGTGTTCGCCTCTTTATGCAAATCAAAATGCTGCGTTTCATTACCCGAAAGCGTAAGTGGACGGGTAACCAGTTCGTAGCCCAAATAAAAAACTGAAATCGAATAGCTGCCCGGCAGCAATGAAAGGGAATAAAACCCATAAGCATTGGTGCTGACCATATCCTGCGTTTCATTCACAATCACATCGGCACCGATTATGGTTTCGCCGGTAGCCGCATCTTTTACATAACCGCTTACCGTTACCTTTTTTTGCGCAAGGGCATTGATGGAAAGAAACAGAAACAATAAGGCCGATAACCAGGAGTACTTAGGCTGCATATACATACCGTAAAATGATAAGGGGCGAAGTTACAGGAAGAAAATTATTCATGGTTGATTTTAGCGGAGAATTGCAGGGAAAACGTTTTTATAGTGCGTTCGGCGTTTCTCAGGCTACGCAGCAGTAGGTTTCGATGTCCCCAGCTTTAGTTTCTATTTAACAAGGTAGAGTTTCCGTATTCGCTGTAGCATGTTTTACCCGGTAAACTTGTGATCAATTACCTGAAGTTTTAAACCTCATTATTTTCATCACATGCTGCTTCGCAGGAATGTGACAGCGGGGTAAGTGTGAATCATGTAATTATTAAGGAGAAATGTGTAATGGTTTAGAGTCGCAAACAACGCAATTTCGCAATAAACTAAAAACAAATTTTATGAAAAACAGTTTATTATTTTTTCTTTCCTCCCTCTGCCTTTCTTTCCTTCCTCATATAAGTGTTGCGCAAGCTCCGGCTTTAGGATCCGCAAGTAGTTATGTTATTTTCTCCTCTAACGGAGCAATAGGAAACACAGGAATATCTCATTTAACCGGGGATATTGGCACTAATACCGGAGCCATAACGGCATTCGGGAATGTAAACGGAGTGATGCACAATAGCGATGGGAGTACCAATGCTGCCCAGACGGATTTATCTATGGCCTATAATCAACTTGATACCATGACTCCCGATTATTTTCCGGGAGTGCTACTGGGCAACAATGATACCTTTTTGCCCGGTGTTTATGCTTTTGCCGCCAATACGACATTAAATGAGGCGCTTACCTTAGATGCTTCAGGCGATACCGGTGCCATATTTGTATTTAAGATACAAGGCGCTTTTTCATCCGCTGCGGCAGCACAGGTGAGGTTAATCAACGGGGCCCAGGCCTGTAATGTTTTTTGGAAAGCAGAGGGCTTGGTAAGCTTAGCCTCCGGCACACAAATGAAAGGAACTATTATCGCAAACAATGCAGCCATTGATATAGGTTCCGATGTGCAACTGGAAGGCCGTGCCCTTTCTACGACCGGTGCGATAAATATCAATTCGACAACAGCTTCTTTACCTTTAGGCTGTGGAAGCCCTGTGCTCAGCGGGCCTGTTGCACCCTCGCTGGCCTCAACGGCGTGTTATGCACTGTTCACCGGTAACGGCGCCAATGTCAATAGCGGTCTGTCTATTGTTAACGGCGATATAGGCACTAACGTAGGTCTTACAACCGGTTATGATTCGCTTACCGTAACCGGGGTTATTCATCCCATTCCTGATACATCAACGGCTGTTGCTGCCGCAGACCTGATCAATGTATATACTTATCTCAATACATTGCCGTATGACATAGAATTATTATACCCCGCACAGTTTGGCAATCAGCTGGTGCTAACGCCGCACACCTATCTTCTGAATGCAGCCACGTCGTTTACCGACACCCTTTTTCTAAATGCACAGGGAAACCCCGATGCCGTTTTTGTCATCCAGATAAACGGAGCGCTTTCTACCGCTACCTATGCTACGGTAGTATTGATCAATGGTGCGCAGGCTGCCAATGTATTCTGGAAGGTTGATGGCGCTGTGGATATTAATGACTACAGTGTTTTTAAAGGAACCATTGTCTGTAATAACGGAGCTGTTAATCTAAACACGGGCATTAGTATTGAGGGCAGAGCGCTTACGACAAATGGTGCACTTACGACAAATGCCATTAACACTATTCTGCCTCCGGGATGCAGTAATATACCGCTTCCTTTGGATTGGGATTATTTCGAAGCTTATGAACTTAACGGACAGATTGTCTTGAAATGGAAAGTAGCCCGGGAAATGAATGATGGATATTTTACCCTCGAAAAAAGTACGGATAGCAAAAATTTTGAAGCCATTTATAAGGTCGCTTCCAATGGCACCGCCGCTGATTATAGCTTTAATGATGTACGACCTGCTCCTGTTGGTTATTATCGTGTTCTTCATACTGATATATCAGGCATGTATAAATTCTCTAAAACAATAAGGATTGCCATCCATGGTCAGCAGGCATCTGAAGCATTTATCCTTTACCCTAATCCTGTTCAAAATGTGCTTCATATTGACAGAACGGGTGCGATCACAACCAATAATGCCGAAATAATCATTTACAACATGTTTGGATCGGAATTAATAAGGAAAATGCTTTTGGACAGGGAAAGCATAGCGTTAAACAATCTGGCAAGCGGTATATACTATTACAAAATCATTAGTGGAGAAGGGATAATACAATCCGGTAAGTTCTCTAAGCAACGCTGAGCAGGCGACCGGAGCCGCCGCTTGGGCTGTCTTCCCTACTGAAATCAAAAAGAGCGTGAAACCAATCACGCTCTTTTTGATTTATGATGCTTATCTGTATTGAGTTTCAGGATATATAAGTAAAAATTCCTGATAACAGGTTTCTTTCATTTTATTGTCAAAAATGGTGTTTTTCTATTACCAGTTCAGATACCCCGGTTCACCGTAGTGTTGTTCAAAGAATAAGTTCGACATTCTGACTACATCACAGCGTTAAACGGCCTCTGACCGCAAATAATCCGGATATTCATTATGAGAAAATAATAAGGTAGTGTCACAAATAGGTTTAATGATAACATTTCAAAATTTGCACGATGACCTATAGCCAAATTCTGTTTTTTCTAAACAAAGACCAGAAGCTGACCAATAAAGAAGAGCAGCATATAAGAAAATATTTCCAGGCTGCAACAGCCCGAAAAAAGAAATAATCCTGCACTCTGATTCCATTTATGATAAATCCTTTTTTATCAATAAAGGTATTATCAGGGCATATTTTATAATGATAAAGGGATTAAAATTACGCGTATGATCGCTTGTGAAAATCAATTCCTTACCAATATGATGAGCTTCAGAACGCTGAGTAAAAACATGGAAACATTTGAATGTTTAGAAGATGCGGAATACCTGTACATTACAAGACAGGATATGGATAAGCTATTAGCCTGCACTCCAATATTCCAGGTGAAATATTGGAAATATACAATGCCGTACAGGTAAACCATATTCATTTTATAACCAATTCGGGTATCTCCTGTTCAAAGCTCAATCCCACAAATTGCTGAAAGCTCAGGCGGTCTGTGAGTTGGTCTTCGAGTTCTTCATCGCTGAGATTGAAGGTGTATTGCAGGAACAGCATCTTGAGTTTTATCTCAAAAGCTATGGGCGGTCGCCCGCCACGACCGGTTTTGGTCTTGTCTAAATCACTTACGATATTGACCAATGCCTGCCAGTTGACCAAATCGTGTATTTGGTTTAATGTTTTCACTGCTTTGCTCGTTTTGGTACGGGGGCTAAAACTCATCACCGCATCCATAAGGGTAAGTTGTCTGTTTTGCACACGCAAATATAACGCATTTAACTAACAATTATCAATATACACATTCAATTAATTAATAACAATAATTTAACTGACGAGGTTTTTCACAGAACTCGAATAGATAAAAGGCTACCTCCAGCTTCAGTCAGCCTTCCTCAATCTCCTTCAATCCGTACCGCCCGGCAATCCGGGACACTCCCTGTTACAATGTTTTTCTATAGTCCGGCATCATCTTGATTATATTTGTTTAAGTTTACATTCCGCAGTTTTGCTTTTGTGATTATGAGTATAAAATCTTCGCTTGACACCATCAACAACCAGATCATGGCTTACTATCGCGAGCCTTTATGGGGTTGGGGATTCAGGCTGGCGATATCCGTTACGTTTCCTTTATTGTTCGGAGTGATAACCGGTTACCGGCAACAAGCCGAATGGGCGGCTATTGCCGCAGAAAGCATTGCATTTGTGGAATTGAAAGGAAATGTGGGGCAACGCTTCCGCCTGCTCATTGCCGCCATGCTTCTCTCTCTGGTTTTCTGCACCTTAGGCAGTATAATCGGCAACATAACCGGGCTGCAATTGGCCGGCCTGTTTCTGGTCGGGCTTTTAAGCGGCTTGTTCCGGAATCTGGGCGAACGGGGAATGGGGCTGGCGCTGAGCGTGTATATCACCTTTATCATTACCTGTTACTATCCGGTATCAAACATGGAAGATCTTGGCCACCGGGTACGCTGGATTTTTTTCGGCGGACTTTGGACCGTACTGGTCGGGCTGGCAAGCTTCCTGTTTATTCGTGCCGGGAAACCGTACCGGGCAACAATTGCAAACATTTGGCAATCGCTTGCGGGGCTGGCCAGGTCCATGAGCAAGGGTCTGGATTTGCAATCGCCGCGAAGCACTCTTCGGGAAATTTATTTAAAGGAAAATGAAGTACGTGCCGCCATCGATTCCTCGCTCACTCTTTTTGTAGAAACGGCAGACGTGGTGGATAAAAAGGAAAAAACAAAATATGCGCTGACCCAATCCAGAAAGCTGGCTTCCATTGTGGGTCTACAGATTATTCAGCTCAGCGAGAAAGCAGAAGAGTTGCTCAAAATCAATAAGGACAAACTGATAGCCGTATTGCTACATGCTTTGTTCAGAAGCACGGAACAAATCGGGGAACGGATGCAGCTGTACTTATTATCAGTTAAAGAAGAAGAAAGAATGCTGGTGGTATCCCGCATTAACCGGATGCGTGCGCTGAATCAACAATTGCTGGAGCAGGTGCAGGCGTTTAAAAGCATGCAGGAGGAGCAAATCGCCCGGGATATCTACCATATTACCGAACGCATTACCCGCCTGGCAGAACATTCTATAACGCTTCTGGCATCAAATGACGAACACCGGGTATTCCGTTCCTATTCTTTAACCCAGACCCTGAATATCCTGCATCCTGCTTATTTCTTTAATAACCTCAAACAGCTTATCAATCCTGATTCGCTCACCATGCGCTATTCCATACGAATCGGGATTTCCGTGTTAGCAGCCGGCCTGCTGGCCTTATGGCTGTTTCCAAATCATGGTTACTGGCTGGCATTTACGGCCATCATCGTCTCTCAACCTTATTTTGGCGCAACCTTCAAAAAGGGCATAGACCGCAGTCTCGGCACCATAGCCGGCGTTTTAGCCGGTACCGGCATTTTGGCACTTCCGTTCCCAATAGTGGCGCGTCTGCTGCTGGTGTTTTTCAGCTCGGTATTCCTTATTTATTTTTTGCGGAAGCAATATTCCGTTTCTACATTTTTCATTACCCTGATGTTAGTCGGATTATTGTCCATTGAGCCTCATTTTGATATGGATCTGCTGACCATCCGTATCGCCTGCACCGTTATTGGCGCAGCATTGGCTATAGTGGCCGGCTTTTTGCTATTGCCTACCTGGGACAAAGAATTGCTGCCCAAATATATGGCTGAAGCCCTGCTGATTAATTACCGCTATTTCCAAAATACCTTTTACAACGAAGACAATAAATCCGCCTGGACAAAGATGAAACGGCAGGCAGAAAGCAAAAACGGGAATGCATTTGACTCCCTGCTGCGGTATATGCAGGAGCCGGGACTGGAAAGGCGCAAGAAATATGCTACCATATATTACATCCTGACCCATAATATCCGCATCACCCGCGAATTAAATAATTATAACGGGGAAGCCGAACTGTCAGAAACGAAAATTCCTATACGGGAAAAGGAAAAATTTATACAATTGCTGAATCAATGTGATGATTTATTCCGGGAAAATGCCCGGAGATATAAAAATAAAGGCAACAAATACATTGATGAACATGCGCTAAAAATGTTTCCTACGGCAGGCTTTATCATTACCTTACCTACAGTGCAACAATTTGTTTTTATGGAAAAAATGCTGATTGAGCTGAAAGCGCTTCATGCTTCCTTTTCGGGTAATTCACCTGAACCGGACAAAACCGGACATTGAGCTTTATGTCAAAAAGGCATTGGAATATGTAAAAATGTTTACCTTAGCAATTATATCATATTCTGGTATGATAATTGCAACTTTCCAATAAAGTAATACTTCAAACAATTTTATACAATATGGATTCAAACTTCTCATTAAAAGTCAAGGAAATCATATCCTACAGCAGGGAAGAAGCGCTGCGTCTGGGTAATGATTTTATTGGCACGGAGCACCTGCTGCTCGGCCTGATACGTGACGGTGAAGGATTGGCGGTTCGGATATTGCAATCAATGGATGTTGACTTACATGACTTACGAAAGGATATAGAATTTGCGATTAAAGGAAAGGGTACTCATGCAGATACCCAAGTCAATAGTCTGCCCTTAACCCGTCAGGCAGAAAAAGTAATCAGAATTACCGTGCTGGAAGCAAAAGCGCTCCGTCATACTACCGTTGAGTCAGAGCATCTGATGCTTTCCATTCTCAAAAACAAGGACAACCCGGCTGCACAGATTTTAAATAACTATGCAGTGGATTACGAACGTTTTAAAGGCGAACTCAGCATTTTACAGGGTGGCGAAACGGCTACGGAATTACCCAGGTCGGAATATCCCAATGATCCCGGTTCTGAAGAATTTGACGACGATGAACGCAGGCAGTATCAGCGTCAGCAAAGGGCAGGGGCTGCCGGAAATTCCAAATCCAAGACACCGGTTTTAGACAACTTTGGTCGGGATATCACCCGCCTGGCAGAGTTGGGCAATCTGGATCCCATCGTTGGACGGGAAAAGGAAATTGAACGGGTATCACAGATTCTGTCCCGCCGCAAGAAAAATAACCCGATACTGATCGGAGAGCCGGGTGTCGGCAAAACCGCTATCGTGGAAGGGCTGGCCCTGCGTATCGTGCAGCGAAAGGTTTCCCGCGTGCTGTTTGATAAAAGGGTCATCAGTCTGGATTTGGCCGCCCTTGTGGCAGGCACAAAATATCGTGGTCAGTTTGAAGAACGCATGAAGGCCATTATGAATGAACTGGAAAAAAACAGGGATGTGATTCTGTTCATTGATGAAATTCATACCATTGTTGGCGCGGGCGGCGCTTCCGGCTCTCTGGACGCTTCCAATATATTCAAGCCCGCACTTTCCCGCGGAGAATTGCAGTGCATCGGCGCTTCTACCCTTGATGAATACCGGATGTATATCGAAAAGGACGGCGCGTTGGATCGACGCTTTCAGAAAGTAGTAGTAGATCCGCCAAGTGTGGAAGAGACCATCACCATCCTCAACAATATCCGTCCGAAATACGAAGAGTTTCATAATGTCAGTTATGATGAAGACGCCATCGAAGCCTGTGTGAAACTGAGCGACCGCTATATGACCGACCGCCTGCTGCCGGACAAGGCTATTGACGTGCTGGATGAAGTGGGCGCGCGCGTTCACCTGAAGAATATCAATGTGCCTCAGAATATCGTAGATCTGGAAAAAAAGATCGAAGATATCAAGCTGGAAAAAAATAAAGTAGTGAAAAGTCAGCGTTTTGAAGAGGCTGCAGCCTTACGGGATAAGGAAAAACGCTTCGGCGAAGAATTGGAAAAGGCCAAAGCTGCATGGGAAGAAGAAGTAAAACACAAACGTTATCCAATCCATGAGGAAGACATTGCCGAAGTGGTGAGCATGATGACCGGCATCCCGGTAATGCGCATGGTGGAAGCCGAAAGCGAAAAGCTGCGCCGAATGGGTACCGACCTGAAAGCAAAAGTCGTAGGGCAGGATGAAGCTATTGCAAAAGTGGTGAAAGCCATTCAGCGAAACCGGGTAGGATTGAAAGATCCCAAAAAACCCATTGGAACTTTTATTTTCCTGGGACCAACCGGTGTAGGAAAAACCGAATTAGCCAAAGCGCTCGCGCGATATCTGTTTGACAGCGATGATACGCTTATCCGCATGGATATGAGTGAATACATGGAGAAATTCTCCCTCAGCCGCCTGATAGGAGCGCCTCCCGGATATGTAGGTTATGAAGAGGGTGGACAGCTTACGGAAAAAATACGCCGCAAGCCTTACTCCGTAGTATTATTGGATGAAATTGAAAAAGCGCATCCAGACATCTTCAATATCCTGCTACAGGTATTAGATGAAGGCCAGTTGACAGACGGGCTGGGACGTAAAGTGGATTTCAAGAATACCATCATTATCATGACTTCTAATATCGGCGCCCGTCAGTTGAAAGATTTTGGCGATGGAGTGGGTTTTGCCACCAGCGCTAAAGTAGCCGGTTCAGAGGAAAACAGCAGGGCAGTTATTGAAAAAGCGCTGAAACGCACTTTCAGTCCGGAGTTTTTAAACCGGATCGATGATGTGGTCATCTTTAATTCGCTGAATGAAGAACATATCAGTGAGATCATCGACATTATTATGGATGATGTATTAAAACGGCTGGGAGCATTAGGGTTTAAACTGGAACTGACTCCGGCGGCACGCAAATATATTGCGACTAAAGGATATGATCAACAGTTTGGGGCAAGACCGCTGCACCGGGCCATTCAGAAATATCTCGAAGATCCGCTGGCAGAAGAAATCCTGAACCATACGATTAAGGAAGGCGATAAGGTATTGGCCGATTTTGATACCAAAAATGACAAGATCGTATTTAAAGCATTAAAAGATAAGGGCGAAAGTAAGGCAAAGACCGAACAATAATCATCAGACCCGGCCTGAAAAGGGCTGCAAATGAAATAGAATAATTTTGATCATTATAAAAATATTCCCTACATTTGCAGCCTTAAAAAAGCAAATCACAAATTTTAACAGAGGAAATCAGTAATGGCTAACGCAACCATCGCCGCAAAAACGGCCAATATTTTTAAAACATACGGTGGCTCAGAAAAGAATACCGGCTCCATTGAAGGACAAATTGCTTTATTAACGGAGCGCATCAATCATATTTCCGCCCATATTAAGAATGGCAATGCGAAAGATCATTCTTCCAACCGCGGGCTAATCAAAATGGTTGGTCAACGCAAACAATTATTACAGTACCTGAGCAAAACCAATCTGGAAGGTTATCGCCAGCTAATTGCTCAATTAGGCTTGCGTAAATAATATTAATTTTTACCGATATGATTCCCGGTGAGGTTTATAGCCCACCGGGAATATTTTTTTGACGCCAGCCTGAATTACGGATTTTCTGCAACCCAAAAGTATTTTTATTACCTTTATCCGGTCATAACAACATAAAGATTCAAAAACCGAAAAAGAATGTACAAGATTCTGTTATTCCTTTTAGCAGGCGTAATTACAGCCGTTTCCGGCTATAGCCAGCATGCAACGGTATCGCTTTCCGCTATTGATTTTGCGAAAAAAATCCAACAAACTCCGGATGCGCAGATTGTGGATGTACGCAGCCCGGAAGAGTTTCAGAAAGGTCACTTGAAAGATGCGCTCAATATCAACTGGAACGGCGCTCAGTTTCAGGATCAAATCAAGGCATTAGACCGGTCGAAGCCCGTTTTCATCTATTGCCTGAGCGGCGGACGAAGTGCGGCAGCGGCAGAGTCCATGAGCAAACAGGGCTATACATCCATCTACGAAATGGACGGAGGCATGATGAAATGGCGCGCTGCCAATTTGCCCGAAGTAATGGCCGGCAATGTGTCTGAGGGAATGACCTTAAAGCAATATGAATCGTTGCTCAAAACCGGGAAGCTGGTTCTGGTTGATTTTTATGCCGACTGGTGTGCACCCTGCAAGAAAATGAAACCCTACCTGGAAAAGATCGCCAAAGAACAAAAAGACCAACTAACCCTCATCCGAATCAATGTGGATGAAAATAAAGCCTTATGCAAGGCGCTTCAGGTTACTACCCTACCCGTTTTGAAGCTCTATCAAAATCAAAAGGTCATTTGGGATGCCAACAGCTTAGTGGCTGAACCGGAACTCCGGAAAGTTTTATCTTCGCAAAAAGATTAAATAACTTCTCCAATCCGTTTTATTTTTTTACCCATCCGGAATTCCTAAAATTTTTACAAAAAAGTGACTTTTGGAATAAATTTTGCCGGTTACACGCATTTTCCTATCTTTGCCGTCCCAAATTGGGGATAAAACGTACGTGCAATTATTCCAATTTATCCAAATTATTGATTCTCATAGCTAAACTTACCGCAAAAAATTCTATTTTTTGTAGTGGGTTTATTTTATTTTATACGTAAAACTTTATAAAAGTTACTATGTCTTCTATTACAAGCAAGCGCACTGCATCAGGAAGGGTCAACTTTGCAAAAATCCATGACGTGGCCGACACACCGGATTTACTGGCGATTCAGTTGCAGTCATTTCAGGATTTTTTCCAGTTAGAAACAACGCCCGACAAACGGAATAACGAAGGGCTGTTCCGGGTGTTTAAAGAAAATTTCCCGATATCGGATACCCGCAATATATTTGTGCTGGAATTTTTAGACTATTTCATTGATCCGCCACGCTATTCTATCGAAGAATGTATGGAGCGGGGTCTGACTTATTCAGTTCCGTTAAAAGCCAAATTGCGCCTGAGCTGTAATGATGAAGAACACGTAGATTTCGAGACGATTGTTCAGGATGTGTTCCTGGGGAATATCCCTTATATGACCCCGCGCGGAACCTTTGTGATCAATGGTGCGGAACGTGTGGTGGTTTCGCAATTACACCGTTCCCCCGGCGTGTTTTTCGGACAAAGCACTCACCCCAATGGTACGAAGATTTATTCTGCCCGTGTAATCCCGTTCAAGGGCGCATGGATGGAATTTGCTACCGACATCAATAATGTGATGTATGCCTACATCGACCGTAAGAAAAAATTCCCCGTAACCACTTTGCTTCGCTCTATAGGGTTTGAAACCGATAAGGACATCCTGGAATTATTCGGAATGGCTGATGAGGTGAAGGCCGATAAGAAAACACTGACCGAAAATATTGATCGTCGCCTTGCAGCCCGCGTACTGCGGAGCTGGACAGAAGATTTCGTGGATGAAGATACCGGTGAAGTAGTATCCATCGAACGTAATGAAGTGATCCTGGAGCGCGACAGTGTGCTGGATGAAGACAATATTGACATGATTGCCGAAATGGGCATTGAAACCGTTTTCATCCAGAAAGAAGATGTGAGTGGCGATTATTCCATTATCTACAATACCTTAAACAAAGATACTTCCAACTCGGAATTAGAAGCCGTACAGCATATCTATCGCCAGTTGCGCGGCAGCGATGCTCCGGATGATGAAACCGCGCGTGGCATTATTGATAAGCTGTTCTTCAGCGACAAACGTTATGACCTGGGCGAAGTGGGTCGTTACAAGATCAACCGCAAGCTGGGACATGATATGTCCAATGAGAAAAAAGTATTGACCAAGGACGATATTATTTCCATCATAAAATACTTAGTACAGCTTTCTAACGGTAAGGCGGAAATTGACGATATTGATCACCTGAGCAACCGTCGTGTACGTACCGTTGGAGAACAACTGTATGCCCAGTTCGGTGTAGGTCTGGCCCGGATGGCCCGTACTATTCGCGAACGGATGAACGTCCGGGATAATGAAGTGTTTACCCCGATTGACCTGATCAATGCGCGTACCTTAAGTTCAGTGATCAACTCTTTCTTCGGTACTTCACAGTTATCGCAGTTCCTGGATCAAACCAATCCACTGTCTGAGATTACACACAAACGCCGTATTTCGGCACTCGGACCCGGTGGTCTGAGCCGCGAGCGTGCAGGCTTTGAAGTGCGTGACGTACACTACTCCCACTATGGTCGCCTTTGTACGATTGAAACTCCGGAAGGGCCGAATATCGGTTTAATCTCCACCCTTTGCGTGCATGCCAAGATCAACGATATGGGCTTTATTGAAACGCCTTATCGTAAAGTAAAAGACGGCAGGGTGGATTTGAAAAAAGAATTTTACCTGAGCGCCGAAGAAGAAGATGATAAAAGGATCGCCCAGGCCAATGTGCCCTTAGATGAAAAAGGCAATTTCTTAGAAGATAAGATCAAATCACGCGAAACCGGCGATTTTCCTATCCTGGAAAAGGAAGAAGTGGAATATATGGACGTGGCACCCAACCAGATTGTGGGCCTCTCCGCATCACTCATCCCGTTCCTGGAACACGATGATGCCAACCGTGCCCTGATGGGATCCAACATGCAGCGTCAGGCAGTTCCCCTGATTCGTCCGCAGGCCCCCATAGTCGGCACCGGCCTGGAAGCCAAAGCCGCACGCGATGCGCGTATCCAGATCCATGCGGAAGGAAATGGCGTGGTAGAATTTGTGGATGCCAATGAGATTCATGTACGCTATGACCGCAATGCAAAGCAACGCTTAGTATCGTTCGAGGATGACCTGAAGATATACAAGCTTACCAAATACAAAAAGACCAACCAAAGCACCTGCATCAACCTGAGTCCGGCGGTAAAAAAAGGACAAAAGGTAAGGCAGGGCGATTTCCTGACACAGGGCTATTCTACCGTTGGCGGCGAGCTGGCATTAGGCCGGAATATGAAAGTGGCCTTCATGCCCTGGAAGGGTTATAACTTCGAGGATGCCATCGTGATCAATGAAAAAGTAGTACGTGAAGATTTATTTACCTCCGTACACATTGATGAATATGAGCTGGAAGTGCGCGACACCAAATTAGGCGAAGAAGAGCTGACTGCCGATATCCCGAATATTTCCGAAGAAGCGACTAAAGATTTGGATGAAAACGGTATCATCCGTATTGGCGCTCATGTGAAGGAAGGTGATATCATGATCGGTAAAATTACGCCGAAAGGTGAAAGCGATCCCACTCCGGAAGAAAAACTGCTACGCGCCATATTCGGTGATAAAGCCGGCGATGCCAAAGATGCTTCGCTGAAAGCCTCTCCGTCAGTGGAAGGGGTGATCATTGATAAAAAGCTGTTCCAGCGTGCAAAGAAAGATAAGAATGCCAAGGTTAAGGAAAAGGCAGAGATAGATAAGATAGAGAAAGCACACCATCAGAATGTTGAGTCCATCAAGAAGCTGCTGCTGGAAAAATTGCAGGTGCTGCTGCAGGACAAAACTTCTGTAGGCGTTACCAATACTTATGGTGAACCGGTAATCAGTAAAGGCGGTAAGTTCTCCCTGAAAGTATTGAATTCCGTAGATTTTCAGAATGTCAATCCATTAGGCTGGACCGGAGACACGGAAACCGATGATCTGGTTAATCAGTTGCTGCACAACTATACTATTAAGCATAATGAAGAATTAGGCCGGTATAAACGCGAAAAATTCAACTTATCCATTGGTGATGAATTGCCCACCGGTGTACTGAAACTGGCTAAGGTCTATCTGGCCGTTAAGCGTAAGCTGAAGGTCGGCGATAAGATGGCGGGTCGTCACGGAAATAAAGGTATCGTAGCCAGAATCGTGCGTCAGGAAGATATGCCGTTCCTGGAAGACGGAACTCCGGTGGATATCGTGCTGAATCCCCTGGGCGTACCTTCCCGGATGAATATCGGACAGATATATGAAACCATCCTGGGATGGGCCGGTGAAAAATTAGGATTAAATTTTGCTACCGCGATCTTCGACGGCGCATCCCGCGATGAGATAGGAGAACTGATCCAGGAGGCTAAGCTGCCATCCTTCGGTCATACCTATCTGTATGATGGTGAAACCGGAGAACGCTTCGACCAGAAAGCTACTGTGGGAATCATTTACATGATTAAACTGCACCACATGGTGGATGATAAGATGCACGCCCGTTCCATCGGCCCCTACTCCCTGATTACCCAACAGCCTTTAGGCGGTAAAGCCCAGTTTGGAGGACAGCGTTTCGGGGAAATGGAAGTGTGGGCGCTGGAAGCTTACGGAGCATCCAATATTCTCCAGGAATTACTCACGGTAAAATCAGATGATATTGTCGGTCGTGCCAAGGCGTATGAATCTATTGTGAAAGGAGACAACACGCCTAAAGCCGGCATCCCGGAATCTTTCAATGTATTGGTACATGAATTGCGCGGATTAGGCCTTGAGCTGACATTCGAAAATAAATAAGCAGGCGGGGTGAGAAAACCGCTCCGGTACGCTTAATCCTTATTTTGCAATAGCCCACGATTTTAATCGTGGGCTATGTGTTTTGTTAAGTAAAAATGCAAAATCAGTGAAACCGGTGGTATCTTAATCATCAGAACTTGTAACCTTGATTAAAATTTCCGCATGGAGCAATCTCCAATTGCGCCTGGATGAACCTTGCTCAATGTGTCACACCTTACGTCACCACCTCGCAATATGCCCGGGAGATTTGGCTTCTCCGATTTTCAATTCTCCGCTCCCTTAAGCAACGCTACATGATTCTAATTTCGGTCGAACTTTTATCACCGAAGGTAAATGACACCACATTTTTGCCATACGCAAAATGACATCACTTTTTTTCACAATGATATGACTTCTTTTGTCGCGCAGGCAACCCGTAGGGAAATAGAAGGATTATTTCACAAGAATTAATGGCATTTAAAATGTTCAAACGGTTCTTTACAATCTAAGCAGCGGTATAGCGATTTGCAGGAAGTAGCACCGAACCGGCTCACCAGCTCCGTATGGCGGGAATTGCATTTCGGGCAGGGAGCTTCATCCTCCTCAAACAAGCCCAAAACATCTCTTGATTTTCGTTGCGGGGGGGCAATGCCGAATGCTTTCATCTTTTCCTTGCCACCTTCCGTAATCCAGTCTGAAGTCCAAGCCGGCTGCAACTGCATTTCAATATGCACCTGTTTAAAGCCACGGCCCAACAAAGCCATTCGTATCTGCATGGCAATAATATCCATCGCGGGGCAACCAGTGTATGTGGGCGTTATTATTATAGTCACCTCATCGGATGACACAAGCTTTAGGTCTCGTACGATACCCAAATCCAGGA
Source organism: uncultured Taibaiella sp. (assembly GCA_964622775.1). Lineage (GTDB taxonomy): Bacteria > Bacteroidota > Bacteroidia > Chitinophagales > Chitinophagaceae > CAZUSO01. The sequence continues at coordinate 8,338 of CAZUSO010000005.1, read as the reverse complement.
TGGATACAACCGGAATTTCCGGATCGGGAATTTCACCTAACCACACATATGTCTGTTCCCTGTTCACTTTAAAATACTTTAAGCGCATCGGCCAATTTACGGTCGTTGCTCAGACGCGGCGTCTTATTCTGTCCGCCTAATTTTCCAATAGATTTCATATAATCAATAAACGCATGCTCCCGGAGCGGAATGATCTTCAGCGTTTGTAATATTTTACCCCGAATCAGATCATCATAATAAATATTCCGCTTCCGCAGCTCATCATCCACTTCCCTTGCGAAGCCACTAATATCGCCGGGCGTTTTATCAAACTCTACTAACCATTCATGGTAAGGCAGCTCGTGCTCCGCTTGTACAACAGGGGCAACAGTAAATTCCACAATATTCGCCTTATGGCGACGGGCAGTTTCCAGGAGCGCCTGCTCTACCTCTTCAGCAATAACATGTTCGCCAAAAGCAGAGATATAATGTTTGGTGCGACCAGTCACCACAATCCGGTATGGATTCAGGCTGACGAAACGTACCGTATCCCCGAGATCATAGCCCCATAGGCCGGCATTACTATTGATGACGAGAGCATAATTGACTCCGGTTTGCACTTCTTTCAGAGACAAACGGGTCGGATTTTCCTTCCCGATTTCCCGGGCGGGAACAAACTCAAAAAATATGCCCGAATCGGTATTCAGCAATAAGCCTTCTTCTGTTTGTGTATCCTGAAAGGCAAAAAAGCCTTCCGATGCCGGGAAAGTTTCGATAGTATCCACTTCGCCTCCCAGACTCTCAATCAGCTTCTGCCGGTAAGGTTCAAAATTGACTCCGCCATGCACCAGCAATTGCAGATCGGGGAAAAGCTCCTTGATCTTTTTACCTCCGCTTTTATCCTTCAGCCAGTCGAAATACATTTGCATCCAGGGCGGAATGCCGCTAATCAGTGTCATATTCTGATTATGGGTCTGTTCCACGATCTTCCCCAGCTTTGTTTCCCAGTCTTCAATACAATTGGTTTCGTAGTCGGGCAACTGATTACTACGAAGATATCCGGGAACATGGTGGTTCACAATGCCGCTCAGCCGACCCGTAGGAATACCCCCCACCCGCTCCAGAACCGGGGATCCGGAAAGGAAGATCATCTTTCCATTGGCGAAGCCTGCATTACCGGTTTCCGCCATATAGCAAAGCAGTGCATTGCGGGCGGAATTAATATGATTGGAGATACTGTCTTTGGAAATCGGGATATATTTGACACCGCTTGTGGTGCCCGAAGTCTTGGCGAAATAAAGCGGACGACCTTTCCACAAGACATTTTGCGTGCCCTTTTTGATCTGCTCGATATAAGGTTTAAAAGCCTCATAATCCCGCAGCGGAACCCGCTTTTTAAAGTCCTCGTAACTTTTGACCGCATCAAACTGATGATCTTTGCCAAACGCAGTGGGTGTTCCGGCTTTAATTAAATACTCAAAAACCTTTTGCTGATCGTCAAGCGCCGTCAACATTGATTTACGCACCCTTTTACTAATTACAATAGCATAAGGCTTAGCAAAAAAGGATTTAATTTTCATCGCGGCAAACAAAAGTTGGAGAACAAATGTAAGCATTTTAGACATAAGCTTCAGGCTTGAAAAAGAGGGGGGTGTATTTCAAATTGTCATTACCTATGGCGTCATTCCTTTTTTCGTCATACGAACGGATTGGTGTCATTGCTTGAAGCAATCACATTGCACTTTCTGTGGTTCCGGCTACTTCGCAGGTGCGAAAATTTGAAATGGAGCTAAAAGGAAGGGGGCGTTGCAAATTTTCACACTGCATTTCTCATTTTTTCATCCCGCAGGAAACTTGCTCAGCGAAGCTAATCTAAAGTGATGTTTTGATGTCTACAGCATGTCATCAGGAGTTTACGACTATGCTTCAGCTTTGACAACTCCGCACATGCGAAGTTATTAAAGCTTCCCCCGTTGTCAGTGTTTTCATCAACTCAAAAAGGTAAACGATAACGCCATATTTTACAAAAACTAATCACCCATTACCTGCTCATCACTATTCACTAATCCTCCACCCTATTTTGTAATTTTGCTCCGGCTTTCATCTTTTCCTTCATTCTAAAAAAATCACGAAGCATGATCTATTCTTTTAAAGGTTTTATTCCGGTAGTGCACCCCATGGCATTTATTCATCCGCAGGCCGTTATTACCGGCAATGTGGTGATTGGAAAAGACGTATATATCGGTCCGGGAGCAGCATTACGCGGCGACTGGGGCGGCATTGATATTGCGGAAGGTTGTAATGTGCAGGAAAACTGTACCATCCACATGTTCCCGGGCGTTACGGTACGACTGGAAGCAAACGCGCACATCGGTCATGGCGCTATTATCCATGGCGCATATATTGGCAGAAATGCGCTTATCGGGATGAATGCGGTAATAATGGATGATGTGGAAATCGGCGCGGAATCCATCGTAGGCGCCTTGTCTTTTGTTGCAGCAAATACCATAATCCCGCCACGTTCATTAGTGGTTGGAAATCCGGCTAAAGTGATCAAAAACGTGAGTGATGAGATGATTGCCTGGAAAACTAAGGGCACCCGGCTCTATCAGACACTTCCGGAAGATATGCGCCAACATTGGGAAACTTGTGAACCGTTACGGGAGATGCCGGCAAACCGGCCGGCACAGGAATCGCTTTATACAACATGGGAGCAAATTAAAAGCTCTTGAACAGGGTAAAATCCAGGAAACCCGTTTGGGAATATTATCTGTGTTACACCTTCAAAAAATAATCGACCGTTATACTCGTTTATTCAGAGGAAGGCATTTTCCATTAAACAACCGGACGAGTAACCGATTGGGGAAGCATCGTCAGGGTGGATTACAAATCCTGGTTATCACTAGGCCGGGATGCGCTGCATTTACATTCAGTTTCAGCTACAGCAAAATCAATTAATGCTTCACAATCTCTTTCAGGATGCCTCCTGATGCCTCTTTGATGGTATGGGTAAAGATGAATGCCGAAGGGTCTATCCTGAAGATAATATTTTTCAGCCTCCGAACCTCTAAACGGGTAACTATAGTGAATATAATATCACAATCACTGCTCACCTCAAAAGAATTTTTCATAAAACCCCGCTCGCCTTTATAAAGGGTTATGCCTTTATTCATCTTCATGACCAGGGCATTTTTGATCAGTTCGCTCTTCCCCGATATGATCGTAACGCCGGTATAGGCTTCGATCCCTTCTATCACATAGCGGGTAGTCTGGCTGGCCACAAAATAAGTAAGCATAGCATAAAGCGCCGTTTCGATATTCAGGTAAAAGGCGGCTATAATAAAGATGATGACATTGAGCGCAAGAATGATCTCCGTGATGGTAAATCCGGTCTTTTTCAGGGTAAACAAGGCCAATACTTCAATTCCGTCAAAGGTGCCGCCGGCACGCATACACAAGCCGATGCCCAGCCCTAAGAAAAAGCCGCCGAAAGCTGCTACCAGCACTTTGTCATGAGCCAGCTCGGGGAAATGCACGTATTGCAAGCACAGGGTAATGCCGATTACGGCTATAGAAGTGCGGATGGCAAACATTTTCCCCATCATTCTGTAGCCGATTATAATAAAGGGGAGGTTAAATATCACTAAGATCAGCCCTAAGTGCCAGTGTAAAACCTCATGAATCAACAGCGACATACCAATCACGCCCCCATCAAGAAAGTGGTTGGGAACGAGGAAACTTTTCAAACTAAAGCTTGCTGCTAAAATGCTGGCAACTAAAAATAAGATATCCTGAAAGGTAGTTTTTTTACTATGCTGCCGGTTCATTAACTTTTTAATTTCGATTTAATCATATTCAGGTGTTCTTCTTTTTTCCTGCCGCGTAATGCAATAGCAGTGGGCGTGAAATAATGATGCCCTTCAAAAAATTTGATCTGCAGCCTGTTCCAGTCATCTTCATTATTAACGATGCCAAACATGGCCAGCTCTTCAAAAAGCCAGTTGCTTATGGTAAAGAAATCTTCCCTCCCTAAGTAGTCGAGATCCGCATCGGCCAGGATCTCTTCCAGGTGATTATGAGGGGTTTGGGGAATTTTCGTAGCCATAATCATCCCGCATATCTTTTCAATTTGCGGGGACGTATAGCCGTATTCCGGCAAATACTGACGGGCTATTTCGCATGATTTCTTTTCATGCTCCTGGGCGCCAAATAAAAACCCGGAATCATGGAAAACTGCAGCGGTCTTTACTAAGACCAATTCTTCCTCATTAATACTTTCCTGCTGCGCCAAAGCTATAGCCGCACCCAAAACGTCTTTTACATGCACAACGCTATGGTAGGACAAGTGTTCCGGTAATTCATTTTGCAGTTTTTGTAACATGACTTTTTCAACTGCTTCGTAATTCATAAAGAGTAGTTTTAAAATAAACGGGTTAATATTACACAATTAAAAATTAAAATTCCTGATTTTTTTCCACAAAATACATATCCAGTTCCCCTTTATTTTTTGCAGCTACCTTTCCGCGGTGTTCAAAAACAAACGGAGCATTTTTCACTAAATCATAGGTCGCTTCTGAAATATTTACTTTCCCGGTTTCACTGCTCTGCTCCATCCTCGCCGCCGTATTCACCGTATCGCCCCAGATGTCGTAAGCGAACTTCTTTACACCTACAATGCCGGCTACCACACTGCCGCTGTGAATACCTATGCGAACCTGAAAGGTCTTCCCTTTTTTACTTCTGTCTTCAATAAAGTCGCGAATTTCTAATGCCGCCTGTATGGCTTTTTGCGCATGGCGCGGGTCAGCAGCGGGCAAACCACAAACGGCTAAATACGCATCGCCGATGGTCTTTATTTTCTCCAGACCGTTACGTTCGATGATGTTATCAAAAGCGGTAAAACATTCGTTCAGTTCCTGTACCAATTGGCGGGGCTGCAGGTTTTCGGCGGTTTGGGTGAAATGCACAAAATCGGTAAAAAGCACGGAAACCTCGTCAAACTGGCGTGCTTCAGCAATTCCTTTTGCCTTCAGCTCTTCAGCAATCTCTGAAGGTAAAATATTGAGCAGAAGCTCATCGCTGCGTCGCTTTTCTTTTTTGACTTTGTTGTGTTGTTTGTAAATCACGGCAGAGAAAAGAATAAATGCAAACAGTCCGCCCATTAAGGAATTGCGGATAGTTTTTTGCCGGAGGTCTTTTTTTCCCTGTTCTGCTTTGGCTATAGTTTCTTTTTTCTCGAAGTCGTAGGTCATTTCCTTGCGGGCAATTTCCTCCTTTGTCGTTTGTCCCTGAATGCTGTCGGATAAGGCAAAATAATCTTGAATATTGTAAAATGCGGCTTTAAAATTGCCTAGTTTTTCATAGGCGGGAATTAAAAATTCCAAGACGGAAATTTTTTGTATAGGGTTGTTTAATTCGGCAGCCAGCTTCAGTGCACGTTCCCCATAATCAATTGCTGTCCTATATCGGTAATTAGGATGTATATTTATTTGTACCAGGATGCTGTCAGGAGCCTTTTGTATAAGGTTACTCATATCTTTAAGATAGAGCATTTCACCAAACCTGCTTTGAAATTTATTATAAATCACCAGGGACTTCCGATGGTATGTTACGGCTGTGGCGTAGTCGCCTGTTATCTGATAAATATAGGCCATATTGGCATAGTCATCAGCTGTACTGAGTTCGTCATTTAGGAGCTTTTTTACTTCAACTGCCTGATTAAAAAAATCCAGTGACTTCTCATATTTCCCTATCCACATGTAATTAATTCCTATATTAGTAAGGCAATATGCAATATTCTCCTGGTCGCCTAACTGACGGTTAATTGCTAAAGCTTTCTCCATATAGCTGAGTGCTTTAAGACCATCACCAAGATTTCTATATAGAATTCCTATTCTAATAAACAATTTGGCGGTATTTAGTCTGGCACCAAATTTCTCGCTTATGTTCAGTGCCTTCTGATAATTTTCCAGCGCTGCGGGGTTGTTGTTAAAAATCGTAAACATATACCCCAAATCATAGTAAATATCTATTATAAGAGGTTTGTCATCTGTATTTATAGCTAAAGCCAGCGCTTGCTGGTAATGATTCAATGATTCAGATAAATTGCGGAATAAGCATCCAATATTCCTATGACATTGTATAAGACTCTGCTTATCTCCCACTTCTTTAGAAAAGGTTATTGCTTTTTGATAATACTCAATGGCGGTAGCTGCATCGGACTTAGCGGCATGACAATTTCCGATGTATTTTAATGCAGTAACCTGCCCGGATATGAACTGTAATTTTTCGGCAAGCGCCAGGGCATGCTGAGCATAGGCATAAGCACTATCCGATTTGTCATTGATCGTGTAGTATTCCCGGCTAAGTTTATTTAACAGATTGACCTTACCGGTATCCATTTTTTGCACCGACAGCACGGAAATCATGGAGTCAATCCTTTGCCGGATCTGCTTTTGTGCGGAGCAATGAATAGTGAATAGTGAATAGCTAATTGTGAACAGTAAAAAGAGTACGGTGAACCCCATACGAGCAGGATGTATAGTTGGTAGTTTGTTCATTTGAATTAATTCTTTGGATGCTTTTATGGATGTAATCAACATGTTTATAAGTTCAGCTTAATCATTTGAGATGCTTTGATGACTTTCAAATCACTCCCCAACGCGCCGGATTATTCACTGTTCACTGATAAAGTACATTTTTACTTTACCTTTTCCCCTGGTGTCAATCTCACCCCTGGGAGCAAATCTAAAATCTTCTTTCACCAATTCATAAGTCGCCTCAGAAATATTTTATCTTTCCTGCTTCCCCGCTTTGCTCCATTCTTGCCACAGTGTTCACCGTGTCCCCCCAGATATCGTATGCATATTTCTTTACGCCAACGATACCGGCTACCACACTGCCGCTATGAATACCGATGCGGATTGGAAAGGTCTTTTCTTTTTTACTTCTTTCTTCAATAAAGTCGCGAATTTCTAATACCGCCTGCACGGTTCTTTGCGCATGGCGCTGGTCGGCGGCGGGCAGTCCGCAAACGGCTAAGTAGGCATCGCTAATAGTCTTGATTTTTCCCAGACCGTTGCGTTCAATAATGTTATCGAAGGCGGTAAAGCATTCCTTCAGTTCCTCACTGAGATGAAGCGCTTTCAAATAAAAATCAATAGATTTTTCAAAATATGAAAATTGCCGGTAATGATAGCCTAAGCATATGTAGGATTTCGCGATACCCCTTTTCCACTTCAGCTTTTTAGAAAGGATCAATGCACGGTTGCCATATTCAATGGCTGTGGTATAGTTAGTGCGCTCGTATTCATAGCAGAGGTCAAGGAGCAAAACCACCTTGCCGGTCTCTTCACCCGCTTTGGGCAGCTCTGAAAGTAAGGAATCAATCAGGGCATTGCCGGAATTTTGAGCGAAGACGGTCTGCACCGGAGTCTGCAGGAGTATTACGAGACCCAGAAGCGAAAAATACCTTTTCATATTGGCTTATTTGTTTAGCAGCCGTCCACCATTTGCATATCATATGTAATCATGCCTTAAAAGTATGCAAAGCCATTTCAATTTCATAGTGTCTGGATCCGGTGTTTTGTTTGCTGTTGTTTTGAATCGAAGCGAATAAATGCATTTGCCTCAGAAAAACCAAAAAATCAGCGTAACAAAATCGTGACAATTAATAAAAATGTTATAATGTATTATCAATTATTGAATTATAGATTTTTATTATTTTAAAAAAATAAGAAATGCCTATAAATCCGGCAGAGATGTTTAATATATTTTACATGCACATTTATCTTATAAACGGAGTACTCTGTTCAGCGTTTCTCCGGGCTACATCGCAGGGACAGACAATCTCTGATTGCATAGTGAAACAGGCTTACTATGTGGGTGTATTCCAAATGTTGCATGTAGTGTAATGTTTTTTGTCATTCCGAAAAAACGTGCAGTCATTCCGAAAAGAAAATTCCGGATTACGCTTAAGTCGGTTAGGATTTTCGCATGGAGGAATCTCCCAATCGGGAGGATGGGAAAACGCCCGGGAGATTCCTCCGCTCCATAAAATTTACTGCGCTGCGTTCCATAAATTACTGCGCTGCGTTCCATAAATTTTACTCCGGTCGGAATGACGACCACTTATACGCTTCACCCCGAATGACGATACCTTTTAATTCGGGAGATTGCTCCGGTGCGACAATTTGGGGGATACACCCTACTATGTTCATTTCGATAAACTCAATAAACCAGGCTTTCGCCGTGGTAGGAGGCCTCACTCTCCACTCCGCCCGGTATCCTGCCGTTGGGTGTGTTCACCATAGCCGTCAGGCTAATAATTTTAGTTTTTGTGCCGGTGTAGGTCTGTGCT
>CAZUSO010000004.1:0-74876 GCA_964622775.1 uncultured Taibaiella sp. | reverse complement strand
AATGGTCAAAATTGCTTCCATAAAACTTTTACTGAATAAATTTTAAACAGGCTCTCAGATTTATTTTTTGTAAATCCGGATTTGAGATTTTTTGCCAATGCGGTTATAGGCAAACACCTCATAGGTTTTACTGCCGTCATGTAACAGCATATTCACGGTATTCGGCGGCTCGTTGCCTTCATTCAGCGCGGTAATGGACAGTATGTTCAATTCATTGCCGCCAACCGGGAACTGTAGTACTTTTTTGTCCCTGGAAATAGTAAAATTATCCAACGCTACCATCCCGTTAAATTCCACCCGGATACGGTCATTGTCCACTTTGTTATCATCCCATATTTCTATAATAATGCTATCGGAATTCCAATAAAACACTTCCTCTTTCCCTTCCGTAATCTGCTTGGGCAGATCCTGCTTTACAACTGCTGCGCGCTGCTCTGTAGTTGCTGTATCGTAAACAATTCTTGCCGGTGCTTTTTTTTCTGTTTGCTCTGCTTTATTGGCTATTGTATCCTTAATGACCGGCGCTGTGGATTTTTTGCCAAACAATTGGTCTAACTCCGCTTGCTGCATAAAAGTAATGCTGCCCTTCGCACATTCTGCTCCTAATATGGCGGTACGGGTGATTAACGAGCCTTTTAATGCCGAAACGGATGCATCATACTTCAGGTCGCTTTCCACGAGGCAGATCAGCGCACGGCTTTTAAACCCGTGATTATAGGTTATCGCATTTTCGCGAATGCTGAGCGTTTTATTAGCCCGGTCAATGACGGCATGTACCCTGGCTTTCACATCTTTCCCTTCCGTAAGGTAGGTATAGGCATAGCCGCTTAAATAATTGCCTGCAGAATCTTCCAGAATCAGTTTGTAGGTAAATAGTTCCCCGCCCTGAATGCCCATATCGCCGGTGAGCGTATAGGTTTTTTGCTGGGCGAAAATACCGGTTGACAATAGGGAAATGATACCAAGTGAAAATAAACGTAAATACATATTGGCGTTTCAGTATAGCTGCAAAAATACAGTCCTGCGATTAGAAATACAGATTAGTTGAACCAGTTAAAAACTGTTTCCGGTTGTAATAATGCTTTTTCATGCGCAGGGATATCGCGGATGATGCGTCCTCCGGACATTTGCACTAAACGGTTGCCATGTTGCAGGGCCTCTTTAATATTATGGGTAATCAGCAATGCGGTGAGTTGATATTGCTTAATAATCTTGTCGGCTAAATATAATACCGTTTGTGCGCTGCGCGGGTCCAGCGCTGCACTGGGTTCATCCAGTAACAGGAGTTTAGCTTCGTCCATTACGCTCATCAGCAAAGTCAGGGCCTGCCGCTGTCCGCCCGAAAGCATACCGATGGGTTGGTGTAATTTGTGTTCCAGTCCCAGGTCTAATTCCATAATGCGCTCCCGCACGTGTTGTTCAAATGTCGCATTTGTGCCAATTGTCAATCGTTTGGAACCTGCCCGGATAGAGGCCAGACGAAAGTTGTCCAGGATGCTGAGTTCTGGCGCCGTTCCTGCCAGCGGATTCTGAAATACCCGTGCCATCCAGCGGCTGCGGCGGTATTCCGGCAAGTGCGTAATATCTTTTTCATCCCATAAAATGTGTCCTGATGAAGGTAGTAAACTTCCTGCGATCAGGTTTAGTAAGGTGCTTTTCCCGCTGCCATTTGTGCCGATGATTGTCACAAACTCTTCCGGCAGGATATCCAGGGATAGCTCTGTTAAGGCGACAACTTTGTTGCTGCTTTTAGGGTTGAAAATTTTTGAGACGTGCTGTAGGCTCAACATCAGTTGGTACGTTTTTTTAGGGCCGGAATAGCTACAATAATCAATACAAACAAGGCCGTAATCAGCTTTAATAAATTAGGATTTACCCCTAAGGATAAGGCCATGGCTAGCACAAGCTGAAATAAAACGCTGCCCAGAATCACGAGGCTCAGCTGACCCGCCACGGAACTTATTTTTAGCGTATTGATCAGGGTGTCCGCGATTAATACCGAACCTAAGCCTGCGATCACAATGCCGATACCCATATTAATATCCGTAAAGCTTTGGTATTGGCTGATCAGGTAACCGCTTAAAGCCGTCAGCGCATTGGCAAGGCTCAATCCGGCAATCTTCATCCTGTCGGTGTTTACGCCCATAGCCGTGCTCATGGTGAGGCTGCTGCCGGTAGCCCGCATGGCAATACCGAAATCCGTTTTCAGAATGTAAATAATGATTCCGGCAAATAATGCGGAAAAAGCCACTGCCGCCGCAACATCCGTATAAATATTCTGAAAGCCTGTAAAGTTGAATAAGGTTTGCGTATTAATCAGGGGGATATTGGAGCGCTGCATCAGGCTCAGGTTGATGGAATACAAGGCTGTCATTATAAGGATTCCAGCCAGCAGGGCATCTACTTTAAGCCGGGTATGAACAATGCCCGTTGCAGTGCCGGCCAAGCCCCCGGACAACAGTACCACCGGGATAGCCGTCCAGATAGAAACGCCTTCGGGCAATAGTAAAGCGGTCACCACAGCGCCAAGCGTGAAGCTGCCGTCTGTAGTGATATCCGGGATTTTGAAAATCTTCATCGAGATGAAAATACCCATCGCCATCAGCGAATAGCATAAACCCAGAATGAATGCCGAAGTATAGAAACCCAAAAGGAATAAAGTTTGTGAAAGTGCAACAAAAATACAGAAAAAGGAGAAAGCTGCTTGGATTGGAACAGGGCATGGTTCAGGCGTATGCTCAATTGCTGTTCTTCAGATTGCTTCATCTGTCAATGGAAGGTTTATTGATATATTGATAATAATTGAGTTATATGACAATAAAAATTACAAATTACGCAGTAATCGGATGAGCATTTCCGCATGGAGGAATCTCCGGTTGAGCTTGGAATAGTGTCCCCTCTGCGTAGAAATTTGACTACACACGTGCGGAGTGGTCAAATTTGAACTACCGCGGCTGGCGTACGAATCCTTTCGTGTGCCAAATGCGTAGCAGCTTTCATCATGTCCCGGAGATTTCTCCGCTTTATTAAAATCATTCCCCACCCGTCCGGCTATTTCTGTATGAAGTTTCGGAAGATATCATTGCCATTGGCATATACCATCAGGATGAGAAGCAACACCAGCCCAACGGTTGTAGCCGCCTCCAATACCTTTTCATTGACTTTTCTGCCCGTGATCATTTCAATCAGGGTGAATACTACATAGCCGCCGTCTAAGCCCGGGATAGGCAGTATATTCATAAAGGCTAAGATCAGAGAAAGTGTGGCTGTGATATTCCAGAAGCGCACCCAATCCCAGTCGGTACCGTATATTTTAGCCATAGAGACAAATCCGCCTAATCCCTTGTAGGCGCCCGTTTTAGGGTTCAGCATCATCTTCACCTGCTTCACGTAGCTGGCTAATTTGTCATAAGCCATCACCACGCCTGCGGGAAAGGCTTCAAAGAAACCGTATTTCCGTGTTTCTAACTGATAGCCTAAATGTTCAAAGTCTTTATTATTCTCCGGGATAACCGGTAAAAAACCGATCGTGCCGCTGTCGCTGACCGCTACCGGCAAAGTGAGCGTTTGAGACTCCCTTTGGAGGGTTACATCAATGGTGGTGTTAGCATATTGCTTGATTACTTTCCGGATTTCAGTCATAGAATTTACAGGAATTCCATTGGCGGCAATGAGCTTGTCTTTGGGCTTCATGCCGGCCGCCTCGGCTCCGCCGCCTTTCTGTAGCTCACCGATGATGACGGGTAAAGGAATGGAAAATATGCTGTGCTGGGTTTTACTGTCAATAAACTGTTCGATCAGGTTATCCGGGAACGTAAGGGTCTGTTGTGCGCCATTGCGTTCAACGGTAGCGGTTTTAGCCGTGATGAGATCAGCCATCAGGTTGTTGAAATACGTTACCGGCTGTCTGTCAAAAGCAAGAATTTTATCGCCGTCCTGAAAGCCCAGATTGTATGCAATGGAATCCATTACAGTAATACCGCCGTGTTGGTTTACTTCCTGCATGGTCAGCCGTTCGCTGCCCCAGGCAAACAGGATCATGGCATAGATGACAAAAGCCAGCAGCACGTTGACGATGATACCGCCCAGCATGATCAACAGCCTTTGCCAGGCCGGTTTGGAGCGAAATTCCCAGGGTTGCGGCGGTAGTTTCATCTGCTCTTTGTCCATGCTTTCATCTACCATCCCGGCAATCTTTACATAGCCACCTAAGGGGAACCAGCCCACGCCGTATGTTGTTTCCCCTACTTTCTTTTTGAACAGGGAAAACGGAAGGATATTGCTGAAGGGAAAAAGGAAATCGAAAAAAAGATAAAATTTCTCTACCCGCGTTTTGAATATTTTCGCAAAAAAGAAATGCCCGCCTTCGTGAAGTACAATCAGTAAAGACAGGGCTAAGATAAATTGCAGTGCTTGTATCATTTATTTAAAATATACGGTATGATGACTTTTGAATAAAGTGCATGGGAAATGTGGTGTGAATGCTTAACTGTATAACTGACTTTTTTTCGCCAGCTCCGCAGCCAGCATCCGGGTTTCGTGATCGGTGGCCTCCAGCTCCTCCAATGTAGGTTCAGCAAGGAAGGCGACATCACTCAGGCATTGCTCGATTACATCGCTCATTTCCAAAAAGCCGATACGGTTTTTCAGAAAGGTGTCCACCGCCACTTCATTGGCTGCATTGAGTACGCAGGGTGCATTGCCGCATCGTTTCATAGCATCCTGTGCCAATGCCAGGTTGCGGAATGTTTTGGTATCCGGCGATTCGAAGCTCAGCCTGGGATAATCGTGAAAATTGAACCGCTTATAATCATTGTCGATGCGCTTAGGGTAGGCAAGAGCATATTGAATGGGCAGTTTCATATCCGGAAGTCCCATTTGCGCTTTCAGAGAGCCGTCCCGGAACTGCACTAAAGAGTGCACAATGGATTGCGGATGTACCACCACTTCGACCTGCTCGTCCTGAAGCCGGAAGAGCCATTTGGCTTCCATCATCTCCAGTCCTTTATTCATCAGGGTAGCAGAATCTACGGTAATCTTTGCGCCCATAGTCCAGTTAGGGTGCTGTAGTGCATGATCCTTTTTTACATTAACCAAAAAATTGGTTTTTTTCCCTAAGAACGGCCCGCCGGATGCGGTCAGAATAATTTTTTCAATATCGGAATAGAACTCACCGGCAAGGCATTGAAAGATAGCGCTGTGCTCGCTGTCCACCGGGATGAGCGGCACTTTTTTTTCCAATACCTTCTTCATCACATGCTTCCCGGCTACGACTAAGGTTTCCTTATTTGCCAAAGCCACCGGTTTGCCCGCTTCGATGGCCGCAAGGGTAGAATGCAGACCGGCAAATCCCAGGATGGCGGCCAGCACCATATCCACAGAATCCCATTGTACAACTTCATTCAATGCGGCGGTGCCCTGAAATACTTTTACGGGTAAACGCGATAAGGCGGATTTTACTTTTTCAAAGGTTGCCTGATCCGTAATCACTACGGCATTGGGCTCAAACTTTTGAGCCTGCTCAATGATTAAGGCGGCATTCTTATGGGCACTCAGCACTTCCACCTGGAACAGATCAGGATGTTGCCCGATGACGGAAAGAGCCTGGGTGCCGATGGAGCCTGTAGCACCTAATATGGCAATGCGCTTCTTCATAAACGCGCAAAGATAATGAAATGCATCGGGAAATTTTTTTGAAAACATTATCTTGCAGGGATATTTGCAGCGCATTGAGCGACCGGAATCCCATAAAAGCTATTTTTCGTCATAACCGCCTTGCAGCCTTTGCGCTGCTGGTGATTGCGGCTACGGTATTCGTTGCGGTCTTTGCTTATCCTTTGTCGCCGGATTCCACACCCGATGCGAACAATATGATTGTTGAACTGAGTGCGCGCCCGGCAGGGTTTCGCCAGCAGGTACTGCAGATTCCCAGGCATCGCCTTCCTGATGAGCACGGCTTTTTTTATCATTTATTCCTGGGTCGCCCTTCCTCCTTTTCCGATTTGCCGGTTAATGGCTTTTATCTCCGGAATGACACGGTATTCGCACGGCATTATATTGATGCGGGAATAGAAGATACGCTCGCCTTTCCACAGGCAGTATTTCATATTCCCCCGGGAACCGAGGCAATGGCATGGCTCGAAAAAAACAACCTCAAAATCCGGCGCTTTTACCTCGGGACGGATCGTTATGGACGGGATATCCTCTCGCGACTGTTCGTTGGAGCGCGCGTGAGTATGGCCGTTGGAGTTGTATCCGTGGTCTTATCATTAAGTATCGGGATTTTATTAGGCGCCCTGGCAGGCTGGTATGGTCGTTGGGTGGATGATGCAGTGATGTGGCTGATCAATATCCTGTGGTCTGTTCCCACATTGCTGTTAGTATTTGCTATTACGCTGACGATAGGAAAAGGCTTCTGGGAAATTTTTATCGCTATCGGCCTGACATCCTGGGTGAGTGCGGCCCGCCTGATCCGCGGGCAGGTGATGCAGCTCAAAGAGATGGATTATATCACCGCGGCGAAGGTGCTGGGACTAAAGGACAGCAGAATCATCTTCCGGCATATCCTGCCTAATATTGCCGGGCCGGTAATGGTGATAGGCGCTGCTAACTTTGCTACGGCCATTTTAGTGGAAGCAGGATTGAGCTTCCTCGGTATCGGCGTGCAGCCGCCTACGCCTTCCTGGGGACTGATGATCAAGGAGCATTATAATTTCTTAATAGCCGGAAACCCGCTTCCTGCGTTGATTCCTGGTTTGGCAATCATGATCCTGGTGCTGGCGTTCAACCTTGTGGGCAATGCTCTGAGGGATGTTATTGATGTGAAAACAGCGGTTGGAAGAGATGTAAAACGCTGATTTATTGAAAATGAATATTGAACCCGGCATGTGCGGGAATGAATAATTGACAAATGACAAAAAACTAAGCAGTACATGGGAAATTAGGATTTTTTTTCTTGCTTTGCATAAATATGCATTTTTTATGAAAAATACCCTGTGCCTTATTTTGCTCGTATTGCTGTTCAAACCTGATACAAAGGCGCAACAGTATTCTATCAGCGCTGTTAGCTTTTACAACCTGGAAAATCTGTTTGACCCTGCGGATGATCCTAAGAAATTTGATGAAGATTTCACACCTGCCGGTTCCTACCGTTATACTGAGGCTGTTTATAAAAAGAAACTGCACAACATGGCTACGGTATTGTCTCAGATAGCCACTGACAAAATTCCTGAAGGGCCGGCACTTTTTGGCGTAGCAGAAGTGGAAAATAAGAAGGTTTTGCAGGATCTGGTACGCCAGCCGGAGCTGAAAAGCAGAAACTATCAGATTGTGCATTTTGAATCACCCGATATCCGCGGTATTGATGTGGCGCTCCTGTATAATCCTGATTACTTTAAGGTGTTGGATGCGCAGGCGCTTCCGGTCATGCTGAATCAAAAAGGCAAAAGGGAATATACCCGCGATGTGCTGTACGTCAAAGGCATATTAACCGGAACAGACACACTGCATATCATGGTAAGCCACTGGCCCTCCCGCCGTGGCGGTGAAGCAGCCAGCCAGTGGAAGCGCAGGCAGGCTGCCGAGGTTTGTAAAAATAAGCTCATAGCTTTAACCGCCGGTAATCCCCGTGCAAAGGTCATCATCATGGGCGATCTTAATGATGATCCGGTGAGTCCCAGCGTTGTGAAAACACTGGGCGCTACCGGCAACCGGCAGGCCGTAGCTCCGGGCGGTCTGTATAATCCCTGGGTAAAATTGTATAAAAAAGGAATCGGTACTCTGGGCTATAATGATAGCTGGAACCTGTTTGATCAGATCCTGATATCTTCCGGGCTTTTAGAACCGGCTCCTCAAAGCTGGCGCTTTTATAAGGCGGAAATTTTCAACCGCAGCTTCTTAATTTCTCAGTTTGGCCGTTATAAAGGTTACCCACATCGTTCCTATTCCGGCTCCACCTGGATTGATGGATACAGCGACCATCTGCCAACGTATATTTACCTCATAAAAGAGAATAGGTAAGTCAGAATGAAAAAGTCAAAAGCGCTGATATTTAGCTTGAAATGATATGATCATTTAGAAAAATTTGCCTGGCTTAATATTGATAGTAGAAAGTATTTGTCTTTGGTAGGTAATTTTAAAACAGTACATGTTAGAAACGGGATGCTATTGAAAATTCATTGACAATTCGTAATTGACAATTCGTAATTAACAATCCATAAGCCTATTTTTGCAGTGCTACAGGTCTGTGCTATCGTTGCCTGAAACAGGGCAGAGGAAAGTCCGGACAGTGCAGAGCAACGCACCACCTAACAGGTGGACGCCTGATGAGGGTGATAGACAGCGCCACAGAAAATAACCGCCCGGAACAGGTTGAAGGGTAAGGGTGAAAATGTGCGGTAAGAGCGCACAACGGGCTGTGGCAACACAGTCGGTGGGCAAGCCTTGCGTGCTGAAATGCTCAATAGGCAAGCGGTTGAGGGCGGCTCGTCCGATGCTTGCGGGTAGGCAGATGGAGCCATGCAGCAATGTATGACCTAGATAAATGATAGCGGTCAGCCAGCAATGGCTGATACAGAATCCGGCTTACAGGGCCTGTAGTTTTTATTAAGATTAATCCTTGCATCTGTTAGATGAAAATAATACCGGCCACCGCCGAATCGCTGAACATTATACGTGACCTTGCATATCGTACCTGGCCTTCCACATTCGGGAATATTTTAAGCCGGGAACAAATCTGTTATATGCTGGATAACATGTACGACCCTCAGGTACTGCTGCATAATCTTCGCCATAATAATCACCTTTTCCTGATTGCCTGCAAGGAAGAGGAAGCCCCTGTCGGCTTTGCCTCTTATGAGCTGAATTATGAGCCGGAAAGGTGCAAGCTGCATAAAATCTATATCCTTCCTGAGGCACAGGGCGCCGGAGTCGGTACGGCGCTGATGGACAGGGTAAAAACTTTGGCACAATCCGGGAATCAGTCCGCATTGCTGCTTAATGTAAACCGTCATAACCCCGCAGTCCGGTTTTATGAATCCTGCGGATTTCATATCCTGCATGAGGAAGATATTGATATCGGTGCAGGATTTTTCATGAATGACTTCGTTATGGAGTTGAAGCTGGATACCCGGTAGCCTCTTAATGCATGCTGCATGGATTATTTTAAAAATTACTTTTTTCTAAACAATTGTAATATGCTTTATCCTACCTTTGCCCCTACATTCATTCAACAACCATTCTACTTGCAGTAATAATGCGAAAATACTGGTGGAAAATTCTGAGTATCCTTTTGCTTTCCTTTGCAGTAACCGGTGGTTTTCTGCTCCCGGTTCCCCGGCTGCCCATTGTACATGAAAGCATTCGCAATCTCTACTTTCACGTGCCGATGTGGTTCAGCATGGTGGTGTTGTTTGTGATTTCCGTTTTCTACTCCATTAAATATCTGCGCAGCAATAACCTCATTGATGATTTGTATGCTTTATGCTTTGCCAGTGTGGGCGTACTCTTCAGCATTCTGGGGATGATTACCGGCATGGAATGGGCTTATTACACCTGGCCTGCCGATACGCAACAGGCCAGCTTCCTGTGGACCGGCGATCCGAAACAATTATGTGCTGCCCTGTGCATGTTGATATATATGGCATATCTTGTGTTGCGCGGATCCATCACCGATTACGACAAGCGAGCCAGAATTTCCGCAGTGTATAACATCTTTGCCTGCGCACTGATGTTCCCGCTTATCTTTATCATCCCCCGGATGGTAGAATCGCTGCATCCGGGAAGCAACGGAAACAACCCGGCCGATCCTGATAATCTGGATGCCATGATGCGCTTGGTTTTCTGGCCTGCCGTTTTAGGATGGATACTCCTTTCAATATGGATAACCACCTTGTTAATCCGAATTAATTTCATTACTAAAAAAGACATCATCTATGCAGATCTTACCGGGAAGACGGACGTTTTTAAATAGCAGTCTGCTGATCCTGTCAGCTCTGCTGAGCCCGCTTTTCAGCTTTGCTCAGGCTAACGCCAACACCGCAGATGGCATGCGTGCCAACGGTAAAATATATGTTGTGGTATTAGTAATTTCTACTATTTTTGCCGGCATAATATTATTCCTGATCTACCTGGACAGGCGAATAAAAAAAATCGAAAAAGAATCTTCAGAAAAAAAATAAACTAACCATTTTTCATTTAAAAAAACATGTCAATATCAACAGCTACAGCATCTGATACTCATCAGGAATACAGCTTTTTTCAAGGCGTTGAGCGCAATTTTGATAAAGCTGCAAAGTTTACCCGTTTCGAAAAGGGAATCTTAGAACAAATCAAGGCCTGCAACTCCATTCTTCGGATTAAATTTCCCGTTCGCATCGGCGATAATGTGGAAGTAATCGAAGCCTATCGCGTGCAACACTCCCATCACAAACTGCCCTGTAAAGGCGGTATCCGGTACAGCCTGGAAGTTAACCAGGACGAGGTAATGGCGTTAGCCGCATTAATGACTTACAAATGCGCTATTGTGAATGTTCCTTTTGGAGGCGGTAAAGGCGGTATTAGAATTGATCCTAAAAAATACACCTCATTTGAATTAGAAAAAATCACCCGTCGTTATACTTCCGAGCTGGCCAAGAAAAATTTCATCGGACCGGGCATTGATGTACCGGCTCCGGATTATGGAACCGGTGCACGCGAAATGAGCTGGATCGTAGATACCTATGCATCGCTAAATCCGGGAGAGCTGAACTCACAGGCTTGCGTTACCGGAAAGCCCATAGCTCAGGGCGGCGTTCGTGGCCGTACCGAAGCCACCGGCCTGGGTGTCTATTATGGCATTCGGGAAATGGTAGGCAATACTGAAGATATGAAGGACCTGGGGCTTACCACCGGTATTGCCGGCAAAAAAGTGGTTGTACAAGGATTGGGAAATGTAGGCTATCATGCTGCCAAATACTTCCAGCAGGGTGGCGCCATCCTGATTGGCCTTGCCGAATACGAAGGCGGTATCTATAATGAGAACGGGCTGGATTTGGAAAAGGTGATGCAGCACCGCCGCGAAACAAAATCCATCCTGAACTTCCCCGGCGCACAGAATATCCCGGTTAGTGCGGATACGCTGGAGCTGGAATGTGACATCTTGATTCCTGCTGCATTAGAAAGCGTGATACATGGTGGAAATGCCGCCAATATCAAAGCGAAGATTATCGGTGAAGCGGCAAATGGCCCGATTACTCCCGATGCGGATGTTATCCTGAATAAAAAAGGTATCGTAGTAGTCCCGGATATGTACCTGAATGCAGGCGGGGTTACGGTTTCTTATTTTGAATGGTTAAAAAATCTCAGCCACGTACGATACGGCCGTCTGGAAAAGCGCTTTAGCGAAAACCAGTATGCCGAGATTGTACGCTCTATGGAAGCCCTGACCGGACAACGTGTGAATGAAACTGAACGGCAGATATTGTTACACGGCCCGGATGAAGTGGATCTGGTATATTCCGGCCTTGAAGATACGATGATCGGGTCCTACAATGAGATTCGCGAAACCTTCAAATCAACTAACGGCGTCGAAGATATGCGTACGGCTGCCTTTATCTGCTCCATCAATAAAGTTGGCGTAGCTTATGAAGAATTGGGTATTTTCCCTTAATCTTTTCTCTTATTGCTTATAGCGAAAAACAGTTGTGCCCGCCAGATGCAACTGTTTTTTTATTCCTCAAAAGGTGCTGAAAATGGGCGCAGTCTAAATTGCTCCACGCGAGAATACTGATCAGATTAAGCGTAATTTGGAATTTCCTTTTCGGAATGACGACACTTTGATAATAACAAAAAATACAACGTCATTATAGTACGGCAATTTTGGATGCCACCCTGAAAATTTTTATCCGGATATTTTGCCGATGTTTTTTACTTTTACCCACGGCACGCAAGAATATAATAATGCACGAACGCTATTTCAACCGTAAACTATATTTTGACGAGCAATCGCATACTACCCGCCGGTTTGTAATTCCTTATATTGAACAGGTGAAAAAGATTGATGCCGGCAGTCGGGTTTTGGAAATCGGCTGCGGCGAAGGTGGCAACCTGCTGCCTTTTGCCCAAATGCAATGCGAGTGTGTGGGTGTGGATTTAGACGCCGGCCGGATTCAGATTGCAGGAGAAATTTTCCGGGAAATTCCGGGAATCCGGATGCCAAAGTTTATATACAAAAATATTTATAATACTGTGGCAGAAGAGACCGGAACCTTCGACATCATCATGATGCGCGATGTAATTGAGCATATTCCCGATCAGGAAAAATTTATGGGTTTTGTAAAACGGTTTTTGAAGGAAGATGGTGTCATCTTTTTTGGATTTCCCCCCTGGCAAATGCCTTTTGGCGGGCATCAGCAGATCTCCGGTATCAAATGGATTCGTCATGCGCCGTTTCTTCATCTTTTACCTATGAGGCTTTATCGGTACATGCTGAAAAAAAGCGGAGAAAGCGAACATAATATCAGCGAATTTACTGACATTAAGAAAACCGGTATCAGCATAGAGCGTTTTGAAAGAGCCGTGGTTCAGGCCGGCTATCAGTTCAGACTGAAAACGCCGTATTTCATCAATCCGAATTATGAAATAAAATTCAAAATTAAAACACGGGGTAAAATACCGGTCCTCGGTGATATACCTGTGCTGCGCAATTTCGTAACAACCTGCCTGTATGCCGTCATCAGCAGGAAACCTGCCTCCGGTTGAAATAATCATTCAGCATAAGGGATGAATATTGTTGTTGGGAGATGGTCTCATGGCTTCTTGTCTGCCAATGATGAGTTTTGTAAAAAACAACGACAATTGAACCGCCATCTATTAAGAAAAATCCTGTCAGATTAGGGGGTAATCTGACAGGATTTTTTGCATGAAGCAATCTTATGCATTGTAGTACGAGCTTTACTTAAAGGTGGCTGCACGCTCAAATTTCATTCCGAAGGCTAACGAACCAGGGTGAATTTTCTAACGATCACTTTGTCCCTGACACGAATCAGGGTCAGATAATTACCCGGTTTCAGCCTGTTGATGTCTATGCTGAGGATCCCCTGTTGCGGACTCATCGATTTCATCGGCATGACGATTCTTCCTGTATAATCATAGATGCCGGCTGTTAGGATGGTGGTGGATGGAACGCGGATATTCAGATAGTCCGAGGCCGGGTTAGGGCTGACTATATAGTCGCCTTCGTCATTTCCGGGGAAATCCTTAATACCTACATTGCCAATGGCTACCACAGCATTTGCCATGCCGGCACAATTGCTTCCGGTAGTAAAGGTAGCGGTCAAAACAACCGTATAATTTCCCGATACTACATAAGTATGCTGCGTATTCGTGCCGGTATCTGTGTCGCCGTCTCCAAAATCCCACAACCAGGTGATAGCTGCGGTATCCGCTGTAGTATTACTGAATATGGCCTGCATATTATTCACTGTAAATGAAAATGCAGGTGAAGGCGCCGGCTCTAAGGTAACGGAAACGGCATCGGAAGTAGCACTGCCGCAAGGATTCGTAACCGTGCAGGTATAGCTTCCCGATTCGTCCGGCAATAATTGCGGATTCGTTGCTTCATTTATCGGATTCCCATTTAAGTTCCATTGAAATGTGGCTCCTGCCTCTGAGGATGCCGACAACAGGCTTGCGGAATCTCCGGCGCAGGCTATTACGGGATCCGCAGGGCTTATGGCTGGTACAGCTGGCGGGCTACAGACGGTAAATGAACCTGTCATACCCATGGATTCGTGCGGTATGCATTTATAATTGTAGATTCCGGGAACAGTTGGGACATACATATAGGAGGGGCTGGAGGATGAAATCACTTCATCCCAGGGTGTGGCACCGGCGGGTATGGTGGTGCTGGTAGTCGTGTGAAGCCCGTTATCCCATATCCATACGACAGTATCACCCAGGCTGAGTGTAACGCCCGATGATGGTATAAAGCTCATTCCGCTGGAGCCGCCCGCCATAATGACCTGCACATTGGCGTAAAGTTGCTGGGAACACAGCAAAGCGATTCCCAAAAGTATTCCGCTGATTTGTTTTTTGTAATGTTTAAGCATACGTTTTCGTTTTATTTGGTTTGCAGATAATGAATTGCCCTAAAATTAGCAAGGGCTTTGCTTGCTTCAAACCACTACTTATTGAAGACGTGTTTTTTTGATTCGGAATGGGAAAATGAGCATCCGAATCTGATGAGAGCTATCCGGTAAAAAGAGGCGACCTGAAGCCCCGTTATCCCGTGGGGATGAAAATCATGTAGTGTATGAAAGGGCTTTTACGAAGCAGGTAGGGTACCTTAGCGGGCTGTCTGGAATAGAAGATTTTTGGATTCCTCCGCTATGCCCGATATTTTCCCATATTTCCATGAACTGGAAGGCTAAGCCTCTGGTGGATATTCAATTTGTAATAGATATTATTTCAACCACCATCACCCAAAGCGGCCTGAAGGTAACCGTCCAATTAGACTATAAGGGACATGAAAAAAACTCAAAGTCAGTAAGAGAGAATATGAAAGCGTTGCGTTTCTATGGGATGTATTTCATGGAGAATTTATTAATTCGCAAGCGGTCAAAATGTGCAAGTCTTTGGTTGTAAATATATGCGTAACCTTTTGGTTCCCTATTTTTTTAAAAAATTTATTCGTTGTTGAAAATAGGCGTAATGCCATGCATGGTTGTTCTGTCCTGCTGATGTTTGTCTATAAGGACACCAGATGTCCAAATCGAAATGTTATTGGTGCATAAATAATTTGCTATGCTAAATGCTGCTCAATGCAAAGGAGGGGAAACTTTCTGAAAGCGGGGTTTATCTTTTCAGCAATGCAGTGTAAAAAACAACTTCATATTGTCCGGTTCCGTCACGATAAAACTTCCGGTATTCGATAATATGAACGAGATTGCTGAAAGTTTTTGTTCAAAAAGGTCACATGTGATTCGTATTACAGAGAAAATAACGACTTAGTTATTGCGGAAGTCTTTTATTCGTCCTTCAAATATTTGTTTACAGCTTCAAACCTGTTAATGAGTTCATCAATTTTTTGTTGCTGCTTTTTGATTGTTTTAGGCCTGGTAAAAAACCAATGAAAAGCAATCCAGGATAAAGTTGCGGCATAAGCAACTATACTCCAAAGTTTGACCATTTGTAAGGCGAACTCATACATATACAAGCAAATACCTGAGGAAAGTAATAGAAAATACAAATTCAGCATAGTGGTTTGTAAATGCTTCTGGTTGCGCTTGAGTGCAATCAGATTTTGCAAATAGTCGGTATTGCTTTGATTACCGTTCAACGCTTTTAATAGTAGCAACTGTTTGTTGTAAGCAATCAGATAAATTACCATAGCTAAAATGACTAAAACAATGCCGATTTTTGTGCTGATAAACTGCGGCTGATAATGTAGCCAGATATAAATAATGAAGCCGCAAGTGCCTGTCAGTGCTATATTGAGAAAAATCAATTTCAATACATTTTGTTTCCTGAACTGTTTCAGTTTTGCGAACAATCCTTGTATGTCGGGCGGGCTAATTTTTTGTTGTTGCCAAATGTTTTTAAAGTCAATTTCATGTTGCATTTACTTTAAATTTTTGTGTTAGTTTTTCTTTGATACGATGAATTTTTACCCTGATATTGGCTTCAGAAAGCCCGGTAATATTTGCGATTTCGGTTTGTTTCACATCTTCCAGTTCTAATGAAATGATTATGCGGTCTGTTTCGGGTAGTTCAGCTATAAATTGATAAAGTAATTGAATTTGCGGTTCAATAGATTCCGTTTTATCTTCTTTCAATTGTACGGGCAATCCGGTTCTTATCATACGTTTATCTTTCTCTATTTGCCGTAAACAATTGTTGGAAGCAATTCTGAAAATCCAGGTACCCATGTCGGATTCATTTCTGAACTTATGCAATTGTTGCCAGACAATAATGAATGTTTCCTGCGTTAAATCCTGTGCTGCTTCAATATTGTTCACATAGCCCATACACAGCCGAAATATTTTTTGCCAATAGGTGTTATATATTTCTTCAAACTGCATTACTTAACAGGGATAAAATTTAAGAGTTGCATGAAATACCAATCTTTGGCGTCAAACATAATGAAGTGTAACCCTTTGTCTGCATATTGAAAATGGACAGTTTTCAAGTTGTTGTATTGCTCTTCAATATTGGGCTTCAAAGTAGCGAAATAAGACTCTAGTAAGACGAGTGCGGGACATTGTATGGCTTTAATTTTTCCCCTTAAATCGGTGTTTGAAAAGTCGCAATACATTTCTGCAAAAGTTTTTCGGTCCGATTTCATACTCCAACCCACAGCTGTTTCCCGCATAGTGGTATCAGCCATCAGCCTTTGCATTGACATTCTTTGCATTTGGTAAAACTGGTCGTTATTCATGTCTCTCATTTGACTCACAATAGCCGAACAATCATTATTATCTTTACTTTTAAATGAAGGATTCATTAATGCAGCAAGACAAGGCAAGGCATCTATTACTACGATTTTATTAATCAAATCAGGGTAATCCGCAGCGATGGCAAGTGCTAGGCCTCCACCCATACTGTGTCCAATAAGGATTGGTTTTTCAATTTTATTGTCTTTAATGAAGTCGGCGATACGATTTTCCCAGTTAATGAAGGTCGCATTTTCTTGTGGCTTTACACCCGCAAACCCAGCCATTGTAAGCGTATAGCAAGTATATTCCGGCTCAAATTTTGTTTTCGTTTCGTTCCATACATCGCCTGAACTGGCAAATCCCGGAATGAAAATAATAGATTGTTTTCCTTGTCCCGTTTTTTGAACTTTAAATGGATATGGAGATTTGTTTTGTCCGAATACATCTGCACATAAGGCGATGAACAATAAAGCAATAATTAAAATGGCGTACTTTTTCATTTTAATGGTTAAATGATTTAATTCGCCTTTTAGATACGGGACTTGCTTAAATGTTACAGCATTTCAAGAATATTATTTTTCTTTCGGATTACCTATTGAGAACTAAGCGTTGGTTGTAGCTATGATTGGCAGCGCCTAATGCCGAACCCTTGCTGTAATAGTCGGATATTTTCCATATCGCAATTCAGGCCGTATTGGGATATTTCACCATTCTGAAAGAGAATGCTTCATGCAGAAATTTTAGTCAAATTACTTTGCAATCAGGTATTTCTTTGGTCGAAATTATATTTGATTATTTAAAAAAAGAAAATTGCACGATGACGTTACCGGCTTCCTCTGTTATTACAGCATCAGCAACGTGATCACATAATCCGCCAGCAGGATCATAATGCAGGTGACAATTACCGCAGTTGTAGACGACCGCCCAATTTCGAGCGCTCCGCCGCGTACGTTATAGCCATAGTAAGACGGAACGGAAGCGATAATAAAGGCAAAAACAAATGCTTTGGAAAGTGCAACCGTGATGTTGAAGGTACGGAAATCCGTTACCAGGCCGTAAATAAACTGGTCTCTACTGATCGTATTCGTGAGCATACCGGTAACAAAACCGCCGGAAAGACTGAGTGTTATAGCAATAATGATCAGGCAGGGAATCATAATAACGGCCGAAATAATTTTAGGCATCACCAAATAAGACTTCGTGTTAATCCCCATAATTTCCAAAGCATCAATTTGCTCGCTCACCCGCATATTGCCTAACTCAGAGGCGATCTTTGAACCCACAACACCCGCCAGCACTATGCAGATTACCGTAGGCGCCAGTTCCAGGATTACAGAATCCCGCACAACCTGAGCCAGCACGTACCGGGGAATCAGCGGACTGATAAGCTGATAGGCTGTCTGCACAGTCATTACCGCACCCAGAAAAACGGAAATAATCAATACAATAGGTAAAGACCGGATACCGATATCATTGCATTGAGCCATAAACTCCTTCCAGTAAACCTTCCCGTTTTCCGGTCGCGTAAACATTCCCTTCAGCATCAGGACATAGCTGCCTAAATGGGAAAAAAAAGATTTAATCATCATGCTCATCATTTTTGCCGGACAGCAAATTACGGCTATTTTTAAAAAAGCGGCGTAATAAAAAATCTCCATCAGGTAATTGATGGAGATTCCGGTTTCTTAAAAAGGAATTACAGCGTTTCCGCAAAAGCATCCAACTGGCTGATCACTACTTTCGCATCAATAGGTTCGCTTTCGAACAAGGCCTTCCGGATACCGGAATAGATTGCTTCCTGATGGCGGAATTCATTAAATACTTTCACAGTCGCTTCATCATTTCCCGCTTCCTGGGCACGGGAATAAGCTTGCTTGCCATTGCTCAGCAACTGCGTCATCATGTTATTTAATTCTGCAAAATTTGTCTGGTTAACCCCTGCCTTTTCAAATGCGCTTATAGC
Source organism: uncultured Taibaiella sp. (assembly GCA_964622775.1). Classification (GTDB taxonomy): domain Bacteria; phylum Bacteroidota; class Bacteroidia; order Chitinophagales; family Chitinophagaceae; genus CAZUSO01. The sequence goes on along the minus strand of CAZUSO010000004.1, from coordinate 56,501 downwards.
AGCAGAAAAATCGGCTTTTGTTACCTTTGAAATGGGGGATGTTTTGGCCGCAGATGCGTCCTGAGCGTAAGCAGAGCCGGTAAAACCTGCCCAACCAAATATCATTGCGCTCATGAGTAATACTTTCAGTTTCATTTGGAATTGTTGTTTTTTTTGAACAGGCGGAATTCACTTGATGACATCATTTTCATGCTACGCCGTCCTGCGATTTGTGCCGCCCTGTTCGGTTCATAATATGTGTTTAACCGAATAAAAATTTTCACTAAGGTATGGTTTTTTAGCATATCTCCAATTACTTTTTTATAGGTTTACAGATACATAGATATATTCCAAAGGCATATCTCAAATTGGCGCTATGCCGGCAGGAGTTGATTGGAAGAGATTGATTGGGATTGAATAAGATTGTTAGAGATTGAAAAGCGGAACGCTATTCGTTGGTTGCTGTTAGCTAAATTAATTCCCTTGCTCGTACGGTGCCATTTATCAAATTCAATTTCAAATTTCCAACTTCCAATTACTCATCCTGCCAGCTCCCGTTCAATGGCGGTATCATACTTCGTTTTCCAGGCAGCTACGGCGCCCCAGTCCTGAGTGAATACACGCAGATCGCCGGTAGTTACCGTTCCGAGTTTCAAAGCAGGGAAACCGTCCAACATGCGCTCAAACGCCCCGGCTTTATCCGGGGTCACGCTTACCACAACCCGGCTTTGTGCTTCGCCAAACAGGCAGGCATCCGGGCGGATAGCGCAGGATGGATTAATATCGAAGCCCAGATTGCGCACCATAGCGCTTTCTAATAAGGCGATAAACAGACCGCCTTCGGAGAGATCATGTGCAGAACGGATAATCCCGGACTGAATCAATGCGGCTACCATTTGTTGTAACGCAAACTCCTCCTCTAAATCGAAATGGGGCGCAGGACTAAACTCCACTCCATTCAATTTGAACAGGTATTCCGAGCCGTTGATATCATCCCGGCAGGTACCAAGCATATAGATCACATCGCCCGGTGATTTGAAGTCTAAAGTCATCGCCTGGCCGATATCGTCCAGCACACCCACCATGCCAATGGTCGGCGTAGGATAAACAGGCCCGTCTTCACTTTGGTTGTAAAAGCTGACATTGCCTCCCGTAACCGGAGTATCAAACTTCAGGCAGGCATCGCTCATGCCGCGCAGGGCATGCACAAACTGGTAATATACCTCCGGATTATAAGGATTGCCAAAATTGAGGCAATTGGTAATAGCCACCGGCTGCCCACCGCTGCAAACGATATTACGGGCAGCCTCGCTGACGACAATCATACCGCCGATGTATGGGTTCAGATACACATAACGGCTGTTGCAATCTACCGTTATAGCCAGGGCTTTTCCGGAACCGTGAATACGGACAATAGCCGCATCGGATGGCGCATTCGTGCTTACATTAGCCGTGCCAACCATAGAGTCGTATTGCTCATAAACCCAGCGTTTGGATGCGATATTGGGCAATTGCGCCAGTTGCTCTGCAAATACTTTCAACTGAATTCCGTCCGGAATAAGGATGGAAGCGGGATCAAACTGATATGTGTTGGCTAAGTAAGCCGGTTCCTTAAATTCCCGTTCATATACCGGCGCACCGCCGCCAAGCACTAAGCTTTCTGCCGGTAAATCGGCCTGCAGCTCGCCGTTGAGATAATATTTTAAACGTGGGTCAGTAGTTACCTCCCCGATTTGCTCGCAATGAATATCCCATTTTTCAAAGAGGGCTTCCACATCTTTTTCAAATCCTTTTTTTACCACGATCAGCATACGCTCCTGGCTTTCGCTCAATAACATTTCCCAGGCCTTCATGTTTTCCTGGCGGGTCGGTACCTTATCCAGGTTAATATTCATCCCATGCTCGCCCTTCGCGCTCATTTCGGAGGTGGAACAGCTGATGCCCGCAGCGCCCATATCCTGCATCCCGACAATCATATCTTTTCCAACTAATTCCATGCAGGCTTCCAGCAATTTCTTTTCCTCGAAAGGATCGCCTACCTGAACGGCCGGCAATTGTTCCGCACTATCCTCCGAGATGTCCGCAGAAGCAAAGGAAGCCCCACCGATACCGTCTTTCCCGGTAGCTGCGCCCACAATAAATACCGGATTTCCTTCGCCGAAAGAAGTAGCGGAAAATGTTTGCCCTACCTGCACAATGCCCACGCTCATGGCATTGACGAGCGGATTGGTTTGATAGCAATCTTCAAAATAAATTTCACCTCCAACGGTCGGCACGCCGAAGCAGTTGCCGTAATGCCCGATTCCTTTCACCACGCCTTTCACCAAGTGCCTGGTTTTGGCGCTGGACAGATTCCCGAACCGTAAAGAATTGAGCGCAGCAATGGGACGTGCCCCCATCGTAAAGATATCGCGGTGAATACCGCCTACACCGGTAGCCGCTCCCTGGAACGGTTCAATAGCGGAAGGGTGGTTGTGCGATTCGATCTTAAACACTACCGCAAGTCCGTCACCAATATCTACCAGACCGGCGTTTTCCTCGCCAGCCTTTACCAATAATCTGCTGCCTTCGCGGGGTAGCTTTTTCAGGTATTTGATAGAATTTTTATAGCTGCAATGTTCGCTCCACATCACCGAGTAGATCGCCGTTTCATTAAAATTAGGCGTACGCCCTAAAACCTGTTTGATTTGCTCGAACTCACTTTCTAATAAACCTAATTGTTTGGCTTGTTCCAGTGTTGCTTCCATATTTTTTTCGGGAATAAAAAGCTGATTAAGAAAACGCAAATTTAGGACAGACCGGGAACAATCGGAAATCTGAATCATTTTATAATGCTCGGCCGGATCCTGCAAGAAATATCAGCGAAACATCCGGCAGGGAAAACGCTTTTAGACTTCCACCTGTGTTTTGTCCTGGTTTTTATTTTGCTCCGCAACAAGACCACATGCCAAAACAAGAATAATACCCGTTTTTCAACCCCTGGTTGCACCCGGAGCTGTAGATATTTACGTCCCGGGAGTTCATCCGGGACTAACCTGCATAAAAGCATTTCCCTGCGTTTTTCCTGGAATGTCTGGTTTTATTTATCCGTTTTCAATATATTTGAAGCAGCATAATCATTTTCCCGAAAAAACTTTTTCTGATGCCTTCACTTCCTAATAAATTCCGGTGTAGACTGCCGGGTATATTCCGGTCATTAATCGTATGTGTACTGCTTTTTACGGCTTCCTGCGGCAACCGAAATGAGGTGAAATTGCTCAACACTAATTGTAAAGGGGAGGTCGCTGCACAGCAGAACCTGGTTTTTCAATTCAATAAGGATATTTATCCGGACAGCCTGCTCAACAACTGGGACAGTACGACTTATATTGAATTTGAACCCAGGATAGCCGGATCCTTTCGCTGGAGCAGCTCAAGCGAACTGGTATTTTCACCCCAGAAAGGATTTCAGCCTGCGAAGGAATATAAAGCAACGCTTAGCCCGCGCCTGCTGGATAGGGTGAAAAAGAAAAATTACACACTTAGCAAGGAGCGCACATTTTCTTTTCATACTGCGCCTTTACGGGTTACCGACGCACAAACGCGATGGACGCGGGATATGGAAGCAGCCGGCGTTGTAACGCAATTGGACTTGCTTTTTAATTATGAAACCGATGTAACGCAGGCTGCTTCCAAGCTGAAACTTCAGGCCAACGGGCAGTCTGTAAGTTTCCGGCCGGTTAATAGCGGTATCGGGAAAAATGTTTCCGTGCAATTTATCCCGGTAAGCGATAAAGATCAAACTGTTGATTTGAAGGTAAGTTTAGATAAAGGCATTCCCATTGCAGGCAGCAAATCTTCTTCCAAAAATGACACCACTTTTACTACACCCATAGCCTCCCGCTATACGCTCGCCGTCACCAATACGAATGCGCAGCATGACGGGGTGCAGGGCATAGTAAATATTGCATTGTCTCAGCCTGTGGAGGAGAAAGGACTGCTTCAGCTCATCAGCATAGAACCGGCAGTTACTTTTGATGTGGAAGCCACAGATGCAGGATTGATCATTTCCAGCAATAATTTCGATCCTAAAATAGCGTATAATATTACGCTCAGCAAAGAGATTACCGGACTGTACGGCGGAAAGCTCCGGGATGATGCGGTTACGATGGCATCATTCGGAGAACCGGAGCCCGCTATCGGGTTTGTAAACAGCAAAGGCATGTATCTTTCCACAAAGGGCTTTCGTAATCTTGCGTTACAGATTGTACAGATTCCCGAAGTAGAGGTGACTGTTGTGAAGGTGTATGAAAATAATATGATGCAGCTTTTCAAACGAGGTAACAGTTGGGGATACGATTATGACGATGATAATTACAACTATTATGAGTACTACAATACCCATGATATTGGTGATACCGTTTTTCAGCAGAAATATCAGGTAGAAAAATTACCCAAAAACAATCAGGCGCATTTACTCCATCTTGATTTTGCAGACCGGCTTCGGGGTTACGATGGCGTATATGTAATCACCATTGAGTCAACAAGCCAGAAATGGCTACAGCAAAGCAAGATACTTTCGCTTTCCGACATCGGGCTGATCATAAAGGAGGAACAGGACAAGCTGTATGTATTTGCTAATTCCATTCGGAATGCAAGCCCTGTCAGCAATGCAAGGATCACATTTGTATCCACGACCAATCAGGCTGTTCATACCATGGAGACCGACCGGAATGGTGTAGCCGTTTTCGATAATATTCAGGAAAAAGCGCCGGGTTTTCATATCGGAATGGTGACTGCAAAAGCCGGTGACGATTACAGCTTCATCACGTTCAATGAGAGCCGCATCGAGACGTCCCGCTTTGATATCGGCGGACGTAACGTAAACCCCACGGGTCTTAATGCCTGGATTTATGCCGAGCGTAATCTTTACCGTTCGGGCGAAACGATTCATACGAGCCTGGTAGTGCGGGATGAATCATGGATGCCACCCGGGGAGATGCCCGTAAAACTGAAGCTCCTGATGCCAAACGGGAAAGAGTTCGCTACCCGGAAAAAAATCCTGAATGAGCAAGGCAGCACGGAAACGCTGTTTGACATTCCGGCTTCTGCTATTACCGGGACTTATGTATTGCAGGCTTTTAGCGGGAACGATGTACTCCTTAACACCTACAATTTCAGCATTGAAGATTTTATGCCCGACCGGATTAAAGTGGAATCCAAACTGGATAAGGAAACGTACGAAGCGGGCGAAACCGTAGTGACTTCCCTTAAAGCGGACAATCTATTCGGTACGCCTGCCGCCAACCGGAATTACGAATGGGAACTGAATCTCGATAAAAGCGTGTTTAGACCTAAAGGATTTGCTGATTATAATTTTGCAGTCGTAAAAGACTTTTATTACTCCACAGTATTCCGCAGCGGAACAACTGATGAGCGTGGAATGGCCAATGAAGCCATAGCATTGGATTCCAAACTGGCTGAAACGGGGTTGCTGAGGGGCAATATCCATACTACGGTATTTGATGAAACCGGGCGGCCCGTTCACCGCTATGTGAATTTTGAAGTGTATTCCCAGCCGGTATTCTTCGGTATCAGGCCGTTCAGCGATTATGTAGGAACCAGGAAGCCGGTGCATGTCAATTTAGTGGCAGTGGATAAAAACGGCGCGACACAGGGACAACCTGCTACTGTAGTTGTTGTACGGAAAGAATGGCAAAATGTGATTCAACAAACCGGAAGCCGCTATAAATACGTTTCCAAATGGGTAGAAAAAGAAGTCAGCCGTCAAACCCTCAATATTCAGGGCAATAATACCCGGTTCAGCTTCACGCCTGAATTGAGTGGGGAATACGCAGTCAGGGTATCCCGACCCGGCAGCAGCTCTTATGTGGAGCAGTCGTTTTATGCTTACGGATATGGCGACACACAATATTCTTCATTTGAAGTAAACAATGAAGGTAATGTAACGATAAAGGCGGACAAGGAAAGCTATGCACCCGGCGAGGCGGTCAACCTGTTGTTCACCACACCTTTTGAAGGTCGGATGTTAGTGAGCGTGGAACGGGATAAGATAATTGAATATTATTTTGTGAACACCAGCAACAAATCGGCATCTTTGAAACTGAAGGCTACGGATGCTTACCTGCCCAATGTCTATATTGCGGCTACCCTATTCCGGCCAATGGATGGCAGCGATATGCCCTTAACCGTAGCGCAAGGATATAAAAACCTGAAAGTGGAAGCAAAACAAAACAAGCTGCCGGTTTCGGTGTCGGTGTCTGAGCAGTCGCGTTCAAAAACCCTGCAAACAATTTCTGTAAAAACGGCACCTCATGCTTATGTAACGATTGCTGCCGTGGATGAAGGTATTTTGCAGGTGAAAAATTATAAGACCCCGAACCCTTATTTGTATTTTTATCAAAAGGTAGCATTGGCGGTAGGTAATTTTAATATTTACCCATTATTGCTGCCGGAATATAAAATCACTTCCTCCAGTACAGGTGGCGACGGCGGTGCAGATGAGCTGGCCGGCAGGGTAAATCCGCTGTTTGTAAACCGGGTAAAAAATGTTTCTTTCTGGAGCGGAATTTTGCAGGCTGACGGGCGCGGACACCTTGAATACGCTATTGACGTGCCGCAGTTTTCCGGCGATATCCGGATAATGGCCGTTGCCTATAAAGACCAGGCATTCGGCAGTTTCGATAACCACATGAAGGTTGCTGACCCTATTGTTATCAGCACGGCATTGCCACGATTCTTTAGTCCGGGCGACCAGGCTTTAATGCCGGTAACGCTCAGTAACATAACGGGCAAAGAAGCAACGGCTCAGGTTAGTGTACAAACGCAGGGTGCTGTCACCATACCGGGTACGCAGGTGCAAACTGTGACCATAAAACCCAATAGTGAAGCCCGTGTGGTATTTCATGTGGCAGCCGCCAACGACATGGGAAGCGGCAAGGTAACGGTGGCGGTAAAAGCGCTGGGTGAAACATTCCAAAATGAAACGGAGATTGTCGTGCGCCCTCCTGCTTCACTTCAAAAGTCCACAATATCCGGAACAGTTGATGCAGGAAACAGTTTTCAATTGCCACTCAGCCATAATTTCATTCCCGCTACTTTTTCCGGAAATCTGGTTGTGTCTAATTCCCCTTTAACCTCATTCAGCAAGAATCTTGCCTATCTGATACATTACCCTTATGGCTGTGTGGAGCAAACCACCGCTTCGGCGTTCCCGCAATTGTATTATGGCGATTTGGTGCGTACGCTTTACGGGAAAGAGAACAAGGATCCCAATCCCAACTATAATGTACAACAGGCTATACTGAAACTTCAGGCAATGCAACTTCCGAACGGCGCATTGAGCTACTGGCCCGGCGGAGATTATGAAAGCTGGTGGGGAAGCGTGTTTGCAGCGCATTTCCTGATTGAAGCGGAACGCGCAGGTTTTGATGTCAATGATGCGATGCTCAGCCGTTTGCTGGGTTATCTGAAATTCAGGCTGAAGAAAAAGGAGGTTGTTGCTTATTATTTTAACGGCGACCAGCGGAAGACAATCGCGGCGCGGGAAGTGCCTTATTCCCTGTATGTATTGGCGCTGGCTCGTCAGCCACAGCAGAGCCTGATGAATTTTTACAAAGGCAATAAAGATATGCTGAGCTTAGACAGTAAATATTTATTAGCGGCAGCTTATGCCGTCAGCGGGCAACAGGATATGGCCAGACAGGTGTTGCCGCCCGCATTCCGCGGAGAGCAATCGGAAAGTCAGTTTGGCGGAAGCTTTGCTTCCTATACCCGCGACCGCGCCATTGCACTGAACGCCTTATTAGACATTAATCCTCAGGATCCCCAGGTTGCGGAATTGGCCCGGCAACTTTCAGAGGTGCTGCATACCAGCCCGTATCTCAATACCCAGGAAACCGTCTTTTCCATACTGGCCTTAGGAAAAATTGCCCGCAGGAGTACCGGTATGCAAGGAGAAGCGCAGGTTACTGCCAATGGAAAAACAATCGCCACTACAAAGGGCAGCCCCGTACAGATTGACTTAAAAGGCCTGGGCAATCAACCGGTGCAAATTAAAGTAAGCGGTAAAGGCACTTATTATTATTTCCGGGAAATTTCCGGTATCAGCCGCGACGGAACCATTAAGGAGGAAGATAAATACCTGAAAGTGCGCCGGAGCTATTATACCCGTTCCGGACAGCTTATCACGAACAATACCTTCAAACAAAACGATTTGATTGTAGTGAAAATTTCCATCCAGGGCGAATACCGCAGCGTTATTGACAACGTGGTCATCACGGATATGCTTCCTGCCGGACTGGAAATAGAGAATACCCGATTGAACGACATGCCCAACCTAAAATGGGTTACAGGCATCAAAGACCGGGACGAGCCGGACTACCTGGATGTTCGGGACGACCGGCTCAACCTGTTTACCAGTGTCGGGTCGGGAGTGAAGACTTTTTATTATATGGTACGAGCAGTTTCTCCGGGAACATATAAGTCAGGTCCTGTTCAGGCGGATGCGATGTATAACGGCATGTATCATTCTTATCATGGCGCAGGAATCATTATTATTACCGAATAAACCCGGAGCAGAGATATTGTCATTCCCGGATTTCGAGACGGTATATAGCTTTCAGCCGTTGATAGCAGGCATCATACTGCGCAAGCGGGATGCGTGCATCAATGCTGCAAAACAACTGAAGTTCCTGCCGGATCACATTAGCCTGATATTGTTTTAGCACCTGCATCACCTCATTCATTATGGAATAATCAAACTCCAGATGCAGGACATGCAGAATGTTTTTTTCAATAACTTCATTGCTTTCTAAGGCCCCGGATGCCGCGGTCTTATACGCATTGATTAGCCCAGGCACACCCAGCAGGACACCACCGAAATAACGCACTACGATAATCAGCACATCGGTAATTCCGAAACGGTCAATCTGCCCGAGTATTGGTTTGCCGGCACTTCCCGAAGGCTCGCCATCATCATTCGAACGAAACCGGATGCCGTCCGTACCCATACGATAAGCATAGCAATGATGCACCGCTTTGGGATGAGCCGCTTTGGATTGCTGCAGGTAGTTTTTCATTTCGGTTAAATCATGCAGTGGAAAGGCAAAGCCTAAAAACTTACTCCCCCGGTCTTTGAAAAGACTTTCCGATTGCCGGCTGATAGTTTTATAAGTTAATTCCTTTTCCATAGAAAAATACGCATTCAATTATCAGGCATGATAAAAGACCGAAACGCGGTCGGTATCTAATTCAAATTGCTCCTGTAGAAAGGCGTCTTTCAGGCCGGGTGCTCTGAGGCCGCGCTGTAAAGTGCCGGGCGCATCTATCACAAAAGCTTCATCCCATAAGCCCGAATCCAGGAACAGGCTCAGCGTTTTACTGCCGCCTTCTATCAGCACGGACATAATGCACTCTTCATGCAGCACCTGCAGGATGGATGCGGCCATGTTATTACTGCTGATTTTTCGCCAGTGCACCTGCGCAGCCTTTTCTTCCTTTCGTCCATTCAGGATCAGGGTCGGCTGTCCGTCTGTGAATAGCTGTAGATTCGCTGGCAATTCCAGGTTTTTGTCCACTACGATACGCAGTGGTGAAGCTCCCGGCCAAAGCCGGCTATTCAATTGCGGATTGTCGATAAGCGCCGTTTTATAGCCCACCAGGATTGCCGCTTCCTCGCTGCGGATTTTATGCACTAAGCGTTGCGAAAAAGCATTCGACAGCATCTGGCGTTGTTCGCCTTCCGGCGCTATAAAGCCATCGGCGCTTTGCGCCCATTTCAACAAGACATAAGGTCTTTGCTTTTCATGAAATGTGAAGAAACGACGGTTCAAACTGCGGCAGGCTTCTTCTTCTATACCTAACTCTACAGCAATTCCGGCTGCACGCAATTTTTCAATTCCTTTTCCCGAAACCTTACTGAAAGTGTCCACACAGCCGATAACTACCTGGGAAATCCGGTGCCGGATAATCAGGTCGGCGCAGGGCGGTGTCTTGCCCTGATGCGCACAGGGTTCGAGATTTACGTACAGCGTGCTTTCCGGGATCAGCGCCTGGTGTTCCGGCCGAACCGATTGCAGGCAGTCCGCCTCTGCATGCGGGCCGCCATATTGCCGGTGCCATCCTTCAGCGATGATATTACCCCGATGCACCAGCACGGCACCCACCATCGGATTAGGTGCGACCCGGCCGGCGCCCTTTCTGGCCAGCTCCAGGCAACGAAGCATATATGCAGTATGGTGACTCATGAAAATAAAAATATGGAGCATCCGGGGATGTTCATAGAAAACAAAGATAGAAAGCCTTTACCCGTTTTTGTGATGCATCAGGCAAGGGTTGATGTCCGTTGTATTACGGAACAGCTATTCTGCTTTAGCATATTTAGCCGGATCTTTATCGTAAGATTCCTTGCAATGCGGGCTGCAGAACCAAACGGTATCTGAACCGTTTAATGAAAATTCCGTCCAGTCATCTCCCTTAGGCATATTACAAACCGGATCCACAACCGCATTAGCGGAAACGGTGCCCGGAGTATCGTGCTGATGGGCATCGGTTGAACTGTCCGTAGCAGCACCGCAGGAAGCGAATATCACTGCGGTTGCGAGCATGATCAGGTACTTCATAAGGTACAATTTTATTGATGATTGATTAAAGGCGAAGATACAGCAAGCTTTTTTGTTTTTTGGGAAGAAAGGTAATTTTATTGAATCAAAACATTACTTTTGCTGCCTTAAATACGGAGAGGTGTCCGAGTGGTTGAAGGAGCACGCCTGGAAAGTGTGTATGTGGGCAACTGCATCGCGGGTTCGAATCCCGCTCTCTCCGCTGAGAAAGCGCCGGTTTTTGGCGCTTTTTGCTTTTAAATTACTCCGGTTGGTGCAGGAAGCGTGCGCGGAAAAAGTCAAAATGCCAAAAATGCTGAATTTAATAAGGATTGAGTATTTAGGGAAAAGACGTATGGAATAGCAGAATAATGAGCGCTTGCGAAAGTTCCGGCAACACATGGGAAGCAGGGCTTTCTTCTATTTTGCTGAATGTTCAGGAATATTCTCGCATTAGTTTGATGTTTGCGTCGTCTTTGTTGCTTTTTCCGATATTTAATGGAAATAACTGCTCCAGCTAATTTATGACACTATCCAATTTTTAATCCCCCAAAGCACCATTTTTAACCACATTGCCTGTGGAAAAATCATCACTGGAATCTATCTGCCTGCCAACTCCCGGGCATTTTCCAATGCCGCTTTGGAGGGTTTGTCGCCGCCTATCATTCGGGCTACGGCTTCAATATGTTCCGTATCGTTCAATAATTTTATCCTCGTCGTTATCGTGTCTTTTGTTCCTTCAGATTTATACACATAAAAATGCCGGCTGCCTTTACCGGCCACCTGGGGCTGATGGGTAATGCAAAGCACCTGGTGGTAATCCGCAACAGAACGCAGCAGGATACCCACCTGGCGGGCTGCCTCACCCGAAATACCCGTATCCACTTCATCAAAGATAAGGGTGGGCAACGCTAATGCCCGTGCCGTAAGGGTTTTGATGCAAAGCATGATACGGCTGAGCTCTCCTCCTGAAGCCGCTTTCTGAAGGGGTAAGAATTTTCCGCTTTTGTTGGCATCAATCAAGAAGGCAATATCATCAGCGCCTGAATGATGAAGCCCGGCACTCGGCGTAATGTCCAGCTTAATTAACGCATTCGGCATGCCGACTAAATGCAGCAATTCATTAATCTTTCCGACAAATTCCGGCGCTTCCGCCTTGCGCTGCTTACTGATAGCGTCTGCCTGTTGCTGCAAGGATTGCTCCAGCGTGTCCAGCGTTTCTTTCAGCGCTGTCAATTCCTGTCCAGCGGAATTTTTAGCCAGAAGCTTTTCGGAAAGCTGTTGCTGAATGTACAACAGCTCGGCCGTTGTGGAAACCTGGTGTTTTTTCAGCAGGCGGTATCCCAAATCCAAACGTTCCTGCAATCGCAGCAAATGTTCCGGATCCATGTTCACCCTATCCTGCAAGGTTCTCAGCTCGGCGGCAATATCGCGCAATTCCAGCAGAGCGCTTTCTATCCGCCGGGATAAAGGCGCCGTTTCCGGATGCAACGCTATCAGCGCTTCCAGTTGTTGCTGCATTTTTTTCAGCTCATGATTGACCGCCATCTCCCGGTCTTCCAGCCCGAAAGAAACGGCTTCAAGGGTATTCCTGATTTGCTCTGCATGAGTCAGTTGTTTCATCAAAACTTCTGACTCCTCCAGTTCTCCATCCTGAAAGGCTGCCTGGTTCAGCTCATCTGATATAAACTGGTTATAATCGGCCTCCCGGTTCCATTGTTCCTGTTCTTGTAAGAGATGCCGATAGGCGTTTTGCCGGGATTTATACAGGTTATAATCCTCCTGATATTTCTTGAGCGCATCCTGCGTACGGGCCATCGCATCGGTCACAGCAAACCGGAAATCATTTTCCAGCAACGCACGGGAATCAGTCTGCCGGTGCAGATCCACCAGCAGGGAGGCCAGCGCATTCAATACCTGTAGCGTAACCGGGGTATCGTTCACAAAAGCCCGGCTCTTCCCTGAAGGGGATATCTCGCGGCGGATAATGCAAACCGGTTCCACATCCAGCTGTTCCAGCCGGAGCTGCCGCTGGAACAGCTCCTGACTACTCACATCAAAACAGGCTTCCACAATACATTTTTTCCCGTTAGTGCTGAGCACGGAGGTGTCCGCCCTTTCACCCAAAATCAGCGAAAAAGCGCCGAGAATAATGGATTTCCCGGCGCCTGTTTCTCCGGTAATCACATTAAGCTGCGGATCAAATTCAATCGTCAGCTCATCAATGATGGCATAATTGCGGATGTATAGTTTTTGAAGCATTGCGTGCTGTAACGTTCGGAGCAAATTTAGAGCATATCTGATGGATTTCTGCCTGAGCATGCGAAAATTAAGATGACTCAGATGAATACGGGCAGGGAATTCCTAAAAAAATTATGATAATGTTGCAAATTGATTATTTTTGCAGGCATCTTTTACAAGATTAAATTTTATGGAACGTACTAATCAGGATCAATATAACGAACCAAAATTGCTGGAAAACAACTTAGACATCAGAACCAGCAAAACATCGGCATCCCGCTTATTCTTTTTACTGGGTTTTTTCGGATATTTTGTGTTCTGTTGGGCCGGATGCTACAGCCTTTTCCAACACAAATTCAAAGATAATTCGGATGTAAAAGTTCCCGACAATACTCTTTACGATCCTAAGTATAAATAAGGTCGTTTTCACCTCTGATTTTTTTGATGATTACTGCCGTAAATGATACTGCTGTGGTCATTCTCAGCTATAACAGCCGAAAATGGCATGAGCTTTTTCTGCCGGGAATCATAAGCGAATCTCCGGCAGGCTATGATATTATCGTGGTTGATCATTGCTCTCCTGACGACACTTCCGAATATATTCGTCATCATTTTCCCGATGTGGAGCTGGTACGACTTACCGAAAATCATGGTTTCGCCTGGGGTTATGCGGAGGCGCTGAAACAGATAAAAGCCAAATATTACATTTTACTTAGCGCCGATTTTGAAGTAAGTTCGGACTGGTTCAGACCTATGCACCGGTTAATGGAATCTCATCCTGAGATTGCAGCCTGCCAGCCGAAAGTGCGTTATTACCGCGACAAAGAATATTTTGAATATGCCGGTGCGGCCGGCGGGTTTATGGATAAATGGGGTTACCTGTTCTGCCGGGGCCGCATTTTTTCTACATTAGAAAAAGACCAGGGCCAATATAATCAGGACATGGAAGTGTTTTGGGCTTCCGGAGGATGTTTTATGGTGCGCTCCGAAGCTTATCACCAGGTAGGCGGACTGGATCCTGACCTGTATGCCCACATGGAGGAAGTAGATCTCTGCTGGCGCCTGAAAAATGCCGGGTATAAGATTGCCTGTGCCGGAAAATCCACCGTTTATCATGTTGGCGGTAGTGTGATTACTTACGGCAGTCCGCAAAAAACATTTTATAATTTCCGGAACAATTTAGTGCTGCTTTTAAAAAATGAAAAAGCGGCTCGTTTATGGTGGCTGCTGCCTTTACGGCTTGTATTAGATGGCATCGCCGGATTGCAGTTTTTATTTCAGGGAGATTTTAAAAATATCATCGCCGTTCTGAGGGCGCATTTCAGCTTTTATGTATCATTCAATAAATGGCGGCGAAAACGAAAAGCAGCGCTAGCCTGCATCACCTGGCGGAATGAGGCGGGTATCTATCCGAAAAGTATTATTGTCCGTTATTTTTTACAAGGGAAAAAGACATTCCGCGATTTGGATTTCGACGAAAAATCGCTCCGGTTACCATGAACAAATTCAGCCCAAAAATGATTACCCCATTTTGCCGAAGCATTCCCCCATTTTACCGAAAATGAATAATTGAAATTTAATAATTACCTTTGGCCATCCATTTTTTAATTTTAATATAAGACATGAGCATATTCCTTCTGATTATAATTGCATATCATATCGGTTCAATACCAACAGCAGTATGGGTGAGCAAATATTTTTTCAGCATTGACATCAGGGAATACGGCAGCGGGAATGCCGGAGCAACCAATACCTTTCGTACTTTGGGCAAAGGCCCGGGTATAGCCGTCATGGCGGTCGATATGTTAAAGGGTTTTGCAGCTATTAACCTGGCTTTCCTATCCGCCTATGCCTTTAAATCCGAGCAATTTATCAATCTGCAGATTGCTCTCGGCATCTTTGCGGTTGTAGGGCATATCTTCCCCATTTTTGCAGGATTTCGTGGCGGAAAAGGCGTGGCTACGCTATTTGGCATGATTCTTGGCATTCAGCCCTTAGTGGCCTTGATCTTAGTCGGTGTGTTTGTATTCATGTTGTTTCTTACCCGCTATGTTTCGCTTAGTTCTATTGCTGCCAGCATTGCTTTCCCGGTTATGATTCTGTTCATTCTGAAAGAGCCGGAAGATTTTTACCGTCTTTTTGCCATCGCTACCGCATGCATGGTCGTGCTAAGCCATCATAAAAATATCAGCAGGCTCATTAATGGTAATGAGAACAAAGTCAACCTGAAGAAGAAAAAGAACAAATAAAGCCCGTCAGCTTCTTTTTTTAAGATCATTCCGGCTGGTGGCTCCTGCCCTGAAACCATAATTGTGTATAAACCGGAATTTGTGATAACGACATTTCAACCTTCTGCCTGGTATCGCTTGCTCAGCTACCTTTGGCCCATTCGGATTCATCACGGGTATAGCAAATCCGGAGATTACCTGGAGTTATTGCTGTACCGGAATCAGTGGCAATTAGCTACGGAAGATGCGCTGTATTCTGATGGCCGCCGGTACGCACCCTTTCGTTTAGCCTTCAAAAATTTACCCAACTCCTTTTTCCGAAAAGCAGGTGACTGTCTGATTCTGGGTACGGGCTTAGGCAGCGTGGCACAGATCCTGCATCACCGGTATAATGCCGGTATGCATTACACGCTTGTGGAACTGAACGGTGAAATCCTGAAATGGGCAACAACAGTATTGGCTTTATCTGATATCAGGCACTTCCGGACATTCCCGGGGGATGCATTTCATTTTATGGAAAGCAATACGGATCATTACGACCTGATCTGTATTGATGTGTTTATCGGAAGAAGCGTACCGGAACGTATCCTGCAACCCTCTTTTTTGGGATCCTGCCAAAAGGCGCTGCGTCCGGGCGGCTATTGCATTATGAACTATATTATCCACGAAAACGAAGAATGGGAAAATCTGCAACGGATGCTGAGCCAGCAATTCCATACGATTGAAATCCTTACTAAAGGCAAAAACCGGATATTGATTTGTCAGCATCTTTAGTACGCGGTAATATTTTTGGACATATTTTTGTCCCGGCTTATGGAAATACACAATACACAATACCTCATCAGCAGTCCTGCAGTCAGCATGTGCCCGCCGGCAGATCGTCCGGAGTACGCCTTTATCGGGCGTTCTAATGTCGGCAAATCCTCACTAATCAACCTGCTTACCAACCATGCCGGATTGGCCAAGGTTTCTTCCAGCCCGGGCAAGACACAATTAATCAATCATTTCATCATTAATGGAGATAAAACGCAGCGTGGAGGATGGTATCTGGTGGATTTGCCGGGCTATGGCTATGCAAAGCGCTCCATCAGTCAGCGGCGGCAATGGGAAAAGATGATTGCGAGCTATTTCCGGGAACGCAACAACCTGCAAACCGTATTTGTATTAATCGACAGCCGTATCAGTCCTCAGAAAATCGACCTGGAATTCCTGGGCAATCTGGGTGAATGGAATGTACCGTTCAATTTAGTTTTCACAAAATCCGACAAAAATACGCAGGCAGAAACCGCCCGGAATGTAAAAGCATTTATCAACAAAATGCGGGAAGAATGGGAATTTATTCCCCGCAACTTTGTTACATCCACCGTAAAAAAAACCGGACGCAGGGAATTATTGGAATATATTGACGAACTCAATCAATCATTTGAGGTACCGCAATAAACCTTTAATTTCGCAGCGTTTTTTGTGCGCGGAACATACGCAGCCTGACTGCTGCCGTGAACACTGCGGGCAATACGCTTTCAACAATCAACAGTAAATACAATCAACATGTATCGAACACATACCTGCGGGGAATTGCGTGAAACACACATTCACACTGAAGTATCTCTATGCGGATGGGTACAAACCCTTAGAAAATTAGGCAGCATTTCTTTTGTTGACCTGCGCGACCGGTACGGTATCACCCAGCTTTTCTTCAACGAACAGCTTAGCCGGCAATTAGAAGAGCAGCCCCTGGGTCGTGAATTTGTTATCCGGGCTCAGGGGAAAGTGACGGAGCGCAGTAATAAAAACCCGAAGATGCCCACCGGTAATATAGAGGTGGAAGTGTCGGAATATCAAATCCTGAACAAGGCTTCGGTACCGCCATTTACCATTGAAGAGGCTACTGATGGCGGTGACGAGCTGCGTATGAAATACCGTTATCTCGATTTGCGCCGCCCTGCCCTGCAACGGAACCTGGCGCTGCGTTATCAGGTGAACCGCTCTGTAAGAAACTACTTAGACCAACACGGATTTTTTGACATTGAAACACCTTTCCTGATTAAATCAACGCCGGAAGGCGCACGGGATTTTGTAGTGCCTTCGCGTATGAATCCGGGTCAGTTTTATGCCTTGCCGCAAAGCCCGCAAACATTCAAGCAGCTCCTGATGGTCAGTGGCTTTGACCGGTATTATCAGATCGTGAAATGCTTCCGCGATGAGGATTTACGGGCAGACCGTCAGCCGGAGTTTACACAAGTTGACTGTGAGATGTCCTTCGTGGAACAGGAAGATATTCTGCAAATATTTGAAGGCTTAATAAAACATATCTTCCGGGATGTAAAAGGCATCACAATGACGGATGCGTTCCCAAGAATATCCTGGAGTGAGGCCATGCGCCGCTTTGGCAATGATAAGCCCGATATCCGTTTCGACATGGAATTGAAAGAGCTGAAAGCTCCGGAAGGTGTTCTGGAACAAAGTGATCCCGCAACAGACCTGGTATCGGGCGCGGGTTTCAGGGTAATGGATGAGGCGGAATATGTAGTAGCCCTATGTGCGAAAGGCTGTAGCGAATATACCCGTAAACAGTTAGACGAACTGACCGAATGGGTGAAACGCCCGCAGATCGGCATGACGGGAATGATGTATGTAAAATACCAAACGGACGGCACGCTGAAGAGTTCCGTGGATAAATTTTACGAGGCAGAGCGCCTGAAAACCTGGAGCGACCTTACCGGTGCGGCTCCGGGAGATTTGATCCTGATTCTTGCCGGCTCTGCGGAGCTGACCCGAAAAGCGATGAGCGAACTGCGGTTAGAGATGGCCAACCGGCTTGGCTTACGAAAGAAAGAGACTTATCAGCCGCTTTGGGTGCTGGATTTCCCTTTGCTGGAATATGCTGACGAAGATGTGGACGGCGGCGGAGCCGGACGCTGGATGGCGCGTCATCATCCCTTTACATCGCCTAAACCGGAGCAGATTTCCTGGATGGATGATCCTGAAAAATATGCCTATATCAAGGCCAATGCTTATGATTTCGTGCTGAATGGCCATGAGCTCGGCGGCGGATCCATCCGGATCCATCAAAAGGATCTACAGGAGAAAATGTTTTCCGCCCTGGGAATTTCCCAGGAAGAAGCCCGGGAAAAATTCGGGTTCCTGCTTGGCGCTTTTGAATATGGTGCGCCTCCGCATGGCGGCATCGCATTCGGCTTCGACCGCCTTTGCGCTTTGCTGGGCGGCGATGAAACCATCCGTGATTATATTGCCTTCCCAAAAAATAACAGCGGGCGCGATGTGATGTTAGATGCCCCGGCAGCAATCAGCGCCGGGCAATTGAAGGAGCTCCATATCAGCGCCGGCGATTTGAATAAATAAATTAAGCCATTATTTTTGCATAAAATTCCATTAAAATGAAAAAATTTACATTGACGGCTCTTGTAGCGATGTTCACAGTATTTGGTTTAATGTCCTGTCTCAAGAACAGTGATTATGCCTGTAAATGCACCTATGTAGCACGCAGTTTGGGCATAGCCGACGGAGAGCCGGACAAAGAAGAAACGACAACTGTTACGGCACGGCTCCGGGAACAGGCCGACTCTAAATGTTTTGAATTAGAGAGCAAATACTTTATGCAGGGCTTCGATGGTACGTGCATAGTTGAATAACAAAGGACAAGATTCATCTCCTTTAATGAGCGGTTATTAAAAAATAATCGCTCTCTTGTCGTTCTTTTTTCATACCTTCGCTCACTTTTCCATTCTAAAATCTTCTTAGCATATCCTGTAAGATATGAAATTATCCCAATTTAAGTTCGAACTGCCGATCAACCTGATCGCACAACATCCAGCCAAAGAAAGAGACAAAAGCCGCCTTATGGTGGTTCATAAAGATACCGGGAAGATAGAGCACCGTACCTTCAGAGATGTCCTCGAATACTTCGATGATAAAGACGTCATGGTCGTGAACAACACGAAGGTATTTCCCGCCCGACTTTACGGACGCAAGGAAAAAACCGGCGCTAAGATTGAAGTGTTCTTATTGCGGGAACTGAATAAGCCGAATCGCTTGTGGGATGTGATCGTAGATCCTGCCCGTAAAATCCGGGTGGGCAATAAGCTCTATTTCGGCGATAATGACGAGTTGGTGGCGGAAGTTATTGACAATACGACATCCCGCGGCCGTACGATTCGCTTTTTGTTTAATGGCGATGATCAGGAATTTAAAACCGTATTAGACAGCATGGGCGAAACACCTCTGCCCAAATACATCAAGCGGAAGCCGAATGACGAAGACCGTGAGCGTTACCAGACCGTTTATGCAAAGTATGAAGGCGCCGTTGCGGCTCCTACTGCCGGTATGCACTTCAGCCGGGAACTGATCAAACGATTAGAAATTCATGGTATTCGTTTTGCCGAAATTACCCTGCACACCGGCCTGGGCACCTTCCGGCCTATTGAAGTGGAAGACCTGAGCAAACACAAGATGGATGCGGAATATTTCAACGTGGACGAATATGCCTGTGATATCGTAAATAATGCTATTCAAAATAACCGCAGGATATGCTCTGTGGGCACCACCACAATGCGTGCGCTTGAAAGCTCTGTTACCGCTCAGGGACTTTTGAAACCGGCATCGGGCTGGACCAACCTCTTTATTCATCCGCCTCATGAATTTTCCATTGCTAACTCCTTAATCACTAATTTTCATTTGCCGAAAACGAGCCTGCTGATTATGGTATGTGCTTTTGCCGGCTATGACCTGGCCATCGAAGCTTATAATGTAGCCATGAAGCAGAAATACAATTTCTTCAGCTATGGCGATGCCATGTTAGTGATTTGATTTTTATAAAGCTCATTTAAAAAGCCGCCCGATAATCTTTATCCGGCGGTTTTTTGACCTGTAACTTAATATAAAATTTCAAAAAATCACACAGCTATCAGGTTATGACACTAAGGGCAGAATGATTTATCTTTTTGTGGACGAATCCATTACTGACGAGTATTTATTGAAGGTTGTTCATTCCTGCACGAGCGGGATTTATTACTCATTATTCAATTCATTTCACCCTTCGACCCTTCCACTGATAGCTCCCGAATTTCCCTAAAAATCCGGCCAGGATAATATAAGCAATATGGAGTGGCTGCAACAGCGGAAACCAAAACAATTCGCGTTGTTTCCGGTAAAAAACAGCAATCGGAATTAAAAAAATCATTTCCAGGATGATTTTGGTTATATAAATTATTGCGGCTAATTTCCAAAAAAATGTATCAAAAAATCCGGCTATACCCAATACCGGGAAGGATAAATTAAAGCAGTAAACCGCCAGCAAGATACCGGTCATTTTCTTTTCCTGGTATTGGTCTGCCTTGGAAGACCAACGGATCCGCTGATGGAAAAACCGGTTCCAGCTTTCCTGGGCGGCCGTGCTTACAATGGCTGCTTCCGATTTCAGGTAGTGAACGCCTTCCGGATATTTTTGCTGAATTTTATACATCAGCAGCATGTCATCGCCAGATGCAATATGATCAATGTCCCGATACCCGTTCACCGCTTCGAAGGCGCCTTTGTCAAATGCAAGATTAGCGCCATTGCACATACTGCCCAGCTGCAAACGCGCTGATGCCGCCGTAATGCCCTGCATTGTCATGAAATCCAATGACTGGAAAGCGAACAAAATGGAGGCAATTGGATTGTACTTATTTTGAGTAAAAATCACTGGCGCTGCAATGAACTTTGCCGACTGTTCTTCATAAACCGACACAATGCTGTTGAGCCAGTCTGGAGGAACGATGCAGTCCGCATCCGTGGTGACGATCAGCCGGCCTTTTGACGCTGCAATGGCCATCTCCAGCGCCTTTTTTTTATAGGAATTAATCTGTTCTGCTTCTGACAAGTGATCTTTTAATGCAATTATTCTTCCATTAACCTTGCTCAAAATTGCCGTGGCTATAGCCGCAGTATCGTCTGTAGAAAAATCATCCACTACTATAATTTCCAGCAATGACTGTGGATAAGTATTAGCTAAAATGGACTGTAGCAGCGATGCTATATTCCCGGCTTCGTTTCTTGCGGGAATGATGATACTGACCATTGTGGAACCCCGGAAATTCTTTGCAGCAGTATGTTTCTTTTGAAGATGCCAGCCCCTGATATACAGTATCATCAACAGGGCGTAAGCAATGGCCGGCAGGATTATAATGAGGGTCAGCAACGTCATAATGGTTGTGTTGATTGAATGATCCCGGCTACCTGCGACATGATTTTTTCACTCGCAAAATTATGCCCGCAGGGGAGGGTATGCAAGGTCGCATTTTTCAGCCCGAGAAGGAATGCCTTCCCGTGAGCAACGGGAAATATACTGTCCTGTTGCCCCATCAGCAGGTGCAATCCGATCTTATGCTTGTTGATTTGATAATGCGCGATTGCCTTATGCGGGATTAGCGGGCTTAATACATTCCACACTTCAAAGACCTGGCGGCGACGTGTGGCATCGGATAAATTTTTCTGTAAAAAATCAAATTGCGCCTTGCGGAGCAAGCCCGTTTTTTGCAATAATCCAGCAATGCTCATCAATGCAACGGGATTTTGGCAGATCGCTCTAAAGATTTTCTTTCCCAAAAAATTACGGGTAGCCAGTTTATAAAGCCTGTTGTTTTTAAGGCTGTCCGGCGCCAGCAAAAAAGTGGTGTCCACCCAGTTCGCCTGTTTTTCGATGATGCACTGACAAAGTCTGCTGCCTAAGCTGTAGCCCAGCAGAGAAATACGCTCCATATGCAAATCATTTTTAAAACCCTGCACTAATGCCATCAGCGCTTCCGTGTCAAAATACGTATCCGTCCATGTTGTTTTTCCATGACCGGGCAGATCAATGGCAATGGTCGTATATTCATCAGCCAATGCGTTAGCAAGCGACAGAAAAAAGCTGCTTTCCTGGCCAAATCCGTGAAATGCCAGCATCAGCCTTGGCCCCTGCCCGGTTTTGATGCAGTAAACGGTATTGTCTTTGTAACGGATATATCCTGGCTGAATATTCATCTCCGCAAAAAAAAGCATTTAATGATAAAAATGAAATCAAATATTCCGTTCATTATCCTTCTTTTTATTTTTCGGTTAATACCTCCTACCTTTAAACCCTTATAAAATCAGCATAACATGCATACCCTGAAAATACTGGATACCGATTATGTAACGCACAATGTAAAACGTTTTGTACTGGAAAAGCCAAAAGACTTTATTTATCGTCCGGGGCAGTCGGCGCATATTTCGATCGACTTACCCGGATGGGAAGATCAATTACGGCCTTTTACGTTTACTTCGCTGAACGACTGGCCATATCTGGAATTTATCATTAAGATTTATGATGACCATGATGGTGTGACACATCGGTTGGGTAAGCTGAACGCGGGAGCAGCGTTTTTACTGCACGATGTTTTCGGCACCATTGTGTATAAGGGGCCGGGCATTTTTCTGGCCGGCGGTACCGGCATCACGCCGTTTATTGCTATATTCCGTGCCTTGTTTTACAGCGGCAACCTGCGGAATATCGGGCTCATTTATTCCAACCAGAGCGAGGAAGATATCATCCTGCATGAAGAATTATTTAAGATGCTCGGCGCCGCTTATATGAATGTTTTCACCAAGCAGGGTGTTATCGGTTTCCGGGAACGGAAGATTGATCGTAAATTTTTGATTGAGACCATTCGTGATTTCGACAGCCATTTTTATGTTTGCGGGCCGGAAAGTTTTGTTGAAGATATTAACCGTGACCTGGTCAGCCTCGGCGTAAAACCCGAATCCGTTGTGATATAGCCCAAACATTATTTTAATAGTAGAATATGTTTATTGATACGCATACACATTTATACGATGTACAATTCGGCGAGGATCGTGATGAAATGATTGTCCGTGCGCTTTCCGCTGGTGTGGAGCGAATGTACCTGCCCAATTGCGACAGCAGCACGCTGCCTGCAATGCTGGATCTGGTTGCGGCTTTTCCCCGGAATTGCTTCCCGATGATGGGCCTGCATCCCTGTTCCGTAAAAGAAGATTATAAGGCGGAGCTGGATCTGGTGCGCCGCGAGCTGGAAACAGGCCGGTATTTTGGCGTGGGTGAAATCGGCCTGGATTATTATTGGGATACTGCTTTCGTCAGTGCACAGCAGGAAGCCTTTCGCATACAGACAGACTGGGCTATACAATTCGGTTTGCCCATTATCATCCATACCCGTGAATCCCTGGCGGACGGGATGGCTATTGTACGGGAAAAGCAGCAGGGCAGCCTGAAAGGTATTTTCCATTGCTTTGGCGGAACGGTGGAAGAGGCTGAGGAAATTATTGACTTAGGCTGCTATATCGGAATTGGCGGAGTGGCTACTTTTAAAAATTCAATTTTACCGCAAACGCTGACACATATTGATCTTCAGCATATTGTTCTGGAAACAGACGCGCCTTATCTTGCGCCGGTTCCTTATCGCGGAAAGCGAAATGAAAGCGCTTACATTCCCCTGATTGCACGTAAAATAGCAGAGATAAAAAATTGTCCGGTGGAAATTGTGGAGACAATCACTACGGAAAATGCCCGGAAAATATTCGGTTAATTCCATGCCTTTGGTGGTGCCGCGGCCGGTTGGCGCATTAATTTTCTCCAGCGGAACCAGGCCAATGCAGCTACAATAAATAAAAACAAAGTGAGCAGGGCGGTTAAAGGTAAATGTTTGTAAAACATCAATGGGATGGCAATGGCATTGGATACATTCAGCATAATCCAGTTCTCGATCTTCTTGCGGGCCATCAGCCACATTCCACTCCAGGCAAAGGCCGAAACGATGGCATCCCAGGTTGGAACGATGGAATTGGTAAGGTGCTTCAACGTTAAAAATAACAATGCAAAAGCTACCGCAACGATGGATAATGCCATAATCCACTCCTTTGTGGAACATGCTGTAATAGGAACTGTAGGTTTACCTTTCTTCCTGCTCCAGACGATCCATCCGTATATGCTCATCAGAAAATAGTAGAGATTCAGGGAGGCATCGGCATATAAGCCAGCTTTTAAGCCGAATATCCAGGTGTATATGGCGGTGCTGACGATGCCGGCAGGATAGGTGAGCACCTTGTTGTGATATGCTAATAAAACCTGGAACACGGCAAAGATGACGGCTATCACTTCCAGTACAGTTGTATGCTGCCATTGTTCCGTAATGTAGTACTGAAGTGTGTTCAAACGGTATAACTCCTTTAAAGAAAAATGTCGCTCATCGGTTGAAGGGTACGCATCCAAAATTGTCGCATTGCAATGATATCACAATTTTTAGTCATTCCCTTCAAAGATTTTTCGGCATCGTTAATTTATGATAGATATTAGACAGATTTGGCAACTTTTTGAAAATTGTCAAATCTGAAAAGTAGCGAAGAATATTTACCCTATTTATTGCAACCAAAGCTAAAACTATTTCAAATTAACAATGCCCCAATATTTATGCACCACAGCAGTGCTGACTCTCTGATTTCTTTAATAGCTTTGAAAAATAAAGGCCGCCCGGAAAAAGCGTGGTCGTATTGCTTGTTTATGCATCAGTATTTAACTGCCGACCGCATTCATGATGGTCATCGTTTTTTGCCGGAGGGCACAGTAATCGAACTGAATCCGGAATGCGAAATCATTGCCTTACATCCCGCGGGCAGGGTGGCCGGGCACTTTGTCCGGCAACTGAAAGGCACTATTTGCCCCGGTTTTATAAATGCCCATTGCCACTTAGAATTGTCTCACCTGAAAGATAAAATTCCGGAGGGTGGTGGCCTGGTGGAATTTCTGAAAAATGTTGTTCAGCTTCGTGACGGATTTACACCGGCGGAAAAAGCAAAAGCGCTTCAGGAAGCAGTGGATGCATCCTTGCGGAACGGAATTGTTGCCATTGGCGATATTGCCAATACAACGGATACGCTTCCGGTCAGGGCGGAAGGGCAATTGCATGTTCATACGTTTGTGGAATGCATCGGATTTCAGGAACAATATGCAGCGCCGGCTTTTGAACGGTCGGAGCGCATCTTTGAACAATACGCGGAACAAACAGCTTCCCGTATCATACTGAAACAATCCATCGTTCCGCATGCCCCGTATTCGGTTTCACCGGCACTGTTTTCTTTGATCAGCCGGCATGAACCTTCGTCGGTTTTATCTGTTCATAATGAAGAATCCGCGGCGGAAAATGAATACTACCGGACAAAAACCGGGGCGATGAAAGAACTGTTTGCCTTCCTGAGCATTGACGACGGCAATTTTACTCCATCCGGTAAAACGTCCCTGCAAACTTATTTGCCTTATTGCTCCGAAGCGCATCCTGCGATTTTGGTACATAATACTTTTATGGAGCAGGGAGATATTGCATGGCTGACAAGCACCCGGCGGGAAATCTATCTTTGCCTGTGCCCGAATGCGAACCGATATATCGAACGAAGACTTCCACCTGTGTACGACTTGTTCCGCAGCGGCATTCCGGTTTGCATCGGCACCGACAGCCTGGGCAGCAATCATCAGCTTTGTGTTTTTTCCGAACTGAAAACGCTGCAGAAATATTTTCCGGAATTAAGCTGGGAAATTCTATTGCAATGCGCCACCATAAACGGTGCCCGCGCTTTAGGCATGGAGCGATTAATCGGCTCCATCACTCCGGGAAAAAAGCCGGGACTTTGTCTGATAGATTTCACGATGTCGAAGGTGCAAAGACTGGATGGCTTTGACCAAAACCCGGACTAAAACACCTTTATGCATATTCAATGCCATCGGATGAAAAACCGGCAGGTTCCGTATTGAAGAAAAAAAGCAGCCTGTATCTGCAGGCTGCCTTATACAGGATTTTACTATCCGGTATCAGATTACCAGACGTATTGTTTTTTATTCATCAGCAGCGCCTCACCTGCAATGGTTTGATCGCCGGTTTCGGGATCGAATACGGCACAGGTGTAAAGTACGCGGTTTTTCTCCGGGAAGATTTCCTTTACCGTTACTACGGCTTCATATTCTTTGTCGGTAAACATGGGTTTCAGCCACTTAATATTCTGGCTGAGATACACGTGGCCGTCCACATGCCACAAGGCACCGAATATTTTGGTGAATACGCTGGCACCCAGGAATCCGTGGATGATATTGCGGCCGAACATACTGTCCTTTCCGGCCTGCGGATCAATGTGTAAAGGGTTGGTGTCGCCGCTTACGCGGGCATAGGCATCCACATCGCTTTGGGAATAGCTGAAACGGTGCCGGAATTCATCGCCGATCTTTAGCATAGCTTTTAATAAGTTTTTTGAGTAGAAAATAATTTTAAACACAGCTAAGTAATAACATTCATCGTTATTACCCAAATGAACGGGAAATAATTCTGAAAAAAGCATATGGTGCCGGCAGGAAAAATCAATCCTGATGAAAAATATTCCCCGTTTGTTTTCTCCGACAGCTTGTTTTTAGCATTGGGACAGGGCATTCAATGCGCTTGAAAAAGCCGACAGTATTATTGGAATGTATTCTGTAGCTATTGACAATATTTAAGAAGTTGTCAAATAGAAAAGGCATATTTAAAAGTGTTTTCCATGGGGATTATATTTTGACGCTTCGGTGTTTGGAGGAATTTACAACATTGAATTTCAACGGGAAACTGAAAGGCTATATATGGTTAAAGCAGGTGAAATAATTTGTGTATATTCCGATTTGACAGGGTTTGAATTGGAAAATGCACCAGAAAGAATCAAAGAACATTTCACCAATCCGGATAAAAATACTGTTGAGTTTATAGAAATTACTGAAGAAATAAACGTGCTTGCGAAGGAATATGTTCATGAAAATAGTTGGAGAAACCAGCATTGACGATTGCCGGCACATTGCTTGTGCTACGATAAACACAGTGAATTATTTGGCAGGCTGGGACTGCGGGCACATTGTAAACGTATTCCGGATAAGAGGTTACAGCTCGGTTAACATCAAAAACGGTTATAGGCAATTAGACATTCGTTCACCAAAAGATACTATAGAAAGTGCGAAATAAAGGGCATAACAAAAGCAAGGAAAAAGAGTTTGACACAATTAAGTTCTTCAGCACGGTAAAAGAAAAAATCGCAAAAGAAACCCAGGGAATATCATTTGCGGAGTTTAAAGAATACATCAGTAAACGCAAATTAAAAATCCCCCGGTAAAAAACTAATCAAGCAACATTCCGCAGAATAAAAGAAGTTCCTGTTTTGCAACAGAAGGCTTCGATATACATGCAATGCCATTATCATGAATCCTTTCGTTCCTTTTCGATAACATTTTTGCTGTTACAAACCGGACAATTTTTAGCCATTTTTCAGGCAAAAAAGGCGATGTATTGAAAACAAGTTCAGTGCATCACCGTGAAACCCTTTACACTATTATATTTCAGCTGATTTTAACCACCCTCCGACTACATCGTCACAAAAAAGTAATAATCAGAAGTGCCCGGGTTTAGCCCGGATCTGTATGGATCAGTTTGTAATTTCCATTGGCCTGCCGGGTGCAGGTAATCGTAAGATCATTAATGCAAACATGCGGGGGCAGTGTGGCGCAGTAATAAACGGTGTCTGCAATGTCCTCTGCCCTAAGCGCCTCTATGCCTTGATATGCGGCGGCAGCCCGTTCTACATTTCCTTTAAACCGCACGAGGGAAAATTCCGTTTCGGCCATGCCGGGATTGACGGCAGTAACTTTGATGTTGTAAGGCAGCAGGTCAATGCGCATCGCCTGGGACAAGGCATCTACGGCATACTTCGTTGCACAATACACATTACCGTTGGGATATACACTTTTACCCGCCGTAGAACCGATATTAATGATATGGCCGCTCTTTTGTTTCTGAAAATAAGGCATCAGCACTCTTGATACGTAAAGCAATCCCTTGATATTGGTATCGATCATCTGATCCCAATCATCAATATCTCCCTGGTCAATACTGCCTAAGCCCAATGCCAAGCCGGCATTATTCACCAATACATCTATTCGTTCGCAGGAAGATTGCAATACCTCCGCCCAGCCGGCAACTGCCTTTTTATCCCGGACATCCAGCACATCAATATGTACCGTAACGCCATACTTCCTACTCAGTTCGGATTGTATTTCCTGAAGCCGGTTTCTTCTCCTGGCGGTTAACCATAACGAATGTCCCATTGCGGCAAACTTTTCAGCAATGGCTTTCCCAAAGCCCGAAGAGGCGCCGGTGATAATAATATTCATAAGAATGACAATTTTTAGCGAAGTAAAATCAGATCGCCTTTCTGAATGACGGTTTTACCATAAATATCGGTAGCGCTCACTATCCAGAAATAGGTGCTGATGTCCGCAGGCTGACCATTATAAGTACCGTCCCATCCGCCGTCCATACTTTCAGTATCATAAACCATTGCACCCCATCGGTTGAATATCCGGAAATAATTCAAATTTGCAAAGCCAATTAACAGTGGCCGTACCAAATCGTTCGTGCCGTCTCCATTGGGGGAAAAGGCATTGGGCATCAGGATGCCGCCGTCTTTCACAACCCAGATATTAATCGTATCAGTGCCAAAACAACCGGCTTCGGAACTGACATGGACCACATAGGTATAATGGCCGGTATCCGGGAAGCTTACTGCCGGATTCGGGATGGAAGGATTGTTTAAATAATCAGACGGGCTCCATTGAAAAAAATCACCGCCGGATGCAGAAAGGTTATACGGATAATTCAACACCAGGATCGTATCATTGCCGGCAAAGGGATCGAAAACATCAATGTCAACAGCCTTCACTGCTGTGTCGGTGCAGCCTTTTATGGTAGTAGCCACCAGTTGTACAGGATAGGTGCCCCCTACGGAATATGCATGACCGGGATTTTGCATTTCGGATGTCCTGCCGTCTCCGAAATCCCATTTCCAGCTTGTCAACGGCGGATAAGTGGCAATGGAAAGATCGGTAAAATGAATGGTGTCTTTCGGACAATGCACGCCGTCGAATTCAAAATCAACCTGAAACTCGGGGAATATCTTTACTAATCTTTCGATGCTATCCGGGCAGGTAGTACCCTGGTTCACTACTAATTTTACTTCATAAATTCCGGTATCTGCGTAAGTGTGCACCGGCTCAAATTCGGTAGAGGAATTGCCGTCTCCAAAATCCCAGTAATAGTCGAATCCGCCGGTGCTTGTATTGAAAAAATGCACGGTAAATCCATCGCATTCCACAAGATAGGTATTAGGTTGTTCGGAAAACTGAGGCATATTGGCTACAACGGTTTTGGAGCAATTGGTGACCACAAACTGCACATCGCGTGAAACAGTATTGATGATATTGCCGTTGCGCCATTCGTTCACACATACGGAAATGACAAAACGCCCGATAGCATTCGGTGTAATCGTGATCTGTCCCGTAACCGGGTCGATCTGTAAGGGAGGAAACCCTGACATGGGCATTACTGCGCTGTAAGGCGGTAAATAAGGTACCGGGGGAAAGGGGGGATTGGAAATTTCAGCATCACTGGGCTTGGCATTGTTTACACTCCCGCCGCGGTAGGCCTGACACAGTTCATAGGACAAAGAATCTCCGTCCGGATCTGTAGCGGAAAAATCATATTCGAAGGGGTTGGCATTGCAAATGATCTGAGGCGGCATACTATTGAATACTGCACTGTTGTTGATACATTGATTACCGGTGGTGTCGCCGGGAATCGTAGCAGAATAGGTTACGCCAATATTGCCGGGATTAACGATATTCTGAATAACATCATTGCGGCAGCATCGCTGATACACTACGGTATAGCCGTACTCGTTGGGAGGAAGCAGCGTTTCAAAAACAAAGACCTGGCGCCGCAGGCAGGTATTGGGATAATTGATGATGCATTCGTTACTAAAGCCGGTTGGAATGATATCCGTAGCGCTTGCCGAGACAGTTCCCGAACTGAAAAATTGCGAGGAAGGGCCATTCCGGTATATGGCATAAAATGCCGGATTGTCCTGGCTGATGGCTAATTGATCTCCGTTAAGGCAATCCTGAAACAAGGTTATCGTGATTTCATAAACACTGTTGCCAAGGCAACGATAGGTGATATCACCGCCTATCATGTGCGATGCATAACCCTTTCCGCAAATCAATAACACGACCAATAGCATAAAAAGATGCTTCATGCGTTTTAAAGAAAAGATCGGGTGCAATGCCATACTGCTGTCATTAAGGAATTGAGTGTTACAAATATAAGCTATCTTTTTGTGCAAACCTTCAAAGCGGATTGTCATTCATCAATAAATAATACCGGATAAGAACTCAGCTTTTCTTTTCCTTCATCCAGCTGTCCTTTAGTGTAACCGTCCGGTTGAAAATCAGGCGTCCCGGGCCGCTGTCCTTATCCGGGCAAAAATAACCCTTGCGCAAAAACTGAAAATATGCTCCCGGTTCAGCCTTTGTCAGCGCCGGCTCGATATACGCTTTTTTAACAATCTCTAAGGAAGCAGGGTTGATATAATCTTTAAAATCACCGGCTTCATCAGATGGATTTTCAACCTGAAACAAGCGGTCGTAAAGGTGCACTTCGGCAGTGGCTGCATCAGTGGCAGTCACCCAGTGGATGGTTCCTTTCACTTTGAGTCCGCTGGTATCCTGCCCGCTTTTGCTTTCCGGGATATAGGTGCAGTGAATTTCCGTAATCATGCCGTTCGCGTCTTTTTCAAAACCCTCACATTTGATGATATAGGCGTATTTTAACCGCACCATAAGCCCCGGGCTGAGGCGGAAGAATTTCTTAGGGGGATTTTCCATAAAGTCTTCCCGTTCGATCCAGAGCTCCCGGCTGAATGGGATGTCGCGATGTCCGGCATTTTCATCTTCCGGATTGTTTTCCGCCGTCAATATTTCCCTTTGATTTTCGGGATAATTAGTGATAACCAATTTCAGGGGGTCCAGCACGGCCATCATCCGGTTAGCAATTTTGTTCAGATGTTCGCGGACGCAAAATTCGAGTAAACCCACATCGGTAATATTTTCCCGTTTTGCTATTCCGATAAGGTCCGCAAAATGGCGAATGCTCTCCGGCGTATAACCCCGGCGGCGCAGCCCGCTGATTGTTGGCATACGCGGATCATCCCATCCCGATACATATTTTTCATGAACTAATTGAAGGAGCTTTCGTTTGCTCATGACTGTATAGGTCAGGTTGCGCCGGGCAAATTCATATTGATGCGATGGAAAAATCTCCAGCTTTTCAATGAACCAGTCATACAGGGGGCGATGGTGGATGAACTCCAGGGTGCAGATAGAATGGGTGATGCTTTCTATGCTGTCGCTTTGCCCGTGTGCAAAATCGTACATAGGGTAGATGCACCAGGTATTGCCGCAGCGGTGATGCCGGGCATGCTTAATCCGGTAGATCAAAGGGTCGCGCATCAGCAGGTTCGGATGAGCCATATCTATCTTTGCCCGCAATGTTTTGGCGCCGTCTTCAAATTTTCCGGCCCGCATAGCTGCAAATAATTCCAGATTTTCTTCCACGCTGCGGTTGCGGTAAGGGCTTTCCGTGCCGGGAATGCCGATATTTCCCTTAGTGGCGGCAATTTCTTCGGCAGATAGATCATCTACATAAGCCAGCCCTTTCCAGATCAGCCTGAGGGCATATTCATATAAAGTTTCAAAATAGTCGGAGGCATAATGCAGCTCATCCCATTCAAATCCCAGCCAGCGGATGTCGTTCATGATATTCTCCACATATTCCGTATCCTCCGTTACGGGATTGGTATCATCGAAGCGCAGATTACAGTGTCCGTTGTATTTCCGGGCAAGTCCGAAATTCAGACAAATGGATGCGGCATGCCCGATATGCAGATAACCGTTAGGCTCGGGCGGGAACCGGGTACGGATGCTTTTACATTTTTCCGCAGCTAAATCTTTCTCAATAATTTCTTCCAGAAAATTCAGGGAACGTTCTTCCATATAATAAGCAGGTATGTATTGCTAAAATGAATAAGGTTGCGAATTTACGCAAATAGTTTTTCAGTTAGTTGTTCCGTTTTCGCAGGAGGACGTATTGGGCGCATTCATGCCTTCGGAGCAAAAAGA
The DNA here is from genome assembly GCA_964622775.1 of uncultured Taibaiella sp. GTDB lineage: Bacteria > Bacteroidota > Bacteroidia > Chitinophagales > Chitinophagaceae > CAZUSO01. The sequence goes on along the minus strand of CAZUSO010000004.1, from coordinate 24,384 downwards.
AAACATTGTTGTTTTCTTTTCCTGATTGGAAATAAAGTCATAGGGAAACTTTACCTTGCTGCTATGAATCACGGCTGTAACAGAAAAGCAACAGTGCGAAATATTCTTGTAACAGTTTTCATGTAATATTGCTTTTAGGATGGGCGTACTCAACAAGCGTTTCGTGCAGGTACACATCAATTGCTGTCATATAAAAATTTATCACTATTGTATTGTTTCACGACTTCAGGAAATTAGCCGGAATGAGCATCAGTATGATGACAATTCAAGACTGCGTGATACCTGAAGTACAAGCATAGAATTACGCATTTTTTACCCCGTATTTCTACGTAATCTTTACCGTAGAAATACGGTTTTTTTCAGGCCACATTTTACAATATATTGATAATTAATTCGTTGGTAAATCTGTGTATTATTTAATAGCAATACCGCATCAAAAATTCTTCCGCTTATGTTTTATTTTTGCTTTGGTAATTTCATATTAACCCATAAAACTTTATCAAATGAAAAATGAAATCATGAAAAACCGGGATTGCGATGATCCGAAGCATCAGCAAGAAGTGCTTCTGCGACACTCCATTACTAAAATTGAATTTGACAATGCAGCCCGGTCATTTTTTCAGCCATCGCCGATAGATCCGCCTTTAGTTGTGACCGCGGCCAGAATCAGCAATCTTATTCAAGATGCAGACTGTAAGAAAAATTGCCTGTTATTACAAGGAAGTAGCGACCTCGTTTCCGGAAATTCGGACATCAGCATTCAGATTATTAACACACCCAGCCCGGTAGCTCCTCCGGTAATACCCGCGTCTGTTTGTGTATTGTATTCCATGTTACTTTTTAAAGCCGTATTAAACATTCATAAGCCCGATACTTTCTCCTTTTCAAAAGCGATCAGCGGTTCGAATCCTGCTATCATATTTTATGTGGGAAATTCCGGATCAACTGTTTACGTTTGTGATTTATCTGACGTGTATCCGTAAATACCTAAAAAATGGGAATAATATTTCTGATCATTTCTATCCTGTCGCCTGTGCCTGCCATTTATGCCGGCAGGCACAATCCGCGATCTACTCTGAGCATATACCTCATGCTGGCTTTTATAATGGACTTAAGTATAATCATTGCGAAACGAGGATTACATCTTAACCCCGAATGGGAAGCCAATACATTTCTGCTGATAGAGATGGCCTGCTTTTATTACTATTTTCACGAAAGAGGCATTATCCCTTCCAGGATAGCTTTTTGGGCAGTTGTTTTAGTGGCTGTCACCTTTTTTATATTACATACGCTTTTGGTATTTTCCTGGAGCCAGTTTAATACCAGCGCATACAGTATTATTCTCATTACCTATATCCTGCTGTCTATTTTGGGCTATATGCATATCCTGCGTGCGCAAAAAACCGCATACCTGGGTGATTCGTCATTTTTCTGGAGTAATACCGCCATTTTGGTATATGCCTGCGGGGTTTTCTTCATTTTCCTGTTTAAAGACAGAGTGTATAATACCAATGCGGCTCAGCTCGGTAAATTATGGGCTTACGGTTTTCTTACCTTCAATATCACTAAAAATCTGTTACTTGCCGTAGCTTTGTCGAAAAAGCGAACCGTTGAATGATGTTTCTATAATTATTATGGGCATTGCGGCAATGCTGCTGATGGCTCTGGGCATTATCCTTTTCGTGCTTATGTATCAACGCCGTGTTATTCAGTCTCAGATTGAAATAGAACGGGTGAATAAGGAAAAGCAGGCTGAACTGGTGCATGCTTCCATCCAGAGCGAGGAAGAGGAGCGCAGCCGTATTGCCTCGGAGTTGCATGATGATATCGGCGCCCACCTGGCATCGGTAAGCATGTATTTATATACGGCAATGAATAAGCCGGACAATAATGCAATGCTCCTGCAAGCCAAGGGGGTTTTAGACGAAAGCATTAAAAAGGTTCGCAACCTTTCTCACAAATTACAACCGGCCATGCTGATGCACCTGGGGCTGGCGGCTTCATTAGAGTCTTTTGTAAAAATGATTTCCCAATCCGGCAATATAAGCGTAGCGCTTCATCAAGGCCAGGCACCGCTTCCGGCACTGAATGAAACGACAGCGCTTTATGCTTATCGTATTGTTCAGGAGCTTATTGCCAATATCATGCGGCACGGAAAGGCTCAGCAGGTGGATATCTATTGTCAGGCAGGGAATGAGGCGCTCCATATCCTACTGCAACATAACGGCCAGGGCATACAGCAAACGGATTTTGAACAATTCGTGTATAAAACCGGTGCAAGCGGCTTGAAAAACCTCGTAAACCGGTTATCTTTACTGCATGCCGATATTTCCTTTACATTAAACCACCAAAATGGTTTGTATGAAATCATTATCAACATTCCATTGAAACCGTTTGTATGAAAAAGCCTGTAAGTTATATTATAGCAGATGATCACCAGATTTTCCGGCAGGGACTTGCCGCTGCTTTAGGCGCTGAAACAACCATCCGGTGTATTGGCGAAGCGGAGGATGGCATGCAATTGCTGGAGCTGCTGAAAACCACACAACCCGATGTGGTGCTGCTCGACATTAAAATGCCCAACATGAACGGAATGGAAGCGCTGGAAAAAATAAGGGAACGCTATCCCGATATCAGGGTAATCCCTTTAACCATGTACGATGACGAAAATTATATCCTACAGCTCATGAAATTAGGCGCTAATGGTTACCTGGTCAAAAACGCCGATCCTGAGGAAATAAAGCAAGCCATCCTGATTGCCTATGAAACCGGCCATTATTTTAATAATATGGTGAGTCGTGTGATGCATAAAAAAGTGACTCAAAACGAAAAGACCGACGCTTATTTCCAGCCGGAATTAATACTAACGAGCAGGGAAAAAGAAGTGCTGCTGCTGATTTGCGAAGAACGTTCCAATACGGAAATAGCCGAAAAGCTGTTTTTAAGCCCCCGAACCGTAGAAGGCATCCGAAGTCAGTTGATTGAAAAAACCGGTGCACGAAATACGGCAGGATTAGTGATCTTTGCCGTTCGGAGTGGTTATTTGCAGACCTGAATACTTTTTTCCCGGTCAGATTTTGTTTTTTTAAATAAACACCCTTACCTTTGCCGTCCAATTTAAAATACTGCTCTTAACTTTATTGTTTTGGGAGAGTAATTATTTCACTCGTTAATACCAAATTTTTTAAATGGCTAAAGAAATTACGGGCTATGTAAAGCTCCAGTGTAAAGGCGGTCAGGCCAACCCGGCGCCGCCAATCGGGCCTGCATTAGGTTCCAAAGGTGTAAATATCATGGAATTTTGCAAGCAATTCAATGCACGTACTCAGGACAAACAAGGTAAGGTATTACCGGTGCTGATTACGGTATACAGCGATAAGTCCTTCGACTTTGTTATCAAAACACCGCCTGCCGCCGTGCAACTGATGGAGGTGTCCAAAACCAAAAAAGGCAGTAAAGAACCAAACCGTAACAAGGTAGGTAAAGTAACCTGGGATCAAGTGGAAGAAATTGCCAAAGACAAGATGGCTGATCTGAACTGCTTCACAGTAGAAAGCGCCATGCGCATGGTAGCCGGAACGGCTCGCAGCATGGGACTGACTGTTGAAGGTAACGCCCCCTGGCAAAATTAACCCCATTGCTTCACCTTAAAAAAACATTGTTACAATGGCACTTACTAAAAAAAGAAAAGCTGCAGAAGCTAAAGTAGATAAAAATAAATTATATTCCCTGAGCGAAGCGGCTCAGTTGGTTAAAGAAATTAACTGTACGAAGTTTGACAGCTCCGTGGATGTACACATCCGCCTGGGCATTGACCCTAAGAAGGCTGACCAGGCGCTGCGCGGCACGGTAACGCTTCCTCACGGCACCGGTAAAACCAAGACTGTTTTGGTTCTTTGCCCTCCGGATAAGGAAGATGAAGCCAGAAATGCCGGTGCGGATTATGTAGGCCTGGATGAGTTTGTACAGAAGATTGACGGCGGCTGGACCGATGTGGACGTGATTATCGCTACACCTTCCGTTATGCCTAAGATTGGTCGTCTGGGTAAAGTATTAGGCCCCCGCAACCTGATGCCTAACCCTAAGACCGGAACTGTTACAAATGATGTAGCCACTGCGGTGAATGACGTGAAGGGCGGAAAGATTGCCTTTAAGGTTGACAAAACGGGCATCGTACATGCGTCTGTTGGTCGCGTATCCTTTGAGCCTGGTATGATTTCAGAAAATGCCCAGGAATTAATCAATACCCTGATTCGTATGAAACCATCAACGGCAAAAGGTATTTATATGAAAGGCGTAAGTATGGCCAGCTCGATGAGCCCCGGCATTGCGATAGACACGAAATCCGTAGGCAATTAATCATTCACTGTAGCGAAACCATTTTAAAAAATCTTTCCGGACGGAAATAAAAATAATCAACATGACACGAGGTCAAAAAACAGAAGCTATTGAGCTTTTAAAAGATAAATTTTCCCAGTACAACAACTTCTACTTAACCAATACCGAGTCGTTGACCGTAGCGCAAATCTCTAAACTTCGCCGGGTATGTTTTGAGAAAAATGTGGAAATGAGAGTGGCTAAAAATACCTTAATCCGTAAGGCATTGGCCAGCATCAATGAGGAAAAATATTCCGGAATTTACGATTCGCTGACCGGCGTAACCGCTTTGATGTTTTCCGATTCACCCAAAGAGCCAGCTGTAATTATCAGCTCTTTCCGTGCAGAAAGCAAAGGAGAAAAACCCGTATTGAAGGCCGCATTCATTGATGAAGAAATCTTTGTCGGCGACAATCAACTGGCTACGCTCAAAGCCATCAAAACCAAGAACGAACTTATCGGAGATGTTATCGGGTTGTTGCAATCGCCGATACGCCGCGTAATTGCTGCGCTTCAAAACCGCGATGGCGGTGCCGAAGCGCTTGTAGAAGAAGCAGCACCGACTGCAGAGTAATTTTTAATATCCGGTTTGCGGTGGTATTCTTTACCAGCACAAACCTGTTAAACAAGGCTTCCATCAATCAATATATTTTTTAATTAAAAAAACATTCTAAAAGTTAATACAATGGCAGACATTAAATCATTAGCCGAATCATTAGTAAACCTGACTGTTAAAGAAGTTCAGGAGTTAGCCGACGTACTGAAAGCAGATTATGGTATTGAACCTGCTGCCGCCGCAGTTGTTATGGCTGCCGGTGGTGAAGGTGGCGGCGCTGCTGCTGCTGAAAAAACAGAATTTGACGTAATCCTGAAAAGCCCCGGCGCTTCCAAGCTGAACGTGGTTAAGGTCGTTAAAGAACTTACCGGTTTAGGTCTGAAAGAAGCTAAAGACTTAGTGGACGGCGCTCCTAAAGCAATCAAGGAAAAAGTGTCGAAAGCTGAAGCTGACGAATTAGCCGCCAGGCTGCAAGATGCCGGCGCTGAAGTTGAAGTGGCTTAATACATTTCTTACCATAAAAATCCGCCTGTAATTATACGGGCGGATTTTTTTATTTTATGTTTTTTTAAAAACAGCAGGGTGCATCTGACAAATGAAACGGTTGCTCTGTTTACGCTACCGTATCATCATACACTTTTATCTCATTATAAACCGTATCCCGTTCCACCGGGATTTTTCCAACAGCATGAATCAGCTCACAAAGTTGTTCCGTGCTCATTGCCGGATTTTGCTCCTCGCTGCCGGCCATCGTATAAATTTTTGTAGTGTCGTCAATGGTTCCGTCTAAATCATTAACGCCATAATTCAGCGTGAGCTGAGCGCTCTGGCGACCCAGCATGGGCCAGTAGGCTTTCAGGTTGGAGATGTTATCCATGAATATCCTTGCGATGGCATACAGCTTCATATCTTCCACCACCGTGCTTTCCGGGATATGCGACATGTCATTGCCTTTATTCCTGAACTTAAGCGGAATAAAACAATTGAATCCTCCCGTTTTGTCCTGTAATATCCGGAGCCGGTTCATGTGATCAATGCGGTGTGCATAAGTTTCAATATGGCCATACAGCATCGTGGCATTGGTATGCATACCCAGGCGGTGCGCCGTTTCGTGGATATGTAGCCAGCCTTCGGCATTGACCTTGTCGGCGCAAATCTTATCCCTGACGGACTGGTCAAAGATTTCTGCGCCGCCTCCGGGCAAAGACTGCAACCCGGCATCCTTTAGCTTTTGCATGCCTTCTTCCACGCTCAACTTCGCCTTACGAATCATATAATCCAGCTCTACGGCGGTAAATCCTTTACAATGCAATTCCGGACGATGAGCCTTGATTTGTTGCAGCAGGTCGCAGAAGAAGTTCAGATTCATTTTCGGATGCACGCCACCTACAATATGCACTTCGGTGACCGGTTCGTTGTCGTACTGCCGCACAATGTCCATCATCTGCTCTATGCCCAGTTCCCATCCGTCTTCCCGGTGTTTGTAAGACCGGGAGTAGGAGCAAAAATCACAGGTGAAGATGCATACATTGGTGGGTTCGATGTGAAAGTTGCGATTGAAATAAACCTTGTTTCCGTGAAGCCGCTCCCGTATATAATTCGCCAGTGTGCCTGCAAAATTCAGGTCGGCCTGCTCAAACAGGAGCAGACCTTCTTCTTCCGAAATGCGCTCACCGGAAATCGCCTTTTCAACGATGGTGCCCAGACGTGATTCGGACTGCATATATCTTTTTAATGAAGCAGGAAATTCATATTCAGCTGTCATGCCATTTACATTGATGTGCCGCAAAGGTACTAAGGAATCAGCAGGATTTTTTATTGCAAAAAGATGATGCTGCATCAGCAATAATGATAAGGGTACATCTTAGATGGAATATGCCGGGAGGGTTCAATGAACTTATGTTAATTCACCCCAGGTAAAAAATCTGACAGGACTTTGTATCTTCGCCATCCTTACCAAAAAATATATCGTGTCGCTTTATACTTACCGGATCATCATTCCGTTATTGTTCTCTTTTCTGCTGATAACTGATGCTTCAAGCGCACAGTCCGGGGGGCGTGGAGTTAATATCGTGAAAAACGGCAGCCTTTATTTCAGTTGGGGCTATAATAAAGAATGGTACTCGTATTCGGATGTATATGTTAAGCAGGAAAGCCTGGGTAATGATTATACCATGAAAAAGGTAATGGCTCAGGATCATCCGGGATGGAATACCGGCATTTTTAATAAACCGCTGACCGTTCCGCAATACAATTACCGGTTGGGATATTTCTTCAATAAGAAGCAGGACTGGGCTTTTGAGATCAATTTTGATCATACAAAATACATTATCCGGCAAGATCAGCAAATTCATCTGAAAGGTACGCTCAACGGCACACTTTATGATGGTCTTATTCCTTTTACATACGACAGCGGATTTTATTATTACCTCAATAACGGCGCTAATTTTTTATTGTTTAATCTGGTGAAAAGGTTTTCCGTTTTTCATACGAACAACAAAAAATTTAAATTAGATGCCCTGATAAAAGCTGGTATCGGGCCGGTGATTCCTCATGTGGAAAACAGTTTGTTCGGCCATAAAAACGATGACGGATTTCAGCTTGGCGGCTGGAATGCGGGTATCGAAACGGCACTCCGGGCAACCATGATGAAATATGTTTACCTGGAATTTGCCCAGAAAGGCGATTATGCGCGTTACAGCGGACTAAGCGTATATCAGGGAAAGGCCAGACAGGCTTTCGGAACTTATGAGCTCATTATGAGCCTGGGCATTACGCTGCCCACCGGTAAAAACAACAGGGAATTTCACCCTCAAAGGCCGATAGAATAATCTGTATTACTTTTGCCTTTTCATATCAAGTCAATTTTTTTTACATCAAAATAAAAGCAACATAGCATAATGAAATTAGTAACCTACCGTAAAAATGCGCATGAGCAACTGGCGATTCTTATCGGAAATGATTTATACGACACTAATGAAGCGGACAGCCGCCTGCCATCGGCTATCCTTCCCATGCTGAACGATTGGGACAGGTACCTGCCGGTTGCAAAGGAAGCAGAAGCAGCCATTAAAAACGGAAAATTAAACATTCCATCCATCGGAATAGAACACGTGCAGCTCCTGGCGCCTGTTCCCCATCCCACTTCCTGCCGCGATGGTTATGCCTTTCGTCAGCATGTGGCTGCGGCACGCCGCAACCGTAAGGTGGAGATGATCCCGCAATTCGACCAATATCCTATTTTCTATTTTACCAATCATAATGCCATACAGGGCCCGGGCAATATTGACTGTATGCCTGATCATTTTGAGAAATTGGATTTCGAACTGGAAATCGCAGTAGTCATCGGAAAAAAGGGAAAGAATATCAAAGCGTGTGAAGCAGACAATTACATTGCCGGTTATTGTATCATGAATGACATGAGCGCGCGCCGACTCCAGATGGAAGAGATGATGCTGAATCTCGGCCCTGCCAAGGGCAAGGATTTTTCAACGGTTATCGGTCCCTGGTTAGTTACGCCCGATGAGCTGGAACCTTATAAAATACCGGCGAAAGCGCAACATACGGGTAATAACTACAACCTGAAAATGACCTGTAGTGTAAACAATATTCCGGTGAGTGCCGGCAATGCAGGCGACATGGACTGGACTTTTGCAGAGATTATTGAACGCTGTGCCTACGGTGCGGATATTTTGCCGGGTGATGTGATTGGTAGTGGAACGGTGGGAACCGGCTGCTTCCTGGAGCTAAACGGAACGGGCAAGCTGAATGACCCCGGTTACCCGGAACAATGGCTGCAACCGGACGATGTCGTAGAAATGAAGATTGACGGGCTGGGCACGCTTACCAATACCATTCAAAAGACGGACAGTGATCTTTCGTTGCTGGCCATCAAAAAAAATATGGGATAGTAAATTGGTAAGTTATCCGGGAAAAGATGCGATGCCTGGTCAAATATATTTTTTCTTACAGATAATCCAGATTTGCTTGGTAAGTTATCCGGGAAGGGATGCATAAGCTGTAATTTTTGGTGTGCCTGTCAGGGAAGGTTTGTCTTTATTATTGCCATTAAATATGGGATAATGCCGGGCTTATTTTCAAAAAACTCCTAAGGCTCCGAAAAGGGTTTTAGGTTTATGCGTTTTTATTCCTAATTTTCAATTTATAATTGAAGTTACTTCGTGCGTAAGTCTTTTGTACAAAATATCTTTTTTCTGTTATTGGTGAACCTGATTGTTAAACCGGTTTGGATTTTCGCCATTGATTTGAAAGTACAAAATACGGTGGGCTATGGTACATACGGACAATATGTGGCGTTGCTGAATTTCAGTATGATGTTTCAGATCCTGCTGGATTTCGGCATGCAAAGCTATAACACCCGCATCATCGCTCAATCGCCACAGCGGCTGCACCGGATGTTTCCCAATATGATTATTGCGAAGTTGCTGCTGTCGGGAGCTTACCTGGGGGCGGTGATGCTGCTGGGAACTCTTTCCGGGTTTCGGGACAGGGCGCTATGGTTGCTAATGGCATTATGCGGTGTACAGATACTCAATTCCTTTGTGCTGTATTTACGCAGCAATATTGCCGGCATGCAGCGCTTTAAAACCGACAGTATATTGTCTGTAACCGACAAGCTGATGATGATTGCAATATGTTCGGTAATGCTCTATCACAGCGGCTTTGCCGGTACATTTAAGATTGAATGGTTCGTATATGCGCAGATGACGGCTTATTTGTTCACTGCGGTAATTGCTTTTGTTATTTCGTTGCGGCATACGCATTTCGACTGGACGCATTTTGATTACAAACGCACCCTGCAGATATGCCGGCAAAGCCTGCCGTATGCGATACTGATTTTTTTAATGGCGGTTTATATGCGTGCTGATGCTATCCTGATTGAGCGCCTGTTGCCTAATGGAGCACATGAAACAGGAGTCTTTGCTGCGGCGTTCCGGCTGCTGGATGTTTCCAATAACGTAACCGGCGTATTGTTTGCCGGCATCCTGCTTCCGCTGTTCGGGCGACTGCTGGCGGAAAGGAATCCCGTGGAACCTATAGTGCGGACGGGGGTAAATCTGCTGCTGCCGGTTGCGCTTACCGTTTGCATTACCGCCTGGTTTTTCGGGAATGAAATTATGCTGCTGCAGCATCATGACGCAACGCAATATGATAGCCGGGTGTTCTCGGTACTGATGATGACCTTTCCGGCCTATTGCCTTACTTATATTTATGCCACCTTGCTTACGGCGAATGGTAATCTCCGCATACTCATACTTATTTCTGCAATAGGCGTGTGCATCAGCCTGTGCAATAACCTGTGGCTTATTCCCCGGTACGGCGCTTTGGGCGCAGCGATTACAGCATGCTGTACCAGCCTGACCATTGCTGCTTTGAACGTCATTGTGGCTACGCGGCATTTCGGATTTAAAAGAGATGCGGTATGGTTTGTCCGGATTGTGTTGTTTGCCGGAACCATGATTACCATTGTCTGGCTGATCCATCGTGTTGCCTTTGCCTTTTTCCCATCATTGCTGCTGATTGCTGCCGGAGCCGCGCTCAGTGTTTTTGCCTGTGGCTTATTTTCTTTCCGCATGATGCGGGCTTTAATAAAAAGCATCCGCCGGTAGCACAAAGGTGATGGAGCGGTAAAGGCCGGATGTCCGCTTGGAATACATCCGACTCGACACTTTCCCGGAAAAGAACTCTGAAAGAAAAGTATTAACTTGCTGGAATTTTATTTTATTTTGTAGCATAAAAAATATTACTCATAATGGCTTTAGATAAAAATCAAATTGCGCAACGTATTGCGCAGGAGCTTCAGGATGGTATGTACGTTAATCTGGGTATCGGCATTCCCACGCTGGTAGCCAATTATGTGCCATCCGATATAGAGATTGAATTACAAAGCGAAAATGGCATGCTGGGCATCGGCCCCTTCCCAACGGAAGATGAGGTGGATGCCGACCTGATCAATGCGGGTAAGCAAACCGTAACATTGCGCAAGGGCGGCAGCTATTTTGACAGCGCCCTGAGTTTTGGTATGATTCGTGCCGGTAAGGTGGATCTTACTGTTTTAGGCGCTATGGAAGTTGCGGACAACGGCGATATTGCCAACTGGAAAATTCCGGGTAAGATGGTGAAAGGTATGGGAGGGGCAATGGATCTGGTGGCTTCTGCCAAAAACATTATCGTTGCGATGCAGCACACCGACAGAGCCGGCAATTCGAAATTACTGTCCCAATGCAGTTTGCCCATCACCGGCCTGAAATGCGTAAAGAAAGTGGTTTCCGATTTGGGCGTTTTCGAGATTACCGAAAACGGATTTCTCTGTACTGAATACGCTCCGGGTGTGACTATTGAAGAAATCAAAGCCAAAACCGCAGGTCGCCTGACCATATCCGACAAGGTAAAGGAAATAGCCTTTGCATAATTCACCAATCTTTGCATAATTCACCGGCTTATGTTTCCGATTAAATAAAAATTCATGTACGCCTCACTTAGGAAGCGGCATATTGCATCATGCGGCGGCCCCGGATATGAAATATTATGACCTGGGCATCGCCGCAGATTTCACTATATCTCCCATCAGATTACCGTTTTTTATCCGCCTCCAGGCCGCCTGTGCTTTGGTCAATCTGATGCCTCCCGGGCTTATATCCGCTTCCTGCCCATTGAGCAAATGCACTCCGGAAGCATTTCCGTAACTATGGGATATTGGCTGCTCCGCTCCGGGAGATGAACGGCGGGAATCCCTTAAAGTGTAGCAGGAACAATTAATTACGGCATTTTTTTTACAAAACCGGAATAATCTTTAAAAACCGGCTGATCGCCCGGATCCGGGAATTTTAAAAAAATGCAATTATCGTTATTGCCTTACAGTACGTTGTTCGATCCGCTTTTCATAATCCGTTCCCTGGAAGATGCGATGTACATAAATACCAGGAACATGAACAAAGTTAGGATCCAGCTCGCCGGCTTCCACCAGCTCTTCTACCTCCACAATGGTGGTTTTGCCGCCCATCGCCATTACGCTGTTGAAATTCCGTGCGGTTTTGTTGAATATAAGATTACCGGACGTATCGCCTTTCCAGGCTTTTACAATGGCATAATCTGCATCAAAGGCTTCTTCTACCAGATAGTCTTTGCCTTTAAAATTACGCACTTCTTTACCTTCCGCTACTTGGGTGCCGATGCCTGCCGGCGTGAAGATAGCCGGAAATCCATAAGCAGCCGCCATGCAGCGTGTGGCCAGAGTACCTTGCGGAACGAGGTCCACTTCAAGCTCGCCGCTTAGCAATTGCCGCTCGAACTCCGCATTTTCTCCTACATAAGAGGAGATCATTTTCTTTACCTGCCTGGTTTTCAGTAGCAGGCCGATACCAAAATCATCCACACCTGCGTTATTGGAAATACAAGTGATATCTTTTATCCCCTTTTTAATAATTGCTTTAATACAATTTTCCGGTATGCCACACAGTCCAAACCCGCCTAACATAATCACTGCACCATCCCGGATGTTTTTTACAGCCTCATCGGCATTAGCCACAACTTTATTAAATCCCATTGATAATTTGTTTTTGCGGTTTAAAAATACGATAAAATCCGGCAACAAAAGTCCATTTCATTTTTTACAATTACAAATGCAACATTAGCTTATCTATTTTTACGATTTAAGATTTTACTACGGCCTAAACAATTACCTTTGCAGATATGTTTAAAAAAATCAGTCTTTCTTTATGCATTTTGGCCATTTGCAGCGCAGCAACCGCGCAGGAAAAGGTCGCCGATAAAATTATAGCCGTTGTAGGAAACCGGGCTATCCTGCAATCGGAATACCAGATTAATCTCTTACAGGCGAAAAAGGGCGGCGTTGAGCTCAATGACAGCGTTCGCTGCGATGTATTCCGAAATATGGTAGGAGAAAAGATCTTAGCAGAAGAAGCCGGCCGTGACAGCGCTCTGTTGGCTAAGGTTACGGATGAAGCCGTGGACGCGGATTTGCAACGAAAGATTTCGTATTATGCACAAAATGAATTCAACGGCAGCGTCGAAAGAATGGAAGCTTATCTCGGCAAAACCGTGTATCAGATGAAGGAAGAAAGCCGGGAATCCGTTCGGGATAATCTTCTGGCCACTGAGATGCAGGCGGAGCTGATTCAAAACGTAAAAGTCACTCCAAACGAAGTACAGCAGTTTTTCACTGCTATTCCCGAAGATGAGCTCCCCTTTTTCCCGGCATCGGTAGAGGTGGGCCAGATTGTTGTACAGCCGGACGTGTCTCCCGAAGTGGAAAAATATACCATGGGGAAATTAGAAGATATCCGCCGGCAAATTGTGGAAGATGGAAAAGATTTTGGTATGATGGCGGGCATGTACAGCCAGGATGATACGAAGGACAATGGCGGTGAGCTGACCATTGACAGGAAAGGCTTTGACCCGGTATTTGTTTCCGCCGCCTACAAGCTGCAACCGGGAGAGATTTCTCCGGTGATAAAAACGGATTTTGGCTACCATATTATACAAATGGTAAAAAGACTTGGCGACCAGGCCGTTGTGCGCCATATCATTCTTATTCCGGACATTACTTCGGTCGATCTCCAGAAAACATTAGATAAGTTAGATACGATGAGACAGGAATTATTAGATAAAAAGATCACCTTCCAGGAAGCAGTAGGCAAATACAGCAATGATAAAAATGCTAAGATGACCGGCGGCATGGTGTATGATCAGCAAACGTCATCTTCAATTTTATCTTTAGATAATCTTCCAGATCCGCAAATGGCGCTGGCCATAGCCAAATTGCAGGTGGGCGACTATTCCACGCCGGAAACTTTTACCGACCCTTATACCCGCCGGAAATCCTGCCGCATCCTGTATCTGCGCTCCCGTACGGATCCGCACAAAGCTAACCTCGCCGATGACTACAACCGTATTCAAACGGTTGCATTGCAGAAAAAGCAAAACGAATATCTGACAAAGTGGATGATAGAAAAAATCCCGACACATTATCTGAAGATGGATCCGAAGTTTGCCGATTGCCCTGATTTGACGGACTGGTATCGCCTGTCAGCCAAACAATAGATCAGTCATTCACATACACCCGTTTTACCCGCTGCGAAATGCTCGTCATGATTTCATAAGGAATAGTGTCGGCCCATTGTGCCAGTTTGGTAAGTGGCAGTTTGTCGCCAAATACCACAACTTCATCTCCTTCATACACATTTCCGATGTCGGTGATGTCTATCATGCACATGTCCATGCACACATTGCCAATGACATTGGCAGGTTGCCCGTTTACTAACATATACGCCACGCCGTTGCCAAAACTGCGGTAATAGCCGTCTGCATAGCCAATGGCTACCGTAGCAATACGGCTGGCGCGGTTGATTACACCCTTTCTGCTGTAGCCTACGGTTTCGCCGGCGGGCAGTTCCTTAATCTGGGCGATGATGGTCTTCAGGGCGCTGATCTGCTGCAAGCGGCGCTGTACCTTTTCGTTGGCATCAATACCGTATAATCCAATGCCCAGCCTGACCATGTCGTAATGCAAAGATTTATGGCGGGATATACCCGCAGTATTGCTCAGGTGACGAATGGGACTGTATCCTAAATATCCGGCTAACTTTTTGCTCATGGCTTCAAACCGTGAGGATTGCAAAGCTGTAAATTCATCCAGCAACAAAGTGTCGCTCCCGGCGAGATGACTGAAAACTGTTGCCACTTTAACATGTGTATTTCCCGGAAGCATCTTCCCCAGCATCTCAATCTCTGTTTCGGTGAATCCCAGCCGGTGCATGCCGGTATCTAATTTGATATGAACAGGATAATGTGTTACGCCCAGTGTATTGGCGATCCCGGTAAACTGTTGCAGGGATTGCATGTTAAATATTTCCGGTTCCAGCTTCCAGGAGATCATCCGGTCGAAGGAATCCGGCTCCGGACTCATCACCATTATCGGGATGGTAATGCCTGCTTTCCGCAGCGTAACGCCCTCATCGGTATAGGCCACGGCTAAATAATCCACGCCCTCAAACTGCAACAGGTTGCCGATTTCATAATTGCCGTTTCCGTAGGAAAAGGCTTTGACCATAGCCATCAGCCGGGTATTTTTCCCAATCAGGTTTCTATATACATTCAGGTTGTGCGTGATGGCAGACAGGCTAATCTCCAGAATTGTTTTATGCATTTTCTGCTCCAGCAGCTTTTCAATCTTTTCGAACTGAAAAGTACGCGCTCCTTTCAGCAGGATGACCTCATTGGAAAAGGTGAGCAGGTGCATTTTTTTCAAAAAATCATTAGTGGATTTAAAGAAAATGCTGCGGTATTTTTTGTACCTCCTGAAAAAAGTTTTATATCGTCCTATGGCTTCGCCGATGCCGATCACACGTTGAATACTGTGCTGACTGATGATGGCGGCAATTTCTTCATACAGCTCCGAATCCGGCCTCCCGATTTGCAGGATGTCGGAAACAATCAGGGTTTTATGATTATGGTGTTTTTGTTGCTCCAGAAAATCCAGCGCTATCTTTAGTGAAGTCAGGTCGGAATTGTAAGTATCATTAATAACGGTACAATTATTTTCACCCTGGCGCAGTTCCAGGCGCATGGCTACTGCCTGTAATTTCTCCATCTTTGCAGCAATGACGCTATCTTCAATACCGAGCATCAGCATCAGGCACCAGCAATGGATGGCATTTTCAATATAGGCTTCATCAGTATAAGGCACCGTAATGGCAAGTGTACGCGTTTCCTTATCATCGAAAGGCCGGTAAATTGCCCTGAGCGTTGTTTGAGCGCCTATAGTTTCTCTTGATTCGATCCGTAGATCCGCATCTGTTTTATGCGACCAGGTAAACAGGTGTAGCTTGCTGCTTTCCGGATCGTTGCGCTGCTTCCTGAATTCCAGCACTGATTCATGGATATCCGGGTAATCCTTGCAATAAACCAACTTCTCTGCATGGAGGAACAGCTTAAGTTTTTCGCGGATCTTTTGCCGTATATTCATAAATCCTTCGTTGTGCGCCTCACCGATATTGGTAAATATCCCTATGTCGGGTCGAATCATTTTTTCTATCAGTTCCATTTCTCCCGGTTGCGAAATCCCGGCCTCCACAATGCCTAAAGTATGTTTGTGCTGCATCAGCCAAATGGTCAGGGGAACGCCGATCTGGGAATTGTAGCTCTTGGGGCTTCGTATAATTCCGATACCTTTTTTGTATTCCGGCAGGTCGCTCAGAAGCTGGAATAATAACTCCTTTACGACTGTTTTTCCATTGCTTCCTGTGATCCCGATTACCGGGAAATGTAAGCCTGCCCGGTGCCCTGTGGCAATTTGATGCAGCGCAGTCAGCGTATCCGGTACTTTCAGGAAACTGGCGCCGGGATATTTATCACAATCCACATCTTCGCTGACCAGGAAATTGCGAAGCCCTTTTTCATAAGCATCTGTAATAAAATCGTGCCCGTTCCGGCGGCCGGTCAGGGCAATAAACAAAGCGCCCCGGGGATGGGTCACCTTGCGGCTGTCGATTAATAATTCCTTAATCTCCGAATCATTCGTCCGGCAACACCATGTTGCTTTGCAATATTGTTGAATGCTGGTTAGCGTCATAGAAAATTCCGAAAAACAGAAATTGTAATTGTAAGCAGGTATTTGTAATTTGGCAAAGTTAATCCCATTCAAATTTACCACAATCGAAACAGTACAATATTCCGGTTATGAAGGTATTAAAATTATTGTCCGTACTATTCATTCTGAGTTTTGCCGGTTGCTCCACACCCATGAAAAGTGTAAGCAGCTACCAGTCCGGTCTCTATACCATAGATTCTGCATTAGATAAAGATACTGCCATGCAAAAAATGCTAACGGCATACCGGGAGCAGGAGCAAAAAGCGATGGAGCAGATTGTCGGCTACACGAAAATACCCTTGTCCAAAGCGCAGCCGGAATGTACTCTGGGCAACCTGGTTGCTGATGCCCAGTTGATTGCTGCGCAAAGACTGGATTCCACGGTGAGGGTTTCTGTATGTAATTACGGCGGAATTCGCATTCCTTATATAAGCCCCGGCGTAATAACCCGCGGTATAATTTATCAGATAATGCCTTTTGATAATAAACTTTTGGTGGTGGAGATTCCGGGCAAAATCATGAGGCAGTTTTGCGATCATATAGCGGCCTGGGGCGGCTGGCCGGTAAGCGGCATTACTTTTCAGATTAAAGATAAAAAGGCTGCTCATATTTTAATAGACGGAAAGCCTGTTCAGGATCAGCTAATCTATAAAACCGTGATCTCTGATTATATAGCCAATGGTGGTGATAATTGCCATTTTTTGCGGGATTGTAAGCGCAGGGTGTATAACATTTTCATTCGCGATACGATTATGGAGTATATAGAAGATCTGAATCAACATAACCGGCAGGTTAATATTTCACTGCAAAACAGAATCACTTATGCCGATTAACCGAAGAAAGTTTTTGAAGCAATCCTTAATGGGCGGCTCATTGCTGGCGCTGGGACAGTTCCCGTTCGATGCGCTGGCAGCGGAATCGGAGCGGCTCACGATTTTACATACCAACGATACCCATAGCTGGTTAGATCCTTTTCCCGTGACCGATAAAAAATACCCCGGTCAGGGTGGGGTGGAAGCCCGAGCCACATTGATCCGGTCAATCCGAAAAACGGAAAAGAATGTATTGCTATTCGATGCCGGCGACATATTCCAGGGCACGCCCTATTTCAATATGTTCAAAGGAGAGCCGGAAATCAAAGCCATGAGCCTGATGCAATACGATGCAGCCACGATGGGCAACCACGATTTTGATGCCGGAACAGAAGGGTTCCTGAAACAGCTCCCTCATGCCAACTTCCCTTTCCTGACAGCGAATTATGATTTTTCCGAAACCGCATTAGCCGGCAAGACCAGTGCGTATAAGATATTCAGGAAAGGCAGCGTAAGTATTGGCGTCTTTGGCCTGGGGATTGCGTTGTACGGCCTGGTGCCTCAGTCAGCTTATGGGGATACCAGGTATTTGGATCCGATTGAAAAGGCAAGAGCGCTCAGTACATTATTAAAGCATAAAAAGAAATGCGACATGATCATCTGTCTTTCTCATTTAGGCTTTGAATATGCAGGGAAAAAGGTCAGTGATAGAGTGCTGGCTTCAGAAACTGAAAACATCGACCTGATTATCGGCGGCCATACCCATACTTTTTTGGAGGAGCCGGTAGTGCATAAAAATAAAGCCGGGAAGGAAGTTTTAATTAATCAGGTGGGTTGGGCAGGCTTACGATTAGGAAGACTTGATTTTATTTTCGACACCAAAAAAAATGCCAAACTCACCAAATCCAACACTGTAATAATTGGTAAATAAACAACAGCGATTAATTTTTTTTTTTCAACAAAATGTTGGAATTTCGTTTTGTTGTTTTAGTGAAAATGAATCTGCTATTTTTCAGGAAAATATAAGACGAGTATGCTGTAAAAATATCTTTTTAGCCTCTGGTTAAAAATGATACCTCCAGGAATTGAACAGCAGGAATTAAAGAAAAAATGGCTGTAGGGTATATGCCGGAAATAATGAAACATGAATGTTTCCGATAGCATTTTCGTCAACACTAAAAAGTAAACCGTATTAAAACGAACCAATAGTATTTTTATATTTGCAATGATTTCAACCCAGCACGCTTCCTCTACTAACTCTGATGCACACGAATCGTGGAATCGTTGCCTTGCTATCATTAAAGACAATGTGAGCTGGCAACAATTCAATACCTGGTTTGCTCCGATTAAAGCTGTTGACTGCAAGAACAATGTACTTACTATACAAGTGCCCAGCCAGTTTTTTTACGAATGGTTAGAAGAACATTATGTGGAGCTGATCGGCAAGACCATCCGGAGAGTGATCGGGCGCGATGCCCGCCTGGAATACCGTATCCAGATGGACTCCGGCAAAAAGCCGGCTACTATTGATATAAAAGGAAACACGCAGGCGAAACCTTCCAGAGATAATTTTGTAGATATGCCGCTGAAGGTGGATGATCCGCGTGAATTTGCCAATCCCTTTATCATTCCGGGAATGAAACGGATGCAAATTGATCCGCAGCTTAATCCCAACCTTACATTTGACAACTTTATTGAAGGAGAATGTAACCGGCTGGCGCGAACCGCCGGCATACATGTGGCTCAAAAGCCCGGCACCACTTCATTTAATCCGATGATGATATTCGGAGGAACCGGATGGGGGAAAACGCATTTAGTACAGGCGGTCGGCAACGAAGTGCGCCGTCAGCATCCCAACAAATCGGTACTGTACGTAAGCGGCGAAAAATTCATCAACCAGTTTATTGATCATTCCCAAAACAAACAGATCAACGACTTCATCCATTTCTACCAGCTCATTGATGTCTTGTTGCTTGACGATATCCACTTATTCGTAACTGCGCCCAAAACACAGGATGCTTTTTATGCCATTTTCAGTCATTTACAGCAAAACGGGAAACAGATCATCCTGACCAGCGACACCGCTCCTAAGGATCTGGAAGGGATGAATGACCGCCTGCTCAGCCGCTTCCGCTGGGGGTTGACTGCGGAAATGTTAGCGCCTGATTACGATACCCGGAAAGCTATCCTGGAAATGAAGATGCACAATGAAGGCCTTGCGGTTCCGGAAGACGTGGTGCAATATGTAGCGTATAATATTCAAAGTAATATCCGCGATCTGGAAGGGGCATTTATTTCCCTGTTTGCCCAGGCTACGCTCAATAAAAAAGAGATTGATATCGAACTGGCCAGGCGGGTGTTGAAAAATTTTATAAAGGCATCTTACAAAGAGCTTAATATTGAAGATATCCAGCAAATGGTCTGCAAGTTTTTCGGTATTCCCTACGATGCTTTACTGGCTAAAAACCGGAAGCAGCCCATTGTGGAGGCGCGGCAGATTACGATGTATCTTGCGAAAAAATTCACTAAAAATTCTTTGAAATCTATCGGAGAACATTTTTCCGGTAAAGACCACACTACCGTTATTCACTCGTGTCAGAAAGTGGAAGACCTGTTGCATACCGACCCGACTTACCGGGAACGGTTCCTGGAATTGCAGCAAAAAGTACAGTTAGCTGCAATGTAAAAATATATCGGGCTTCTGACATTTTTTTGAAAACATTTTTTACCTTTGCAGCCATTCAATAAGCAGGGTATATGTTATGCCAGCCTGTGGTTTGAAATGGTGAGGTGGATGAGTGGCTGAAATCAGTAGTTTGCTAAACTGCCGTACGGGTTAAACTGTACCGCGGGTTCGAATCCCGCCCTCACCGCGGAGGCTGTTATTCCCCCAAAAAATAACGGTTGTTCGCCTCAGTTTAGGGAAGTGGCGCAGTCCGGTTAGCGCACCTGGTTTGGGACCAGGGGGTCGCAGGTTCGAATCCTGTCTTCCCTACTTAACAGGAGAAGTGATATAATCATCACTTCTCCTGTTTTTATTTTGGAGGTAATCCGTTAATTCATGCTTAATCATTTTCACCATAGCATATCACTATAACAGAAAAGATTCCCTGTTTATTCTGCTCACGGGATTAAATTGTGCAATCGAAAATCTACCCTTTTATTATTTTTTAAGCGATGTAAAATAGTGCGTTCCTGATAATAAGAAAAAGATAGGCATCTTTATAAAACCTTTGTAAGATGCGTACCATCAACCTCAGTATTAGTGAGCCTGACCAGCTATCTTACGAAAGATATCACTATCCTGCTCCTTTAGTTCAGAAAAGGCCACATGCCGTATAGCTGGATGCCATTGTTTTCGGGCTATTTAAAGCCATACTCAAAACCACAGGAAGGGATGCTGCCAACTGTGAAAAGAAAGGTGGTATTAAGAAAAATACGGTAATAGAAGCCGCTTCGCGGATGCCTTCATTCCTGCAGTTTGATGCCGCGGCAGGCAGCGACCAGCGTATTTACAAAAAGCTGAGCCTGCCGGCTCCTGTATTGCCTTTGACAAAGGATACAATAATTACGCACAGTTTGCCGCATTGGGACAGGCCGGTATCTACTTTATCACACGCCGGGAAGACAATGCTGTCTTCACCGATGTAGCAGAGTGCCTGCATGATGACAGCGCTCCCGATAATATGCTCAAAGAAGCGGTGATAGTGCAAACGTATAAAGATACAAACGGCAACCAGCAAACCCTGCACCTGCGGCGCACAGCCTGGTCGGATGAGGAAAAGCAGCGCAGCTTTGGGTCCATCAGCAATATTTTTGAGCTGGATGCAGCTACTATAGCCTTGCTGTACAAATACAGGTAGAAAATTGAACTGTTTTTCAAGAAGCTGAAGCAAAACTTCTCCTTGCAATACTTTGTGGGCGATAATCAAAATGCTATTGAGATACAGATATAGTGTGCACTGATTGCCTTATTGCTACTGTCTGCCATTCATCATCAGCATAATCTAAAATGGCGTTCAGCATATTTGTGATGGTGCTAAGGCAGCACTTGTTCAATTATATCGGCATTGCTGCATTGCTCAAATATTACCAGCAGCCACGAAAATCCAGAAAGGCTGCGCCAGGCTTATTTAGCTCGGCATAGCCCCCTGCTTTTGATGTAAGAATCAACAATGCAATAGAATCAATGCTTTCAGCTTAGAAAAATGGCTGAATTAGGGTGTTGTCGGACAATAATGATTTGAATTAGATAAATTCCTGATTTATTCAAAAATATTTTTGTTTAGAATAAAAAAGGGATTTACCTTTGCAGTCCTTAAAAATTTTAAAGCGAAAGAATGCCTACTATTCAACAGTTAGTACGTAAAGGACGTAACGTAATAAAAGCAAAATCCAAATCACCCGCATTGGATGAATGTCCACAGCGTCGTGGCGTGTGTACCCGTGTTTATACCACTACACCCAAAAAGCCTAATTCCGCCCTGCGTAAAGTTGCCAAAGTACGTTTGACTAACAAGTTAGAAGTGATCGCTTACATACCCGGTGAAGGCCATAACCTGCAGGAGCACAGTATTGTGCTGATTCGCGGCGGCCGGGTAAAAGATTTACCCGGCGTACGTTATCACATCGTGCGCGGCGCTTTGGATACTGCCGGCGTGAAGGATCGTAAGCAAAGCCGTTCCAAGTACGGTACCAAAAAAGAAAAAGCTAAGAAATAATCACTAATAAGATTTTAATACATACTCGCAATGAGAAAAGCGCAAGCTAAAAAATTACCTTTGGCTCCGGATCCAAAGTTTAACGATAAGCAGGTTACCCGTTTTGTAAATACGATGATGTGGGCAGGCAAAAAGACTACGGCTTTCAATATCTTTTATACCGCTCTGGATAAAGTAACCCAAATTGCCGGCGATGACGGATACGAAGTGTGGAAGAAAGCGTTGCAAAATGTAACCCCTTCCGTGGAAGTACGAAGTCGTCGTATCGGTGGCGCTACCTTCCAGATTCCTGCCGAAGTACGTGCCGACCGTAAGGTTTCTTTAAGCATGAAATGGCTGATTCGCTACAGCCGCGAACGCAATGGAAAGACTATGGCAGACAAGTTGGCCAACGAGATTGTTGCAGCCAGTAAAGGTGAAGGTGCTGCTTTCAAAAAGAAAGAAGATACCCACCGTATGGCAGATGCTAACAAAGCATTTGCTCACTTCAGAATCTAAAAGAATATATAACTGAAATATGAGCCGCATCTGTACGATGCGGCTTTTTCATGCGTAAAAGTTTAAACTATGATTATGATAATGAAGTAGCAGGAAAATTTCGTTGCAGCAAAAATCATAATATAAAAATCATAGCATATCCATCCATTATCATCATAGTTTGGACTGGGTGCATCCCCTTACTGCCATACCAATGAGACTGTCTGTGCGGCAAAATATGACATCATTAATCTCCTGGCCGTTTGAGCATCACGAAGACCTCAATACGATTGCTGCTTCCTGGATTGCTTCATGCCTGTCAATGACTGGTTGCTAAAATATTGATAATCAAATCGTCATTACGTTCAAAGAAATTACAAACTGCAAAGCAATTTGATTAGAATTTCTGCATGGGCCAATCTCCGATTGCATTTACGATAACGTCAACATACTTCACATCGCCTGGGAGATTTGGTTTCGCCGATTTTTAATGCTTCACTCCATTAAAATTGCCCTGCTCCAAATTACACAGTAATTTGATCAGCATTTTCGCCTGGAGCAATCTCCGATTGATAAATTTGGCAATACCGGGATCCGGCATAAAGGCATAATGATACCTAAACCTAAAAAGCTATAGTATGTCAAACTCATCACTCAATTTTTATAGCCGGCGATAGAAAAATATACCAGGTATCAGGTAAAAAATTGGCTGTAAAACCTCTCCAGGATGCACAATTTTATCAGTGTGCAGGTTCCCCTAAATGGACGATTTCTGTGATTTTGTGATACTGACAGCAATACCCAACCTTTTGTTGATAATAACAGTCATTGCCATACCATATTTAATATGAAAAAATTATAAGTTTATTTATTTATTAATATGCTCAATCTTGCAATAGAATAAAAAAAATGCATTTTGTTATTGGATTAACCACGAAATAAATTAATATTGTAGGGCATTTTTACCCGCTACCTTATCATGTGGGTGAAAGGCTTTCTGTTTTTAAATATAGCGTATTAATCAAATTTACAACTGCGACTGAATGATGAAAAAACTTTACTTTTCACTGTCTTACATTGCGTCTTTATTTTTCCTGATGGGCATAGGCCTGAACCGGGTTCATGCGCAATGTACCATTCCGCAACCGAATGTTACGGCATCTGCCGATACCATCTGTATCGGGGAAAGTGTGAACCTGAATATTGTGTATTCTGCTTTGGATACGATTTTCGGGGAAAATTTTGAGTCGGGACCAGGATTAGGAGCCTTTACTTTGTCCAACTTGCCCGGAAGTCCAGCTGCCGGACAGTGGACACGGAGAACCAGTACTTATAATACACCAAATGGTTGGGCTAATATTAACTCGGGTAGTACCGGTTTTGTACTTGGTGACGGGTATGCCCCCGGATCCGGTACCGTAACGAATACCTCTATTACCTCTCCTTCATTCAGTTTATTGAATTATTCCAGCATTACTTTATCCTTTCGTCAGTACCGTGCTTTTCTCGGTACTGGTTTTATGGATTATGGTAGGGTGCAAATCAGCACGGATGGGGGTATTACCTGGGGTACTCCGCCCTACCTACTGTCTTATCAATCTATTTCCACCGGAGGGACAGCAGCGGCATTTGTTACCACCACCGTTGATTTAACGCCTTATAACACTTTTAATAACGTCCGGATCCGGTTCAATTATGAAAGCCATTGGGGCTGGGGCTGGGCTTTGGATGATATTTATGTGGTTGGCGTAGCGCCTTCGGGTAATTATTCCTGGACGGCGGTACCAGCGGGTCCGGCGGGTTTGCCTC
>CAZUSO010000003.1:0-125180 GCA_964622775.1 uncultured Taibaiella sp. | reverse complement strand
AGGTAGCGCCTGCAATGGCGGTGGCGCCCTTATCGCATAACAGCTCGAAAGGCGGGGGCGAAGGCGGGAGTATATACATATTAATATCAATAGTATTAATCAGCATAGCAGCTTCCGTATAAAAGTTGGCCACGGTGTAAAAGTCCTCGTTTACCTTACGGCTGTTATTATTTTGGCATTGTTAATTTATAATAGATATTAGATAGATTTGACCACTTTCTGAAAGTGGTCAAATCTGAAAAGCAATGAAGAATATTTACTAATTTGTTGCAATCAAAGCTAAAACTATTTCAAATTAACAATGCCAGGCAAATCAATGATTACCCGCCCGCTATCCTCAACTGCTGATAATGCATTTATTGAAGCGAACCTTATATCTGTGATATCAGGATTGGCTTTTAGCTTTTCGCAATTCGATTTTTGAGCAGAATCAAGATCGTTGAAAGTAATGTTCAAATCATCAAGCAGGCTGACCGTCTGAGCAGGAGCGGTATGGCACATTAATAAGGATGCGAATGTTGCAATCAGTAATGTTAGTTTTTCTGATAAGAGATGGATGTTCATGGCATGATTTTTTGTAATTAAAAAATCTTCTTACACAAATAAGATATTATTTTAAAAGAAACAAAATACATCGTTTAAGATTTTATAATTATTAAACCGGTTTTTGTAAACCTTGTTCCGGCCTGCACGACGACGCCGTTTGTGAGGCTGCACTAAGATACTTTATTATCAGGATGGGAGGAGTATTTCAAATCTTCGCCCTGACACTCCTGTTTTTAGCGTATAAGCCACTCTTATTTAAAGCGCTATAGATTCCTGCGGAATGACGTTGGGATGTAAGGCATGATGCCGGGTTATTTTCCCTTAGCGTTTGTATGCTTCAATATCCCGTTCCAAATCTTTACGGCATTCTGTGGCAGGCCCTGTAACCTTAGTCATGCTGTAAGCATCTTTAGCACACCTCGTTAAAACACAATAGATTCCTGCGATAATGAAGCGTACGATATGTTGCTGTGAAAATTTGAAATGTACCCAAACGGGAATCTTTTTGATGCTTCCCTTATTATTGTTAATAAATTGTATGGAGACCATCTCAGGTGGAATAATAAGCAGCGGCTATAATTTTTGGAGAAATAATTTCATTAATTAAAAAATAAACGACTTTTGCAACGGTTTTTTGAGCGCTTCGGACGCTTTACTTTACCCATCCTGCAATTGCTAAGTAAGACCAATTACAATGGAAAATCTGGAAGTACTTGTAGATCAGTTAGAGCAATACATCGACCGGCATGATGATACCGGTCTGACCGCGTTTTTGGATGAGCTGAATATATCGGAGGTCAAAGAAATGATTGACGAGTTCCCGGAGCACGGCGCCAAGTTCCTGGCGTTGCTGCCCATCAGCCGTTCCGTACATGTATTCCGGATATTGGATTTCCCTGTCCAGGAGCGTATTATCAAAAGGCTTCCGGGCGCAAAGATTGCAGAGCTGATCAATGAGCTGCCCCCCGATGACCGTACCGCACTCTTCAGCGAGCTGCACGGGGATGTAGTAAAAAAGCTGATCATTCTTTTACCTGCCGAGGATCGAAAAGAAGCACTGGGGCTGCTGGGCTATGAGGAAGACAGCGTGGGCCGGCTGATGACGCCCGATTATGTGGCTGTGAAAGGAGACTGGAATGTGGCACGTGTGCTGGAGCATATTCGCCGTTACGGCATTAATTCCGAAACCATTGATGTCATTTATGTCATTGATGACAATGGTGTTTTATTAGATGACCTGCAGATCCGGAAAGTACTTTTGGCTTCCCCGGAAACCCTGATCAGTGACCTGGTAGATGACCGCCTGATTGCGCTGAAGGCAAATGATCCTCAGGAAACGGCCATTGAGACCTTCCGAATGAACAACAGGGTAGCCCTGCCGGTAACCGATGATCAGCATATTCTCTTAGGCATTATCACCGTGGATGATATTCTTTGGGTTCAAAAGGAAGAATATACGGAAGACGTTCAGAAAATCGGGGGTACGGAAGCGCTGGATGAACCATACTTAGACACCTCAGTTTTTAATCTGGTAAAAAAACGTATCGGCTGGCTGGCCATATTGATGATTGGCGAGATGTTCACCGCCACCGCCATGGCATTTTTTGAAGATGAGCTGCAAAAGGCTATTGTGCTTTCGCTTTTCGTACCACTTATTATTTCCTGCGGAGGCAACAGCGGATCTCAGGCTTCTACGCTGATCATCCAGGGAATGGCTTTGGGTGAAGTGACCATCAAAGACTGGTGGCGGGTGATGCGGCGGGAAATTATCTCCGGCTTCCTATTGGGCCTGGGCCTGGGAATCATTGGCTTCCTGCGCATCTATATCTGGCATCTTTTTGACGTGAATATTTATGGCGAGCACTGGTTTCTGCTGAGTTGTACCGTCAGCGTTTCCATCATGTTTGTCGTGCTTTGGGGATCATTATCCGGTTCAATGCTCCCAATCTTCCTGAAGAGACTGGGGCTGGACCCCGCCACATCTTCGGCGCCCTTTGTAGCTACGATGGTGGATGTAACCGGCCTGATCATTTATTTCTCCTGCGCCGTGATGTTTTTAAACGGCGTATTATTATAGGCCGGATCTGTACAACATGAATGCATTTTCCACTATATGCTTTATTTCACGCTGATGGTTTTAATATTTACAAATTCCCGGATAGCATAGTAGCTCAGCTCACGGCCATAACCGCTTTGTTTAATTCCACCAAAAGGAAGCCGTGCGTCGGAGCGTACATAATCATTTACAAACACACTGCCTGCCTCTATTTGCTCTGCGGCTATTTTTTCAGCACGTTCGATATCGCGGGAAAAGACCGCTCCGCCCAGCCCGAAAACAGAATCATTAGCTATGCGAATGGCATCGGCTTCATCTTCCGCTTCAATAACGGCGGCAACCGGCCCGAATAACTCTTCATCATAGGCCGGCATTCCTTTTTTTACCCCGGTCAGCACCGTGGGCGGGTAAAAGGCGCCCGGTCCGTCCGGGATAATGCCGCCACAAATCAGTTCGGCACCCATAGCTATGCTTTGCTCTACCTGCTTATGCAATTCCGTACGCAGATCTAAGCGCGCCATCGGGCCAAGCTGTGTGGCCGCATCCATCGGGTCGCCCATTTTTCGCTGCTGCATTTGCAGGGCCATTTGCGTGGCAAATGTGTGCACATGTTCTTTGACCACCACAAAGCGTTTGGCATTGATACAGCTTTGTCCGGTATTATTCAGCCGGGACTGCACGCACAGTTCTACCGCTTTGGGCAGATCAGCATCTTCCAGAATAAGATAGGCATCGCTGCCGCCCAGTTCCAGCACCTGTTTTTTCAGGTGAGAAGCTGCCGTTGCAGCAACCTGCGCCCCGGCCGAAGTGCTTCCTGTAAAGGTTACGGCTTTCACCACAGGATCGGCAATGATGTCCGCAACATCCGAAGCAGGAACTACGAGGGTTTGAAAAACATGAGCGGGCACACCGGCTTCATCCAGCGCCTTTTCCATCTCTAATGCACATCCGGTCACATTGGAAGCATGCTTGAGCACCAGGGTATTTCCGGCCATCAGCGCCGGCCCCATAGCCCGAAACACCTGCCAGTAAGGGAAATTCCAGGGCATAATGGCTAAAACCGTGCCGAGTGGCTGAAAGGTCACATAAGCTTTCTGAGCTTCTGTAGAAACTATTTCTTCCTCTAAAAAACGTGTGCCGTTTTCTGAATAATACTTCAGTGCGCCGGCGCTTTTTTCAAGTTCCGAAAGGCTTTGTGCTATGGGCTTACCCATTTCCAGTGTGGCAACCTCCGCCAGACGGTGCTTGTTTTTTAATAAATAATCGGAAACAGCTTTCAGATATGCTGCCCGCTGGCGAGGGGAGATGTGGCTCCATTTTTCAAAAGCGGCTTTTGATTGCGCTAATTTTTTCCGGATGCCGGCCTTGTCATCAACGAGATACCGGCGGATAGTTTCATTGTTATAAGGATTTACGGAATTAAGGTAAGTGGACATAGTTTAAGCAATTTACTGGGCAGATCATCGTTTCCATTTGTCAAAATGGAACCTGGAAAATTTCCAATTATGACCTGTAGATTAATTTGCCTATAAAGTTAGCCCGCTTTGTTTTAACGGAATGATAAAAAAGGATTTGGGCTAAAAAGATGCGCATGGAAGAGATGGGTGAATAGGGAACAAGATAAGAATCTGCAACAATCACCGGGGAAAAATCTTCATGTCTTTGTGCGAAAACCCATGCGTAAAACTGTTCTGCGTGCAGCATGGATTTCCCATTTTGTTGTTAGTGAAAACGCCAGTCGGCGTGGAGGAGAAGTAAAAGTAAAAATTCAGAAGTAAGAACACCAGAGCCCTCTACCTCAGCAAGGTCACATTTCCATTGTAATGCTCCACACGTCCGTTTTTTGTAACCACATCAATGAGGTAAATATAAACGCCGACAGGCTGGTCATTGCCGTTAAGCCGGCCATCCCAGCCGCGCCCATCGCGTTGTCTTGTCTCAAATATCAACTGCCCCCAGCGGTTGAAAACCTGCATGTGAAAACTGACGATGCCTTCCGAGAGCAATTGTCTCGGTAAAAAATAATCGTTCACGCCATCATTGTTTGGCGTAAAGGAATTGGGGATATCGATATAGCAGTCTTTGTAAATTTTCACTTCGTCCGAACTGCTACATCCGCCTATGGTAACGGTTGCGCGATATTCGCCATGATGACGCACTACCAAAAAGCTGGTGGTATCACCAGTACTCCATTTCCATTGCGCATCGTTTGCGAGTATATAATTACTGTCAATTAAAACAATCGGCTCTCCATGGAAGCAGAGCGAATCATCATTTCCCAAATTGATAATTGGCATCGGATTCACCGCAAGGATGGTCTCATCAAAAACATTGGGGCAGGAACGATAGTAACCGGTAACCGTTACTTCGAAGTTCCCCGGCTGGTCATAAGCATGATGAACCGGATTAATATCTATAGCAGTATCCCCATTATCACTAAATTCCCATTTCAGGTACTGCAATCCGTAAGGGGTATATTCTGCCATATAAGTAATATTATCTCCGGTACATATCAGGCTGTCGCTTTGCGTGATCTTTATCTCTGCAAAGGGATCCACTACAATAACCTGAGTAGCGGTATCCCGGCAGGGAACGCCGTCTGTGATAATCAGCTTGACTGTATAAGTTCCTGCTTCGTCATAGCTGTGTGAAAAAGTTGATGAGCCGGTAGCATTATTTCCATCACCCAGATCCCAATAGAACTGAGGCAGGATGCCGTTTACGGTATCTACAGTGGAAAAACTGGTGAAGGCGACAGCAGTCCCGGCACAAACCGTATCATCGCTTACATAAAAGCTTGCAGACAAGGGGTGAGTTAAATCAATCTGAACCTGCATGCTGTCATAGCAATTATTGGATTGCGCAACCAACTTCACATTGTACAGTCCCTGGGCAGTATAGATATGCGTAGGATTAGCCGTTGTGTTCAGGGGGCCATTGTCGCCAAAATTCCAGGAATATCCGGTGGAATTGATCGAGGTATTAGAGAATATTACCGTGTCCTGAGCACAACCGTAATGTATGGTGTAATCGAATCCTGCTTCCGGCGCCGGGAAAACCGTTACAGTTACCGGTGTGCGTTCAATGCTTTCGCAACCGTTGATGGTCTGGCTCACATACCAGGTGTAAGTACCCGGTTCCGACGTGTTGACTTCAGGCGCATCGGGAACACCGGTACCACCGGTTGCGGAGGTGTACCACAAAGGATTAGAGCCATTCACCACAAAAGGCATAAAGTCTTCATTCATGCAATAAGTGGGTTGATAGCTTACGTTAGGCGGATTAGGCGGAGTGGTAACAGTGACATTAATTTCAGCACGCTCGCTTTCGATATTGCATCCCGTAATTTCCTGGCTTACGTACCAGGTAAATGTGCCCGGATTATTGGTAGCCGGTGTGGGCGCTTCCGGGAGTTCTGTGCCTCCTGTCGGCACCGTGTACCAATGAAGATTATCGCCATCTGCAGTTAAGGGAGCAGCAGTTTCATTAAGGCAATAGGTTACATCTTCTATGCCGGGAGGAGATGGAATGGGAGCACCTAATATAGACACATTACGAATAGACTGTAACGCATACAGGGCGCCTGTTCCGGCAGAAAATCCAAAATACCCGTTCAGGCCGCTCAGATCCACGTTTCCGGTCATTATGGGAGGATTACCATCAAAAGCCACGCTAATATCACCATAGTAATAAGTCAGCGTACAGGTATGCCAGTTGCCATCTGCAATGAAGGACTGGTAGGTTTGATCGGGGACAATTTGCCCGGTAGTACTGCCTTCGTCATAATTGGAAGTGCCATCCAACAAACGCAGGGAGATCAAAGGGTTGTCGTCGGGGAAGCCGTTATTATTATAGGTATCCAAAACCAATAGCAAGCCGTTAGGGTTATTAGGTAAGCCGATGCCACCGCCTAACGTAAAGCCGGAAGGCGGATTTTGAATATACCAGAAGGCAATTCCGTCGGCAGTCGGGAAACTGCTGTTGGTGATTGAAAAATCAAAGGTTACCGTAAACTGCGAGCATTCCGTCAAAGTGGAAGGCGTAGCATAATAAATATAGCCGGCCTGTGAACCGACAGCCTGAGTTAACTCTATATGATCGCCATTGACACTACTTTGGGCTCCTATTTCCCAGCCCGTAATATCCACAGGGTTACCGGTCAACTGATAGTCAAAACCCTGACCCAAAGAATCTGTAACACCCAGTCCCGGGATTAAAAAAAGGAGTAAAGCGTAACATTTAAACCTCATCATTTATAGCAATATTTTTTATTTTCAAAATTGGTATCTTCTAACAAGACATCCCATTACTCCCAAATCGTTGGAAGCGGAATTTTCAAAAACCGGAAGTAAAACTAAAGAATGTTTTCTAACATTGCAATGCTAACAAAAAAATACTCATGCCACACCATCTTTTAATTCCATTGAAAACTATGATACTCAATAGCTGAAAGACAACCATTTCGCGTGTCTGCAACGCCAACGGGCAGTAATCCATTTGAAAAATATAAGATCAATTATCAACCATCCTGTATAATAAAACCTACATCTTTATATGGGGAAATACTGTCAAAAAAATAAAGGGAAAGGATCCTGAGCAGGTAATTTTTAAAAATAAATCCCACATGCTCGTATTTTTTAGTACAAATAATAAAGATAAATTTGCTTAATAAAAATTGCAGTAAAACATCAGTGATAATATCTGTGGAAATCCATATTATCTTTTTAAAAAATAAGCGTAAACGACCGTAGTATCGTTCCCCGAATAGAGGGATTTATCTTGACGGATTTATTAACCCGCTACTCTTTGTAATCCACAACAAACCGGACATGCCCCACGTTCCAGATAAACTTAAAAAACAAATAACCTTTTACTGATGAATCAAATGCTGTTTTTAACCGGAATGCCCGCCAGCGGGAAAACCTACTGGATGCAACAACTGGCAGTATATTTTCAATGCCCCTCTATTGATATGGATCAAATGATTGAAAGCAATACCGGCCTTTCCATTACTGACTTGTTTGCACAGGGGGAAGTCCACTTCCGGATAATGGAACAGGAGGCGCTTCAGATGCTGATACCTCTGCAAGGTCAAAGCGTCATCGTAGCCACCGGCGGAGGAACTCCGTATTTCCATGATAATATGGATGTCATGAAAAGAATCGGCAAGGTCATTTTTTTGGATACTCCTTTAAATGAGCTCGTCCGACGTATCAGTACAGCACAGACAGAAGAAAGACCCTTGTTCGCAGGAGGAGAGCCGGAAGGTATCCTACAGACACTTTATGAGCAAAGAAAGGCATATTATCTACAGGCCGACCTCATCGTAAATACCGCCGGCATCACCACAGAAGGTTTTGCCCGCCTTATCCGGGAACAGTTTTTTCAGGATAGCAACCATTAAAGTATTTGATCGGCAAACGAACCAACAAGATCACCCTAAGCTGTTGAACCGAATTTTCATCCTGATTTATCGTACCAGCGTTACTGTACCCTTCATCATTCTTACATAGCCCTGAGGCGAAGACAGGCGGATGATGTAATTATATACAGCTACCGGGGCATCCTTACCTTCAAAGGTACCATCCCATCCGATGTTGTTACCGGGATCATCATAAACCTGTTGACCCCAGCGGTTGAAAATTGTAAATTGCAGCATCTTTTCCTCCCCTAAGTTTTCGATGCGAAACCGGTCATTCAGCCCGTCTCCGTTTGGAGAGAAGGCGCTGGGGAGCATTTCCCCCGGCTCATATTTTACGGTTACTTTTACGGTGGCCGTGTCCCTGCAGCCAAATTCATTAATTCCGACTACGGAATAGGTTGTAGTTTCCAAAGGTGCTACCCAGGGTGCAATATCCGAGGGAAATGTCATCCATCGCGGAGGACTCCATTGATAATATAATGCGCCCGAGGCATGCAACTGAATCTTATCGCCATAATTGATCGTTGTATCGGGGCTGACATCTACAAGTGAAAACTGTCCCATAACTTCTATGATAAGTGACTGCGTATCCACACAACCGGATGGAGAAGTGGCCGTTATCAGGTAATTGTAAACCCCCATGTCAGGCATAAAAAACCGGTTATATCCAATCGTTTCAGATTGCAGACCCGTGGCAGGCGACCATAAAAATGTATAGGAGAGATCAGGAAGCACATCCACCGGCAGGTCAATAGAATCCGTGAGACAAACCGTAATGTGATCATCAGGAATTACGATAGCCGGAAGCGGATTCACCGTAACGGTTACGGGAGTTCGCTCCAGGCTTTCACAACCATCAACAACCTGGCTGACATACCAGGTATAAGTTCCCGGGCTTTCCGTACTCACTGTCGGAGCAACAGGACTACCTGATCCACCCGAAGCAGTAGTGTACCATAACGGATTACCACCCGTTACGGCAAAAGGCGTGGCAATATCATTCACACAATAAGCAGTCTGGTAATTTACAACAGGAGGAGGGGGCGTTGACACCGTCACGTTGATGGTAGCACGCTCGCTCTCAATATTACATCCCGTAATCTCCTGACTGACATACCAGGTAAAGGTACCAGGGTTATTTGTTGCAGGCGTTGGTGCGCCGGGCAATTCTGTACCCCCTGTCGGAACCGTGTACCAGTGAAGGTTATCGCCTTCGGCAGTCAAAGGAGATGCAGGCTCATTAAGACAATATGTTAAGTCGGCTACTCCCGGAGGGGGAGGAATAGGTGCACCTATGATGGAAACATTACGGATAGACTGTAAAGAATACAGGGCGCCGGTACCTGCTGAAAATCCAAAGTATCCGCTCAGTCCGCTCAGATCAACATTGCCCGACATTAAAGGCGGATTGCCGTCAAATGCCACCGTAATATCACCATAGTAATAGGTCAGCGTACAGGTATGCCAGCTTCCGTCAGCAATAAATGTCTGGTAAGTTTCATCCGGCACAACTTGTCCGGTAGTTGTGCCTTCGTCATAATTTGAAGTGCCATCCAGCCGTCGCAAGGAGACTAAAGGATTATCATCCGGGAAGCCGTTATTATTATAGGTATCCAGTAACAGCAACAAGCCATTCGGGTTATTGGGCAGACCTATTCCGCCACCCGAAGTAAATCCGGAAGGAGGATTCTGGATATACCAGAATGCAATCCCATCGGCTGTCGGCGAACTGCTGTTGGTAATCGAAAAATCAAAAGTTACCGTAAACTGGGAACATTCCGTAAGTGTTGATTGTGTTGCATAATAAATATAGCCCGCTTGGTTTCCAATAGGCTGTGTCAACTCTATATGGTCTCCATTGATACTACTTTGAGCGCCCATATCCCATCCGGTGATATCCACAGGAGTACCGCTTAATTCGTAATTAAAGCTCTGGGAAAATGATTGCTTAGTGGTGAAGCTATTGATTAGCAGGAATAATAAAACGGGAAATTTATATCTCATTGTTTGCGGCATTTTATGTCGTACGTGGTTATTACAGAAAGACTATTCAGGGTTAAAAAAGGTTGGAAAAGCACATCCCGGAAAATAAACTTATTTTTATATTGGTAATTCATTTTTACAATAAAAACAATCATTTTATACGGACAAAGTTAAAAATCCAGATGCTTATTAAGCCCTACCCTACATCTTTATAGGGGTATGAACTTTGAGTTATTGACAAACTTAGGAATCATTCATTGACAGTCTGACAAAATTCAAGCATGGCATTGACAATTCGTAATCACATCCTCATTCATAATCCCGTATGTACCAGGATTCGTAATTGACAATTTATAATTGACTACCTTCGCAAATTCTTTTTTGCCTAAAGCATTTCCTGTTGTATGACTAAAAATGTTTATAAACCAGCGCTGACCGCTGCGTTCCTCTTTGCAGCTATTGGTGTGATTTCAGGCGCTATGGGTGCCCATGCGCTTCGCGGAAAACTGGAGCCGACACTACTGGAATCTTACGAGACCGCGGTTCGCTATCAATTGTATCACAGTTTTGCGCTGGCCATTGCCGGCATCCTGTTTGGTGCCTTCCCCAATACCTGGATAAAGCGTGCTACATGGCTATTTATCCTAGGCACCCTCTTGTTTTCCGGCTCCATTTACTTGCTGGTAGGGCTGAAATCCACATCTGATATTGGTTTGGGCAAATTAGGGCTAATTACGCCGGTTGGCGGTGTACTGATGATTGCCGGATGGTTATCCCTGATCTTCGCCATATATTTTAAGGGGAAAACGAGAGCGGAAAATTAAGGGGTAAATGCATCTGTAGGGAAGTCCTTCAAAATACTACACCTGCGAAGTTGTCTGTACGAAAAATCAAACAATTGATAATATTGATAAAAATAACGCCATTATCTCAAACTCGCATCTACACTGATTATCAGGTAAATTTACAATATTGAACACTTGAATTGCTATATTGAAAATCAATCATATACTCGTTGCAACAAAGTCAGGGAGCATTATAATTCTATATCAGGATTGATGTCGTTGTCATTCGACAATTTGGAACACATCCTTTGTTATCCGCTCCGGTGCATTATAAGGATAACGCTGTATTTTCATTGTTGGTAAAAACACCAGCAAAGATGTAATGCCACAATGTAGGATGTCCCCTATTATTAGTTAAGCCATCCCTGTTTTCGCATTTTCTTTCAGGTATTTCATAAATAAAAAAGCACAGGCGCGTGCATCGGAAAGGGCATTATGATGATCCAGCGCTATGTCAAATTGTTCACAAAGAAAAGCCAGATTGCGCTTGTATATCTTCACGGTACAATGTCGCTTATACTCCGGGCGGGGAAGCCGGTAAAAATCCAGCGTCTGGTCTAAACAGGAACAATCAAAGGGCGCATTATGCGCTACTACATGCTGGCCTCGAATATAGGGCTCGATCAGATGCCAGACCTGGTCAAAAGCCGGGGCCGCCTCCGTCATCCTCCTGTTAATACCATGCACACGGGAATTGCCCCAATGATAGGTATTGCCCGGCGGCTGTACCAGTTGTTCCAACTCATGAACGATCTCGCCCCCCTCCACGCGTACCAGCCCAATCTGGCAAATGCTGGAAAACTTAGCGTTAGCCGTTTCAAAATCAATGGCCGTAAAATTGATGTAAGCGGAAAAATCTGTCAGATTCATAGATAATATACAAGGCTTATTCAGAGAAAAAACGTTGACGGGTAGCCGCCATTTTACGCAGTAATGGACTGGCCCGGTAGCGGGGTTCGTGATAGAGACGGTACAATCCGTCCAATACGCCCAACACATAATCTACACCCAGGTCATCACACCAGCACAGCAATCCTTTAGGATAATTAACGCCTTTGGTCATAGCCGTTTCTATATCCGTCTTTGAAGCAATATTCCAGTGCAGGGCATCAGCTGCTTCATTAATAAGCATCACTAAGATACGTTCCAGAATCATCTTTCCTGCTTCCGCATCCTGCACGGGTTCGGGCAGGCTTGCACCATCTTCGTAGTGATAGAAGCCGCGTCCGGATTTTCTGCCCAGCCAACCCGCTTCCAATAAACGCTTCTGAGAGAAGGATGGCTTGTAGCGCTCATCATAAAAAAAGGACTGGAAGACCGTTTCGGTCACCGTATAATTCACATCATGACCGATATAATCCATCAGGGTGAAAGGTCCCATACGAAATCCGCCCAGAGCGGTCATCGCCCAGTCGATAGTGGCCATATCCGCAAGGTCTTCTTCATAAATCCGTAACGCTTCGCCGTAAAACGGACGTGCCACTCGGTTCACAATAAAGCCCGGCGTATCTTTGGTAATTACCGGTGTTTTTCCCCATTGCAGCATCAGTTGTTTAACCGCTTCCGGCAAACCGGCAGCCGTTTGAATAGCCGGGATAATTTCCACCAAAGCCATCAGGGGAGCAGGGTTGAAAAAATGAATGCCCAGTACGCGGGCATTATATTTACAGGCCGATGCAATAGATGCAATAGAAAGTGAAGAAGTGTTGGATGCCAGCACGCAATCTTCCGACACTATGGTTTCGAGTTCGGCGAATACCTGCTTCTTCACAGCAATTTGTTCTACAATTGCTTCGATGACAAGGTCGCAGGATTGCAGCATTTTCAGTTCATTTACAAAATGTAACCGGCTCCATACCTCATCAGCATCAGACAGTTTGCCTTTAGCCTGTAATTTGTTCAGGATATTTTGCACATTCGTTTGGCTCTTTTCTAAGGACGCAGGATTTGTATCAAAAACATACACTTCATTTCCTGCCATTGCCGCCACCTGGGCAATACCGCTTCCCATGGCGCCGCTACCGATAATGCCTACCGGAGTATGGGTATCTAATGTTATCATAAACGCAAAAGTAAAGAAAGCAGGGCGATTTCAGGACTTCTTAATCCCGGAGTACCAACTATGGCTAAGGCACAAGAAAGTGTTATAAGCAGTAGTCTACACTTTCTTAACCACAATAAAATCCTGATGCATCTATAAATAAGAACGAGGCTACTAAAGGATTCGTTCAAAAAAGGCCACTTTGATCGTCCTGCGGATGGGACGAAAACCTGATTATTATTATCGGTCGGCAATTTTATTTGCTGTCGGTTTTCGAGTTTACTTCCTTAAAATCTTCTCCATCTTTTTTCCTTTCGCCAATTCGTCCACCAGCTTGTCTAAATATCTGGCTTTCCTGGTTAATGGATTTTCAATTTCTTCTATCCGGTAGCCACAAATTACGCCTGTTATAAGTTGCGCATTGGGATTGAGTTCTGCGCTCTTAAAAAATGTTTCAAAAGTTACTTTCTTGTCAATGAGTTCCTGTATTGTTTCATCATCAAATCCTGTCAGCCATTCTATGACCTGATGTAACTCTCCTTTTGTCCTGCCTTTGCCTTCCACCTTAGTGACGTAATGCGGATACACCGATGCAAAGGTCATCTTTGCAATTCGCGCATCGTGTTCGGGAGTAGTTTTCATATAGTATGTTTTTAATGCTGTTTATGAAATATTATACCGGTATTTTTTACGCCGCATTGCTGCCTGCAAATAATTCAGATGTCACACATTTTTTAAGTTGCTCATTCCACGCCAGACTATTTTCCAGGATTGTTGTTCCTTTCCAAAGACCAAAATGTCAGTTCCTGCTTCGTGATATGTTTTATTATTTTGTTCATATTTTATTTCAAAATCATAAGTTACAATAACTGTTTCTTTAAATATCTGCACAGTGGGATTACTTTCTGTATAAAGCAAAATACTGGAAATGTTCAAGAAATCAATGTATGTCCGAATGCAATTTTCTTTTCCTATGACCTGGTGTTTGAAGTCAGGACTATTGAATACAACGTTTTGATGAAAATACGCTGAAAGCGCTGTTAGTTGCCCACTATACCAATAATTGTTTATTTTCTGAACCAATGTCCAAAATGCCAGTTGTTGTTCATTGAATTTGCTGATGTGTGTCATATTTGTTAGTTGTGTCAGATAATTGCCTGTACGCCAAATGTTGATAAAAGTATCATCATGGAAATTTTTGTCGAAGTCTTAAGTAGCAATGCCATGCCAAAGTCAAGCCGGTTGGTTATTTGGTCTTGCCAAGTCCGTAGCAATCCGATTTTCATCATTCCGCTTTTCAGCAAATGCGATGATATGTCCGTCAGGGTCTGAAAAATAACAAACTTTGTCGCCCCAATCCCGGTCTGCAACCGGGCTGATGAGTTTCGCCCCGGCTTCGATAGCGTTGTCAAATTCAAGTTGAATGTTTTCTACATAGCAATAAAGTTCGCACCTCGGTATGCCGTTTCCTTCGTCCGGGTGCGGTATTTTTTCAGTAAGAATTTTTGCAATGCCTTTATTGGGCATCAGTCCTATTTTACAGTTTTCAGAAAGTTCAAATTCGGTCATTCCCGGAACATGCAGCTCAGGATTTTTCCGGAATATTTTCCGGTAAAATTCGCTGCTCACTTCCTGATTGCTTACGTAAAGTATCGTTTCTATAAGTTTTATGTGCTTCATTGTTTATCTATGCTATTTTGCTTTTAGATCAAAATAATACCGCATCCTGAAAATCTGTTTTTTGACCTGCGGTCAATTATATTAAAATCTGCCGTTCAACTGATTGATACAATCTTTCCATGCTAAAGATCAATTACAAGATTTGTGTCAACGAAAAGTTATTCCATTATGAATATTTTTCATTCAAATAGTCATAATAATCTTTTCTGAAACCGGTGTTGTCGGCTTCATTCGGAATTACGCCGGCCAAACTTTGCACAAGCGGGCTTATTGTAATATTACTTTCTTCCTTTTTTATAAGGGCATATAAATAATTTTCAATTACCTGTGGTAAGCTAACCTTATGATTCTTTGCATAATCCTTTGCAATTTCGATTATGTGTTTATTTAAGTTCAATGTCAACTTGGTGTTCATTTCCCTGAAATTTTTACTACGATAAAAATAAAGATAAATTACGTCATGCAACAGGCAAATTTCCACTGTCGGCGCAGGTGAATACTTCCAGGTTACTTTTGAAACTCGCCCGCATAAAAAAGAGGCTGCCTAAAGGTAACCTCTCACTAATCACGCCCTTCAAAAACGGGCTAAAATTATTCCACCCGGTCAGGCTTCTATTTCCTCACCGGCCACCATATTCCTGATATATGCGGTCGTTACAGACTTAGGGCGCTCCAGCGGGAATCCTAATACGCGATCCCAACACAGGCTGGACAGTACACCCAATGCACGGCTTACGCCAAATAATACCGTGTAGAAATCTTCTTCAATCAAGCCGTAATGTTTCAGAAGCGCACCGCTATGGGCATCCACATTCGGCCAGGGATTTTTAATCTTGCCGGTTGCACTCAGGATATCCGGAGCCACTTCATAAACATTCCATACGGTTTGGACCAGAGGAGAATCCGGACAATGCTTTTTTCCAAAATCCATCTGAGCGATAAAGCGCGGATCCGTCTTACGCAATACAGCATGACCATATCCGGGTACTACCTTGCCTTCACTGAGGGTCTTTTTGATATAGTCTGAAATATCTTCTTTAGTGGGCGTTGTGGTATTCAATTCTGCCTGCATCTCCTCAATCCAGCGAATCACCTCCTGATTGGCCAGGCCGTGCAAAGGCCCTGCAAGTCCGTTCATACCCG
This sequence comes from uncultured Taibaiella sp., assembly GCA_964622775.1. Lineage (GTDB taxonomy): Bacteria > Bacteroidota > Bacteroidia > Chitinophagales > Chitinophagaceae > CAZUSO01. The sequence goes on along the minus strand of CAZUSO010000003.1, from coordinate 109,464 downwards.
CAGCCAGCGACAGATAAGGATCGCTTAATGCAGAACCGACTAAATGGGTAGTGTGCGCCGACACGTTACCGCCTTCATGGTCGGCATGAATAGTCATGTACAGACGCATGAGCGCATAAAATCCTTTGTCGTCATAGCCCAGCATGTGTGCGAAATTACCTGCCCAGTCCAGCATTCCGTTGGGTTGAATGTGATCACCGTTTTTATATTTCCTGCGATAAATATAAGCAGCCACACGAGGCAGTCGCGCAATCAGGTTCATGACATCTTCATACACATAGCTCCAGTGATCCTTCTTGCTGATGCCCTTAGCATATTCTTTACTGAAGATAGATTCGCGTTGCAAGGCCATAATACCGATGCCGAACTGCGTCATCGGATGCGTGTTTATCGGTAAAGATTCAATAACATCAAAAACATAATTGGGGACATGCGAACGGCGTGCAAACACGCCGGACAAATGCTCCACATCTTCTGTAGCAGGCATTTCACCTAACAGCATTAAATAAAACAATCCTTCCGGCAAAGGCTCACTGCCGCCTTCCGCTTTAGGAAGCTGCTCGCGCAATTCGGGAATGGAGTATCCCCGGAAACGGATACCTTCATTGGCATCCAGTAAAGAAGTTTCCGTGATGAGGCCAATCATGCCACGCATTCCCTGATATACTTGCGCTACGGTTATTTCGCCGATCTTGTCATTCCCGTGTTCTGCTATTAATGTTTTGATTTCTTCATTCAGAATGTCTGCTTTTTCCTTAAAGCGCTCCTTAATAAAACCCATTTTTTATTGAAAATATTTAAGTGTGAGAAATTTTTAAACCCTGCAAATATAATGAAAACGCTTTTGGTAAAGTGTCTTGGATAATTTAAATATTCATAAAACAAACTGAAGGCTAAATAAATAATACCTATGTGGCATCGGCCGGCCCCATACCACCTGATAACCGGCATTCCATAAATTCTGAATTTGAGCAACTGCATTTATGGAAACCTGGCAGACATGAAATCCATAAGTGGCCTGAATATTCCCAAGCTGGAAGGGCGGCAGGAATTGCGATTCATCCATAGTTACAAAGCGGTAGCCGGTATAAGTATGGTTATAGTTGACCAGCAACTGCTTCCACTGCACACCGGCATTACCCTGAAAAACATAGCGCGGCGTATAAGGTATCTGACGCCCAATGCTGCTGTCCGCAGGCAGATAAGATTCCATATTGGTGGCCAATACATAGGTGGTATTGAACGAAAAAAGCAGCCAGACATTTTTAACCGGCAACTCAATGGCATTCCTTGTTTCCACACCGCGACTCCATACCCTGGCCAGGTTGTGCGGCGACCATACCGACCCGCCCAGCCAGATGATCCAGTCTTTGATATCGCGGTTGAAATAGCTGAGCTCATGACGGATTAATGGCGGATCCATGACATGGGGTTCTCTGGCTCTGTTACTTCGGTTCAGCTCCACCTTATACCCTATCTCCCGGCTCCAGCCCTGCTCCGGTTTGAGCTTACTATTGCCGCCCGGAAAAACAAACAATTCATTCAAAGACGGAATCCGGTAGCTCCTTTGCACACTGCCGTTAATCAAAAATCTGCCGTAATACTTCCGGATATTTCCGAGATTAAAAAACCAAACGGCATATTCTCCGCCCGCCTCAGGCAAGAGAGGAGTAGCCTTACCATTCCACCATTCCTGCCGCAAGGCAGTGTTAAAGGAAAAGTCTTGAAAGTTAAAACGATAGGCGGCGGCAACTGCGGGTCGGAACTGACGGGAATTTCCGGTGTCTGCACCCCGGAAGGTAACATACTGCAGAGGTGAAAAGACCAGCAGGTTGTGGCCAAACTGCCCCTTGTTTCCGGTATTCCACTTGCGCTGATAACCCAGTTCCTGATAGTATTGTCCTGTGGCATATTCAGTGCCATACACCGCCGGCGGATCTTCATAGCGCATCCATTCTTTATTGAATGAAACCTTGGCATAAGACGTGTTTCGGCCTTTTCCGAAATGCCATTCCAGCACACTGCGCAATGACCGGTCTTGCGATTCTTTGTTGGAAAAAGATTCAAATAATGCCGGCGGAGTCTGACGGTTATACCGCTGGTACCAGACATCCAGAGCCAGGTAATGTTTTATCGCATTTGATTTGCTCCAATTGCGTGCTATCGAGATGATACCGCCCGCGGCATTCAGCGCTGCATGTGGAAGCGGCTCCTGCTCATTCAGCGCATTGGTAAATTCAAAATCATTACGGGCATATTGGTAAAACCCGGTAAGGGCAATGCTCCATGCACTATCCTGATATTGCGTTTTCAGCAGGCTATTCCGGGCGCCAAAGCTGCCGCCGCCAATGCTCAGCGATAGCATCGGTTTTTTTTTATAAAACCGGATCGGTTTGCTTCCCAGCAATAACGCACCGCCTACATTACCACTGCCCCACAAAGCTCCTGCCCCCCCATATTGCAAGGTAACATCATCAAACAATCCAGCCTGTAGCAGGGAGATATCTGCCACGCCCAGTGCGGGATTCATCAGCGGAATACCCTTCCAGAATACGCCGGACTGAGCTGCCGAAGCTCCTCTAAGACTTAAGGTAGCCATACTGTTGATGCCATAAGATTTTACAAAAACAGAAGTCTGCTGGGCCAGCATCCGGCTGAGGTCTCCGCCGATATAAAACGGCCGGTAAGACTGAGCTATATCCTGCCGTGCCTGACCTGCCGTAAAATCCGATTGCACCGCTGAGGCTCCTTCCATTTTAGTGGCATTGACCTCTACCTCCGACAAGGTATCCGCAGTCTGCTGCGCATGCAGCAAGGCAGTTGAAAGCAATAATAAGTATGAAAGTAAGTATGGTTTAATCATCCTGAGGTTGGAAACAACAAGGCAAAGCTACTGCTTTTCGTATTTCCAGTTACGCGACTTGCCATCAGCAAGCCATTCCAGCATAGTTGCAATACGTTGACTACGGGTAGTCGCCCGTTTAGCTTCGTTAATCCATTGCAGGTATTCTCTGCGGTGTGAAGGAGCAAATTGTTGAAATTGTTCCAGTGCCCTTTTGTTTTTTCGCAGCGCTGCCATCACATCTTCAGGCATATTCTGCTCTTCCGGCGTTTTTACGGAAGCCGCAGGCCGGGTAACGCCTGCATCAACCAAGCGCATGGCCTCTTTAATGTAGAAGGCCATTTTTCCGGGTTCCGGCAAATCTGATATAGAAGTAATTTTTCCAAAACTTCCCATACCACTGCGGCTTACCTTGTTGAGCAGGTCATAAGGATCCTGCATCAGCTGCTCCAGCCAAAAGCCGCAGGAGCAATGCGCTCTGAAGGCTGCCATACTGAACAATATCTTTCCGCGATACGCAAAATGCGGGAAAGACCATTTTATGGTTTCGGTCACCAGAGGACAATACCGGTGCATCAGTTCGCGCAAATGATGCAACACCGGCCGGGCAAAATCAGCCGCAGCCTCAATATAACTATCTACCCGTTTGTCCAATGTACTCATCAGTATTTATTGATGTAATTCTTCAACCTGCTGGTCCTGCTCATGACCGTGCGGATGGGGGTGGTGGAATTTTCCCCAAATCATTTTGAACAATACAGGTGCAGTCGTTAAGACAATAATTCCGATAACAATATATTCCAGATGTTCTTTTACCCAGGCATTTTTCCCTAATACAAAACCCAGAGTAACCAGACCGAATACCCAAAGTATTGCCCCGGCAATATTATACAATAAGAATTTTTTAAACTCCATCTTTACCACCCCGGCAACTATGGGCGCAAAAGTGCGGACAACCGGCAAAAAACGTGCGATAATGATGGCAACCCCACCACGCCTTTCGTAGAAATGCTTTGCCTGGTAGATATGTTTCTTTTTGAAAATCCAGGTATCTTTTCGCTCAAACAAATAAGGTCCTGAACGCTTTCCGAACCAATAACCTACGATATTCCCGATGATGGCCGCAGATGAAAACAGTGTGCACCAATATATCAGGTTCAGTACAGGCTCCGCAAAAGGATCAGGTGCGGCGGCTACGACCATTCCCGCAATAAAAAGCAGGTAATCACCCGGCAGGAAGAAGCCGACGAACAAGCCGGTTTCGGCAAAGATGATCAACAAAACCACATACAGGCCGCCATTATCCATCAGCCATTGCGCATCCGTAAGATGCTGAAAAAAAGAAATAATTGATTCCATATTTTATTAAAAAACGGAAGCGCTGTATATTGACAAATGCCGTTTTAACTCCCAACCCCTGCAAGATGCGATTTTATACTGAAATAAAACTGCTACCGGGCTGTCAATCCGCAATTTTATGACTAATTTGATAAATAAATCCGGCATAAGCAATCCAGCGAACGGAATCGTAACAGCTATCGTGGAATTATTATAATGACCACCTCAATGATTACTGAAAAATACCGGCCTGAATAAAGCCATATTTTGCCGTAGTAAATAACCTAAAAGCGGGTATTGGCTTCTGCATCACGCAATTTATACCACACCGAAAGCGTTAAAATAAATTATTAATAATACCCGGAAGTATAATTGCACGCATACTTTTCTTAATTTTAATCCCTTTTATATAAAAAATCAAAATTTCGTTTGTGAAGCAAGTCATACTGACTCTGACCCTATGTTGTTTTTTCAGTCCGTCGCTCATGGCGCAAACTGTGCAGCCTTATCCGGAACAGGATCCCTGCGGCGCTTTAAATATTTGTTCAAACACCCTATCGGTTCCCGGCGGCTACGAAGGCCATAGCTCATCATTAGCCAGCACGCCTTGCCAGGTCATGAATGTTGTGTGGCTCAAAATGAAAGTAGCTGTTGCCGGTAATATCACTTTTGTGATGCATCTCAATGATCCCGGCGATGTATATTCCTTCACCATTTTTGACGCAACGGGAAAGAATTGTAATCAGATTTCCTGCGGTGATATCATCCGTCGCAACAGCACGGCTGTCAACGGCAACCTGTATTTAGCCAGCCAAAGCAATCCGTTAACGATGCCCATTCCGGCTAATGTGGGCGATGAATATTACATCGCAGTGGACGGCGGCGGGTACGGAACCACGCCCGGCCCTCCGAATGTTTATTTCCCGGCTTCGGGTTTTATTTTGGATTTCTCCGGAAGCACAGCGCTGCTTTACTCTGAAAATCCTCCGATGCTTGAAAGTATTGAGCCTCGCTGTAATACAAAAAGCCGGGTAACCTTGCAACTTTCCAAACATGTCAAATGCAATTCTATCGCTGATGATGGCAGCGACTTTGAGGTTTACCCGAACGGGACGATCTATACCGCCCGCGGTGTCAACTGCCAACTCATGCCGAACGGATATACCGACAAGGTGGAAATTATTTTCAACGATAATATTGAACCGCCGGGACTATACGAACTCCGGGCTAAAATGGGCACGGACGGCAATACGCTGGTGGATATGTGTGCACAACAACTACCGCTCCCACAATCCGTCTGGTTCAATATTCCGTTATTAAACAGCACACTTGACCAGGTAATTTGCACCGGGCAAATTCCTTACACCTGGAATGGCATTACCGTGCCCGCAGCAGGTGACAGTGTAGCCATTTTCACTACAGACAACTATATAGGCTGTGACTCCAATACGGTGCTCAATCTTGCCGTAACCGATACCATGCAGGATACGGTAGATTTGTTTATCTGCCCGGATCAACTGCCCTACTCCTGGAATGGTATTACTGTCAATACTACAGGCAATAATGCAGCCGTTTTTTATTCCGCCGCATCGGGTGGCTGCGACTCGGCAACTCATTTGAACCTGCACGGCATCCTGCCTCAAAACCAAATCCTGAATCCTTCCGGTTGCGGCAGCGTGATCGTAAACAGCATCAGCTACACTTCCTCCCAAACAGTTTACGACACTATACACAGCCAATACGGATGTGATAGTTTGTATCAGACCATCAATATAACAGTGCATCCGGAAATCATTCCGCAAACGATAACCAATATCGTCCCGGGATGCGGCTTTGTGAGTTTTCAGGACGCGATTTATGTAAGTGACACCACGATAACCGATACGATACCGAATCAATTCGGATGCGACAGTATTTATCTGGTGAATCAGATTATTGTCCGGCCCAATGTGCAGCCCATCGAAGTTTATGACACCATTCTGGCCTGCCGCTATTTTAAGTTCAACGAAATTGTTTACGACCAGGATACCGTAGTGGTGCAGTTGTTTAAAAACATAGCCGGTTGCGACAGCCTGCGCCAGACTACCACGATAAAGATTGATGATTTAGGTCTGGAGCTTATCGCAGATCCCGAACAGCCGGTAATCGGTGATATATTGCGGCTGACTGCCACAACAGCCGCCGATCAGTACAATTACAATATTGTCTCCTGGCTGCCGGAAGTGCATTTCCCGCAACAGCATTTGCAGGAGCAGGCTGTGGTTATTCATGAAAATACCGTGTATCAGGTAATCGGCTCAACCGAAAGAGGCTGCCTTGATACGGCTACGGTAGAGTTGATTGTAGAACCCCTGATTCCGGAGGTAAGTATGCCCAACGCATTTTCACCCAATAACGACGGCATTAATGATCGCTTCGGGCCGGTGTTTGCCAATATCAGCGGTCATTCCATTCATTCCTTCCGTATCTTCAACCGTTGGGGGGAATTGGTTTACAGTGATTTTAAAAGCAGGAATCCGGCATGGAACGGACGGGAAGGAAATACCGGGAAAGCCCTGCCCATAGGCACTTATCAGTACATCATTGATATCAGTTTCGTAAACGGGAAAAAAGTATTGCTGAAGGGTGAAGTGACGTTGGTACGATAAATCACTACCTGTCGAAACCTGTTTACGGCAAAGCCCGTCGCTTCCGCCCGGCATATAACATTACAGAGGTTTGCATTAAAATAGATATCAGGATAAGCAATACGCCCAAATAAAAGCCCCAGCCTAACTGTTCATTTTCCTGATAAAAAATAAATGCCAGCATGATGCCATACACCGGTTCAATATTCACGGTAAGGGAAACGGTAAAGGGTGATAGCTTTTTCAGGCTCTGCATAGCGAGGGATTGTCCCCAAACCGTACAGCAATAGCCCAGAATAAAAATCCACAAAAAATCCCATCCCTGCGGCGCCAGATGCTGCTCCGGAAAATGCACCATATAAAATGGCGCCAGCAAACTCAGAAACAAAAACCCGGACAGCATTTCCAAAAAGACCAGATTGCGTGAAGCGTATTTTTGAGTAAGCGGTTTGTTTAAAATGGTAAATACCGCGCTGATCAGCGAAGCTAATACACCCAGCAAAACGCCCAGCTTGAAGTTCCGCATGGAATGATCCATCTGCTCCTGTGCCGGCTGCAGGACATAAATGCAGCAAACGCCGGCAATAGCGATCAGGCCCAGCAGCAGCTCGCGTGCATTAAACTTCGACCTGCTGAAAAACGGGTATAGCAGCGCCGTAAAAATACCGGCAGTAGCCAGGCAGATCATCGCCACGGATGCATTGGCAAATTTTACAGATGCAAAAAAAGACACCCAATGAATGGCAAACAATATCCCGATCCCGATCACGGTAAACAGATCGCGTTTTGAGAATTGCTGCCATTGCCTGCGGTAGGTGATGATGATACCTAAAATAACAAAAGCCACGATCATACGATACCACACCAATACCGGGGCAGCCAGGCTGATCGCCCTGCCCAGCACCCCGGTGAAGCCCCAGAGCAATACAGCCGCATGGAGCTGCAATAGTGATTTCTTCATGAAGAACAAAAAAGTAAAACGAAATTAGGGAGGATTTTTCATTTCCCATCCGTTTGAATGAGGGCATGTCAAATTTTCCTAATAGAATATCCCTGCAATCTCCTCTGTCATGCTGAAAGCATCTATACACGCCCTTTAGATTCCTACAAATGACATGGCTGTGAAAATGTGAAATACACCCGCGTGAACCGGGTAAATTTCCGGGATTTGCTTCGGGATATACCTTAGGGGCCGCCGCTGACACAGCGAACAAAAAATAATTTTGAAGATCAGCTAAAATGATTTAATTTTGATATCGAATTAGTATCATTGTAAAATTAAAACATTTTAATTATGGAAAAAATTATCAAACCCATGTCCGGCTATCTGGCCTTGCTGATGGCTCTGGTAAGTATGGGCTTAGCCATTTTTTGCTTTGCTTACGGCCAGCACAACGGCTGGTATATTGCCTTGGGCATTTTGCTCAGCCTTGCTTTCATTTTCCTGATGAAGGGATTGATGATTGTACAGCCCAACCACTCCCGTGTCTTGAATTTTTTCGGGAAATACGTGGGTACCGTAAGAAATAACGGGCTGTTTTTCGTGAACCCGCTTTACACCACCTATAAGCTCAGCCTGCGGGCGGACAACCTACAGGGGCAAACGCTCAAGGTGAACGATAAGATGGGTAATCCGATTGAAATCGGAACAGTTATCGTGTGGCGGGTCGGAGACACCTATAAGGCCGCTTATGAAGTGACTAATTATGGCTCCTATATAAAGACGCAGAGCGAGGCGGCGGTGCGTCATTTAGCCGGCAGCTTTTCCTATGATAACTTAGAAGATGAAAGCGCGGAAATCACACTGAGAAACGGCGGCGAAAAGGTCAACGAGATATTAGTAAATGAGTTGAATGAGCGTATGGAAAAGGCAGGCATTGAAATCCTAGAAGCGCGGATCAGTCATTTAGCTTATGCGGCGGAAATTGCCGGTGCGATGCTGCAACGCCAGCAGGCTACCGCTATCGTGGCAGCGCGCCTTAAGATCGTGGAAGGCGCCGTAGGGATGGTGGAAATGGCTTTGCAAAAATTGTCGGAAAAAGAAATTGTGGAATTAGACAATGAAAAGAAAGCCGCTATGGTCAGCAATTTAATGGTGGTGCTCTGCGGGGAAAAATCAGCATCTCCCGTATTGAACACCGGAACGCTTTATCAGTAAAACAAAAGGATTACCATGATGTCCCGGGAAAAGAAAAGCTTTGCATTGCGGCTCGACAGCGAGATGTATAAGATACTTGAAAAATGGGCTGCCGATGAGTTCCGCAGCGTAAACGGCCAGATCGAATTTTTACTGGCCCGGGCATTGAAGGATGCCGGACGCAGCAAACCGGGATCCTCAGATAAGGTTGCTTCTACGAAAAAATAATAGTAGCCCGAATCCGTTCTCTTTTAAAAAATTCCACCAGTAGCACCTGCAAAAGGGTGCATCCCAGATTGTCGTTTCTTCTTTTATTGCCTCAGCCTTTAATTGAGACGGCCTAGGGGTGTTTCACACAAAGAACGCAACGGATACAAAGAAACAAAGACTATGACATACTCATTTTAATATGCTTACGTTGTAAACTTTGTATTCTTTGTTCACTTTGTGTGAAATAAACTGACTTTTTAGACAGCCTCATAATAGTGGGACAATCCGGGATGCACCCAATGGAATGGTAAGAATTTAAAAATGAATTTAATTCACTAATTAACTAAATTTGAAAAAATATGGCGAGATGAATATAGAGGAAAAAAACTGTCATTTATACAAGAGTTTCTAAGAATTGATAATGAAAAAATTATTAATGCTTTAGAAAACCTGCTGCATAAAAGCAAATTGGAAATGTTTGAAGGAAAAATGAAACCGATGACTTTAGAACAACTGGATAGTGAAACAGGCTCAGCAATTGAAGATGAAAAAACAATAGAATAACTCATGCCAAAGATTTAAACCAAAAAATTCAAGAATGGAGTTAACCATTGTCTGGACTCGATTTGCTGAAGATAAACTTTCAGATAAGCCGTAAAATTGAAAGTTTTGTACTTTTATTCAGTTTTAGTGTCCCGCCCTAAGTTACCGGACAAACAATCAATCTTCAGGGCAAAAAATAAAATATGGCAAAAAATAAAAAACTGACTTCAGCGCAGCAGCATACACTGCTTGATATATTAAAAACCCGCTTTGCGCAAAACAGCAGGCGGCATAAAAATATAGCATGGGAACAGGTGCAGGCCAGGTTACAGGCGCATCCCGGAAAACTCTGGTCGCTTCATGAAATGGAAATGACCGACGGAGAACCGGACGTGGTGGATCAGGATAAAAAAACCGGGGAGTTTGTTTTTTATGATTGTGCTGCGGAAAGCCCAAAAGGCCGACGGAGCCTGTGTTACGACCGGGAAGCGCTGGAAGCCCGGAAAGCGCATAAACCGGAAAACTCTGCTATGGATATGGCTGCCGCCATGGGCATTGAGCTATTAACGGAAGATCAGTACCGGCAGTTGCAGCAAAGGGGCAGTTTCGACCTGAAAACCTCAAGCTGGGTCGCAACACCTGCGGATGTCAGAGAGTTGGGAGGCGCGCTCTTTTGCGACCGTCGTTACGACCAGGTATTCACTTATCACAACGGCGCGGATTCTTATTATGCCGCCAGAGGTTTTCGCGGCGCTTTAAAGGTTTGAAATTGTGCTTCGGCGCACGTATTCGTGTGCCGGCCAGGGCAATCCGGAATTTTTCATTCCACATCCATCCGGATACGCAGATTTTTGGGGAGGTAATTGTTCATGCGGTTGCCCAACCATTTCCCCCAACCTAAGGCAAGACCCTGATAGCATACCGTCTGCCACCCTCTTTGCGGATGTTCCTCCCTAATGGCTTCCTTCTTCAAATAATGTAATGCTTCCGCTTTGCTTACATCCAGCTTCGGCAGGTTGCTGGAGAGGTGTATGCTCATGGCTAATTCATGTTCCGGAATATTTTCTTTAGGAAGAATTTTTCCCAGCAAAGTGCCACTCTTTTTCAGTCTTAAAAATTGCGAAAGAAACTCCTGTTCTTTTACATGTTCAGGATGAACGGCAATGCTGTTACCCTGCTTTTCCAGTACCGTAAAATCCGTATCTAACCAGTCTTTCCATGCCTGCTGCAAAGATGCGGCGGCCTTGTGATTTTTCCAGGGCCTCCGGTTTACCACAACTTTACGATTCCTTACCCGAAATGCCGCTAGAAAAAAACCTTCCCCCTGCAACTTCCAGGGATAAAACCGGTAGCCGGTCGCTTTGTGTTCCGGCGATATTGTCTGTGTAATTCCCCAGTCTTCCGGCAATATTACCGAAAGACTTTCTACATCAAACTCATGACAAATCCAGTCTGATACGGATTCATTTTCTTCGGGAGAAAATGAGCAGGTGGCATAGAGCAGCAAGCCCTCATCTTTCAGGGCAGGCAATGCATCCGCAATGACTCGTTTCTGGCGCTCGCTGCAAAACCGCACCTGCTCCTGCGACCACTCATCAATTGCATTGACGTCTTTCCGCCACAGTCCCGAACCGGTACAGGGCGCATCTATCAGCAGGGCATCAAAATAAGCCGGCAAGGACCCAAAAGCCGCCGGGTCGTTTTGGGTGACCCAGGTATTCATGTATCCCCAGCGACTCATGTTTTCAGCAAGCACTGCACAACGTGACGGAATGACCTCATTAGAAATCAGCAGGTCGTCAGGGCGCAGGCAGGAAGCCAGCAATGTGCTTTTACCACCGGGAGCAGCACAAAGATCCAGCACCTTCAGGGGTTGTTCCTCAGGGGGCAATAATTGCTGTAACGCATACTGCACAAACATGGAAGATGCTTCCTGCACATAATAGCTGCCGGCATGAAAAAGCGGGTCTAAGGTGAAGCGCGGCCGCTCCGGCAAATAATATCCCGTATCGCACCAGGGCACGGGAGTCATTTCAAATTCAGGATGTCCGGTCTGCTTCCGGGGATTTAATCGTATGCTCACAACCGCACTTTGGCAGTGGGCTTCCTGAAAAGCCCTTTCGTCCCACTGTGGCGCTTCCTGAAAAGTATGGTTGGGGAGTGAAGCAGACATTATGCTGATTTTGTCGTTGGTGGTTTTTTCTTCCAGCGCCGGTGCGTCCACATCCAGTTTTCGGGCCGGATATGCAGCTCTCGTTCCAGACGCTGTACGTATTTTTCGGTAATACTGCCAAAAATTTCCTTTGAAGCATCTTCGCATATCACTTCCAGATCAAGCCGGTAATGTCCTCGCCTAACCCTGACCACGGCGGCAAATACCACAGCGGTCTTTGCCCTTCGGGCTGCTTTCTCAGGAGCCAGAAAAAAGGCTGCCGGGCGATTCATGAACGGCAACCATCTCACAAAATCACTTGCCGGGGCCTGGTCTGCCATAAAAGCCAGAATATAGTTGCGCTGTTGCAGGGCTTTAAATGCCGGAAGCATATCCTGGGCAGAAATCAGCATGGCTCCTGAACGGCGGCGGATAAACAGCATCAGCCGATCCATTGCCCTGCCGGATAAGGGCAGATAAATGCCGGCAAATTGCTGCCGGCTGTTCCACTGGGTGGCTACACTACCCCATTCCCAATTGAACTGATGTCCCAAGAGCACGCAAACATTTTTCTGAATCTGATCATAATGGGAAAACACTTCCCAGTTTCCCGAAAAGTGTTGGTTCAATGCCTTTTTCGACATACTCATAAGCTTTATAACTTCAACCCACTGATCACAAAAATTATGGAAGAATTGTCGCATAATTTCCCGGATTTCCCGATCGTTTTTTTCGGGGAAAGCCTGCTGCAGATTATCCAAAACGACATTTTTCCGATAACCAATTATTTTAAATAAAATCAAATAGCAGGCATCGCTCAGGCCGTAAAGCAGCCACAGAGGCAATAGCGAGATCGGATATAATATAGCGAATAACAGGTAATACATTAAAAACAGCGGCTACAAAGCAAGATGCTCAGGGTTTCTTTTTATTGAGACTTTTATATAACTGCACAAAAGTGATAACGAGGGCAATGACCGGAAACAGCAGCAAAAAAAGCGGTGTGGTATGCAAACGCTCATCTACTTTAAGGCCACCTAAAACGCCAAGACCCAGCATAACGGCCAGCTCTGTACCCAAAGCGGCATACCGCATGGCATTGCGATATGATTTATCCGTTTTTTTTATTGCCAAAATTTTCTTTTTAAATAAGAATCTTCTGCGAAAATAATTCTTTCCTCATAAACGAAATTGCTTTTTTAGCTGCTAAAAAACTGTATCTTTATGAAAAATAAAATTATGGCAGTCATACGTCCTTTTAATTTAACGCAATGGATCGAAGAACACCGTCATTTGCTGAAGCCACCCGTTGGCAATCAGCAGGTATATAAAGATGTTCAGGATTTCATTGTCATGGTGGTTGGTGGTCCCAACAGCCGTAAAGATTTCCACTATAACGAAACCGAAGAGTTGTTCTATCAGCTCGAAGGCGATATTGTTGTCCGCATTATTGAAGAGGGCAAGATCGTCCCGCTTAGCATCAAACAGGGGGAAATGTTTCTTTTACCGGCGAGGGTACCGCATTCACCGCAGCGCGGAGCCGGAACCATAGGGTTGGTTATCGAAAAGGTACGCCCTTCCGACATGAAGGATTCCTTTTCCTGGTATTGCGAAAATTGTGCTCATAAACTGTACGAAGAGTTTCTTCCCGTAAGCGATATCGTAAACCAACTGCCGCCGGTAATGGAAGCATTTTATGGGGATGAAGCCAAGCGTACCTGTGAAAAATGCGGAGCGGTTATGGAGCCGCCTAAGCCGGTTTCATCATAATTTAATATACGACTTTCCGTTTATTGCTTACATTTAAATTCAAACAAATTCAGCTTATACATTGACAGAAGCAATTATTAATCTCGAAACGGTTAACCCGATTGAATTTTTCGGCGTTAATAACAACAAATTTGACATTCTAAAAAAGAAATTTCCTTTACTGAAAATACTGTCGCGTGGCTCGCAAATCAAGCTGGCCGGACAGGCTGAGGAAGTTGCATCCGCAAAAGAAAAGATCGATCTCATCATCAGGTTTATGGAACGCAACGGGCATCTGCCCGAAAGCTATTTTGCACAGATCCTGGGGGATGCTGATGAGGATGAAAATGAGTCAGGCAGCGATTCGGCAAATATCCTAAGCGGAAATGACATCTTAGTGTTCGGCCCCAACGGACGGGTGATCCGTGCCAAGACTGCAAACCAGCGCAGGTTAGTAGCCATCTCGGAAAAGAATGATATCATCTTCGCTATCGGTCCGGCAGGAACAGGAAAGACTTACACTGCGGTTGCACTGGCGGTTCGTGCTTTGAAGAATAAAGCCGTAAGAAAAATAATCCTGACACGCCCGGCGGTAGAAGCCGGAGAAACATTAGGATTTCTTCCCGGCGACCTTAAGGAAAAGATCGACCCTTATTTGCGTCCGCTTTATGATGCGCTGGACGACATGATTCCAGCCGACAAGCTTACCTATTTCATGGCCAACCGCGTGATAGAAGTTGCGCCACTGGCCTATATGCGCGGACGCACATTGGATCATGCATATATTATCTTAGATGAAGCGCAAAACGCCACCGATCTGCAACTGAAAATGTTCCTGACCCGGATCGGGCCGTCGGCCAAGGCGATCATCACCGGTGATTTGACCCAGGTTGATTTACCTAAAAATCAAAAATCCGGATTAGGCAAGGCGGTGAAGATTCTTAAAAACATTGACGGCATCGCCCATATTGAACTGAACGGGAATGATGTGGTCCGGCACCGCCTGGTAAAACATATCATTGGCGCCTATGACAGGGAATCGGAACGCGAAGAAAAGTTAGCGGAACAACAAGAGGAAGAACGCCGGAACCGGCGCGCAAGTGTACAAGTCGCAAAAACGCAATAAGAAGGAATACCATGATGTTATCAACAGACCTCCGAAGGTTCTCAAAAATCTTCGGGGTCTGTCTTTGAGTGCATCCCAAATTGTCGCACCGGAGCAATCTCCCGAATGTAAAAGGTATCGTCATTCCGGGTGAAGCGTATAAGCGGTCGTCATTCCGGCCGGAGTAAAATTTACGGAACGCAGCGCAGTAAATTTTATGGAGCGGAGGAGTCTCCCGGGCATTTGCCCATCCGCCCGATTAGGAAATTCCTCCATGCGAAAACCCTAACCGGATTAAGCGTAATCCGGGATTTTCTTTTCGGAATGAACGGCACGTTTTTGCGGAATGACAAAAAAACATTACACCACATGCAACATTTGGGATACACCCCTGTCTTTTTTGCACATACTACATAATCATTTTTTATTTACTTTCGCGAATACAAATCGGTAATAATTTATGATAATGCAAATGCATTTTCTGAAATAATGCTGATTATTGTTCACCCTTTAACCCTATCAACAAATGAGAAAGATCTTATGCTTAACCTTGTTATGCGTCCTGCATATCGCAGGCTTTGCGCAAAATACGGCACTAATAAAAGGCCGAATTACCGATGCCGCTACGGGGAGGCCATTGCCTGAAGTGACTGTTGAACTTCCCTACCTTAAAATGCTGACCCTAACGGACACCAATGGAACATTCCTGTTCAGCCGGGTGCCGCGCGGGAATTATGACCTTAAAGTGGGGGATCGCTATACCTTGCAGGATCCGGTAAGGATTGCCCTGGACATCAGTGTGGTTGACGTAGGCGATATTGCCGTTGTGGTACATGAAGCAGACATTTCCCAAACTATGGCAGCGTTATCCGCCTTTTCATTAGAAGAAAACAATTCCGGTGCGGATGACGAGGTAACCGGCAACCAAAGTATTCCGGGATTGCTCAGCGCTTCCCGTGATCCGTTCTTATCGGCTGCGGCATTTACGTTCGGCTCCCTGCATTATCAGTTGCGCGGCTACAAGCGCAATCAGCTGGAGGTGTCTATCAACGCCGTCCCGATGAACGATGCCGAATCTGGATTTGCCATCTGGAGTACCTGGGGCGGACTGAATGATGTATTTCGCAATCAAACCGGGACATTTGGCTTGCATGCTGCGGAAACCGGTTTCGGAGGATTGCTTGGCATGACTCAGACAGACGCTTCCGCAGCTTCCCAGCGTAAGCAAACCCGTATCACCTATTCATTTGCCAATCGCAGTTACCGGCACCGGCTGATGCTGACTTACAGTTCGGGTGTGATGGATAACGGATGGGCATTTTCAGCTTCGGCTTCCAGGCGCTGGGCGAAAGCAGGCTATATTCCCGGAACATTTTATGACAGTTATGCTTATTTCTTAGCCATCAGCAAAAAACTTGGCAAAAAAAATTTTCTGCATTTTATCACCTTTGGCTCGCCTACCGGGCGGGGCAAAGCTATGCCAGCCACAGCGGAAGCTATGGATATTGCCGGATCGCATTATTACAATCCCAACTGGGGCTATCTGGATGGAGCAAAAAGGAATGCGCATATCAACAGCACTTTCCAACCAATCGCCCTGCTGAATTATACATTTAATCCTGACCATAATACCATTATAAATATTGCAATAGCCTGGCAACAGGGGCTCACCGGTAATTCTGTTATAGACTGGTACAATGCTCAGGATCCGCGGCCCGACTATTATCGCAAATTACCCGGTTATTTTCTGAATAATCCGGCGGGCGCCGATTCCGCAACAGCAGCAGACCTATTAGAGGAACTGGAGCGCAATCCCGATCAAATGCAGGTGGACTGGAGTCGGCTTTATGAAGTGAATCGTATGAATGTTGATCCTGCTACAGGTGAGCCCGGAAGCCGCTCTCTGTATGTGATCGGTCAGGATCGGGATGATATCCGGAAAGTGAGCTTTTCGGTAAATTGTTCCAAAGTGATTGAAGCATCTGCAAAATTATATACCGGAGCGTCCGTCATTTTCCAAAATACAGAAAGCTATCGCAAGATGCTGGATTTGTTAGGGGGCGATTATTATGTCAACCTCAATCAGTTTGCGGAACGTACTTATGTCGGCAACAGCGAGTTCAATCAAAACGATCTCAACCACCCCAATGCGATTATAAAAGTCGGGGATAAATATCAATATGATTACCAAGCCCGGTTCATGAAATCCTGGTGGTGGGGACAGGGCGTTTTTACTTTCAACAGAGTGGATTTCTTTCTCGCAACACGTTTGAGCCTGGATGTCTTCCATCGCGAAGGGATCTATAGGAATGGCTTGTTCCCTGATGATTCTGAGGGGAAATCAGCGCAGCAGAGTTTTATTAATTACGCGGTGAAAGGCGGCCTGACTTATAAGATTGACGGTAGAAATTATCTCTTCATAAACGGAAGCTACACAACAGCCCCACCCTCATTCGACAATACCTTTATTTCCCCGCGAACGCGCAACATGGTTGTGGATCGTCCGGGTTCAGAGCAATTATCAAGCATGGAAGGCGGCTATATTTTGCATGCGCCCTATATCAGCGGGCGGCTTACCGGTTTTGTAACGGAGCGGAAAGACATCACGGATATTATAAGGTTTTATCATGAAGATTACCGCACTTTTGTCAATTATGTGATGCGCCCGGTTAACACCAGGAATCTTGGCGCTGAGTTTGCCCTTCAGACTAAGATCAGTTCCAGTATCGGCATCACAGTAGTGGCTGCCTGGATGCAGGCATTTTACACCAACCGTCCCGACATCAGCATTTACCGGGATAACGATACCAATACCCGTGCAGAAAGTTCGGCAGCTTACCTGAAAAATTATTTTGCCGCCACCGGCCCACAATCCGCCTATACGCTTGGATGGAATTACCGTTCACCAAAATATTGGTATGCCTATATTAATTTCAACTATCTCCACCGGAATTATGTAGCAATAAATCCAAGCCGACGCACTGCCGAAGCTGTTGATCTCATTGAACCTGCATCGGAGCAATGGAGCAGGATACTGGAGCAGGAGCAGTTACCGGGCATATTTACCATTGATATCTTTACCGGAAAATCTTTTTTGCTCAGCAAGGCGATGAAGTCCCTGCCCTATGGCACATTCCTGTATCTGAATGTGGGTGTCAGTAATATTTTGAATAATAAAAACAACTTAACCGGCGGTTTTGAACAGCTTCGGTACGACTTTAACAGCAGGAATCCCGACCGGTTTGGCAATAAGTATTTTTACGGAATAGGGATCAATTATTTTATCAATCTGAGTCTCAAATTTTAACCCTGGAAATGGCATACTATAAATGTTCCATGAAAACAAATTATGGAACATTTTTTTATGTCCGTTATTTTTCAAAATTTCGTGGCTTATTTTTACATTTTCAAATAACATACAACAAACATGGTAGATGTATTAATCGGCCTGCAATGGGGCGATGAAGGGAAGGGAAAGATTGTGGACTATCTGGCTGCTCATTACCACATCATCGCAAGATTCCAGGGAGGCCCTAATGCCGGACACACGCTATATGTGGACGGTAACAAGGTGGTATTGCGCACCATCCCTTCGGGAGTTTTCAATTCTAAAACACTCAATCTTATTGGTAATGGAGTGGTGATTGATCCCATAACGCTCCGGGAAGAAATTGAAGGTCTGCAGAAAATCGGTGTTTCCTTAGACCACAATCTTTTCATTTCTCATAAAGCCCACCTTATCCTGCCTTCGCACCGTGCCCTGGATGCGGCATCAGAGCAGGCGAAAGGTAATGACAAGATCGGTTCCACGCTGAAAGGGATCGGCCCGGCATATATGGACAAGACCGGGCGGAACGGCCTTAGAGTGGGCGATATCCTCACGGAAGACTGGGAAGAAAAATACCGGAAGCTGAAAGAAAAGCATAATGAGCTGCTGAAATTATACGCATTTGAAGTGGACTGGGCTGCATGGGAAAAAGGATTTTTTGAAGCCATCGACTATTTAAAACAACTGCATATCGTCAATGGCGAATACTGGCTGAACAACCACCTGCAAAACGGCAAGCGGGTTTTAGCAGAAGGCGCACAGGGTAGTATGCTGGATATTGATTACGGAACTTATCCCTTTGTCACCTCTTCCAATACGATATCTGCCGGGGTATGTACCGGGCTGGGCGTTGCTCCTTCCCGGATCGGTGAAGTGTATGGCATCACCAAGGCCTATTGCACCCGTGTGGGGAGCGGCCCTTTCCCTACGGAGCTGCATGATGAAACCGGCGAGCAATTGCGGGTTGCAGGTCAGGAATTCGGCGCTGTAACCAAGCGACCACGCCGCTGCGGATGGATTGATCTGGTTGCCCTGCGTTATGCCGTAATGCTCAGTGGAGTTACCCGGCTGATTGTAACCAAAGCCGATGTGCTGGATACTTTCCGGACATTAAAGGCTGCCGTTGCGTATAAGATTGACGGAACAGATACCGATCAGTTTCCATTTGAAATCACCGGCAGTAATATCATCCCGGAATATCAATCGTTCCAAGGCTGGGAAAATCCCATCAGCGCCTGTACCCGCCCGGAACAGCTTCCGGCTGAGTTCACCGAATACTGCCGCTTTCTGGAAGAATACCTGCAAACCCGTATCCAGTTTATCTCAAACGGCACGGAGAGAGCACACTTATTAACCCTGTTTTAATCGCATTAAATTCCCGATAATGGACAGGTGGAAAATTACCGTTCGTTTTTCGGGAGCATTTTACAAGAAAATTTTTTGAAAAAAAAGTTTTTCCGTTTCTAAAAAGTATTGAAATTTACATCGACAACTAATCCGTAATAATCAACAACAGTTATTGTGCTATGAAACCAAGTACAGATAAAAAAACGACAATAAAGAAAAGCGCACAAGCTACAAAAAAAACAAGCGCCGGGAAAACGGCCAAGCCATTAAAAGATGATGCGCTTGAAGACGAACTTGATAATGAAGAAGTAAGCCCTAAGGTATCCCGTACCAGAACAACGTCATCTTCCAAAAAGAAATCAGAGATTGACAACGATGATAACGATGACAACGATGATGATTTTGACGATGATGACGATTTTAACGAGGGCGACGACTTCGACACGGATATTGACCCCGATTTTGAAGAGTTTGATATTCCAAAATCCGGAAAAAGTACCGGAAAAAAGAAGGGGAAAGGAGATGATGATGATTTTGACGATGAATTCCGCGACCTGGGCATCTTCAACGATGATTTCGATGATGATGACGATGATTTTTAAAAACAGATGTGCTCATGACACAAGCTTGCTTTACAACAACATTCCATCCGGATGAGTTGGCAAGAATAAAAGCAAAGATGCTGAACTGGTTACAGCCGTTCAGCATCTTTGTTTATCTGGATAATAACCAATATGCCAACGACCCCAACCGCTATGAGGTATTGCTGGCTGCCGGCATGAAAAAATATTTCGGCGACCAGCCGCCGGAATATCTGCCCCGCTGGCTTTTTGGTCATTTGTCCTATGACATGAAAAACCAGATGGAGCCACTCCTGAATAGCCGGCATCCCGAATGTATCGGCTTCAGTGATGGCTTTTGGTTTGAGCCGGAAGTAGTCATGTATATCCCGCACAATTCCTGCAGGCTTCATATTGAAGGCGAACGAGCACAGGATATCGCAGCCGCATTGAAGCAGGCCAACGAGCACTTTTCTGCTGCTGCTCAAAAACCGGTGAGATGGGAACTCCGTTTTTCCGAACAGGAATATCTGGATACCGTACAAAAAATTCAACAGCACATCACAGAAGGAGATTGTTACGAATTGAACCTCTGCGTTGAGGCCTATTGTGAACACATCGATATTCAACCTGTGAATGTCTTTCAGCGATTGAATACCATCAACCCTTCTCCTTATGCTTCCCTTTACCGGAACGGCGATGCCTGGCTGATGGGCGCCAGCCCGGAACGATTCCTTTTGAAATCAGGAAACCAAATCTTTGCACAGCCGATTAAAGGAACGATTGGTCGCGGCAAGAATGGGGAGGAAGACGATTTACGGAAGCAGCAATTATCAGCGAGTCATAAAGATCGGGCGGAGAATATTATGATCGTGGATCTGATGCGCAATGACCTGGCCAGGAGTTGTGTTCCCGGAAGCATTCAGGCTACAGAACTTTTCGGTATTTATGATTTTCCGCAGGTATTTCAGATGATCTCCACGGTAGAAGGGCAACTGTTGCCTGATATGAATGCAACACAAATTTTACAAAACAGTTTCCCTATGGGGAGCATGACCGGTGCGCCAAAGGTGAAAGTTATGCAACTGATTGAGCAATATGAACGCTCCCGCCGTGGTATTTATTCCGGAACCATAGGCTATATCAACCCCGATGGCGATTTCGATTTCAATGTAGTCATTCGCAGTTTGATGTATAACCAGCGAAACAGGTATCTTTCCTATCAGACCGGCGGCGCCATTACTTACGACAGCATTCCCGAACAGGAATGGGCGGAGATAAAGCTGAAGGGAAAAGCGATGGAAGCAGTGTTTTCCTGATTATGATTGCTGTTTTTGAGATTGCTTCGTTCTTCGCAATAACGACAGTTTTATGCCTGTTAGTCTTGTATTCTAATTGCACGGATTCACGCGCCGGCAGGAGCTGATAATTTGGAAAGCAGGTTTGCCAACATGTTGATTTTGGATCGGCATGAAGGTTGTCTCGCTGAATTGCCCCCCTATTCTCCATTCTCAACCTGCCATTAACAAAATCCTCACCTAAGCGCTAATTTCTTTTCTTCAATAATCTTACGGAGATTAATGAGGGCATAACGCATCCTGCCTAAGGATGTATTGATGCTTACGCCTGTGATTTGTGCAATTTGCTTAAAGCTCATTTCGCCGTATATGCGCATGATTAATACCTCCCGTTGCTCTACAGGGAGAAGATGAATCAGTTGTTCCACACAGGATTCGGTTTGCCGGCGAATCATCCGGGCTTCTGCATTATCGCGGGAAGAAGCCGGTATAAGGCTAAAGATATCGCTGCCGTCCGGCAGGGTGATTTTCACATTCTGCTTCACCTTTCTGAAATAATCAATGCACAGATTATGCGCAATCCGCAAGGCCCATGGCAAAAATTTTCCCTGCTCGGAATATTTCCCTGCCCGGATATTGGTCACGATTTTCAGAAAGGTATCCTGAAACAGATCCTCGGCTGTATATTTGTCCTTCACCATCATATAGATGGACACATACACATTGTCCTTGTACCGGTAAATCAGTTCGGCAATAGCCTGTTCCCGGCCTTGCAGGAATAATTGTACCAAAGCCTGATCGGTGAGTTGTTTCTCCTGAATTGACATATAGGCGCTACAGTTTGTTTTAACCATGTAATTAACCGTGTTTACTTTCTGAACGAAAGCGCAGACAACGTTAAATTAAAATGTAGAGGCTAATCCTATATGCGTTTGGTTTTAAAAGTGGGCAAAAATAAGGGTTTCTGTGCAAGTCAAAAATAAAACTAAAGCATTTTCTAAATTTCCACTAAAACACAATAAAACCTGTTGATATAGTTAGACGAGGATAGATTCCGATTTGTTGGGTTATGGTAATAAAAAAATTATCCGCAATGGAGATGATATTAGCATTATAGCATTTTACCTTTTTGTGAGCAATTAATTATCAGCATGATTATCGATAACTTCCAATTTTTATTTACTCTTTGGAAATGATGACAAAAGATGAGCCTACAGTAAAATTGTCATTGCAATCAATGGTGATTATGGATTGTTAATTACAAATTCCATACGCACACAAGTAGCCATCATCACTGTCTCCATTTTCAATGCTCCCTGAATTCAACTTTCAATTATAAAAGACCATAATAATATTCATAGAGCTTTATACAGGTCACCGCCTCTTTCACATCGTGTACCCGCAGGATGGAAACGCCCTGCATCAGGAGCAATATATTCGCGGCAGTCGTGGCATCCAGTGCAGCTTCCGGAGTCGTTTGCAGCAGCCCGTAAAGCATGGACTTCCTGGATATGCCCGCCATCAGCGGCCTGTCCAGAATACCAAGTGTATGCAGTTTTCCAAGAAGCTGGTAATTGTGCTCCAGTGATTTTCCAAACCCGAATCCCGGATCAATAATCAAATCGCGGATCCCGGCGGATTCCAGCATGGTAATTTTTTGAATAAAATAATCCATGATTTCCAGAGATACCGATCCATAAACCGGGTTCTGCTGCATCGTTTGAGGTGTGCCCTGCATATGCATCGCAATAAAAGGAACCCGAAGACCGGCTACAACAGTTGCCATCTCCGCATCCATACTTCCCGCACTAATATCATTAACCATATCCGCACCGGCAGCTACGGCTTCTGCAGCTACTATACTGCGATAGGTATCCACAGAAACCAGTATCTCCGGGTATTCTTTCCTGATCTTTTTGATTAGCGGCAATACCCGTCTTAATTCTTCCTCAACAGCAATTTCTTCCGCCCCCGGTCGCGTACTCATGCCCCCGATATCCAATATGGTAACGCCTTCTTCAATCATTCGCACCGCCAGTCGGTATTTGTCGGATACGGTTACATAGTTGTTCTGTGTGTAAAAGGAATCCGGTGTGGCGTTAATGATTCCCATGGCCACCGGGCGATGCAGGCTCCATAACCTTCCTTTGCAGTTGAGTTCAAATGTTTTTTGCATGGTATGATGTTGTCTCAAAAGTAAATTAGCCGGCGGAATACACGGTCATTTAAAGATATCCTGTGCAATCTGCAATTGTTCCGATAATGTTTTCAGGTCTTCCACCACCGAACGGATCAGCGGGATACCGTAGACTTTACGATAAGCTTCCGTTTCCCTTTCCGGATCACCGGGAACCATAACTTTCTCCTGGCCGGCCACCGGACGGGCGTTACGGAAACGCCGCAACCAATGATCCATGTTTTCTTTAAATTCATCCGCGCTGCGGAATGCATCAATGCGCATAGCGCCGAAAAAATGTCCCAGTCCCTGACCGGGCATATCCTGCGGCATCGGCACATAAGCCGGGAAAGGTGGCGCCCAGGGTCCATAAGATGCCCCGCTCAATACTGCCGAAAAGATATCCACAATGCTGCCTAAGGCATAGCCCTTATGACTGCCGTGTTCACGGTCGCCGCCCAAAGGCAGCATGGCGCCGCCTTGTTTTAAGACTGCTGCATCGGTAGAGCCATTACCTTCGGCATCCTGCACCCAGCCCGACGGAGCGGATGTTTGCATGCGTTGCAAAATCTCCAGCTTACCATTGGAAGCAGTTGTTGTGGCCATGTCAGCCACGAACGGCGGTTCAGTTCCGGCCGGGATTGCAACAGCAATAGGGTTGGTTCCCAACATTCTTTCGACCGAGAATGTGGGCGCTACCAGGGCGCTGGCATTCGTCATGGCAATACCGATCATATCTTCGGGGAGCGCCATCATGGCATGTTGACCGGCAATACCAAAGTGATTGCTGTTGCAGACGCTTACCCACCCCGTTCCGCACTGACGGGCTTTTTCAATAGCCAAATGCATACTGTATGGCGCTACTATCAGCCCCAATCCGGAATCACCATTCACCGTTGCGGTTGAAGGCGTTTCATGCACAATCTTAATGTCCGGCTTTACCCGAACCCTGTTTGTTTGCCAGAGACGAACGTAACCGGTCAGACGCGCTATGCCGTGACTGTCTATTCCTCTAAGGTCGGCAGCCAGCAATACCGAGGCGGCAAGAGCTGCATCCTGATCAGAGCATCCCATTATTTGGAACACCTGCTGAGCATAATTTCTTAGAGACTCATAACTAATAATCTGTTGGTCCATTTGATATTCTGATTCTGTATATGGCTGTTATTAAAATTCAGACAGGTCATATTCTGTCTCATTTAGATTATTGTGAAAAACACCTCCAATCCCTCATTTTAGCAATCATTTATATCTCCTGAAAAAGCAAACCCTCTATCTTTGTTACCGTGCGGCGGTACTATTGCCATTGAATTAATTTTTGATTAGGATGATTAAAAATTTTATACTGTATTTTCTTTTGTTTTCTTTAGGTGGTTTAAGCTGCAAAGAGAATAAAAAATATTTTGAAATAGAAGGAATTTTTACTGGAATGCCGCAACAGCAGCTTATCCTTGAGAAGAGGGGTGTAAGTGATGTAACGGCTATTGACACAGCGGTATCCAGACCAGACGGCAGTTTTCTATTACGGGGCGAATATGATGAGATAACCCCCACACTATACACCATCAGTGTCAATAATATGCCTTTGCCTATTATTGTTGACAATGAAAAGATAATTATCAAAGGTAACTGGAACAACTTAGAGCACTTTTCTATTACCCATTCTACTGCTACTTCAAGTTTGCAACAATTCACGAGGGGATATGAAGCATTAAACAATGACCTGAATGCTCTGAAAATGGTCATGGACAGTCTGGCATTTCATAACGGAAACGACAGCGTCAAACTCGAAGTACAACGCAGAGGCGATGCGCAACAGCAAAAGATGACCGATTATGTAAAAAGATTTGCGGACACTAGTAAAAGTATGCCACTGGTATTTTATATTACCTCCATCTATCTCGATCCGATAGATGATGCGGAATATTTCAAAAAATTAGCCGCTGAGCTTCCGGAACGTTTTCATCATCAGGATCTGGCTGTGGAATTTTCGGGGCTGCTGCAAAACAAGCAGAATGCTGAGGCAGCCAAACCCCAGGGACCGCAGATTGGGGATACCGCTCCCGATTTTACCCTCAATGACCCTGACAACGAGCCGGTATCCCTCGCCGATTATAAGAATAAATATGTCCTGGTTGATTTCTGGGCCTCATGGTGTCCGCCCTGCCGCGGAGAAAACATCTACCTGGTTTCGACTTATAATCAGTTCAAAAACCGCAATTTTACTATCCTCAGCGTATCCTTAGATGTGAATAAGGACGACTGGGTTAAAGCGGTTAAAGACGATCGGTTGAGTTGGGCACAAGTAAGTGATCTTCAAAAATGGCAATCTGCAGCCGCTGTCCAATACAGGATCCGATCCATTCCCGCTAATTTTCTGATAGACCCCAAAGGGAATATCATTGCCAAAAACCTGTTGGGAGATGAACTGTCTGAGTTTCTGGAACACGAGTTGCCCTGAAGAAATACATACCTGCCTGACCATTATGATGGGTGAGGCACCCTCCACGGTAAAGAATATGATGTCAATTCTCCCGGGCGGGTTGTAAAGTGGCGACATGAAAGGAGACACCATTCCAAACGCAATCAGAGATTGCTCCATGCAGAAATTCTAATCAAATTGTTTCGCAATTTGGAATTTCTTTGGTCGAAATGACGCGCAAGGAAAGAGAATTATAACAGAAACGTGCCTTCCAACGCGCTGTTCAGGCTGCTTTGCGCTATCATCACGAACAAGCAATGAGTTGATAATTCATAATGGACAATTCGTAATTGACATCCATTGCCATTCCTGTTTTCGGGTTACGTTTCGGTTTTCGTATTTTCGCAGCTTAATCATATTATTACAGTAATGACTCCAGCCAAAAAAGTATATGACAACGTCCTTTCCACAATTGGGAACACACCTTTAATCAAACTCCATAAAACCGTAAGCGATCTGCCTTGCCCTGTTTATGCAAAGGTGGAGTTTTTCAATCCCGGCAACAGCATCAAAGACCGTATGGCTGTAAAAATGCTGGAAACAGCCGAGCAGGAAGGGAAAATTAAACCCGGCGGCACCATTATAGAAGGTACCAGCGGTAATACCGGGATGGGCCTGGCTTTAGCAGCCATTCAAAAAGGGTATCAATGCATCTTCACCACTACGGATAAACAATCCAAAGAAAAGGTGGACATTCTCAAAGCACTCGGAGCCGAGGTGATTGTTTGCCCGACAAATGTAGAACCGGAAGACCCCCGTTCTTACTATTCCGTATCAAAACGATTAGCTCAGCAAATTCCCAATAGCTGGTATGTGAATCAATACGATAATTTAGCAAACCGTCTGGCACATTACGAGCAAACCGGTCCGGAGATATGGGAGCAGACCGAAGGGAAGATATCCCATTTAGTTGTGGCCTCAGGAACGGGAGGTACCGTAACCGGCACGGGGAAATTCCTGAAAGAAAAAAATCCCGGCATACAGGTCTGGGCTATTGACAGCTATGGCTCTCTGCTGACTAACTGGTTCAGAACGGGGGAGTTGGATATGAGCTTCGTGCATCCCTATATTACGGAAGGCATCGGTGAAGATTTCCTGCCGGCTAACTACAACAAAGATTGCGTAGATTATTTTGAGCAGGTAACCGACAAAGACGGTGCATTGATGGCGCGCCGCATCACTAAGGAAGAAGGTATCTTTGTAGGCTATTCAGCCGGCTCGGCACTGGCCGGGCTAAGACAACTGAAATCCCGGTTGAAAGAAGACGATCTGGTTGTAGTCATTTTCCATGACCATGGCAGCCGTTATGTGGGAAAGATTTACAATGACGAATGGATGTTGAGCCGCGGTTTCTTAGAATTGAAAACCGTACAGGATCTCCTTAGCGGACTGGGCAAACGCAGGCTGATAACGCTAACCAAAGAACAAACCGTTCAGGAAGCACTACAGCTGATGGAGCAATATGATATTGAACAGATTCCGGTAATGGAAGCCGGTAATCCTGTCGGTTGCGTATCTCAGAACGGGTTGTTTAAGCGGTTGATGGATGATACTGGAATCAAAAACGGAACCATTGAAAACGTCATGGAGTCTTCCCTTCCGGTTGTTGATCCCGGCATTCCCCTCAAGCAACTACAGCAATATATGGGTAAAGAAAAACCAGGTGCGGTATTGATTAAGGATGAAGTGGCCGGCGACTATCATATCCTCACTCAATATGACGTACTGAGTGGTTTGTATCAATAAGGCCGCGTTTTATCCGGAAAAAATCTTGCTTTTTCGCAAAAACATTCTTAAATTCAGGCTTGGCGAAATCGTACAGATATTCACTTGCATGGTAAAAATCCAACACCGATATGGCTTCGGGATAAACATCGGTTATCCGGTTTTCATCCAAACCGCTCCCTCCTTCAAACGGACAATGAAAGCTTTTTGCACGAAACCTTTGACAGGTTTGTTCTTATTATGGACGCTCCGAAAGGTTCATTGTGGTTGAAACGGCAACATGAAGATATTCTTGCGAGAGGTCCATCAAGTCCGGAATTAAAGATCCGCATCCTTGCGGGAAAAACCTTTATGCCATGTGTGCTCCCCCATCGAAAATTTTATGGGTGATGGCTGAAGGCATCCGCGGCGCAGGATGTACGTTCTCCGAAACTACCGCAATCCGAAACCGTGAAAGGTCAGGAGTTCTGGATTTTGTGCACGGAAACTCATTGAACAGGCGCACACGAGAACTTTCGATGACATCATATTTATCCGGTGAGCGGTATAAAACAGGATGAGATATGAAAGAGTATCCCTTCACCGGCGGGAGCATCATGCCCTTCGTGAAGAATGAATTTTTAAAAAAGACTCAGATTCAATCCCACAACAAGCCGGCGGGCGGAAGTATAATCAAAATCACTCACTCCGTCTATGTAAGCCTGGGGATTCATCCCGGGATAAGCAGTGAGTAAAAACAAATTATCGGCGGCAATATAAAACCGCAGAGAATTTACATGAAAATGTTTCAACTGCTCCGGCATTAAGGTATATCCGGCATATACACTTCGTAAATTAAGCCAGGAAGCATTTCGCAAAAATCGGGAGCTCTGGTTTCCTATATTCAGATTCAGCCATTCAACACGCGGCAGGTTCGAGCCGGTATTTTCCGGCGTCCAGCGGTTCAGGATATCGGCAGAGAGATTCTGTCCGGGACTCGCCGCGGTCATCAGTTCCTCATACACCTGGTCATAATATTTTCCTCCGATACGATACGTAAACATAAAGCTCAGGTCAATATGCCCGTACCGGAAACTATTGGAAACGCCTCCATAATATTTGGGAAGCGCCGAGCCTTGCAGGGCACGCCCTTTCTCAACAGCTTCCGAATAATTATTGGTAGTCAGCTTCTTTCCGTTTTCATAGTAAAAATAGCGCTCATCCCCGTTTCCCGGGTCAACGCCGGCGCTTTCCACAAGATAAAAATCATAAACGGACAAGCCTTTGGTCAGCAGAAAATGACTGTCGAGCTGAAGGCTGTCTATCGGAACATGGGTGATGGTATTGCGGTTCAGGGAAAGATTTGCGTTCATAGTCCAGTTGAATTTTTTCCGGCTGATCAATACGGCATCCAACTGTAGTTCCAGGCCTTCATTCTTTATACCCATGAACAGGATACTACTCACTCCGCTGGTGGGTGTTTGCACATAGAAATGCGCGGAATCGGTCAGGTAGTGATAATAGTCCATAGAAAAAGCAAGCCGGTTATTAAAAAATCCGGAGCGTATCCCCAGGTCGGTACATGCCGATTTTGAGGGAGTAAGAGCAGCATTGCCGATAGCAGCAACCGGAGGGCCGGATGATATCAGTGCGATCATATTATTACCGACCAGGCCATAGCTGCCTTTCAGCTCCAGCGTGCTTAGCCAGGGTAGCGGTTTCATAAAAGGCTCATTGCTGATTATCCAGGCTGCGCCGACGGTCCAATAGTTTTGAAAGGGAATGTAATAGCTTGAATTTTTATGATGATTATATCCTCCGCTTAGAAAATACCGTGTCCCAAAATTGTAATGCGCCGTTGCGAACCATGATGACTGCAGGTTGATATCGGTACTATGAAAATCTGTTGTTGTGAAATTACCGCTTGTTCCATGTTCATCAATATCCGTTTTAATTTCCTGGGCATGACGTCCCAGCATTAACCGGACATCATGCTGCTTCAATTGCTTTTTCCAGGTAAGGGTTTGTCGCCAGTTGAAATAATATTGTTTTTGACTGCTAAGCAGGGTTCCGCCATCGGGGGCAAAATATCCGTAAGCTGCATTATATTGCCGGTCATTTTCCCGGTCGTCATAATTACGAACCAGGTCGGTACTCAGGCTGAGCTGTTTTAAAAAAGTAATTTCCAGATAAGGTATAGCAGAAAAACTTTTGCTCCGGATGAGATACTGATCCAGCGCCATATCTCCAACGGGATTATCGCCCGGTGCATTAAACCGGTAACCCATACTGCTTTCCGGAAAATTTACGGGATGTCCCCAGTCATACTTGTAGCCTCCTGTTTCCGGGTCCTTTACCTTATCGCCGTTTGCGTCATAATAATACACCGGGTAAACGGGCGCCATCGTAGCGGATACATAAATGGGGTTTTGAGAAGAATAGGCACCCTTGGGTACATACCGCTGCTCATCTATACTTCCGGACAAACGCAGCCCGGCCTTAAGCCAGTTTTTATAATGAAGCGTTCCGTTGAGCCGTAGGGGGAGCCGCTGATAACCAGTATGGCGGATATAACCGCTTTCACGAAGATAACCGGTAGAGAAGAAAAAGCTGCCTGCCTTTCCGGAGTTGGATAACCCGACATTATACTCCTGACGTATGCCTATTTGCCGCATGGCATCATTCCAGTTGTCATGGTAACGCAATTTCCCGTCAGGGACTTTGAGCTTTCCGGTGACGGGATCTATCAGTGCGTTATCCGGAACATTATAGCTATTGTATCCCAACATATCCACCACACCGCGTTCATAAGCAGGAAGCAGGCCGGAGGCAATTTGTCCCGCTGTTTCATAGGAATAACCGTTTTGCGCTAACTCGTTCCGGTAAGCTTCCCAGCTCAGCTCATAATACTCCCGCTCGTTCACGGTTTTATAATTCTGCAATGCCGGAGTGCTGATACCCGTTTCGGCATTGACCGTTAATTTCCAGCCGGGAAACTGCCGGCCGGTTTTCGTCCGAATATCAATAATGCCGTTTTGTGCATTTGCAAGATGGTCCATCATGTCATTTACATCCTTCAATATGGTAACGGATTCAATATCGCTTGGATTCAGGGCATTGGTATTACCGTAATAAGGAAATCCATCCACAAGAACAAGGGGTTGCGAGGAGCCGTAAACGGTGCTGACTCCTCTTATCAAAAACCGGGTTGCCGCACCGGGTTGTCCACCGAAATTCGTAGCCTGCAAACCGGAAATATTACCA
Organism: uncultured Taibaiella sp.; assembly: GCA_964622775.1. Taxonomy (GTDB): domain Bacteria; phylum Bacteroidota; class Bacteroidia; order Chitinophagales; family Chitinophagaceae; genus CAZUSO01. Next base: position 78,602 of record CAZUSO010000003.1, on the reverse strand, counting down.
TCTAAAAGCTGTGTGTAATTAGTTGCGATATAAGGATGTACAGAACGGTTTTGTATCAACAGCAATTGTTCATCTGAAGCCTGTGTACTATCCGGCGTGCCGGTTTGTGGAGGCGTGCCGGGTTGAGCATACGACAGAAAAGAAGTGGCTGTTGCCGCAGCAATAAAGAGTATGTTTTTCATTATACGGGAAAATAATCCTGACAAATGTAAAGTCCGGGTGTGGCAAATGCAATATTCAGACATGTATTCTGGTCAAAGAATATTTATAACGAAAGAGTATGGCATCTGAATTTAGTTGCTTTTTTGTGGATGCGGTGAGCTGTATTTTTTCTGACAGATGACACGGATTTGCACAGATAAAATTTTGAATACAGTGGGTGGCTTTTTCCTGTCATAAGAATAAATCGTTTTTTGCACAAATGATATAACATCTTTTTCCTCGCCCGGAGCTTCTAAAGGTATATATCAACAGAACAAATCCCAGCTTGCCATATCAGACCGGAATGATAATTGACAGCATTGGCAGATGAACCAGTTAAGCTGATATTTCGTAATTCGAAATTGACAATTTGTAATTGATTTTTTCGATAAAACAAAGCTATAAAAAAGGAGAGTCTTCTTCCTTTTTTATAGCCTTAAATGCCTGCCATCTTTATACAAAGATACATTTCGATAAGAATGGCATAAATAATATCCTTTTATTTCAACCCGCGGAAACGCAGCAGCGGCTCGATTCCAGGGTCTTTTCCACGAAACGCTTTATACAGTGTAGCGAAATCTTCGGTATTGCCGCGCGACAGGATCATATCCCGGAATTTCTGCCCGTTGGCACGCGTTAAGCCGCCGTTTTCTTCAAACCAGGTATAAGCATCATGATCCAGCATTTCCGCCCAACTATAAGCGTAATATCCGGCGGAATATCCATTGCTCCAGATATGCAGAAAATAAGAAGAGCGATAGCGTGGCGGCACCTGTGGCAACCACAGATTCATCTTACCGAGACTGGTTGCTTCAAACGAATCGGCATCCTGCAGGGGCGCTCCGGCACCTAACGTATGCCATTGCATGTCTAAGGCAGCAGCGGCTAAATATTCGGTAAATGCATAGCCCTGATTGAATGTGCCTGATTTTTTAATCTTGTCAATCAGCACCTGTGGAATCGGTTCGCCGGTTTGATAATGTTTGGCATAATTTTTCAACACCTGCGGATACAACGCCCAGTGTTCATTAAACTGTGAAGGAAATTCCACAAAGTCACGGGGAGTATTCGTGCCGGATAAACTGGGATATTTCTGGCTGGCAAACATTCCATGCAGCGCATGTCCGAATTCGTGAAACATCGTAGTTACATCATCAAAACTTAATAAAGCAGGTTGCCCATCCGCCGGCCTGGTAAAATTGCAAACATTATAAATAACCGGCTTGGTGTTCATAAGCTCAGACTGCTCTACAATATTGCTCATCCAGGCGCCACCGCTTTTATTATCCCTTTTGAAATAATCGGCATAAAATAATGCCATCGGGCTGCCATCCTGATCGAATACTTCAAACACCCGAACATCATTCTGATATGTCGGGATGTCTTTTCTTTCCTTAAAAGTAATACCATACAGTTGACCCGCAGCATAAAACACACCGTTTTCCAGCACGCTGTCTAATACAAAATAAGGCTTTGTCTGATTGGCATCCAAATCATATTTCGCCTTGCGAACCTGCTCGGCATAATAATCCCAGTCATAAGCCTGTAGATGAAAAGTGTCTTTCTGCTGTTCAATAACCGCCTGCATTTCGGCAGCCTCTTCCCCCGCTTTAGCAATGGAAGCAGGAATCAACTGGCTCAAAAAGCGCTGAACATTTTCCGGTGTTTTGGCCATCTGATCCTGTAATTTCCATGCGGCGTAATTCGGGAAACCCAATAAGGCCGCCTTTTCCGTACGCAGTTGAGCCAGACGGGTAATAATCTTTCTGGTATCGTTGGCATCGCCGCGTTCAGCGCGGTTCCAGGATGCTTTAAACAATTTTTCCCGGGTATTGCGGTCTTTCAGCGAAGCAAGTGCCGGTTGCTGTGTGGTATTTTGCAGCGGAATTTCCCATTTACCATCATGCTTATCGGCTTTAGCCGCAGCGGCGGAAGCGGCAATATCACCTTCACTCATTCCGCCTAACGCTTTCACATCGTCAAGGATCAATGCGCCGGCTTTGGCAGCAGCCAGCAACTGGTTGTTAAATTTCGTGTTCAGACTGGCTTCCTCTTCATTAAGTTTTTTCAACTTGTCTTTATCCGCATCGGATAACCTGGCGCCGGCCATCATAAACTGCTGGTAATAATATTCAACCAAATGCAGGCTTTCCGGATCAAGGCTGAGATTAGCCCGGTCGTTGTAAATCGCTTCGACACGGCTAAGCAGTTTTGAATTCAGGTATATGGCATCATTATGTGCAGAGAATTTGGGAGAAAATTCTTCATCAATTTTCTGTAGCTCATCATTGGTATTAGCGCCGGTAAGCAAACTGAATACCATGTGCGCCCGTTTAAGCAGTTGCCCTGATTGCTCCATGGCAACCAGCGTATTTTCAAAGGTGGGCGCTTCCGGGTTGTCGGCAATTTGAGCCATTTCTTCCAGTTGCTGCCGCATACCTTCTTCAAAGGCCGGAGCGAAATCGCCGTTTTTTATTTTACTGAAATCTGCCGTATGATAAGGCAGTGTACTTTCCTGAGCAAACGGATTGCTGTCGGAAAATTGGGCGCCAGCCCCTTTGTCTGCATTGTTGCAGGCAGAAAAAATAGTGGACATCGCTAAAGCGGATAAGATAATACTGTTTTTCATCAGAAAATATTTGTTGTTAAAAGACAAATGCAGCCGCCTGATTACATCAGGTTCAATTCCTATTTATAAGAGATAGGAGCGGCCGAAGTTACAAATTGCCGATGAAAAATACAGGGGCAGACATAGGGTGATTTTTTAATGTCTTTGCCTATTCATATGAAAATCCATGTTGAGGCGATGTACCGGCATCGCTGCCAATATTGCAGTATGATAAAAGAATAACGTGATTAGAGGTTTAAGGAGGAGTAAGCGGAAAATATTTTAACGGTTAGCTAATGGCTTTTCAGGATTTTCCCCCATTCATTTCCCTTCGTCCGAATTTTATCCGCAATATTTCGGCAAAAAACTATAAATTCGTAAACACAAAAAATCTACACGGTTATGTCGCAACTCATTCAAAAGCTAACGCCTTATTTGATTGGCGCCGCCATCGGGAGCGCTATTATTGCCGGTTTTGCCTTTAAGGGCAGCGATAAAACCGAGCCGGTTTTAGTGGATCACGACCGCCTGGTGTACAAGTGGTATCCTCCCCGCATCCCCGCTTCGATGAGCTTTGCCGGCGAGGCTGTTCCGCTGGATCGTTGGGAAGTACGTGATCGGCTGGATCGGGAACTATTGGTCAATTATTACAGACACGGATCTACTTTATACATCCTGAAGCTTGCCGGCCGCGTGTTTCCCGAAATTGAAAAAAGGATGAAAGCCAACGGCCTGCCGGATGATTTTAAATACCTCTGCGTTGCGGAAAGCTCCCTTCAAAATCCGACTTCCAGCGCGGGGGCAGTAGGCTACTGGCAATTTATGAAAGAGACGGGGCAACGCTACGGGCTGGAGATAAATGATGAAGTGGACGAGCGTTACAATCTGCAAAAATCTACGGATGCCGCCTGCGCCTACCTGAAAGATGCTTATGCCAAATTCGGGAGCTGGACTGCTGCCGCCGCATCCTATAACTGCGGAACGGGCGGATATAACCGCCAGACAACCTTTCAGCAAAGCGGCAATTACTACGACCTGCTGCTTCCGGAAGAAACTAACCGCTATATCTTTCGCATCCTGGCGTTGAAGCACCTGCTGGTCAATGCGTCGGAATTTGGTTTTATTGTGGAAGGCGATGATGCTTACCGGCCGGTAGCTACCCGGAAAGTGACCGTAAGTTCCAGCATAACCAACCTGGCGACATTTGCAATTAATGAAGGTACCTCATACAAAATGCTGAAGTTGTTAAATCCCTGGCTGCGCGACAGACAATTGACGGTAAAAGCCGGGAAACAATATATAATTGAACTGCCGGCAAGCTAAAAAACAATTGTAGCTTTGCAGGGCTTGTCTTCAAATGTTAAGTCAGGTCTGTTATGTCCGGATTCAGGATTTTATTAAATTGATGATCAGCATTTTTCTATTTTGATTTTTGACTTAACCCAAATAAAGCTGCCTGCCTTTGTTGATGGTAAAAACATTTTATATACTCCGGATAACCGCTTTGCTCACCATCTTACTGATTGCACTGCGGGGAAATGCACAACCGACGGTATTGGTGAATATGGATACTTTGCGTACCGATACGGCAACTAATGCGGCGCCTCCTGCCGAAACGGAGCACAGACCGGATTTTACCGACAGCCTCATTTCAAAAAAGCATGCGGTCATTCCCAAAAAATCCGGATTGTATGCCGCAATCGTCCCCGGCTTAGGACAACTTTATAATCAGCAGTACTGGAAAATCGGGGTAGTTTATGCGGCATTAGGTACGGGAGCAGGTTTCATTATTTATAATAATAAAGAATACAAATACTGGAGGAAGATCTATGTGGGACGACTCAGTCACAAGCCGGAAGCTATGAACCAGGAGGCCTACCTGAACGATAATCAGGTGAAGCTGCAGCAGGATTTTTACCGGAAAAATATGGATGTGAGTTTTCTGCTGACGGGCATAGGCTATGCCTTGCAGATTATAGACGCCATCGTTTTTGCACACCTGAAAGATTTTGATATTTCCCCGGATATCAGCATGAAGCTGAAGCCGGTAATGCTGCCGCAGGCCGGCGTAGGCATGGGGCTGGTTGTAAATTTTAAATAAATATTTTGGCAAGAATCATTTCCATAGATTACGGGAAAAAGCGCTGCGGGCTGGCTGTTACCGACCCCCTGCAAATTATTGCCACCGGGCTGACTACCGTAGCAACTGCTGAGATGGTATGGTTTCTCAAAAAATATTTTTCGGAAGAAGATGTGTCACAGGCGATCATCGGGTATCCGAAAAACCTTGACGGGCAAGACACGGATATTACTGTGAAAGTGGAAAAATTCTTTCTGCAATTTCAAAAAATCTTCCCGTCCATCCCGGTAAAGCTGATTGATGAGCGCTTCACCTCCAAAATGGCTTTTCAGACAATGATAGACAGCGGGCTGAAAAAGCAGGATCGCCGCAATAAAGAAATGGTAGATGAAATCAGCGCGGTTATCTTGCTACAAGGATACTTACAACGCCTTCATTCTTCGTGAAGCTGGAAATACACTCTAAAATAAATATTGGGGAGATACTTGGTAATCATGAGCGGTTTTCCTATTTTGTGTAGGAAATATTAATGCAATCTTTATGGTAAAAATCGGTGTGCTGAGTGAGCAACAACCTGAAACACGCGTGTCGCTCACTCCGGATGTTGCCGCAGCATTGAAAAAAGGCAATATGGAAATCTGGGTGGAAAGCGGCGCCGGACAAAAGGCGGCCTTCCCCGATCAGCAATATCAGCAAGCCGGGGCGCAATTAGCCTCGCGTACCGAAGTCTTAAACAATGCCGACATCCTGCTTACTATCAATGCACCGGCTACACCGGATATACAGACTGCCGGCAATGACAAGATTTGGGTCGGGGTCTTTCAGCCTTTATACAATGCGGAACGTATGCAAGCCTGGGCGCCTCAGGCAAAAGCGGTTTTCAGCTTAGATGCGCTGCCCCGCACTACACGCGCGCAGGCGATGGATGTGTTAAGCTCGCAGGCTAATATCGCGGGCTATAAGGCGGTACTGCTCGCGGCCAATGTTTTTCCGCGTTATTTCCCGATGTTTATGACTGCGGCAGGCAGTATTCCTCCGGCCAAGGTATTGATCCTCGGAGCAGGTGTAGCGGGCTTGCAGGCTATCGCCACTGCACGCCGCCTGGGTGCCGTGGTGGAAGTATTTGATACGCGCCCCTCCGTAAAGGAAGAGGTGATGAGCCTCGGCGCAAAATTCATTGTGGTGGACGGTGCGGCTGACTCCAGCCAGGCTGGCGGATATGCGGTAGAACAGTCGAAGGAATTTCAGGAAAGACAAAAGGCAAAGATTGCAGAACATGCCGCAAAATCAGACATCATCATTACTACGGCGCAGATTCCGGGGAAAAAGGCGCCGGTGCTGATCACCAAAGAAATGATCGCCAATATGAAACCCGGTGCGGTAATCATTGACCTTGCCGCAGCTACCGGCGGGAATACCGAATATACCCGGGACAATGAAACCGTGGTTGAGCATAATGTAACCATTATCGGAAATTCCTACCTGCCATCCGGGATGCCTTCGGATGCGAGTAAGATGTACAGCAAGAATGTGCAGAATTTTCTAAAACTGATCATTGACAAAGAAGGAGCATTACAACTCAATTTTGAAGACGATCTGGTGAAAGGCTGTTGTATAGCTCATCGCGGCGATGTGGTATATGAACAGATAAAGTAGCGTAAAAGCAAAGCTGTTTTGCCTGCTATATCAAATTATATTAAATTGACTATCCTAACTTTTACCGTTTTGCATTTTGACTCTTGACTTTTGGTTTAACACTTTATTCCTGAATTGAAAAAAATAAAAGACATAACATGATGGAACAATTGCAACAGTTTTTCACCCAGCATTATGATCTGATCACGATCGTTATCCTGTCCGTTTTTTTGGGAATAGAGGTGATTGGCCGGGTACCTTCCGTATTGCATACTCCACTGATGAGCGGCGCCAATGCTATTCACGGTGTGGTGATTATCGGAGCGATCATCGTAATGGGAGAAGCCGAACCGGACAATTATCTTGCATTGACCTTAGGCTTTCTTGCAGTCGTTTTGGGTACCCTGAATGTGGTGGGCGGCTTTGTGGTAACCGATAGGATGCTGGAGATGTTTAAGAAGAAAAAATAGCGGCAATATCTTTAAAAATTACGTTTCAACATCATCAATCAAGCAACATGAATTCCATATTATTACTTTCCTACCTGATTGGTTCCGTTACTTTCATCATAGGCTTAAAGATGCTGTCGCACCCGGATTCTGCACGCCGGGGCAACCTGATTGCGGCCTTCGGGATGATCATTGCCATTACTGCCACCATTTTTCTGTATGAAAAAGACGGCGCCCGTTTGCATAACTACGGCTGGATCTTTGGCGGCCTGTTGATTGGTACGATGATTGGTACGGCAGTAGCCAAAAAAGTGAAGATGACGGCAATGCCGGAGATGGTCAGCATGTTCAACGGTATGGGCGGCGCCTGCGCGATGCTGATTTCCATCGTGGAATTTAATCATCTGCAACATGTGCCGCCGGGAAGCAACATTTCAACAGGCATTCTGGCAATCATAGTGCTGGGGATGATCATCGGCAGCGTTTCTTTTGCCGGCAGTATGATTGCCTGGGGAAAGCTGAACGGAAAGATCAGGGATCATGCGTTTGGAGCACAGCAGGTCACGAATATCGGACTGCTCCTGCTCATCCTGGGGACTACCTTGTATTTCCTGTTTCAATGTGCGAACACAGAACAGTTTTTCAGCCCTTCTACTCCGATGATCTTTTACGGCATCCTGGCTTTATCTCTCCTTTACGGTGTATTATTTGTGATGCCCATTGGCGGTGCGGATATGCCGGTAGTCATTTCCCTGCTCAATTCCTTTACCGGTGTAGCCGCCGCATTCGGCGGTTTTCTTTACGACAATCCGGTCATGCTGACAGGCGGAATCTTAGTAGGTTCTGCAGGCACCATCCTCACTATCCTGATGTGTAAGGCTATGAACCGTTCACTGAAGAATGTACTGATAGGTGCATTAGGCAACAAGAAAACCGGCGGAGCAGCAGCCGGCAGCAAAGAACAGGGTAATTTCAAAGAGATATCCCTGAACGATACAGCCATACTGATGGCGTATGCACGCAAAGTCATTATCGTACCGGGTTACGGGCTGGCCGTAGCACAGGCGCAACATGCCTGCCATGAACTGGAAAAGTTGCTGGAAGAAAAAGGCGTGGAGGTAAAATATGGCATCCACCCGGTTGCGGGCCGTATGCCGGGACACATGAATGTATTGCTGGCAGAAGCCGATGTGCCTTATGATAAATTACTGGAAATGGAAGATGCCAATCAGGAATTCAATACGACGAATGTGGTATTAATCCTTGGAGCTAATGATGTGGTGAACCCGGCAGCTAAGGATGATCCGGGCAGCCCTATTTATGGAATGCCCATTCTCGAAGTGGAAAATGCCGAACATATCATCGTGAATAAACGCAGCATGAAACCCGGTTATGCCGGCATTGAAAATGAGTTGTTCTTCAGGCCGAAAACCTCCATGCTTTTCGGCGACGCAAAGAAAGTGCTGCAGGATTTGGCCAGTGAATTAAAGCATGTTTAGGCTGATAGAGGGGATCAAATCCAAAACAAATGGTGGTGGTAAACCGTATAAGCATGTTTCTTGTTGCAGTCAAAGAATTGGAGTATCGTTAATTGGGCTTAATTCGGAGTTGTAATATTGGTTATTTTCTGCGCAGGGTAGATTTGTTTGTGTATTTCACGCAAAGAATACAAAGTAACAGCTTTACCGCGCCTTCCTACCCTTCATCCAGAGCTTATAATTATACATAATCCACATCCTGATTTCCATATCGGTAGCGGCTCGTGCATAATCATTGGCAATGGGGTAAGCTGCCATGAAAAGCATAGCGCTGTCTGCCGGTAGCCGGGTCAGGCTTTGCACCAGAGGGACGGTATAACGCGATGCACTGTACGCGTCCTGCTCCCATCGGGCAAACCGCTTTTGAAACCGCAGCAGCTGCCGTGTTTGCGGAGCAATATACTGCATCCAGGAGGAAACTGGATTCGAGATGACAAAGGCGGCCGGAGCAATGACAACCCTGGCCTTATCTTTTTTGTACTCCAATTCGGAATGATAGACCTGATAGCGTTCCAGAGAATCCTGCTGGTAAGGGCTGAATGCCCGAGCCATTTCATTATTGTGTGTACCGGTTGCCTCCCGTGTCATACGAACAGTGACCTGAAATTGATTACCTGCTTTTACAAATACTTTCCGGTACCCGACAACAGAAAAAGACAACAATTCGCCTTCTCGGCAATCTATTTGAAAAGTTCCGTTCAAAGCAGAATATGCACGCCGGCCTGTTTCTTTGTTTTCAACAATAACATACTTCAGGGGAGCATTTGTGAGCGAATCCAGCACAAGCCCTTTCAGCATCTGCGCATGGGTTGTTTTTAAAGAAAACAAACCTGCACAAATGATGAGGAACAGTAATTTACCATCAAATATTTTCAAGATAAACTTCATCGTTTCAGTCAGCCGCAAATATACCATCTAAAGCGCAGCTTTTTACCTGGGAATGGAATCAGGCAATACCTGCACCCGCTCCTCCCGGGATTTTTTTATCCAGTTTTTGTAATTATAGCGGATCCACATCTGTATTTCCAAATCGGTAGCCACACGGGCATAATCCGGATCCATCGGATAAGCGGCCATAAACTGGTAGCAGATATTGCCGGTCAATCCCGTAAGCGACTGCACCAGCTCAGGCGTATAACGGGTTGCTGTATATTTTTCATCTTCCCATTTTTGAAAATTTCGCTGAAAGCGCCAGCGCATCCTGCTTTTCCGGGAGATATTATCTGCAATGGCAGAAAAAGGGCTCATTACAGAGCGTTCTTTTTGCCAGTCCAGATCCCGGGCATAGGTACGACGGCGCGAAATCGAATCCCGCTGGTATGGAGTAAGCGGACTGTTGATTTGCACTTCATCCAAAATAAAAACGGCTCTCTTCATACTGATTCTTCTAAAGGCAGCTCCATTGATCGACGCCGGAACCGATATATTGATGCTATCATAACCGACAAGGGAAAAACATATGGCATCACCGGGCTGTGCCACAATATTAAACTCCCCCTTCGCATTGGTTACTGCAGAGCTTCCCCGTGTGCCGTTATCCACGAAAACGCCTGAAAGCGGGCTGCCATCTTCTATGTCGTTCACAACGCCTGAAAATTGTTGCCCCTGTGCAAAAGCGGGGAAAATACAAAAACAAAAAAACCACGAGAACAGCAATACTTTCATTGAGAAGTAATTCAAGGTTTCATAAACGAAAATACTCAAAATAAATTGCCCCGGTTTGAAAAGAAAAACCCGCCACAGGTAATGCAGCGGGGCTCAAAATCAATTGTTGAAATATTAATCCTTTACTTTTTTGCAGCCTTTTTAGGAGCAGCCTTCTTAACAGGAGCTTTAGTCGCTTTAGGAGCGGCAGCTTTGGCAGCAACAGCCTTTTTAGGGGCGGCTTTCTTAGGAGCGGCAGCCTTTTTAGGGGCGGCTTTCTTAGGAGCAGCAGCTTTTTTAGGAGCGGCTTTCTTAGGAGCAGCGGCCTTTTTAGGAGCGGCTTTCTTGGGTGCAGCAGCCTTTTTAGGGGCGGCTTTCTTAGGAGCAGCAGCCTTTTTAGGAGCAGCCTTTTTGGCAGCAGCCTTCTTAGGTGCTGCTTTTTTTGCGGCTGCTTTCTTCGGAGCAGCTTTTTTTGCAGTTGCCATACTTAATTGAATTTAGGGGGTTAGAAAATAAAAAGCTCTTTATTTATGGCAAACCGCCGAAAGCCATCAGGCCTCAGCGGTACTTACTTCATTAATTGAAATTGTGGTTTTATTCCGGGTCTTTCTGAACTCAACAATTCCATCTGCCATCGCAAAAATGGTAAAATCCTTTCCAAGTCCTACATTAGCGCCGGGGTGATAAACAGTTCCGCGCTGACGAACGATAATATTTCCGGTGATGGCAGGCTGTCCTCCATAGATTTTAACGCCCAAACGCTTACTATGAGAATCACGTCCATTCTTTACGCTACCTTCACCTTTTTTATGTGCCATTTCTTAATAAGATTGTTACAAAGTTAAATAATAATAAACCGAATAATCAAAAAAATTTTAATTAGACAATTTCGTTGATTTTAATTTTAGTCAGGCACTGGCGGTGACCGTTGAGCTTTTGATAACCCTTCCGGCGTTTTTTCTTAAAGATTAAAACTTTGTCGCCTTTAAGGTGTCCCAAAATCTCGGCTTTGATTACGGACTTTACCGCACTGCCTACCGCAATGTTTCCGCCTTCGCCCGACATTACTACATCCTTAAACTCAACGGTATCACCTGCTGCTCCTTCGAGGCGATGTACATATAATTCATCATTGGCTTTCACCCTGAATTGTTGTCCGGCTATTGATACTACTGCAAACATATTCCTAGAAAATTTGCGCAAAATTAATACATTTTTGGTTTGCACCAAATTATTTTTATTAATCCGCCTTTTTCATAATAAATTCCAACATAGTTGTTTCACCGGAAAGCAGGTAGAGCTTATCTCCTTCTATCTTGTAAGCATCAACCTTTCCCAATGCAGCCAGATAGGCTTTTTCGGTTTGTGACCCATGCTCGCAATACATCATGGTACTCAACATTCTGCCAAATTTGATCTGTTTTCCTTTCAGGGTATAATCTCCGCCAAATCCGTTACAACCTCCGTTACCGCCCACGCGGAGTGCGGTATCGGAAAAACTGAGAGAAGGCGTTTTTTGTATTTCCGCTTCCATCTGGAATCCGTTTATGGACTGTAACACCCAAACCGTTCCGGTCAAAGGACTTTGGCTCACGGTATCTGAATTCTTCCTGAACATAGCGCAGGACGTAGCAGTAAATAAGGACACGGCTATCACAGCAAAAAGCAGAAATTTCAAGCGAAATACGGTATTTTGAATCATCATTAAATAGTGTTTGGATGGCAAGATATTATTTTTTATCCGCTTCCCAAAGTTTAATAACATTTTTTGCAATTTCATTTTCATCCAAATCATTCATACACCGGAAATGTTTTTTGGGACAGTCCGGATAACCGATTTTACTGCAGGGCCGGCAGGACAGGTTAGTTACTTCCATTGTCACCGACTGCAGCGCAACAGTATGTTGAATATCATTATATCCATAATAGGGAAACATGCCCAACCAGGGTGTGGTATTGCCCCATAGCGAAATGATCGGCTTTTGCCAGGCCGCCGCAATATGCATCAGCCCGGTATCATTAGTGACGATAACCTTTGCACGCTGTACCAGATGCGCCGATTCCGTAAGGTTAAATTTTCCGCAGGCATTATACACTTTTCCCTCATTGCCTGCCATGATGAGCTGTCCGTCTTCCCGATCCTCCGGCCCTCCTAATAATACCACAGGGTAAGGAATCAGCTGCAGCAAAGCTTTCCATTTGTCAACCGGAAATTTTTTGGTAGCAAAAGAACCGCCAATCACGCAACCTACAAACCCCGCCCAGTGTCCCATAGGGATATCATCCTGTTTGGTTTCTTTTTCAGCGGGAATAAAATAATCCAGCCCTGCGCCGTCATTCCTGATACCCAATTTGCTTACCGCCTTGAAATAACGGTTTACTATACTTTCGTCAGGCAGGGCGTTCCATTTAAAATTAGTATAAAGCCATTTTTGAATATTAAGCTTGGGAAAGGTGAACGATTTTACGCCAAGTGCATTCCTGACTCGTAGGCTCCGGAAACTTTTCTGCAGGTCAATCACATAGTTAAAATGGATTTTTTTCAGATGATCAATGACCCCATTCAAGTCCTTATCCAGTTCATGAACGACATCAATGTATGGATTGCCCGCGAGGACAGCGCTGAAATTTTTTCTGATTAAAAAATGCAGTTCCACATCCGGGTAAGCTCTTTTGATATTACGCATTACGGGTGTGGTAAGCACGATATCGCCAATAGAGGAAAACCGGATCACTAAAATGCGTTGTACGGGCGGCTTTATTTTCTTCTTTCGGAATAATGACATGGCTGATTTATTTTTTAATCATGATTGCTGCCGTGCCGCTTTATGCATATCACGAATATGATTCAGTGTCGGGATGGCAAGCAAAGCTGCTACAACCATAAACAGCGCACCGGTCAGATAGGGCATACCCGGAAAATGGAATGGGGCATTTTCACCGGAAAAGTAAGAAAATAAATAGTTCATCATCAGCGGGCCAACTATGGAAGTAACACTCATGATACTCGCCAGGCCACCCTGCAATTCGCCCTGCTCGCTGGAAGGCACCTGCCCCGATATGATACCCTGCAACGCCGGCCCGGCAATGCCTCCGAGGCAATAAGGCACTAAGAACACAAACATCATCCAGCCCTGTGTGGCAAACGCAAAGAGGGTGAGTCCGAGTGCATACAGTAAAAAACCGACAAACACCGATCGGGATTGCCCGTATTTCGGAATGACCTTCCGGATCAGAAAACCCTGAACGAACATGACCAGGGCGCCTACTACGCCTAAGGAAATACCTACCATAGCTTCATCCCATCCGAATTTGTACATCGTGTAATAAGTCCATACCGACTGCACCGCATAACCGGCGAGAAACACAAACACAAAGGATAACAACAGACCCGACACCACCGAGTATTTTCGCAAGCCGAGCAAGGAACCTACTGCGTTGGCCCGCTTCCACTCAAACCTGCGGCGGTGCCGGATACTTAAAGACTCGGGCAGGGCGAAATAGCCGTAAGTAAAGTTGGCAAATGCAAAAACTGCGGAAACAATAAAGGGCACACGGGAACCGAACTGAGCAAATAAGCCGCCGATAACAGGGCCAATGATAAACCCCAGTCCGAAGGCCACGCCAATCAGCCCAAAATTCTGCGCACGTTTTTCCGGAATGCTTACATCGGCAATAAAAGCGCTGGCTGTGGTGAAACTGGCGCCCGCAACGCCGGCAAGCGCACGCCCGACAAACAGCCAGCCAATTGAAGGCGCCCATGCCTGAAAGAGATAATCCACGCCCATACCCAGGAGCGCAATCAGCAGAACGGGCCTGCGGCCATACCGGTCACTAAGTCCTCCCAGTATAGGCGAACAGATAAATTGCAATAAGGCGAAGGTAAACAAGAGCCAGCCTCCGTATCGCGCAGCGGCATTGACATCACCCTGTATGAGTTCCTCAATTAATTTCGGGATTACGGGTATGATAATGGCCATGCCCATTACATCAATCAGCAATGTAATAAAGATAAATACCAGGGCATTTTTAGATTGGTTGAGAGGAGTTGTCATTTGAAAAAATCAGGCACAAATATACCGTTATTCATCCTGAATAAATGAGCTTATTCTCTATTGGACACATCGGAGACGGATTAGAGATGAAGGCGCGCAGTTTAAATAGCTGCCAGGGCAATAACACTAAATTACGGAGCGATATTATGTGGTACAGATTTGTATTTTGAAACAATTGCATCTCAAATTGGATGGATAATTGGCGGTAGCGCAAATTAAGTGATGTTCATTTTCAAAATATTGATCACCTGTTGTATTAGAATCTCATTTCCGCTAATTCATGACACCACCGTATGTTTATTGTTGATGAAAATGCCAACAACGGCGGAAGTTAGTACTTCGATGTCTCAGGCGTTAGTTTCGATTTAGCAGTCGCCGTGGGTGGTTCCGCCACCAGTCACATGCTACTGCTGATATCATGCTGCAAGCATCTGTAAACCGCTTTAGATTAACTTCACTGAACAATTCCTACGGAATGACATAAAAGAGGAAGAACACAATACCCTTGTTAGTTGGTTGGTGCAGGAACGTCACCAAAGGAAACCGATACGCCGGTTATTTATAATCTTCCAGAGTAATTGCAATCTGCGCCTGCCGGTATTCACGGTGATCATTTGACGCAATAATAGTCAACCGATTCGCTGCAAATTCTACAAGACATTCCTGATACAAATCTACCCCCTGCTGATCGAGATTACTACAGGGTTCATCCAACAGCAATAAAGGGGTATCCGAAAAAAAGGCTTGTGCCAGCTTCGCTCTTTGCTTCATCCCGGATGAAAAATCCCGGATGAATTTATCCGAGGCATTGGACAACTGCATCCGATCCATAATGGCATTAATGCTGTAGCCGGGAATTATCTTTTTAAAGGCGAAATGAAATTTCAAAAATTCGGTGAGGGTCAATTCTTCAATCAAATCCATACCCGGCGCACAATAACTGACTTTTTCAAAAACCAGTTCCGGACTGACAGCCACTCCGGCAAGCGAATAATCAATCCGTCCGGCATTGCAGGCCTGCATACCACCGATGATACGCAGCAATGTGGATTTACCCGAGCCATTCACACCCAGCAAGGCATAAGCGCCGACACCTTCGAAAACATAACTGATGTTTTTGAATATCCAGTGATTATGGTATCGCTTGCTGATTTGATTAAGACATATCTTCATTGCTTCTTCGCGTAAAGCCCCGCATGATACCTCTTCCCGATTCCCGGATGAAGGTTAATATTTCATCACGCTCATCGGATACCGGAATTTCCGCTTCAATGACATTGATAGCCTGAGCCACATTTTTGCCGCGCACGAACAGGATCCGGTAGATATCCAGGATTTCATTAATTTTTTCAATATTGTATCCGCGCCTTTTGAGCCCGACGGAATTTACACCGACATAAGAAAGCGGTTCCCGTGCCGCCTTTACATAAGGCGGCACGTCCTTGCGCACCAAAGAACCTCCGGTTATAAAGGCATGCCTTCCAATCCGGACAAATTGCTGTACCGCTACCAGTCCGGCCAGGATAACACAATCGCCTATGGAGATATGTCCGGCCAGTGTAGTGTCATTGGAAAAAATGCAGTTGTCGCCAATAATACAATCATGCGCAATATGGCAATAGGCCATAATCAGGCAGTTATCGCCAACTTTAGTCATCATCTTATCGCTGGTACCGCGGTTGATGGTTACACATTCCCGGATGGTACAGTTATTTCCGATAATCACCTTGGAGTCTTCTCCCCTGTATTTCAAATCCTGGGGAATAGCAGCAATAACCGCGCCCGGGAATATCCGGCAATTGTTACCGATGCGCGCTCCATCCATAATCGTAACATGAGAGGCCACCCAGGAACCATCACCAATTTCCACATCTTTATGAATGACCGCAAATGGTTCAATGGTAACATCCCTGCCTATCTTAGCATCGGGATGTATATACGTTAGCGGATGAATCATACAATAATGTTTAAGAGGCCGGCATAACAGGTGAATGGCATGATTAAATTCAGCAAGCTTTTATTGACTGTTTATTTTGCTTTCGGCAATATCTGTGCCACCAGTTCGGCTTCCGTAGCGATCTTATTGCCTACAAAAGCAGTACCGTGCATCTCACAGATACCGCGACGGATAGGATTGGTCAGCTCCAGCTTCAGGATCAGCGTATCGCCGGGTACTACTTTTTGCTTAAATTTTACTTTATCAATCTTTAAAAAGTATGTGTCATAATTTTCAGGATCGGTATAGTTGTTCAGTGCCAGAATACCACCCACCTGAGCCATTGCTTCAATCTGCAAAACGCCGGGCATTACCGGGTTGCCGGGGAAGTGTCCCTGAAAAAACTGCTCATTGAAAGTAACATTCTTGATACCTACCACTTCATTATCGGACATTTGAATAATCTTATCCACTAATAAAAAAGGAAATTTATGGGGCAATGATTTTTCAATATGGGTAATATCGTAAACCGGAGGCTGATTCGGGTCATACACAGGAATGGCCGAAAGGTGTTTGTTTTTCCTGATGTATTGCTTGATGCGCCGGGCAAATTCCACATTGGTAGTATGGCCCGGGCGACTGGCGATAATATGCGCATTGATAGCATAACCCGTCAGCGCCAGATCACCCACAATGTCCAACAATTTATGCCGGGCAGGTTCGTTATTATGATGGAGCTGTACATTGTTCAAAATACCTTCGGTTTTGACCGCTACCTTTTGTTTGTTGAATATGCGTGCCAGCTTTTCCAGCTCGGCATCGCTTATTTTTTTATCCACCACCACAATGGCATTATTGAGGTCGCCGCCCTTGATCAGGTTGTTTTCCAGCAGAAATTCCAGTTCATGAAGAAAACAAAATGTACGGCTGTTGGCTATCTCTTTCTTAAAATTCGCGATATTTTTCAGAACGGCATGTTGCGTTCCCAGCACTGGTGAATTAAAATCGATCATGGTAGTGATTTGGTAGGCATTCGAAGGAATAGCCAGCATATCCACATTTTTTACCGGATCGTAATAATGAATATTAGTGTCGATAGCATAATAAATCTTCTTGGCATCCTGGGTTTGAATTCCGGCCTGATCGATAGCTTCAATAAAGCCGGCAGCGCTGCCGTCCAATATGGGTATCTCCGAACCGTTGAGCTGCAGCATCACATTATCCACGCCCATCCCGGCCAAGGCTGCAAGTACATGCTCTACGGTATGAATACGGGCGCCGTTATGTTCCAGCGTAGTGCCGCGTGCGGTATCCACCACATAATCAACATCAGCTTTAACAATGGGCTCGCCGGGTAAATCCATCCGCTGAAACCGGATACCGAATCCGGGATTGGCCGGTTTCATGGTTAGCGTCACTTTTTCGCCGGTATGCAAGCCAACGCCATCAATTACAACTTCACTGCTTAGGGTTTGTTGAAATTCCTGACCGGGCATCACTTGATCGTTTTTCATATAATAGCCATACGTCCACCTTCATCCAAAAGAAAAATGAAGCCTGTTAGACAATTTATTACTTATCAATTTTATCAGCGCAAAGTAAAGGATAAATTTAATACAAAGAAAACGCCGGTTATGCCTCCTTATCTTTCAGCAATTTTTCCAGCTTTTCGATACGTTCCAGAATGGCGGGAAGATTTCGGAAAACAGCCTGGCTGCGTAAAGAACTTTTATAATCAAATGCCGGGGAACCGGTAAATGCCATATTAGGCGCTGTTATCGATTTGGATAAGCCGCTTTGCGCATTGATTTTGGTGCCGTCTGCGATTTGTATATGCCCGACAATGCCCACCTGACCGCCAATCACGCAATGCTTCCCGATCTTAGTACTGCCGGAAACGCCGGTTTGCGCCGCAATAACCGTGCCTTCTCCTATCTCCACATTGTGGCCGATCTGGATCAGGTTGTCTAATTTCACCCCCTTTCTGATGACGGTAGAGTCCATCGTGGCCCGGTCAATGGTAGTGCCGGCTCCGATTTCCACCTGGTCCTCAATCACCACATTCCCCAACTGCGGCACTTTTTTATAGGTGCCGTCCGGCTGGGGTGCAAACCCGAAACCATCCGCACCGATAATAACGCCGGCATGGATAATAGCCAACTTTCCGATAATGCAATTATGATAGATCTTTACGCCCGCATTGACAATGGTATTATCGCCAATGTGAACGCCATCCCCGATAAACGTACCGGGAAATATCTTTACCTTATTACCCAAACGGACATTTTCTCCGATATAGCTGAAAGCGCCGATATACACATCTTCGCCGATCCGGGCAGAATCGCTGATAAAGGAAGGTTGTTCGACGCCCTTCCTGTTGTCATTTCCCGAAATAAGCTGGCTGTATTTATCCATCAGCAGCGCAAAAGCAGCATAGGCGTCCTCAACGCGGATCAGAGTAGGCGCTACAGGCCGTTCAGCTTGAAATGACTTATTAACAATGACAATGGATGCTTCGGTTTCATACAGGTAATGCTCATATTTCGGGTTGGCTATAAAGCTCAGCGATCCCCGGGCGGCTCCCTCTATTTTAGCAATTCCGGATATGGACACATCGGGGTTTCCTTCAATGGAGCCATTAATAAAAGAAGCTATTTGCGTGGCGTTAAACTGCATTTATTATTTATGATAATTAAAAAAATCAGGAACCCGGCATGACATTATTGTCTAAGGGCATACGCTGATATCCTATATAATACTTCCGGACAGGAATGGTCAGGCTTGCATTGACCAATGCATTTTCCACATCCGATATATTCCTCAAACTGCCGTCCTTCATTAAAATATTAATACGTTCGTCGTTTTCATTATAGGCCCTGTTGGAAGTAGTTCCGCCAAAGGCATAAAACGGCATAGTGGTCGCATTTATTTTTTCATCCCGGAAAAATTGTGCTTTAATTTCCTCCAATTCCTTATCCAGCGGCTGATTGCTCATCTTAATCTTATATAGTTTACGGTTTACCAGCATACTGCAAAGCATGCTCAGTACCGGGTCGTCATGTGTACACCAAACTTTGGCAGATGTGGTGATATCACCGTCATCCAGGGCACAAAACTGTTCCAATACTTTTATATCAGACGAAAAATCGGCGCCGGTTATTTGTTCGTATAAAAAAAAGCGCAGCGCCGGGGTAGCAAATAAAGAAATACCTTCCCGTGCAAGCTGTTTGGCCCGTTTCAGGATATTTATAATCAGCAATTCGGCAGACAGCACCGCTTTGTGCAGATACACCTGCCAGTACATCAGCCGGCGTGCTATAATAAATTTCTCTACGGAATGAATGCCTTTTTCTTCCACAGCCAGATCACCGTTCACCACCATCAGCATCTGGAGAATCCGGTCATAGCCGATTACGCCTTCCGAAACACCGGTATAAAAGCTGTCGCGGTTCAGGTAATCCATCCGATCCATATCCAACTGACTGGAAACTAACTGATGCAGAAACTGACGGGGGTATTGATTATCAAAAATCGCAATGGCGTGTTCCAGATCAAATTCACCCGCCTGATGCAGTCTTTTCATGATCAGCATCGAAATATCTTCATGAGCAATACCCGAAACCAGGGTATGTTCCAGGGCATGCGAGAAAGGCCCGTGTCCGATGTCATGCAGCAAGATAGCCTGGCGTGCCGCAATATATTCCTCCTGAGTAATCTCAATCCCCTTTGCGGCAAGCACCTGCAAGGCTGTACCCATCAGGTGTGCGGCGCCTAAGGAGTGATGAAACCGCGTATGCACGGCACCGGGATAAACCAGGCAGGCCATGCCCATTTGCCGGATATTACGCAAACGCTGAAACCAGCGGTGCTCAATCAGGCCCATCATTTCTTTTTCGGGGAATTTGATGAAGCCATATACCGGATCGTTAATTATTTTTCCCTGCACCATATTGCCTGCAAAAGTATCTGATTAATTTCCAAAACAGGAGCTCGCAGAACGGGCAGGACGATTTTTGTCGTAATGATAACATGCTGGTTTTATCCGCGCCATAAGATTCAAAGTACCGGCTCATTGTTAATTACAAATCGCGTAGGTACAGGATTACAAATTTTTCATTTACACATATCCATTCATCCAACGACTCCAACGACTTCCCATTAACGCTATTTTGAAAAAATGGCGCGGGTTTGCTAACTTAGCCGCTCGTTTTGATTTTATATTTTCAATACCTCATACAATATATAATTCGATGATCGAAATAAAAGTGCCACCGGTGGGCGAGTCCATAAGCGAAGTCACTTTGGTAAGCTGGATAAAAAAAGACGGAGACTGGGTAGAACGGGACGAAGTTATCTGTGAATTAGAATCGGAAAAGGCCACCTTCGAGCTTAACGCTGAACAGGCCGGCATACTCCATACCGTTGCTGCGGAAGGGCAGGATCTAAGCATCGGTGACATAGCCTGCACTATAGACGAAACTGCTCCGCGACCGGCTCAGGCAGCGCAGGAAAAGACTCCT
The DNA here is from genome assembly GCA_964622775.1 of uncultured Taibaiella sp. Taxonomy (GTDB): domain Bacteria; phylum Bacteroidota; class Bacteroidia; order Chitinophagales; family Chitinophagaceae; genus CAZUSO01. Next base: position 57,936 of record CAZUSO010000003.1, on the reverse strand, counting down.
GACCCTACCGCAACACCTGCTCCGCCGGCGCAACAGGAACAAGCGTCCACTACACCTGCGGGAATACCGGCAATTACCGATCCGGCAGTGAAAGCTACCCCTGTGGCAAGCGCCATCATGGCCGACAAGAATCTGCCTGCCGCCAATATAAAAGGCAGCGGATCGGGTGGCAGAATCATGAAAAATGATGTACTGGCCGCACTGGAAAACCCGGGGCGGACACCGGGAAAACCGTTATTCTCCCGTGAAGACAAACGCGAAAAAATGAGCAACCTGCGCCGGACCGTTTCCCGCAGATTAGTGGAAGCCAAAAACGCCACCGCCATGCTCACCACCTTCAACGAAGCAGACATGACGGAAATCATGGCTATCCGGAAGCAATACAAAGACCAGTTCAAAGAGACACACGGAATCGGACTCGGCTTTATGTCGTTCTTCACCAAAGCCTGCTGTATTGCCCTGCAGGAATGGCCCGCTGTAAATGCCTATATTGACGGCGATGCTCTCGTCTATCACGAATATTGCGACATATCAATTGCCGTATCCGCCCCGAAAGGGCTGGTCGTTCCTGTTATCCGTAATGCGGAAAGTATGAGCATGTCAGACCTGGAAAAGGCAATAGCCGCATTAGCCGCGAAGGCCCGCGACAATAAGCTGAGCATTGAAGAAATGACCGGAGGAACATTTACCATTACAAACGGGGGCGTGTTTGGCTCTTTGATGAGTACTCCCATTATCAATATCCCGCAATCTGCCATCTTAGGTATGCACAAAATTCAGGAGCGCCCGGTGGCCATCTATGGCAAGGTTGAAATCCGCCCGATGATGTACCTGGCGCTGAGCTACGACCACCGCATCATTGACGGTCGGGAATCGGTAGGGTTCTTAGTTCGTGTAAAAGAATTATTGGAGCATCCGGAGCTGCTGCTGGCGGGTAAAGACCCGGTACAACTGCTGCTGGAAGTATAGATAAGTCAAAAGTCAGATAGCAGGAAATTCCGGTCGTCAATTAACAGATTTTGATATTCAGGCAAAATATGCCTGGCTTTACACATATCAGGTATAATGCCCCGAAGGTTTAATCTGAATTATTGCAGGAAATCTTCGGGGCATCTTAAATGATCATACCAACACACCGGCCGGAACATATCTGTCGTTACAGCAAAATCAGCGAGAATTGCTCAAATTCATTACTGTTTTTTGAGATGTTTTTATTCCTGTATGGATAGCCCCTCCCCTCAGCTTTAATTTCCATTTAACAAGGTAAGGATTCCACCTGACAAGATAGTCTTTCCATATCCCAAGCTTTAGTTTCCACATAACAGAATAAAGTTTCCATATCCCAAGCTTAAACTTCCATTTAACAGAATAAAGTTTCCATGTCCCAAGCTTCAACTTCCATTTAACAAAGTAAAGTTTCCATGTCCCAAGCTTCAACTTCCATTTAACAAAGTAAAGTTTCCACATCGTAAGCTTTAGTTTCCGTTCAACAGGACGATGTCTTCACCCACCAAGATTAGCAAAAGAGCACAGCTATTAAAATAAGACGGTATGCTGAGCTTGTCGAAGCACGCTGCCGTCAGGCTAAAAGTGATCGTCGAAGCATGTGCCATTCGACAAGCGCTGGTTGTCCTGTCGGAGTCCCCGTACCGCACCCACCGCCCCAAAATTTACAGGAGATCAGATTTTTTTGTATAAATTACAGCGCCGGAATTTCCTTGCCTGCAAATCGTTTCAGATGGCGTTCCGGAATCCGGTAAGACTAAAGTCCGGTTTCGGCAAATATGGGTTTTTATAAAAATGGTCAACTTGCAGCAAACTAATGTATCCTTTTCCGCCTGCCTTAAAGCAGCCGTTCTTTTGCCTGCCTGCCTGATTTTATACTCCTGCCAAAGCCGTCAGCATCAGGATGAAAAGACCTTCCGGTATAATCAGATTGGCGGACTGGAATCGCTGGATCCGGCATTTGCAAAAAACCTGGCCATCATGTGGGGCGTGCATTTTATTTACAATACCCTGATGGAAGTGGACAGCAATCTGCATATTATGCCTTCATTAGCGACCCGTTGGGAAGTGTCTCCTGACGGATTGCAATACACCTTTCATTTGCGAAGCGATGTATTTTTTCATGACAATACCGCCTTTCCGGAAGGCAGGGGAAGAAGAATGACCGCGTCTGATGTGGTATATAGTTTCATGAGGCTTACCGATCCGGAAACGGCCTCTGCCGGCGCCTGGATATTCAATGACCGCGTACGGGAACATCAGCCTTTTGAAGCCCCTGACGACACGACATTTCTGCTGCATTTAAAAACGCCGTTCCGACCGCTTGCTGAAATTCTGACTATGCCCTATTGCAGTATTGTACCCAAAGAAGTTGTGGAAAAATGGGGAAAAGATTTTCGCAGCCATCCTTGTGGTACCGGGCCGTTTCAGTTTCACTACTGGGATGAAGGCAACACCTTAATTCTGCATAAAAACAAACATTACTGGGAGCAGGATGCCGCCGGAAACGCCCTACCCTATCTGGATGCCGTGCAGGTATCTTTTCACGAAACCCGCGCTATCGAATTTCTGTTATTTCAGCAGGGCAAGCTTGATTTCATCAATGGCATTGACGGCTCCATGAAGGATATTATTCTTACCAAAAAAGGCATACTGAAAGATGCCCTCCAAAAGAAATTCAACCTGCGGAAAAGTGTTTATCTCAATACAGAATACATCGGCATACTGGTAGATACTACCCATGCGCTGATCAGCAACAGCCCGCTGAAGCTGATGAAAATCAGGCAGGCCATCAATTATGCTGTCGACCGGCAAAAGCTGGTTACTTATTTCAGAAACGGCGTGGGCATACCGGCAACACGGGGCTTTATTCCTTCCGGGATGCCCGGCACGGAAAACGACCTGACTTATGGTTATCATTTCGACCCGCAAAAGGCATTGCAGCTTTTATCCCAGGCCGGTTTCCCGGGCGGTTCTGGACTTCCCGAAATTACCATCCTCAGTCCGGAAACTCATGCCGACATCTGTAATTTTATTGCCGGCGGCCTGAACGATATCGGTATTAAAGCGCGGGTGCAGGTCATGCAGCCGGGACTGCTGCGGCAAATGATGAGTCGCTCGCAGGCTACATTTTTCAAAGCACAATGGATAGCGGATTATCCCGATGCGGAAACCTACCTGGCGTTTTTTTACAGCCGCTTCCCTGCCCCTCCCAATTACACCCGTTTTCATAATGACACTTTCGATGCCTGGTATGAAAAAAGTCTGCAGACGAATAATGATACGCTCCGGTTTCAGTTGTATGCCCGGATGGACAGCCTGGTGAGCAGCCTGGCTCCTGTTGTACCGCTGTTTTATGATGAAATGCTGCATTTCACTCAAAAAAACATTTCGGGATTTCAAAGCAATGCGCTCAATATGATTGATGTTAAATACGTCAGGAAAGAGTAAAGGAATTTTTTTGTAAAAGGATTTGAGATGCGCATTGTAAGTTTGCATTTCAGTCAATTCAAAATCATACGATGAAACAGGTAATGCTTTTCTTCAGTTTGCTCTGCCTGCATACGGCAACGGGATTCGCCCAAAGCAGCAAAAATGTCCTATTCTTAGGCAACAGCTATACGGCAGTTAACAATCTTCCGCAGATGATCGCCGACATAGCAACCTCTATGGGCGACACCCTGATTTATGACAGCAATACTCCGGGGGGATATACCCTGCAGGGTCATGCATCCAATCCACAATCGCTCAGCCAAATTATGGCCGGCAACCGGGATTATGTGGTCTTACAGGAGCAAAGTCAGTATCCTGCCTTTCCGCTACAACAAGTGCAGGAAGATGTATTTCCTTATGCGGGGCAGTTAGACAGCCTGATTCATGAATACAACACCTGCGCACAAACGGTATTTTATATGACCTGGGGCAGGAAAAACGGCGATGCCGATAACTGCGCCTCCTGGCCTCCCGTTTGCACTTATCAGGGCATGGACAGCTTACTGCACCTGCGCTACATGATGATGGCCGAAGACAATAATGCTTTGGTGTCGCCGGTGGGCGCTGTATGGAAATATCTGCGCACAAACCATCCTGAGCTGGAGCTTTATCAGGCGGACGAAAGTCATCCTTCGGTTGCAGGTTCTTATGCAGCCGCCTGCTGCTTTTATACGGTTTTTTTCAGAAAAGACCCTGTCAATATTTCCTTCAACAGCACGCTGTCCGCAGCAGATGCGGGTATTATACGGGGAGCCGTAAAGGCATTAGTTTTTGATTCCATGATGAACTGGCATATCGGCCAATACGACCCTGTCGCTTCCTTTACCGTCAATCAATCCGGCAATGCAATTACGACAGTAAATACGTCCGTCAATGCCATATCTTACTGGTGGAATTTTGGTGATGGCACCACGGACACTGCAGCTAATCCAGGCCATACTTATACGGCTGACGGTACTTATACCATTCAATTAGTCACAACATTTTGCACCCTTTCCGATACAGCCGTTGCAGAGGTTATCATCAACAATACCGGTATCGCAACATTAGCTTTTGATGATATATTTCAACTATACCCGAATCCGCTTCAGGAACAGGCCATTCTGGACATAAAAATAAACGGCAGGCCCGAACTGAGGCTCACTACCGCAACCGGCATCGAACTGAACCCTGATTGTCGTATTACGGACAAACGCATTTACATCAATACGGCTAATCTGCCGGCGGGCGTTTATTATCTGAGCCTTACGATGGACGGAAAAATATGGCGTAAGAAAGTGGTGAAACTGTAAACTTATTCCAACAGCATCAATCCTTCGTCCAAGAGATTCAAATCTACCTGATCGGTTCCGGCAATGCCTTCTACCGAGCCCTGAACATGCGCGGCGTTCAGCAGAATTTTTTCCAATTGCTTTTCCCGTTGTTTCCATAGCTTTTCCATGGCTACCCGTTCCGTCTGAATGCTGGAACGCAGTTGCAAAAAGCCTTCCCTGATGGCTTTCCATTGTCCGGAAAATTCACTTCCGGTAAGATAATCGTAGAGCATGACCATCTTATCACCTTTATTCTCGCCGCTTTTCTTCACCTCATATATTTTAAGCAAAGCATTGCGCAGCAATAAGGTCACGCCTTTCACCTCCTGGAAGGAGCAAATATATACGCCGTCCTTTTCGCCAAAGCGTTCCATATCTTTTGGAAATGTCTGGGTAACAATCACCGCCACATCGCTGCCCAGGCTGCGCATATCCGCTTTCAGCTTTTCAATCCATTCATTGGAGAAATCCTTGGTTCGTTTGCTCTCATAGATAATCTTGCCGGCCTCGTTTCCCAACTTGTTATTCACTCTGAGCATACAGTCGGCGCCACGCCTGCCCTTGCCTACTTCCACCACCTCGTCAAAGGGGAAGGTCACTCTTAATAAATCCTCAAGGAGCAGTTCCTGCGCTTCGCCCTGTAGTTGCATGCTGCCCTGCTCCGCTTTTCGCTTCATCTCATCAATCATTTTCTTCTGAGTTTCCATCTGTGTTTCCAGCTCTTTCATTTTCATCTGGTATTCGCGATCTTTCAGTTGCAGCTTTTCATTTTCTTCCTGTTTTAGCCGGCCTTCCATTTTCTCCCGCTCTTCCAGCAGTTTCTTTTGCAGGGTAATTTCCAGTTCGGCTTCTTTTTCCCGGAACCGACGCTCTTTCTGCAGCCATTCCATTTCTTTTTCTCTTGAAACTTTCAGTCGGGCATCAGACTCTGCTGCGCTATCCTGCAACATCTTTAATTTATGTTCATAATCGGCAGCAATAGTTTTGCGTAGTGTGGTTTCCGTCAGTATCTGCTGCTGCTTAACCGCAGCTTCCATTTGCTTCCGGAAATTCTCCTCCTGCTGCAGGGCTTGTTGGCGATAGGTTTCCGCTGCTTTCCGAACTTCATCCTCTTTCATTTTTTTGAATTCCTGCATTTGCAGCCGGAATGATTCTTTCTGCAGCTCTACTTCATGTTTCATTTCATCCGACATGGCATCCTGCAAGGGAAATTCGTTGCTGCATTTCGGGCATTTTATTACTGAGGACATGGTATTAAATTTTATAAAAAATAGTTTCTGTAGTGATATTGACAATACAATTTTTCGTCACGACTAAGAAAATTCCGGATTAAAAGTAGTCCGACCAGAATTGCCGCATGGAGCAATCTCCTATTGCGCTTATAATAGCGTCCTCTTTCATGTCCTCACCTTACAATCCGCCCGGGAGATTTCTTCACTCCATTAAAATTATTCCGCTGCGCTGGATAATTTTAATTTCGGCCGAAATGACGCCTCTTCTTTTTCCCGTACCCACAATCATAGCTACGACAATTTTGGATGCCTACCGGATTTTATTATGCTCAAATATTTTTATCTTGTGCGCAATTTAGTGGATTTCTAAAAAAATATCCTGAAAGGTATGAAACGTATTTGTCTTTTTCCCGGGACCTTCGATCCTATTACCAAAGGGCATGTGGATGTGATAAGACGCTCGGCCGCCCTGTTTGACAAAATCGTTATCGGCATCGGCGCTAATACCAATAAGCAACCTATGTTTTCCATTGAACAGCGCATAGGCTGGATACAACAAATATTCAGGGACGATGCGCACATTGAGACCGTGGCTTATGACGGCCTGACCATTGACTGCTGCCGGGAGATTGGCGCGCATTATATTCTCCGCGGGATTCGTTATGTGAGCGATTTTGAGTATGAAAAGGGTATTTCCGATATGAACCGGATGCTTTCTTCCGATATTGAAACCTTTTTTCTAACCAGTTCTCCGGAATATTCTACAGTCTCTTCTACCTTAGTACGGGATGTCATTCGATACGGCGGGAATGTACGGATGTTCCTGCCGGAGGAGGTGCAATGGTGATTTTTTTATTTCCAGCTTCTGCCGCTTTTAATTAAAATCTCACGAATAGCATCATAAGTCTGGTGCATATAAAGCCCTAGTTTTTTTTCAGGAATCCATTTTGCAACCATAATATTTTCTGATTGCTGAGGTTGTAATATTGCTGATTTTGATGCGCTCATTTCGAACCAGTAGGTTTGCTTCAGCATATCCTTTGCGCCCTGGGTGTAAACATGAAAAGTTTCACCAATCCTGTGATGGAGCTTCAGTTGTGCCAAACCGGTTTCTTCCATAACCTCGCGCATGGCACAGGCCTCAATACTTTCGCCTTCATCCCGTTTTCCTTTAGGAAGATCCCATTTACCTCTTCGGAAGATCATCAGCACATCACCATCTTCATTATGCACTACGCCGCCGCCGGCTTCGATGCAGAGATATGATTCCCGGAGCATATTCTGCAGGGATGGCACGGAAATATCTTCAATGATTGCCCCTAAGGAAAGATTGCGCTCAAGATGCTTTTGGACCATTGTAAGGTTGCGGCGAAAGGCACCCGACAGGAACAGGTATCCGGCAGCAATCGGATGCTGGCTGATATACTGCTCTGCAATATTGGTAATAATCAGCGGCTTATTATTAATATAGATCTTTTGTTCAAAATACATGATACGAAGGTACTGTATGTAGGTTAGTGAAAAAAATAATTGCCTTCCTTCGGGATTTTTTACCAGAATAATATAGGTTTGCCGGTATGGATACCGCTACAATCTTTGCAGAAAAGCTATTACAGATAGATGCCTTAAGGCTGAACATTCAGCAACCTTTCACCTGGGCTTCAGGCTGGAAGTCGCCGGTATATTGTGATAACCGGAAAATTCTTTCTTATCCGCATATCCGGGATTATGTAAAAAGTGAGCTGGCTAATGCCGTATTGGAAAATTTCGAAGATGCCGCTGCACTGGCCGGAGTGGCCACGGCGGGAATTCCGCACGGAGCGCTGGCTGCCGATTTACTGCGCCTGCCATTTGTGTATGTGCGCAGCAAGCCGAAAGAGCATGGGCTGGGCAACCAGATAGAAGGCGTTTTGAAGCCGGGACAACAGGTAGTTGTGATAGAAGATCTCGTTTCTACCGGGAAAAGCAGTTTAGAAGCCGTACAGGCGCTGCGGGATGCCGGTGCAGAGGTCATGGGTATGTGCGCATTATTTACTTACGGATTTCCGCAGGCTGCGGAAGCGTTCGAAAAAGCGGGGGTAACCTTAGTTACCCTGAGTAATTATGACGCATTGATGGAGCTGGGTCAACGGATGAGTTTGATCGCTGAGCAGGATAAAGAAAGCCTGCAGCAATGGCGTCAGGATCCTTCGGCCTGGGGAAGATAACCCTTGTCCATTATCATGCAAGCCTCATTCCCCTTTTACCAAAAAAGAAATGCGCAATGATGCTTACCGCAAGAAACAGGTTTCAGTCAAATTAAGGATATGGTCATTTTCAGATAACAGGCATCATCTGGATAATAATTCAAACAAAATACTATGCGGAAAACACTGGCTTTAGTTTCTTGTCTTGTAATAATTATGGCTTGTAACCAGGCAAAGAATAAGGCATCTGATCATCCTGCGTATCATAATCCGACGGTTCAGCCGCTTACGGATGCCATTGCCGAATGGCCCGACAGCGCGGGGCTGTATTTCCAGCGCAGCCTTGCTTTGTCAAAGATCAACCAGGACTCGCTTGTGCTGATTGACTTGCAAAAAGCCGCTACTTTAATGCCGGAAAAAGTATTATACCTGAATGCCATTGGCTATGTACAGATGAATCTCGGGCATCCCGACAAAGCCATTCCGGTTTTTCAGAAAAGCCTCCGTATAACGCCGAACGATCCCGAGATACAAGTGCAGCTTGCGCGCGCATTTATGAATAACAATCAGCTTGATGACGCTTCCCATACAGTTGAGCAGGTAGTGCGTGCTGCCCCGCGCTATTTGCCGGCATACCTGCTACAGGCTCAGTTGAAGGCTGCGGAAAAGGATACTCCGGCAGCCATTCAGTTAATTGCAAAAGTACTTTCCGCCAACTCACATTATTATGATGCATCCATGCAGTTAGCCGACTGGTATAAGGAACTGGGCGATAGTCGTGCTGTTCCACAATATCAGCAGGCTTTTGCGCTGAACCAGGAAGATGCAACACCATTATACGAGATCGGCCGTTTTTATCAGCAAAAAAATCAATGGGAAAAAGCAAAGATTGCATACAAAAACTGTTTCCTTCAGGACGGAGACTATACATCTGCCTATATTAATACCGCTGAAATCCTGATGCAACAGGATTCCCTGAGCAAGGCAAGACGGGTATTGCAGATAGCCGTAGCCACCGCACCGGCCAATGCGGATGCCTGGTATTACACGGGTCGGTGCTTTGAAAAGATGAAAGAGGCCGACAGCGCCAGGTATTATTATGAGCAGGCGGCCTATTTCGGTTATGATGCGGCTGATATTCATGCCGCCACAATCCGGTTGAAGCCATAAGATTGAAGGTTGAAGGGCAAGTGTCGTCATTTGCGCGGCAAAGCAATCTTCAATGAGCTTCCCGAACTTTCTCCAGGATTCCTTTATAAGATGCTTTCAGCCCGACGAAAGCCGTATCAATGCATGGCCTCGGCAATATTTATCTTTTGCTTGCCGGATTTTATCAATAATAAAAAGGGCACACAAAGCAGGAACATGATGCCAATATACAAAAACACATCCATGTATGTCAGCACTGACGCCTGGCCCGACACCGACATATCCATTACTTTATAGGCTGCCGCCATCGCCTCATTGGGCGCCATACCTTTGCCCATCAGCTGTGTCTGGATACCCTCCAGCTTCATTTGAAAAAGGTTATTATCAATAGAAAGATTCGACAGCAGATCACTGCGATGTGCTGCGTTCCGGCGGCTCATGAATGTAGTGATCAGGGCGATGCCAAATGATCCGCCTAATTGGCGTGTCATGCCGGTAAAGGAAGCTCCCTGGCCTATTTCCTGCCCCCTCAGCGTAGAAAGTGACATCGTGGTGATCGGTATGAAAAGCATACTCATAGCAAAACCGCGCAACATCAGCATCCAGAAGAAATCCATTTCTCCGGTATTGGGCGAGATGATTTTATAGCCCCACATACTGTAAATAAAGAACAGGAACATACCCATTGCAGAAAGAAAATTCGGACGGATGCCTTTCTGGATACCCTGCCCGATAAGGGGCATCATAAATGCGGTCATCAGCGCTGCCGGGATCATGATCATCCCCGCCTGCTGCGCATTCCATCCTAAAGAAGTTTGAAGGTATAACGGAATAATAAAGGTGGAACCATACAATCCAAAGCCCAATACAAATGATAAAATGGTGCCCGCCCTCAGGTTGCTGTTGCCTAAGACCCGCAATTCCACAATCGGGTTCTTACAAGTCCATTCCCGCCAGATGAAGCAATAAAAACTAACAACGGACAATACGGAAAGAAATAAAATGGTACTATTACTAAACCAGTCCTCTTCCTGCCCGCGCTCGAGTACATACTGTAAAGAACCAACTGCCAGCGCCAGGAAAAGAATGCCCCACCAGTCCACTTCGAATATTTTTTTCTTTTCGCCAAATTTGGGGCTGCGCACAAACTGCAAGGTAAGCATGATGGCGATAATGCCAATGGGAATATTGATATAAAAGATATACGGCCAACTGAAATTTTCTACAATATAGCCGCCCAGCGGAGGTCCCAGGGTGGGACCAATAATTACGCCCAGACCGTAAACAGCCTGAGACATCCCTCGTTTTTCCACAGGCCAGCTCTCGGTAATAATGGTTTGAGAGGTAACCAATAACGCTCCGCCACCGAGTCCCTGCATAAACCGGAAGAGAATAAGCTCCCACATCGTTGTGGCATTTCCACACAAAAAGGAGCAGATGGTAAACAGCATAATGGAAGCGGCAAAATAATTACGACGCCCGAATTGCTGAGACAGCCAACTGGTCATCGGAACGATAATCACATTGCCGATGGCATACGCGGTAATGACCCATCCGATCTCATTGAGCGTGGCGCCCAGGTTACCTTTCATATCATTCAGCGCGACATTGACGATGGTGGTATCCACAATCTCCAGCAAGGCGCAAAAAATGGCGGTGATGGTTACAATTACCCTCCTGGCTCCGTATTCAACTAAAGAATCCTGTTGCATAAAAAATCGATCGTCTGATAAAGATATACTCGCCTGCGCCTATTGTAAATGAACATCAGCCGTAACGTTCATTCCCGCCCGCAAACGCCGGAGGCTGCTGTCTGCCATATCGGTAAATTCTATTTTTACCGGTAACCGCTGCACCACTTTGATAAAGTTTCCGCTGGCATTATCGGCAGGCAAAACGGAAAATTTGGATCCGGTAGCCGGGCTGAACGATGCTACCCGCCCTTCAAATTCGTGTTTGGGAAAGGCATCTACAGTGATGGTTACCTTTTGTCCGATCTTCATTTTGTTGAGCTGTGTTTCTTTAAAATTAGCCACAACCCATTTCTCCTGATCCTGGACAATATTGAAAAGCGCCTGGCCGGCCTGCACCATCTGACCCGGCTGAAGATTGACTTTCGAAACCTGACCGTCCACGGAAGCCGTGATTACCGTATAGCTAAGATTCAGCTGAGCCAGATCCAGATCAGCCTGACGTTGGTCAATGGAGGTTTGCGCTGCGGAGGCTTGCTCTGTAGTTACATCCTTTTGCGAACGAATGACTTTAGTCTGGCTGGAAGCGCTGTTTTTTTGTGCTTCTAATACCTGCAATTGCTTGTCAGCCGTCTGTTTTGCGGCTAATGACTGCTCATACTGTTGCTGAGTGATGCTGTGATCTTTGATAAGATTATCATAGCGTTTAAAGTCCTGTTCGGCACGCCATACATTAACGCGGGCCGCCTCGATTTGCGCATCAATGGTACTGATATTGGATTGCGCGGTAACTACATTGGCATCGGCTACTGAGATGCCGGCGGTGGCAATAGAGGCATTGTTTTTTGCGGCAGCAAGACCAGCTTCGGCCTGAGCTACCTGTAACTGGAAATTCCGGTTATCAAGAATGATCAGGGTATCGCCTTTATGAACAGGCTGGTTGTCCCGAACCCGTATTGCGGTAATATAACCCGATACTCTGGGGATGACCGGGCTGATCCGGGAATCAACCTGGGCATCATCTGTTTCTTCGTGTTTTAAGGCATGCAGGTACTTGATGGTTCCGTATATGCCGCCACCGAGAATCAGCACGGTAAATATAATTGCAAACCGCCTTCCTGAGGCTTTCCTGGAAGCGGCGTTTTTTTCATTATCTGTATGAGCCATTTTTTGAAGAAATTTTTAAAAATGTGTATTATTTGTTCGTGCATTTATTCCCGGGAATCCTCATCGGTTATTCCGGCGGTTTCATAAAGTTTATGATAAGCAACAATGGCATCCACCCTTGAAAATTCAAGATTCAGATGAGCCTGAAGCTGGGCTACATCCGCATCCAGAAGATTGGTGGTGGTTTCCAAAGCGTTGTCAAATTTGTTTTTGGTGATCCGGTAGTTTTCATCGGCCTGTTCCGCCGCCTTTTTATACACCTGAGTTTTTTGAACCGCTTCCATATAATCTTCATAAGCCTGGTAAGTCTGAAGCCTGATGGCATCATTCAGTTGTTGCGAAGCCCAGTACAGTTGCTGCTGTTGTGCCTTGGCAGCCTTTATTTTCGGACCCGTTTTATAAAATGCTGCCAGGTTGTAGCTTAGGCCTACGCCTGCATTCAGGGCGTTAGTTAAGGTGATTACATCGGGAATTTTTCCGGCCATATAACCACCGGTCAGCACAAGGGCGGGATAATAGTCCGCTTTCCCTATCTGAATATTTTTTTCCGCCGCAAATTGCTTTTGCTCCAGAGCGCGATAATCAGCACGGTGAGCAAGCGCCCTCCGAATCCATTCCTCTAAGCCGCCTGTCTCCGGCAAAAGATCGGTCGCTGCCGGGCTGTCTAAACCCAGATGTGTTTTTTCCTCTAAGCCTAATAAAAGATTCATATTGAACCGGGTTATCTTACTGTTGTTCTCCGCCTCCGCTAAGGCCAGTTCTATATTGGATTGCTGTAGCTCGGCTTTTAATAAATCATTGCGGGCTAAGAGGCCGTTTTTTTCCAGGTTTTGCAAGTCACTTACCCGGCTTTTAGCCTGCTTCAGGTTTTCCTGAACAAGGGTTACCGCTGCATCGGCTTTATACAAGTTATAATAAGCAGCAATGATGTTCTGAATAATTTCCGTTTTGTCTTTTTCCGCATCAAGCTCCGCGGCTTTTTGCAGGTATTTTGCAGATACTATGCTGTTGCGGATCTTGAAACCGGCAAAGAGGGGCATGCTGGCATTAGCGGTTCCGTACATAATCTGGTTGACCTTTATGGATGAGGCGCCGCTTTCGCTGCCGCTGCTGTCCGGCATACCCAGGGGTATCTGCAGGTCAATGGTGGGCTGACTCACTCTTAAATAGCTGCCGCTGACTTTCAGATCGGGGAGCTGCATCATTTTCATTTGGTCGGTTTGTGCAGCCGCCGCATCAACCGCGGCACGGGAGGATTTGAGCTTTTTACTGTTGGCAAGCCCCAGTTCCAGAGCCTCCCGAAGTGAAAGATGCCGGATCGTTTGTGCCTGTAAGGGAACAGTGCCGGACAACAGCAGCAGGATACAGGTCAGCAGCAGTATCGCCGGTTTATTTTTTTTCAGTTTGTTCATAAGTTAAGAATGATTTGAACATGGCCTTTAAATGGATGCGCAATTTTTGGATGATAACCTTTTCGAAGGCGGCTTCATCGTCTTCAGCAATACCATATACTTCTGCGAGGTACCGGCGGTTGCTGAAGGTCTGGTTTACAGTTCCGAATAAGGTATTAGCCAGCATATTAATGTCTGTATGCTTCCGGAAATACCCGGCTTTTTCCCCTGCCTTGATGGCGCTTTGCAACAGGCTCCGGTTTTTGGATTTCATCTTGCTGATACTATCATAGAGTATGCCGTCTTTGAGCACCATGAGCTGCCGCAACATCACAGAATGAAAATGCTTGTTTTCCACTATGGAATCAATATAAGTATCAATAATCAGATCCAGCTTTTCCAGGGGATTCCGGTCTTTATCCTTCACGATCCTGCTCAGCTTTGCCTTCATCGCGGCAATATGCCGGGTAAATATCGCTTCAAGGAGCTTGTCCTTCGAGCCGAAATAATAGGAGATCATAGCGATATTAACCCCGGCTTCACGCGCAATATCGCGTACGGATGAATTGCGGTAACCCTTTTCTGCAAAGAGCTTCAAAGCCTTTTGCATGATATCGGTCTGCTTCTGATTATAGGTATCTGTCACCATATTCAGTAAGAAAAGCGCAAAATTAAACATTCGTTTAAAACAAACGGTTGTTTAATTTATTTTTTGCCTGTAAATATTTGTTAAGGTATGGTGACCAAGCAGCTTCCCTAATTCGATAAAAGACTTTAACGGAACTTATTTTGACCGTTTTACTAAGGGGGGCAACCAGATGTTTTTATCTTTGGCGCTGTAAAAGGATCTTTATGGCAAAGTTTCAGATTGCGATTTCCCTGCCGGCATATCAGCCTGCAATGTCGTATCAGGCACCGGTGATGCTGACGGGTTCCTGCTTTACAGAGCATATCAGCCAACGGCTTGAGCATATTAAGATGCCGGTCATGGCTAACCCTAACGGGATTCTGTTTAATCCGCTGAGCATAGCACAAACGCTGCAATCTTATATTGACGAAAGGGGTTACGGCCATAACGATTTGTTTTTGCAGGATGAGATCTGGAACTGCTGGGATTTTCATTCCCGCTTTTCGCATACCGATCCGGAATTTGCCTTACAACAGATGAATGATTCCATAGCCCGTGCGGCACGGTTTATCCGGAAGGCCGGCTGGCTTATCATTACACTTGGTTCGGCTTATCAATATTATTTGGTGCGGGCGGGCATGCCGGTAGCCAATTGCCACCGGGCGCCGGCACAATGGTTTGAGAAGCGGTTATTGACAGTGGAACAAATAACGGAATCCTTAGGTGATGTGATCAGCAATCTGCATAAACTTCGCCCCGAACTGAAGATTATTTTTACGGTAAGTCCCGTGCGGCATCTTCGCGACGGAGTCGTACAGAACAACCGGAGCAAGGCCAGGCTTATAGAAGCGGTTCACCAGTTAGTGGAGCGCATGCCCGGTTGCAGTTATTTTCCGGCTTATGAGCTGGTGATTGACGTCTTGCGTGATTATCGTTTTTATGATGTGGATATGGCGCATCCCAATTATCCGGCAACACAATTTGTGTGGGAACAATTCGTATCCGTTTATTTTGATGCGGACACCCGGGAGCTGATGGAACAATTGCAGGACATTTTTACTGCCCGCAATCACCAGGCACGTTTCCCGCAAACCGAGGCACATAAAAAATTCCTGAAAAGCTATCGGGACAAGATAAGCCGTCTGGAAAATACATATCCTTACCTCAATTTTGAACAGGAGAAAACGTATTTCCTTAGCTGATGCATTGAAGTACGCCGGATTGTTTTGCAATTCTGATTTTATGTCAATAACAGGTTTGCTAAAATTATGGGGACCGGGTCGCAATCCTTAGAATACAGGAAACTATAATTCCGGAGCTATTCAGAAACAGGCCGGGTATTTTCATCCAGTTGCTCCATGATTTTTTGAGCGGCAAACTGCTGGGCTTGCTTTTTGTTATAACCTGTCGCCTCAATCACGGATTCGCCGTCTATTTCTATACCAACCCGAAAAACTTTCCGGCCTGCTTCCAGCGATTCTTTCAGGGTTATAAATTCAATCTTTTTATTATTACGTTGCGCCCAGGTGTAGAGTTTGTTTTTGAAATTGTAATCGGTATGCTCCAGTTCATCCATATCCACGAAGGTGCCGATCAGATGCCTCAGGATGAATTTTCGTGTTTTGTCGAATCCCTTATCCAGATACACCGCACCGACCAATGCTTCTAAGGCATTGCCAAATATCTGACTCCGGCGCAGCAGTTTGTCATGCTTATTGAACCGTACAATTTTTTGCAATCCCATTCTCAGAGCAATTTCATTCAGAGATTGGCGACTCACAATTTTAGAGCGCATTTCCGTGAGATAACCTTCATCACGGGCAGGATATTTTTTAAATAAATATTCCCCCACAATAGATCCGATGAAGGCATCGCCTAAGTATTCTAACCGTTCATTATTATGTAATAAATCTTCGTTGCAGGAACGATGCGTGACTGCGGTAATATAATAGGGCATATACTCCGGGGTGAATCCCAGAATATTTTTCAACTGCTTTTGCAACACCTTGTCTTCTTTGGAAACCAGGTTTAATATGCGTTTTGTAATGCTCAATGGAAATGCTTTATGCTTAATGTACGGGTTAAGGAACGTATTGACTCCTCTTTATAAGGACAGGTTATAAAAGTACAATTTGCCATTCGAAAAAATAAATAAATCTGCATAAATAACCATTACGACAGAAACAGGGCTAATGACAAGTATATACAAAATACCAAATGCTTCTGTTTTTATTCCAAAATAGTTAAAAAATAGTTATTAACAGTACCATGTATTGCATAATACTAAGCAATGGATATATCTTTGCATTGTAAAACCAAAAAAGAGAATAGTTATGAATACAGAAAACACGCAATCTCAGATGCGGAAAGGAGTGTTGGAGTTTTGTATTCTGTCTGTAATCCGGAATGAAGAAGTGTATCCTTCGGAGATTATAGAAAAGATGAAAGCAGCCGGACTTTCCATTTTGGAAGGAACGCTCTATCCATTGCTCACACGGCTAAAAAATTCGGAATTGCTTAGTTACAGATGGGAGGAAAGCACATCCGGTCCACCGCGAAAGTATTTTTCCCTAACCGAAAAGGGGGAACAATTTTACTTAGAGCTCCAGAATACCTGGCAGCAGTTGTCAGAAGCCGTAAATCAGTTAACCCAATAAACGATAACACGAATAAAATACAAATTTAAACAGTGTCAATTATGAATAAGATTATCAATATCAATCTTGCCGGCCGCCTGATACCCATAGAGGAAGGCGCATTTGCAACATTGCATAATTATGTCAACTGGCTGAAACAATATTTTGGAAGAGAAAAAGGCGGTGATGAAATCGTGCGCGATATGGAAGACCGCATCGGTGAATTATTCCAGAATCGCCTTAAAGGAGGCGCGGCCTGCATTAATGAAGCCGATGTGCAATCTGTGATCAATATTATGGGTAGCCCGGAACAAATCGTAAGTGAGGCCAGTGGCGAAGAAACCTTAAATGAATCCGGGCCGGAGCCACAACCGGGAGCCGGCAACTATTTTACAGATAACGGCAAACGCCTTTCCCGCAGCAATAAGGAAAAAGTCATCGGTGGCGTATGCGGAGGCATTGCCATGTATTTCCACATCGACCCGGTTATCGTAAGGGTGATATTTGCCTTAGTGAGCCTCACTTACGGTATTGGCGTAGTCATTTACGGATTGCTCTGGGCCATCCTCCCGGCTGATGAGCAGGAGCATATCACCGGGCTGCGGCGCAGGCTTTACCGCAACCCCGACAGAAAGGTCGTTGGGGGTGTGTGCTCAGGCCTGGCCGAATATTTTCATGTAGATCCGGTCATTCTGCGCCTGCTGTTTGTATTGCCTTTATTAGGTACCATGTTTTTCAGCATTATTGATGACGATATCTTTTTCCTCCCGGCATTTATAGGCGGCATACCTACTTTATTGCTGCTTTATGTCATCCTCTGGGCTTCGGTTCCTGAAGCGAAAACAGTAGCAGAAAAGCTGGAGATGCGCGGCGAGCATGTGGATGTTCAATCGCTGAGTCATGCCATCAGAACAGAAGACCGTAAGACAACGCAGGAAGAAAAGACAACGGCTCCACCTCATTCTGGCGGCCATAAAGGCCCTAATGTCTTTGCACTGCTAATGAAAATCCTGGTCTATATCATTTTGGGATTTTGCCTGTTGATCCTGGCCAGCGTGTTAGTCGGGTTGATTACCGCATTATTCGGGATAGCAATTTCCTCCATGTTTGTCTTTCCTTATAAGAGTCTGATAACCGATTCCGAAACGATTCAATGGGTACTGTGGATTAGCCTGCTTATCCTGCTGACTGTTCCTTTCTATGGCATTATCCGGTTATTGGTACGGCTTATATCGGGAAGAAGAAATGCGGGTAACCGGTGGATCCACCTCAGCCTTGGCGTATTGTTTGTTGCGGCAATACTCAGTATCGTTTCCGTTGCCGGATTGCTGATAAATGATTTTCGTTCCAGCTTTACCGATGATGAATCCGTTGCGATACAACAACCTGCGAATGATACCATGATCATCAGGCAGGCAGTAATCGATCAAAAAGGTGTCGTAAAACTTCGAAAATGGGATCATGACGATTTATGGTTCAGGATGAAAGATGACTCGACTGTTTTGATCAATAATATTCGCCTGGAGATCGTTCCCAGTCCGGATAGCCTTTATCATCTGATCGCGCATAAAAAAGCATACGGCCGCACCATAGAGCGGGCGCAGGCTGAGGCAGGCAGCCTGAGTTTTTATTTAGCTCAGGAAGGCAATGTTATTAATCTGCCAGGAAGCGTGGTACTTCCTTCGGGCCGCCCTTTCCGGGGACAGGGCATCCTATTCGAGCTACAGGTACCTGAAGGAAGCGTATTCAGAACAGAAGGGATAGATGATGATGTGTATGAACGTATGCATATTCATGTCGGGGTGAATAATATCAGCTATACCATTAACGAAGATGATGCGCGCGAATGGAAAGACGGCGTATATCATATAATGAAAAGGGAAACCCGCCATATCAGTCACCCCGCTGAAACGAACCAGGATACTGCGAGGGCAAGAATCAGTTTGCCGTAAATATTAGTGCTGCAAACCAACCGGAATACGGTGATATTTGCCGGTTTCAATTAGAAGTGAAAGTGTTTTTTTAATTTGGTGTTTTTTTCGTGTTTATAGATTACAAGCCGGAGTATCGTCCTCCGGTTTGTTGCGTTTTATGCGTTTGTACAATAGGATTTGAGGTGGGAGCGGATATCCACTATAGCGGGAAAAAAATACAGATTTTGAAAACCAACTCCCAAAATATTCAGCAGAAAACTCCTGAGGCGTACACTGCATGTTGTGTTCACTCATGCCATAAGTAGATTTCTAACCGTTTTTTTGGATGCATTTCAAATTGTCACATTACCTATTATGTCACTCCTTTTTTCGTCATACGAACGGGTTGGTGTTATTGCGAACGCTTGAAGCAATCTCATCAGGATTGCTGTTTTTGAGATTGCTTCCTGCTTCGTTCCTTGCAGTTGCAATGACGTCGTACTTTCTGTCGCTCCGGCAACTTCGCAGGTGCGAAAATTTGCAATGCACCCGTTTTCTTTGCTTCAAAATCGATTGTGTCTTAGTCTGGAGTTTATTCCCTTCAAATATTTACCGGATTCTTGTTTCTTATGATAGCCGGGTTTTGCCCGTTTTCAACCATTCCCGTTGATTTAATTCTAAGGGAATTTTCTCCCAATCAATTACTGCGTATTAATTGTATTTTAGATGAGTTGAAAACTAATATTGCATTTGTTAAATTGTAATAATTTTAATTTAAAATGTAATAAATATCATATATTTACCATTGTTTTTCAGATTTGACAATTTAAAGCTGTCAAATCTGAAGAATCTATTATAAATTAACAATACCATTATTTACAAGGTATAATGAACAAAGATTATTAGCATACAATGCTGCAATTTCCCCCAATAAGTGGTTCATCCTGGCAGAGCTACCATTTCAAGTTGATTATCTGGCTCCTCTAATCCATGACGTACCGACTATCAACATGCTAAACAATTTCTTTTTCGAAAAAAATAAACCCCTGTCTAAGGGGAATTTATACCAAATGCTCATGACGTTTTATTATCTTTGAAGCATCCGCTTTAAACGGCAATTTCTATGATGAACTGGATGGAAGGTATGGATAGTTTGCTACAAGGCTTTTGGTGGGTAGCGCTCATCAGCAGCCTTATTTTTGTTATCCAAACGGTTTTAACCTTTGCCGGAGGCGGTCATGCCGATGGCATTAATGCAGACTTTGACGGTGATCTCACCTACGCCGAGGCGCCCTTTCAGATGTTCACCCTGCGAAACCTGATCAATTTTATGCTGGGCTTTGGCTGGACGGGCATCGCATTTTTCAACACGATTGAATCCAAAAGCTGGTTGATGCTGCTGGCGGTGGTGGTTGGCCTTGCATTTGTGCTCCTGTTTTTTATCATCATCCGGCAAATTCTGAAATTAACGGAAGACAATACGTTCAATATGGAGCATCTGATGCATCATACGGGATCAGTATATTTGACCATTCCTGCAAAGATGCAGGGTCGCGGCAAAGTTCAGATCAGCCTGAGAGGCAGCACCCACGAATTGGATGCTATGACCGAAGGAGAACTTATTCCTTCCGGAGCCGTAATCATTGTGAATCGTATTGAAAGAAACCTGCTCATCGTAAGCCCACTGTCTTAAATAAAAAATACTCCATCTTATGTTTGGTCCCTTTACCCTCGTCGTAGTCATCGTTGTCGTGCTTTTTGCCACTATAATGGCGCTGATCTCAAGGTACAAGCGATGCCCCTCGGATAAAATACTGGTCATCTATGGCCGAACCGGCGGTTCTTCTGCAAAATGTGTTCATGGCGGCGGCGCCTTTATATGGCCGGTTATCCAGGACTTTGCCTTTCTGGATCTCAAGCCGATTTCCATTGAAGCTAATCTGACCAATGCGCTGTCGCGGCAAAATATCCGGGTGGATGTGCCTTGTCGCTTTACCATTGCCATCAGCACCGAGCCGGATACCATGGGCAATGCTGCGGAACGTTTGCTTGGCCTCAGACCTGATCAGATCCAGGAATTATCTAAGGACATCTTGTTCGGTCAGCTCCGCCTGGTGATTGCTACCATGACCATTGAAGAAATTAATTCCGACCGCGATAAATTTTTGGAAAACATCTCCAAAAACGTAGATACCGAATTGAAAAAAATCGGCTTAAAGCTGATAAATGTAAACGTAACCGACATCAAAGACGAGTCCGGTTATATCGAGGCATTGGGTAAGGAGGCGGCTGCAAAAGCCATTAACGAAGCTAAAGTCAGCGTTGCGGAACAGGAGCGGATGGGGGAAATAGGAAAAGCGGAAGCAGACCGGGGAAAAGATATTCAGATTGCTGAAACCAACCGGGATCGTGATGTAAAGATTGCCGTCACCCAAAAAGACCGGGAAGTGAGTATTGCCGCAGCCGGAAAAGACGAAGCTATCGGCAAGGCGGAAGCGGAAAGAGATGCCCGTATTGCTACCTCAGAAGCCAACTCACTTGCTGTGAAAGGCGAAAACGAAGCTAAGATTACGATTGCCAACTCCGATGCCCAACGCCGCGAAAAGGAAGCAGAGGCATTACGTATTGCTATGGCTGCGGAAAAGGTGCAGTCCGCAAAAGCGTTGGAAGAATCCTATCTGGCAGAGCAAAAAGCAGAGCATGCCCGTGCGGAAAGAGAACGCTCCACGCAAAATGCTAATGTAGTGGTGCCTGCCGAAATCGCCAAGAGAAAGGCTATCATTGATGCGGAAGCAGAGGCGGAAAAAATAAGACTACAGGCTAAGGGAGAAGCTGATGCCATCTTTGCCAGGATGGAAGCTGAAGCAAAAGGCCTCTTCGAAATTCTTACCAAGCAGGCCGAGGGTTATGATCGTGTTGTGAAAGCTGCCGGCGGCGATGCAACAAATGCCTTCCAGTTATTGCTGATTGAAAAATTACCGGAGTTAGTCAAGACTCAGGTGGAAGCCATTAAAAATATCAGGATCGATAAAATTACCGTGTGGGATACCGGAAACGGAGAAGCCGGAAACGGCTCCACGGCTAACTTTGTATCCGGCCTGATGAAGTCGGTTCCCCCGTTAAATGACCTGTTTAATATGGCCGGACTGAATCTGCCCACTTACCTGAAAGGCGAAAAACCTGCCGGGAACACTATAGCAGAACAAGCGGAGTCTGGTAATACCACACCATAAAGCATGCGACAAGCATAGCGCTGCTGTTTTTTTATTCATGAATTAAATAAGAAAATCAATTTGCAATCCACTTCCGTAATCATTATTGGCGCCGGGCCGGCCGGTTCAGCCGCGTCTATTTTTTTATCCAAAGAAAAAATTCCGCACGTCATCCTGGAAAAAGAAGTATTTCCACGCGATAAGGTATGCGGAGATGCCTGTAGCGGGAAAACGGCAGAAGTGCTGAAAAAAGCAAGCCCGGACTGGCTTCAGGAAATCATTGCCGGAACGGAGCAGTTTTTGCCCTGTGATGGCATCACCTTTGTTGCTCCCAACGGAAAGCCCCTGCCTGTTCCTTTCCGGCTGACACCTCGTAAAGACAATGAAGTTACGGGCTTCACCTCTCCCCGCCTCGACCTGGATTATTTTCTTTTTCAAAAGACAAATTCCCCTTATGCCACCGTTTTTCAAAATGCTAAAAAGCTCAGTATAACACGGCTGAGCGACGGCACGATCAAAGCAGGCGCTGAGATAAACGGGACAATGACCTATTTCCATGCACCGGTGGTGATAGCGGCTGACGGCGATAAAAGCATGACGGCAAAAGCGCTTAGTCCTCAGTCCGATAATCAGAAGTCGTATTGTGTCGGCCTGCGAGCCTACTATACCAACATAACGGAGATGGACGATCAGCATTTTATCGAATTGCATTTCATTAAAGACTTTTTACCGGGCTATTTCTGGATTTTCCCTTTACCCAACGGGCGTATGAATGTAGGCGTAGGCATGCTGTCGGAGGTAGTGCGGAAAAAGAAGATAAAACTTCGGGACAGGATGCTGGAAGTCATAGCCGCACATCCCGATTTGAGCCGCCGCTTTACCAATGCAAAATTAGAAGGCAGGATTCAGGGCTGGGGCCTGCCTATGGCCATGGAGCAAAAATCCATTTCGGGAGACAATTACCTCCTGACCGGCGATGCCGCCAGCCTCATCGATCCCTTTAGCGGCGAAGGTATCGGCAATGCGCTGTATAGCGGTATGCTGGCCGCATGGGCATGCCGCGACGCCATACAGGCCGGCGATTTCAGCGCTGCTTTTCTGAAAGCACATTATGACAATGCCGTCTATCGCTACTTTGGCGATGAGTTTAAAATCAGCGCTACCCTGCAAAGGCTTTGCAAATATCCCTGGCTGTTCAATATGGTTGTCAATAAATCACTGAAAAGCAAATCGCTCCGGGATACACTGAGCGGCATGTTCAGCGATATGCAGGTAAGGAATCGTTTACGCAGACCCTCCTTTTATCTGAAGGTGCTGATGAACCGGTAGGAAAGGCGACGATATAAGATGCAATGCCATTGTAAACGCAATCGGAGATTGCTCTACGTAACACATTTGGCACACGGATTCGCGCGCCGGCTGGTCATCATGAGCGCATCCAGTTTGAATTTTAATAACTTTCTAAATCGTGATTAACGCTTTCAATTTTAACCACCCCATTCGGATATTTACAAACAAACGAGATAATCAACTGCATGATATAATGACTGTTCTGATACCGGGTAAGGCTGTCTTTAATATCTTCCAATGAATTGACATCAGTATCATTAGCAATATAACCCATACCATAAAAACTACCGTTCTCTACCCATATACAGCTCTTTTCACTGCTTGTTCTTCCTTTGTCGATGATATAATATCCACCGGTATCTTCTTTCAGAAATGCAAGCGCCTGATCCACTTTCTCATTGTAGATTTCGGCAGGTTGACCGGCAGTACAAAGCAAATCATTTTTCTTATCCACTAACTCACATAATTCACAACTCCCCAGGCGACATAAAGCAGCACATAAACCAAAACGCCGGATCAGTTCCCGCAACTTGTTTGTCCCTCCTTCACGGGTAGTAAATACCTGTACAGGCAGAAGACTTTTATTGAACTTAGCAACAGACATTCTTTTATAGCCCAGTAAATCCTCATATACGAACAGTCCAAACTTAGGTTCATACTTTTTCAGGGCGCGATTGTATTTTGGATAAATCCTTTTTATCTCCAGCGCTTCCAGGATGAAGGCCATGAGTTCCGTTCCGCATAATTCGTAAGTGACGGCGTATATTTCCCGCAGGAAACTTTGCCGTTGAGGATGGGGATTATTACCGGTAAAGTGTTGCCCTACCCGTTTCCTGATATCCTTTGCCTTGCCAACATAAATCACCTGCCCTTTGTCGTTATGAAAATAATACACACCGGTTTTTCCCGGCAGCTTATCAAAATCCGGCCTGGCCAGGTGGGGCGGCAACAATTGTTCCCCGGAGCCTTTTTTCAGCATAGCAGGAATAACACCTTCCATATCCCACTCCAGCAATTTAGAGAATAATGTAACCGTAGCGTCCACATCGCCGCCGGCTCTGTGCCTGTTACTGACGGGAATATCCAAAGCCTCGCAAAGATTGCCTAAGCTGTAGGAAGGCAATCCGGGCTTTATTTTTCTGGCCATGCGAACGGTACACAACTTCCGGGCATTCCAGGTATAACCGGCATCTTCCAAATGATATTTCAGAAAAGAATAATCAAAGTTGACATTGTGAGCGATAAATATTCTTCCGGACAGCATTTGAAAGACCGCTCCTGCTATGTCTCTGAACATCGGGCTGTCCTGTATCAGGTCCGCATCAATGCCGGTCAGCGCCGTTATATAAAGCGGGATATTATGATACGGCTTCACTAAAGAATCGTAGCTATCCGTCACTTTTTCTCCGTCAAAAATGCGGATGGCAATTTCTGTAATGCTGCCGCCCGATGCATAGCCGCCGGTGGTTTCAATATCTACGATAGCGTACTCCATTGCGGACAATCTTTGTTAAGTTTTTTAGCGGAATTAATCATTGTTGTTATTGCTTTGCAGCATTTACCTTATTCAATAAAGCTTCCAGCATTTCCTTTATTTCATCCATATCGGTAACCGGTTGGGGAAATACTTTGGAATGA
Organism: uncultured Taibaiella sp.; assembly: GCA_964622775.1. Lineage (GTDB taxonomy): Bacteria > Bacteroidota > Bacteroidia > Chitinophagales > Chitinophagaceae > CAZUSO01. The sequence goes on along the minus strand of CAZUSO010000003.1, from coordinate 32,932 downwards.
TACATACAGAACGCCCATATCTCTATGATATCTTCCGCATCCAGCGTATAAGGTTCAAATGCTTTATTAAGCGAACGCAGCAACAGGGTATAATCCTTATTTACCGTTACCATTTTAAATACAAAATCCGCCGCTCCTTTCAATATCAACACACAAGGCGTATCAGGCTTTATACTTTTCCAATCCTCCACATATTTTCCCGTAACCAGGCTGCCGGAAGGAATAGGCAACATAGAATCTCCTGCGACAGGAAACGTTCTGTAAGTAGCGTGGCGGGGAAGACCAGGAATATTGAACTTGGGCAATGCGGCAATATATTCCGGGTCGGTATATCCGCTGCGATACCCCGCCTTAGCCTTAACAGGTACAAACTCGCTGTTTTCATTTTCCTCTTTATCTACACTAATAGCCAGCACCCTTATCTTTCTGCCCGTCATAAAAGCATCGTTTCCAGCTTCCAGCTCCCGAAGCTGTAATTCGGACAGCCGGGACAGATTCACCTTCAGCAAACTATCCATACTCATCTTAAAGAAAGCAGACAAAGCAATATAATCTTCAGGCTGCGGCGACCTGGTATGACCACTTTCCAAAGCAGCAATTTTAGCCCTGGAATAACCTAAGGCATTGGCCAGCGTTTCCTGGCTGTACCCTTTCCTTTCCCGAAGGAATTTAAGGTTCTCTTTTAAAAATATTATTCGGTAGTCATTTGCCATATTGTTATAATTACAAACAATTAATTGATACAATTTGCAACAAATGTAATTATTTTATGGAAAAACACATTGTTCATTGTGATTTAGGTACGTTTTTTGTTTCATTAGAACGCCTTTTAAACAAAGAGGGTGTCGGGTTTCATAACAATGATGAACGGGTATATATCGGCATTGCCAAAACATTCTCAGCTTTAAAGAACTGAATGACATGGTGGCTTCCGCTAATACAGGGAAAAAGAACTATCCAGCGATAGTGCCCTCATTAAACCATGCTTTTATCATTCACCTTTTATGGTCAAAAAGAGTTGAAAGAAGCGGCGATGAAGCATCGGCCTGAAGAGCGTTTTGAACAGGAATTGAAAAAGATAAAAGCGGCCGTCTACGGAAAAGGCGATGTCAAAACATTTGATAAAATCAACCGCCGCATTGGCAGATTGGCTCAGAAATACCTCTCGGCACACAAATATTAAGAAAATCAGAAAAATCTGTAGTACACAAACCGCCCATCAAAAAATAGAATCCCCATACCACCGCGGTTTTACGTGATGGACATGCGCAATATGGGTTAAAAGAAGTGCAGGGCATGCAGCTGAATTTTTATCCTGCAGCCGTATAGTGGGCACCAATACCATCAGGCAAAAACGCAATGATCAAAATTACGACAGGCCATCTCTCAACCAGGTAGCAATCCCGCACAGTAAAAAAGCTGCCTGAACAGACAGCTTTGAAATCATTGATATAACCGCCCGGTTACATTTGCCATTTTTTATCGGAAAACCGGCTGCTGACCACCAATTCTTTGCTGCCGGGGGTATATTTATAAAAACCTTCCCCGCTTTTTACGCCTAAGAATCCGGCCTGAACCATATTAGCCAGCAGGGTTGCCGGGGCATATTTTTGATTGCCGAATCCCATATGCAATACGTTCATGATCGAGTAGCAGGTATCTAAGCCAATAAAATCGGCTAATTGAAGCGGCCCCATCGGATGAGCCATGCCTAATTTCATGATGGTGTCAATTGCTTCAACACCGGCTACACCTTCCTGCAAAGCAAGAATAGCTTCATTGATTAAGGGCATCAGAATCCGGTTGGAAATAAACCCGGGATAATCATTGACCACGCAAGGTACTTTATACAATACCTTCGACAGGTCATATACCGTTTGGGTCACATCTTTGTCGGTAGCATAGCCATTAATGATTTCCACTAATTTCATCACCGGAACAGGATTCATGAAGTGCATACCCACTACCCGGTTGGGGCGTTTGGTAAAGGAAGCTATGCGGGTAATGGAAATAGAGGAGGTGTTGGTAGCCAGGATGGTTTTTTCCGGGCACAGGCGATCCAGATCCTGAAACAGTTTGGTTTTAAGCTCAATGTTTTCACTGGCAGCTTCTACAACGAGGTCTGCATCCTGCACCGCATCTGCTAATGTGGTGAATTGTTGAATATTGGATAAGGCCGTTGCTTTTGCTTCTTCCGTAAAGAGATTCTTAGCAATCTGACGATCCATATTCTGGCTGATTTTTGCTACGGCTCTTTCCAAAGTGTCTCTGGAAATATCCATCATGCTTACCTTGAAGCCATGCTGGGCAAAAACGTGAGCAATGCCATTGCCCATAGTTCCGGCGCCGATTACCGTAATGTGCTGAATGTTCTTTACTTTTTGCATTGTGATTTCTGATAAGCCGGCAGTCTGCGGCTTTTGCATTGTTTCTGAAGTTTGAGACATAATTTTAAATAAGATAAAAAATTTTAAAAAACGCATAAAGTTAAGGGTTTTGAAAATAAACTGTCTGACCTTTTTCTGACAGGATGTGAAAAACTACTGCGCCGGTCTGATGTATGCACCGTCTAAAGCGGCATTTAAAACCTAATTAATGTAAAATAAAATCGGGTTTGGCGGCGGCATAATCTTCCTTTATCCGAAAATATTGATTTACATTTGCCGGGATTATGAAAAAATACATCTTAACAATCTCCGGCATTGGAATGCTGTTTTTTACTGCCTGCGAATCAGGCAAGAATAATAATGTTATCGGAAAATGGCAGGGCGTTTCCATAGAAACCCCGGTGGGCGATTCCATCATCAGGGAACGGTTAAAGTCACTGGATACCGTAACTGTAATGGATTCTGCAACAATGGATCATTATAAAACGAACAATGTGGATAGTATCAAAGCATTCATTCGTGCCGATTTTTCCCGGCAACAGGAGCAGGATAATGAAAGTAAAAAGCAATACGCGGCTTCGTTGAAATATGAGATAGACGCCAGTGGTAAAATGTACATGCATACGCAATCTCCCATGGGTGGCGCGCAGTCCGATACTTCGGTATGGTATTTTGCGGATAATGGAAAGAAAATGGTATTTGACAATGCCGCTTTGGCTAAAGATGGTATGGGCGATCGCATGGTCATTGATATCCTGAAAGCCTCTAAAGACAGTTTGTCGTTGAAGATGATAGACCCCAATGGAGGACCCGTAATTTTCCATTTCAAAAAAGATGATGGAAAGCCTGCTACAGAAGAAAAAAAGTAAATTAGTAATATTAATGCAAATATTATGGCGGAGATAGCTTTCAGACAAGCGTTGCGCGAGGCGCTGTCCGAGGAAATGCGTCGGGATGAACGGGTGTTTCTGATGGGCGAAGAAGTAGCACAATATAACGGTGCTTATAAGGTGAGTCAGGGTATGCTGGACGAATTTGGCCCGCGCAGGGTAATTGATACGCCCATTTCCGAACTGGGCTTTGCCGCAGTCGGAGTAGGCGCCGCAGCCAATGGTCTGCGACCCGTTATTGAATTTATGACCTGGAATTTTGCCGAACTGGCCATTGACCAGATTGTCAACCATGCGGCTAAGATGCTTTCCATGAGCGGAGGCCAGTTTAACTGCCCCATCGTATTCCGGGGTCCGAACGGCTCTGCCGGACAGCTGGGCGCACAACACTCGCAGGCTTTTGAAAGCTGGTATGCTAATGTGCCCGGATTGAAAGTTATCTCGGTTTCCAATCCCTATGATGCCAAAGGTCTTCTAAAGTCCGCTATCCGGGATGATGATCCCGTAGTCTTTATGGAGTCGGAAGTCATGTATGGAGATGCAGGCGAAGTGCCGGAAGAAGAATACCTGATTCCTATCGGAAAAGCGAATGTAAAAAGAGAAGGCAGCGATGTGACGATTATTTCTTTTAATAAAATGATGAAGGTCGCTTTGGGTACGGCAGATGAGCTGGCTAAAGAGGATATCAGCGCTGAAGTGATTGATTTGCGAACCATCCGGCCTTTAGATATAGACACGATTATCCGTTCCATAAAGAAAACCAACCGCCTCGTGGTAGTCGAAGAGCAATGGCCTTTTGGTTCCGTGGCTACGGAAATCAGCTATCGGGTACAAAAGGACGCCTTCGATTTTCTGGATGCTCCGATACGGCGTATCTGCACGGCAGATGCCAATATGCACTATGCGCCTAACCTGGCTGCTGCCTTCCTGCCGGATGTTGCCCGCACGGTACAGTTAGTCAAAGAGGTTCTGTATATCAAAAAATGACACAGGAGTAATTACCAAAATGAACGAGTCCCTGAGTAAAGGACAGATAATAAATGACCCGCCGGCTGCGTTTAAGCAAAAAGGAATTTGTAGTGATGATGTTTAAGTTTTTAAAAAAAATCCCGACCTTGTTGTTTGTTGGATTGCTTTGCGTGCAGGGTCATGCACAACAGTTTTATGCCTCTTCAGAATACGGGTTAAAATTTGGAGCCGGTCATTATTTCGGCGATATCAATCCTAATTACGGATTGCAACGACCCATGCCTGCCATTGGAGTGTTTTTTCGTCGCCACTTTAACCCGTATATCTCCCTGCGGGGAAGTATGGATTATTCCAGGTTGGGCTACGACGATAACCTTTCCAAAAATACCTATCAGCAACAACGTAATCTGAATTTTAATTCCAATATTCTGGAAGTGGCGATGATGGCGGAATTTAATTTTTTCTGGTTTAGCACCGGAGACCCGATACATCGCTTTACCCCCTATCTGGCCGGTGGAATCGGCGCATTTTATTATGAGCCGACTACACGTGTTGACGGTCATACCTACAAGCTCCGTCTGCTGGGAACGGAGGGGCAAAAAACGGAAGCCTACAAAGACCGGGCTTATCAGCCGTTCAGCATTTGCTTCCCGGTCGGATTTGGATTCAAATACTGGATACGGCCGGGTCTGAACCTGGGTTTTGAAATCATCAGCCGGTTCACAATGACCGACTACCTGGATGACGTGAGCGCTACCTATGTAGGTATTGATCAGTTTGCAAATGACCCGATGTACCCTACAGCCGCTGCTACCCTACAGGATCGTTCTCTGCTGGTAAACGGAGAAAAGCTGGGCCGCGCAGGTAAGCAGCGTGGTGACAGCGCTTCCAAGGATCAATATCTTTTTGCACAGTTTACCTTGTCTTTCCAGCTCAAAACCTATAAATGTCCTACCCACCTTGACGGGGTTTGGGAACCTTGATATGGATAAAAAATCAATGAAATGAATGCGGCCGTCTTTGATATGGATGGTCTCCTGTTAGACACAGAGCCGCTATGGGGTGAGAGTATGCTGGCCGTTGCCGGACACTATGAAATCCCGGTCACTTTGCAGCAATTTCGTCACACTACCGGTCTGCGCATCTTTGAGGTTACCCGGTTCTGGAAAGAGAAGTTTCCCTGGCCCGGTAACACGGATTCCGAAACTGTGGCCAACGATATTCTCGATGATATTATCGCTCGTGCTAAAGAAAAGGGACGTGTATTGCCCGGTGTGCTCCATTGCCTGCAATGGATGCAGTCGCAGGGAATCCGTACAGGACTGGCTACTTCTTCTCCGGTGCGTATGGTGGAATCGCTGATGCAGCACTTTAAGCTGAGCGCTTATTTCGATGCAATACACTCTGCGGATACCGCCCTGTTTGGAAAACCACATCCCGAAGTTTATCTGCAATGCGCGCATGCCTTAAATATTGCGCCTTACGATTGTGTGGCATTTGAGGATTCAGTAAACGGTATGATTGCCGCAAAGGCCGCCCGGATGAAGGTAGTGGTCGTGCCGGAAGCTGCTCAATTAGCAGATAAGCGCTTTGCCTTAGCCGATTTGAAGCTGGCTTCCTTAAACGATTTTACACCTGGAATGTGGTCAGATTTATTGCGTATTTAAACGGGGAAAATTTGAAGCATCTTACATTCCGGGTTTCACTACAATTAAGACCCGGGGGCTACCATGTTTAAAAGCGTTTTCCTTGAGCTAAGCACGATTTCTGACCATAATCATTGTCGGCCATCACATATTGACTGTAAGAGGTGTGCTGCCTACTCCTGATACAGGGCCTCAATCTCTTGAGCATACCTGTCCTCCAGCATCTTTCTGCGCAGAGAAAGCTTGGGGGTCATGATGCCATTTTCCAGGCTCCACTCTTCAGGCAATAAGGTGAATTTTTTCACCCGCTCCACATGATTCAGGCGCTGGTTTTGTTTATTCACTTCAGCCTGTATCAAAGCAATGGATTCCGGCATCTCAATCAGGCGGGCATTATCGGAGCTACAGGCGGTTCCGCGGGCGGTTAATTGATTCCTGAGATGCTCAAATGAAGGCACAATCAGCGCTGCAATAAACTTCCGGCTGGGCCCAATCACCGCAATCTGCTCAACAAACCGGCTTTCACGCATCTTGTTTTCAATAACCTGCGGCGCCACATATTTTCCACCCGAAGTTTTAAACATTTCTTTTTTCCGGTCGGTAATCTTCAGGAAACGCTCCTCCACCAGCATGCCGATATCGCCCGTATGCAGCCATCCATCCGCATCAATCATTTCAGCCGTCATGCCCGGATTTTTGTAATATCCCACCATGACATTATTACCCCGGCAAAGAATTTCCCCGTCCCCGGCAATCTTTATATCAACATTTTGTAACGCAGGACCTACTGTTCCAATCTTCCGGCCCGGGGTTTCCAGGTGATTCACACTGATGACCGGCGCCGTTTCCGTAAGCCCGTAACCCTCCATTATCGTAAGTTGTGCACCGCTGAAAACACGCAATAATTTTTCCTGAAGCGGTGCCGCGCCGCTTATGATAGCTTTTATTTTGCCACCCAACGCTTCCCTCCATTTTGAAAAAACAAGCCGGTTGGCAAGTGCTAACTGCAAGCGGTACCACCAACTGCCTCTTTGATGATTATCATATTTTTTAGCAAGCGCCAAAGCCCAAAAGAATAAGCTGCGCTTAAGTCCTTTTAACGCTGCGCCTTTACTCACGATGCGGTCATAAACTTTCTCCAGCAGACGGGGCACGCAGGTAAAGACAATCGGCTGAACTTCCCGGAGATTATTTCCGATGGTATCCATACTTTCGGCATAATAAATACTGATGCCATTGTCCAGGTAGATGTATGTTACGGTTTTTTCAAAGATATGATTCAAAGGCAGGAAGCTCAATGCCCGCTCGCCAATCTCAGCAAATGTGAATACAGGATTGCTGTCCCGAACGTTGCAGACAATATTTTTATGACTGAGCATAACGCCTTTTGGCCGGCCAGTGGTGCCTGATGTATATATTATCGTAGCGATGGATTGTTCCGTAATGCGGGAACGCAGACCATTCCGCTGACGATCGCCTTCCGCGGAAGGTTTCAGGGTGTTCAGATTTCGGACACCATCTATCTCATCAAAAGAGAAGATATCCCGGAGCGAAGGAATAGCTCCGAATGCCGGCTGAAAACGGTCGTATAATACCTTGTCGGAAAAAATAGCAATACGCACCTCCGCCTCATTCATTATATAAGTAAATTCTTCAAGGCCGATTGTCGGGTATAAAGGTGTCAGAATAGCTCCGGTTTGCTGCACCGCCAAATCAGTAATGAGCCATTCCGGCCGGTTATTGGAAACCAGCACGATTTTATCTGTTTTCTCCACGTCAGCGCCATCAAATCGAATGCCTAATGTCAATAACCCGGAAGCTAATTCTCCGGCACGGCGAACCACTTCCCGGTTCGTTAAGGTAGTCCACACTCCATTGGTTTTAGCGGCTAACAATACACCGGCCGGCCTTTCGGAGGCCTGATGTTCTGCCAGGTCAAATAAACGTTGCATATTCAGGGCTGATTTTTAATGATAAAAATTACCGGACATCCTTAACCATTATTATTAATTCAAAACTCAAGCTTATCAATATAATAAAACTGGGCAACACAGGCAAAATATGCTTTACGAAACACTATTTTTCTGTTTCCCATATTCGCCCTCTAATGTAAAAAATACCTTTCATTCAATTCTATTTATTTTTTCGTCTTTGTCTTTACACGAAATATCATATTCTGTTCTTATTGCTCATCTCTGTATAAAAATACAGAGCCTGCCGGATAGCTCCACTTTCTGACACCCCTTAAAAATTCCGCTGGATAGTCCGGCATTGATTTTTTAAATTTGCCTTTTAGGCACCAAACACTATCATATCCTGCGACCGGAAAATTATATAGATACGCCCATTGAGTTTCTGAAAGGAGTTGGCCCGCAACGTGGCGAACTGCTCAGGAAAGATTTGGATATCCACACCTTCGGGGATTTGCTGGAACATTATCCCTATCGTTACTTAGACAGTACCCAGGTGCAAAACATAAAAAGTATCAACCCCAACCAGGAATATGTACAGCTTAAAGGAACCCTGATTAATATCTTTGAAGAAGGTTCCGGTTTCAAACGCCGCCTGAAAGCCACCCTGACAGATCAAAGCGGGCAATTAGAGCTGGTCTGGTTTCAGGGCATTCCCTGGATAAAAAAGAACCTGGTTCCCAATAAAGCCTATGCCGTTTTCGGAAAGGTTACTGTTTTCAATGGCAGTTTCTCCATCACCCATCCGGAAATAGAACCCGTGGAAAGTCATACTCCAAAAGATGCGCTGACGCTACAGCCCGTCTATCCCACTACGGAAAAGCTCCGGAGCAGAGGACTGAGCAACCGCGCATTTGCCAGGCTGTTACAGGCGCTGGTGGAAAAGCTAAGCCCGGCAGATGTTCCGGAGATCATTCCCCAGAACATCCTGCAGCAATATGGGCTGATTGGGCGCTTTGATGCGCTGGTCAATATTCATTTCCCTCAAAGCGAAACCCATCGCCAACTGGCAGAGCAACGGCTGAAATGGGAAGAGCTGTTTCTCACTCAAATGCGTATTGCCCGGCTAAAGATTCATCATCACAAACAGGCAGGATGGATATTTGAAAAAGTAGGGGAAAAATTTAATGCCTTTTTTGCCGAACATCTTCCATTTGAGCTGACGAATGCACAGAAAAGAGTGCTCAGGGAAATTCGCCATGATACGCAAACGGGTACGCAGATGAACCGCCTGGTTCAGGGCGATGTGGGCAGCGGAAAAACAATGATTGCATTGATGAGTATGCTGCTGGCTTTGGATAACGGCTTCCAGTCCTGCCTCATGGCGCCTACAGAAATACTGGCTCATCAACATGTTCAAAGCTTCCGAGAATTGCTGGCTCCCCTGCAAATACCGGTGGCCTTACTGACCGGTTCGGTAAAGGGAAAAGAAAAAAAACAAATTCTGGAAGGCCTGGCTAAAGGACTGATTCCTTTTGTTATCGGTACCCATGCATTGGTAGAAGATACGGTACGATTTCATAACCTTGGTATTGCAATTATTGACGAGCAGCACCGTTTTGGTGTTACGCAAAGAGCACGTCTCTGGCAGAAAAACCAAAGGCCGCCTCACATTCTGGTGATGACGGCAACGCCCATCCCGCGCACGCTGGCGATGACTGTTTACGGAGACCTGGATATTTCCGTAATTGATGAATTGCCGCCCGGGCGCAAGCCGGTCCAAACCATTCATCGCAGCGAAAATTACCGCCCTAAGGTGATGCAGTTCATTCGCGAAGAAATTGACAAAGGACGGCAGGTTTATATCGTTTATCCGCTGATAGATGAATCGGACAAGCTGGCTTATGAAAGTCTTAATGCAAATTATGAACAGGTGAAGGCCTGGTTTCCCGAACATAAATACAATATAGGCATGGTGCATGGTCGGCAGTCCCAGGACGAACGGGAACGTAATATGAAACGCTTTATAAACGGCGAAGCACATATCTTAGTAGCCACCACGGTGATAGAAGTAGGCGTAAATGTGCCTAATGCAACCGTGATGGTAGTAGAAAGCGCCGAGCGGTTCGGACTGTCTCAGTTGCATCAGTTGCGGGGCAGAGTAGGGCGCGGCGCAGATAAAAGTTATTGTGTTTTACTCACCGGATATGAACTGTCGCAGGAAAGCCGCAGGCGGATGAGCATTATGGTACAGACCACAGATGGCTTTGTGATTGCGGAGGAAGATTTAAAGCTGCGCGGCCCCGGCGATTTGTACGGAACCCGTCAAAGCGGAGCGCTCCATTTTAAAATAGCCGATATTATCCATGACGGAGCCATAATGGAGGAAACCAAAGCGGCGGCACAGGCATTGTTATCGGCAGATCCGGGAATGGAAAAAGCTATGCATCAGCCTTTGCGGGTTGCTTTGCAGCAAACAAAAAACGGCCTGACGCATAGCTGGAATAAAATCAGTTGAGCATTGCTGCTACTCGACATACATCTCCATAAAAGCAGTTACACTTTCTTTCATGTGCGCAATCTGTTCGTCATTCAGTCCGTGATGACAGGCTATCAGCATACCGCCATGCATCACGCGGTCGGCTACCGGATAACCTCCGGGCGAAGCCCTGTGTGCCACGTTTTTAAATCCCGGTTGACGAAGAATATTCCCGGTGAATACGGTTCGGGTCTGGATATTGCGTTTCTCTAAAAAGATCTGTAAATCCCGGCGTATAAATGGGGCTGTTTCCCGAATGGTGACGGCAAATGCCAGCCAGCCTGTACGGGAGTTGGGCAATTGCTGAGGCAGAATAAAGTATTCTTCATATTGCTCAAAGAAAGCCCGCAGATCCTGGTAATGTCGGCTGCGCTTGTCAATATTATCGTGTAGCTTGCTGATTTGCACTAAGCCGAACGCCGCACCCAGCTCGGAAGGCTCAATATTATATCCCGGTTCTTCAAAGACGAATTTCGCATCGTAAGGAATACCATCCACCTCCACATTGAAACGGTTTTCGATTTTTTCTGATTCCACAAATAAAGAAGAACTGCGTCCCCAACTGCGAAGCAGGCGTGCACGGTTATAAAAATCTTCATCGTTCACGCACAGCATCCCGCCGTTTCCCGCACAGTTCACGATATGGGAACCGTAAAAGCTGGTCGTACTCATGTCGGTATAGCGGCCGGAAGACGCCCCGTCAATTTCAGCGCCTAAGGTATCTGCAGAATCTTCTAAAATAAACAAATGGTGCTTGTCGGCAATCTCCCGTAATACCTTCCAGTCGGGCAGATTTCCTATCAGGTTCGGAATAATCATTGCACGGGTTTTAGAGCTGATCATCTCCTCCACCTTTTGCACATTGATATTATAAGTGCCCGGTTCTACATCCACGAAGGCGGGAACCCACTTGCGCTTTACCTGTGGCGCCACGGTAGTGGAAAAGGTGAGTGCAGGCGTAATGATTTCCGTGCCCTCATCATAATTGAGCAAATCGGCAGCCAGGTACAGCGCGGAGGACCCCGAATTGACTCCGATGCCGAATTTTTTATGATATAAAGAGGCAACGGCAGATTCCAGCCCCCGTACATTTTTACCCATCTGGGTAGATGTTTGCAATACGGTTACCACGGCATCAATCTCTTCCTGCCCGTGAACGGTTCTGCCGTAAGGCACATGCGGATAATTTGTTTGTACAGTGTCCATGATTAAAGATGATTAAAAAAGGAGAGCGAAGGTAGTAATTTTGTAAATGCTCCGCTATTTCGTGGAATATTTACAAAAAATATTGTCATTATCCGAATTTTTTCTATATTTGCAGCCGATTATTACTTTAGAGCGGGGGCAGGTAAGCCCCCTTCTTTATTAATAGTGTTATGTTAAGTATATTTTGTCTGTATTGTCAAATTATATTATATTGATTAGCAAGTGTTTTGCTTTTGACTTAACAACAGTGATTAATTGAAAAAATACAGTTACGGAAAATGGAGCAGGTGATCATAGAAAAAACAACCGCCTTAGTATCGGCGCTTCTGGAAGATTCCGCCTTGTTTCTGACAGATATTAAAATTAAGCCCACCAATAGTATTAAGGTATTTGTGGATGGAGATGTCGGGGTGACTATTGATGCTGTAGCAAAGCTGAACCGCGCTTTATACAAGCAGATTGAAGAAGCAGGATGGTTTCCGGAAGGGGATTTTTCCTTAGAAGTGAGCAGTCCGGGAATTGATGAACCGCTGAAATTTTTTCGGCAGTATAAAAAAAATATCGGAAGAAAGGTAGCCATTACGCTTACGGATCAGACGGTTAAAACGGGGATATTAAAAGAGGCGACTACAGACACCCTGACCCTGGAAGAAACCCCGGACAGGAAAAAGGAACCCGTTACCACGGAAATTCCCTTTTCAAATGTCGCTAAGACCGTGGTGCAGGTAGTATTTTAGGGTACATGTATAGTTAATTATTAAATTTATATTTCATTTTGAAAAATGGCCAGAATTAATCTTATCGAGTCATTTCAGGATTTTAAAGAGGCGGAAAACATTGACCGTCCTACCCTGATGAAAGTGTTGGAAGATGTGTTCAAAACCCTGCTTCGAAAAAAGTATGGCTCTGACGACAACTTTGACGTGATTGTAAACGACCAGACGGGTGATCTGGAAATCTTCCGCCGCCGCACTATCGTGGAAGACGGTATGGAGGAAGATGATAATGCGGAAATCCAGATGTGCGAAGTATTGCAGAAAGAACCCGATGCAGACTATGACACCGGCGAAGAGTTTTACGAAGAAGTGGACGTGCTGGATTTTGGCCGTCGCGCTATCCTGGCTGCCAAGCAAACGCTGGCCGCCCGCATCAGCGATCTGAAAAAAACCAGCCTGCTTCAAAAGTATGCCGACCGTTCCGGAGATATTATCAATGGAGAAGTTTATCAGATCTGGCGTAAAGAACTGATGTTGCTGGACGAAGACAATAACGAGCTTATCCTGCCGAAATCAGAGCAGATTCCCGGAGATTTTTTCCGGAAGGGCGAAACGATTCGCGCGGTTATCAAGAAGGTTGAGATGCGGAACAATACTCCTGTAATTATCCTGAGCCGTACCCACCCCGCTTTCCTGGAAAAGCTGCTGGAGATAGAAGTACCGGAAATACTGGATGGACTGATTGTTGTCCGTAAGATTGTACGTGAGCCGGGGGAACGCGCTAAAGTTGCTGTAGAAAGTTATGATGACCGCATCGATCCGGTGGGCGCCTGCGTAGGCATGAAGGGTAGCCGGATTCATGGTATTGTGCGCGAACTGCACAACGAAAATATTGACATAATCAATTATACCACCAATACGCAACTGTTGATTCAGCGCTCTTTAACGCCGGCACGGGTTAACCGCATCGACATCAACCATGATCGCAAACATGCCGATGTCTATATGGATACCGACCAGGTGTCGCTGGCTATTGGTAAGCGAGGCGCAAATATCAAGCTGGCGCAACAACTGACCGGTTACGCCATTGATGTTTACCGTGATGTGAAGGAGACCGCAGAATTTGATATTGACCTGGAAGAATTCCGTGATGAAATTGATGACTGGGTGATTGAAATATTTAAGAAGATTGGTTGCGATACTGCATTAAGTGTATTAGATTTGTCGGTAGAAGAACTGGTGCGCCGCACAGATCTGGAAGAGGTGACCGTTCGCGATGTACGTCGCATTCTGGAACAGGAATTTGATGAGGATGATGATGAGGTGGAAGAAGAAGTGGAAGAAACCCATGAAGCTCCGGATGCCGGAAAAGGGTCTGATTCCCCGGAAGCGACAGGCGATGTTCGGCAGGAGGATTCGGAAACAAAAGAGTAACCCGGTGACGGTATCTCAGAATATCATAATAATACCATATTGCCGCATGTTTTGTTCGATGAAATTAAACTAAATTTGCAGGCTGTATTTTACAATAAAATTTCCATCCTGTTGCCGGCAGCCCGGTAAACGATGGTCATATTAAGTCCGAAAAATATTAAAACGGATGAAAGGGCTGCAGGAACAAGTAGAATGTCATTAGGAACAATAAATACACCACGCTTATTAGCCGCTGCTAAAGAGTTTAACATTGGTAAGGAAACCTTGATTGATTTCCTGAAAGGAAAAGGTTTTGACATCGACGGCTCTAAGCCGAATGCCAAGCTTTCCGAAGAAATGTATGACGCGTTGCAGGACGAATTTGCTCAGGACAAATTAGCTAAGCGAAAAAGCGATGCTATTTCGCTGCCTAAGGGCTCCCTGATGGATCCTTTCATTACCGAACAGGCTCCACCGGTTCAAAAGGAAGAAGCCGCAATACCCGTTGAGGTGAAAGCAGAAGCAGAAGAAGTTGTGGAAGCCCCGGAGCCTTTACCAGAGCCTGAGCCCATTGTAGCAGAAGCTCCGGAGCCAACTCCAGAACCGGGGAAGCAGCCGGAAGAGCCCGACCCCCTGGAGGAGCCTGCCCCTAAAGCTGAACACAGGGATACGGAAGAGCCTGTAACCGATTCGCCGGGGAGCGAAGATGCGCACATCGAAACGCAAAGCCCGAAACTTGCCGGTCCAAAGATCCTGGATAAGATAGACTTGTCCGGACTGAATCAAAACACCCGCCCTAAAAAGGCTGCCGATAAGAAGAAAGAAGCCGCAGGCAAGAAAGAAATGGCCAAGGCCACCGGCAATAATAAAGATGCAGGTAATAGGCCGGCTGAAAAGGAAAGACCTGAGAAAAAAGGCAAAACAACCGAAAGACCGGCCCCCCCGCCAAGAAAGGAAGTGAAGCTGATCACCGAAGTAAAATTCGACCAGCCTCAGGAAGAAGAACGGGAGCATATCGAAACTAAAGCGCCCAGATTAGAAGGGCCTAAGGTTATCGGAAAGATAGTACTGCCTGCAAACACCATGGGCGGAAAACAGGAACAACGGGAAAAACGTAAGCGTAAACGTATCCCGGTTGAGAAAAAACCGGAAGCAAAAACCGGGCAGGACAGAAACAGACCCGGCAATAACCGGGATACCCGAAGAGGTCCCGGCGGAGCCAGTGGAGCCGGAAGAGACAGAGGCGGGAAATTCGGAAACAACCGCAATGGTGCGGCAGCACAGGAAATTGACGCTAAAGAAATACAGGATAAGATCAGGGAAACACAGGCCAAGCTTTCGGGCGGCGGTGTGCGTAGTAAAAATCTTAAAGCCAAATACCGTCGTAATAAGCGGGAAGAAATGGCGGAAAAACGTGCGGCAGAATCCGTAGATGACGGAAGCATTATTCAGGTAACCGAATTTATTTCCGTAAGTGAACTGGCGAACCTGCTCGAAGTCAATTTTGCTGAGATCATCAGCAAATGTATGAGCTTAGGCATCATGGTGTCTATCAACCAGCGCCTCGATGCCGAGGTGATTGAATTAGTAGCCAGCGAATTCGATAAGGAAGTGGAATTTATCAATCTGCAGCAGGATGGTGAAGAGGAAGAAGAAGAAGTTGATGATCCTGCAGACTTAGAACCACGGGCTCCTGTTGTGACGATTATGGGGCACGTTGATCACGGTAAAACCTCCCTGCTGGACTATATCCGCAATGCCAGCGTAGTAGCTGGAGAAGCGGGCGGCATTACCCAGCATATCGGTGCTTACAAAGTGAAAACGGAATCCGGTAAGGAAATTGCATTCCTGGATACTCCGGGGCACGAAGCCTTTACCGCGATGCGGGCACGCGGAGCAAAAGCTGCCGACATTGCCGTTATCGTAATTGCTGCAGATGATGCCATCATGCCACAAACCCGAGAGGCGATTTCTCACGCGCAGGCTGCCAGCCTGCCCATGATCTTTGCTATCAATAAGATTGATAAGGAAGGCGCCAATCCGGACAAAATAAAAGAACAGCTTTCTGCCATGAATATTTTGGTAGAAGACTGGGGCGGTAAATACCAAAGCCAGGAAATATCTGCAAAGAAAGGTCTGAACATTGACCTGCTTCTCGAAAAAATATTGCTGGAAGCAGAATTGCTGGAATTGAAAACCAACCCGAATAAACCAGCTACAGGCTCTATCATTGAAGCTTCCTTAGATAAAGGACGCGGCTACGTTTCTACGGTTTTGGTGCAGGCAGGAACCCTGCATCATGGAGATATGATTGTGTCGGGACAATATTACGGTAAGGTGAAAGCTATGAGCAATGAACGCGGATTGCGTTCTACCGAAGCCGGGCCGTCCACGCCGGTGCAGGTATTGGGTCTTAACGGAGCGCCGCAGGCCGGGGAAAAGTTCAAAGTGTATGCAGATGAAAACGAAGCGAAGACCATTGCCAACCGCCGTGCCCAGATATTGCGTGAACAGGGACTCCGCAGCCGTAAGCACATTACGCTGGATGAAATCGGACGTCGTCTGGCATTGGGCAACTTTAAAGAACTGAATGTAATTATCAAAGCAGATTTCGATGGATCTGCCGAAGCATTGAGCGATTCATTGCAAAAATTATCTACCGAAGAAGTGGTAGTCAATGTCGTGTTGAAAGGAGTGGGTCAAATCCGCGAAAGCGATGTGATGCTGGCCAGCGCTTCCGATGCTATCATCATCGGATTCCAGGTGCGTCCTTCTCCGCAGGCAGCTAAACTGGCGGAACATGAAAATATTGAAATTCGCACCTACTCCATTATCTATGACGCCATTGCAGAGATTAAAAGTGCAATGGAAGGCATGCTGGAACCAACTATTGAGAAGAAAGTCGTGGGTAATATCGAAGTACGGGAAATCTATAAGATTAGCGGGATAGGCACCATTGCAGGCTGTTATGTACTGGATGGAAAATTCAGCCGCAATACCAGGTTGCATCTTATCCGCGATGGTATCGTTATCCATACCGGTGAGCTGGCCTCGCTGAAGCGCTTCAAAGATGATGTGAAAGAAGTGGTAGCCGGATATGAATGCGGATTAAGCATTAAAAACTTCAACGATGTTCAGGCAGGGGATATCATCGAAGGATATGAAGAAGTGGAAGTAAAACGTAAGTTATAAACAGGGTTTTCCCTTTCTGAAACGCCCCCGTTTCAGGTAATGTGGTCAAAAATAGTTGGTTTTTGGGTCAAAAATTGGTTGAAATTTGACTTATCGAGCAAAAGGGTAATAAGCTCTGCTGTGGGAAGCAACATATGAGCATATAGCTCGGTGCTTATACGATAGAGGACAGCTTTTTGAGCTGTCCTTTTCTTATCTATCGGTAAGCCAAAATCGCAAGAAAATCCCTTCATCGCTTTTGATTTTTAAAGTAGATATACCATTTAATGAAATTGATTTTCTTATCTATTCTTAGTCCCTTATGCAAAGTCATTTTCTCTTTTAAATGTGTAAAGTAGCCTTCAAGTTCATTAGTTGTTTTAGGAATTTGAGGATCGTTTATATAGCTAAACAAATGTGGAATTGCATTGATGAGATGACTACAAGAAGCATGCAAATTTTTATGCTTGTACCACATTCTCCCTGTTGCTTCATTTATCGTCTGTTCATTTATAAATGCCTTATTTTGTTTGTACCATTTATAAAAAAACACCAGCCATTCCTGTATATCTTCAATGGTATCTAATCTTGTTATCGGTCTTATTATTCGTAGCAGTTCTTTGGATAATTCGAGTTTCGGAAACCTCCCTAACCAACTACCGGACTGCCTTTTGACGTGTATGACACAACGTTGGATGATGCTGTTAGGATAAACTTTTTGGACGGATTTTATGATTGATTTATGTCCATCGCAAGTAACACTATAAACGGAGACTCCCATTCTTTTAAGGTTTTCCAAGTCCTCCTTTATCTCTCTATATTTCTCCTTGTTGCTATGCCTGTAAAGCTGCACAAATTGTAAATCCTTATCATAATAAAGTATCAAACAAAGACCATTTGAAAAATAAGTGCCATCAATCAAAAGATGAACATTAGACTTACTTCGGAGTAGATTTTGCGGAGGCTTGGACAGATATCTATTGAATAATCTTTGGATACTGCTTTGGGACATTCTACTGTCGCGAATCAATGTTTTGAACACCTGTCGTTCCATAATCCATTTGTAAAACCATACAAATTGGTTGCGGTCAGAAACACCTGAATTTGTATTTATAAAATTGTTGAAACAGTCAGTACAATGGTATCGTTGTTTACCGTTTTGATACCCCCACTTTTGCGTTTTTACAGAATCGCATACAGGACATTTTTGTCGCTTTTTTTCATAAAACAAAGGTGCTTTATTGAAACCAGTTTCAATAAAACACCTTAAAACACAATACAGAAAAGGATTTTAGACCATTTTACCAACTATTTTTGACCACATTGTCCGTTTCACATAGTTTCAATAAGGCGCTTAACGCTATAAAGCAGCTTACCGGGTTCGGTAAGCTGCTTTTCAGTTAATCTGTAAACAAGCTATATCAATCACCTGGTTGCTAATTTTATTGTTTTTATATGACTTCATTTCAAGGTTTCAGGACTTAATGATTTCAAATATTTGCCGGATCCTTGTTCCTTATGATGGTCGGTTTTGTCCGCCTTCAAACATTCCGGTTGATTTAATCATATTCGATGAAGACTATAAAACAGCTCAATCAAGCTCCTGGTTATTTACGGGGAAAAGTTGATTAAAACTTAAATCCGAGACAAAGGCCAAAGGCACGAATACCGCCAAAGCCGCTCTTTGCTTTCAGGCTTGCAGATGTTGCCGTCACCTCTGACTCTATCTTTACACTGGCAAATTCGATACTTTCCAAAGATTCACGCAGTATCGTTTGATCATCGGTAGTTAAACTCAGATTATTCGCTTTCAAGCTGAGCTGGGTAGCGCTGTAATAAGGCCCCAGTATCCACCAGTCAAGCGTGAGGCGCTGAGCCAGCTTGAACTGCGAACCGATCATCAATCCAATACCATAGCTCGTCATATTACCTTTAAAAGAAACATTCACCAGTTGGTCACTTGCATCCAAAAATGAATAGGGAGCCGATAAGTTATAATGTTCATAACGTACAAACGGCGCTAAATAAAACCCCCTACCCGCTTCCTTTCCGAGATAATACCGGAATTCCGGGGTGATGGCCAGACCACCCAGCTTTGCCTCTTCAAAAAGCTTCGTCAAGTCCTCATCATCTTCGCCATCTTCACTTTTTGTGGCATTAACGATAGCATTTCGGAACGGCAGCGCGGAAGAAGGCATCATCCTGACACCAAGCGCCACGGACATTTTACGGCCTAATAAGCGCTCATATTGAAGAGAGAATGTTTTAAACGCTAAAGAAGTCACGTTGATTTTGACAATATTTTTATACGGCGGGTCCCAGTCCCTACCCTCCGACTGTACCATGAGTGCGGCGCTATCCGGTTCTATGGTGTCTGAAGTGTCAATTTTCAGAAAGTTTCTGGTTTGATTACCTTCCGACGCCTTATTTGAATCTTCCTGGGCAAAAGCCGGATAGGCACTAAGAAAGAAAATGCATGCTGGCAGCAAAAAGAGTAAGCGGTTTTTCATCTTTGATTGTTTGAGATTATGAATTTTTATAATTGCAAAATAAGATTTATCGTATAAATACTTAAAAATAATAGTTCAGTTAAGGACACGAATTAATATCTATGCCATGACCTTCTGCAGATCTCCTGCATAAACACGAAGTCATTCCATCGAAAAAATTAGCTACATCAGGCAGCAAAAAAAGTTCAGAGTATTTTAAGCGTTGCAAGCTTAATCCTACCCAAGATTGGCTGGAAAGATTACTGCGCATAATAACCTACGGGTTATAACATTCTTAATATGGTAGTATAATGCCTGTTTCTACATCTTCATTACAAAGGGATAAACCTTATCAAAATATCCCTCAAGTGGTAATGAAATGCGAAAGTATTAATTTTTTCTGAAAAAATTAAAGGTCTTTAGGAATTGCATTCAGATAAGCCTATAAAAGTTACAAAGCCATCCCCGAAAATCCGGGGAGCTATTTTGCAGTACAAAGCAATCATAGGCAGTAATGATTGCCCGGAAATATTGGTATTCAATTTTAAAAAATAAAGAACTTATTACTTACCATTTAGAAATCATACCGCAGCAATCGCATTCCGTTTCTTTTCTTCGGAGTAAGCTTTAATAAGCCTAAAAATTAAATAGAATTATTGATTCGGGTTAATATCCGGCAGATCATCTTTGACATACTGCTGGTGAAATAAAACGGAAGATTTGTCTTAGACGGGAATAATCTTTCCCAATGGTCTTACGCGATATATCTCGCCTTTATTCTTATATCACTGTTTACAAACGGTCCCTGAGCATGTGCATGAAACCTGATAGTTGTTTGCCCCTCCTGATTAGCCATTTTGCGGGCTTCTCTAAAATCCTGATTGATCTTTGCCAGCTCCCCGTAAAATTCTTTTTCCATCTTTATATGGTCAATGGAATTATCGGAAGCCCCATTTTGCAATTCAAAGTGAATAATAAGTTTTTTACCCCCTTCGTGGTCTTCCTGAGTCGTAATACAAAACGAGTCAACAATTGCAGCGCATTCGGGGATTGAAAAAATAACTTCATTAATATCAACGGGACTGATATTCGCACCAAAAAAGGATACCGTCATATCCGCTCTGCCATAATGGAAAAGTAACGGTAAATCGATCCGGGGCGGCGCCAAATCCTTATCATTGATATGCAATTCCTTTAGTATGGAATACAGTTCTTTCAGCTGTAATACATGGCCTCTGTCATGTATATTGTATCGTATTTTTGGTGCGACATAGCCGGGTCGGCAAACGGTTATGACCAATTCTCCTTCCGTGGAAGTTTCTACTAAAAAATCGGCAGGATTAAACTGAAAGATCATGGGCAGCGCACCAGTATATTGTAAAATTCGTTTCCGGAGTGCCGCGTTGGAGTGCAAAAATTTTCTCAAGCTAACCGTAAAATCGTTTTCAGCAGAAATATTAAGCTCCAAATCGGATGCGCCCAATGAGCTAATGACTCTTTTAATACCCTTATTCAACAGATATGCTCTCATGCCTTCCGACATGGATTCTCCCCCAAATATGAATGAAATATCATAATGCTGCCAGTCTATCGTAGAATGATCAACGAGCATTTTCAAAAAGGGCGGATAACCCATAATGATATATTTATGCGCTTTACCGAAATGTTTGATGGTATTTTCAATTTTGACTTTATCCGGCCCTAATGATTTTAATTTAGAAAAGGAGACACAGCTCATGGTTACGTTTATCCCCGTTGCCCAGGGGCCTAAGGCAAAAGCATTAATAATAAATAAGGGTTCCGAGCCGAATAAATTACGAATGCCGAACTTAATAAATTTCGCATTTATCATCCTTTCCTTTCTTCCTCTAATCCAGTTTGTAGCTGTGCCGCTGCTTCCTGAAGATTCATCAAAAATGATTCCGCTTGCCGGAATTTTACCTTTGACGCACCTTTCTTCCATCACATATCGTTTCACATAGTTTTCTTTATCGGTAAAAGGTATTTCCTCTATGTTAGGACTTAATCCCTTAAACGATGGTTTTGAAAATTGATTGGCGACTAAAAAATCTCTATATGCCGGAACATTTCTTTTTGCTTTGACAAATTCCGCATACGCTCTTGCTTTGGCATTGAAAATTCTCCAGGTATTAAAGCCGGGAACGAACAGCAATTTCATAGTGAATGACGAATGCAATAATTGCCTGCGGAAGCATTCATGAATCCATGCATACGATAAAATGAACAGATGTCTCATGCCTTACGTGATTATAATTTCCTCAGCGCTTAACCGATAGCTCCTTGCAGGCTCATCAGAATAGCCGGCTCTGAAAATCATCCAGATTTTTTTATCCTGCGCCGGAGTGGTTAATTGTGCTTTTATTTTCTGGTAAGCGCCCGTATTCGTTATCAGCGAGCCAAAGGGGTGGATGTATGCGCCTTCTTTTGTAATTAAAAGCCAGTTTCTTGCCAGCATTTTCCCTGCCAGAAGCCAGTCTGCTGTATTGCTGAATGCTCCACCAAACCAGCAAATCGTTGTCGTCCCTTTAAAAGAGGCTTTGTAATAATTGGCTAATAATTTTTTCCTCCATCCTTTTTCCCATCGCTGATGATGAATAAAAACGGACTTCATTAAGTAACCGGGAAAGCCCATGCACTTTGCCCAGAGTCCGTCTCTTTTTATTTCAGCTTCTTCCCGGGTATAGCGGAACAAATGATTTAGCTCATCCCGGTCTGCCTTCGATTTAAGGTCTTCAAATAACGTTTGCTGATTAAGGTTAATTACAAAATCTATGATATCCTCTTCAGAAGAGGAGAAAAATTCATGCCCAAATTGCGCCGTCTGTATTTTTAGCTTATCCAGCGTATCCTGCTTAAGCGGCATTCCATTATAGTGTAAACGGGAAGTTCTCCTCTTTTTAATTAACGCCTTATCCAGCTCTTCTTTTTCGGAGGTGGATACCAGCTTTAGCCTCGCAAATAGCGTAAGTCCTGTTTTACTTATTGAGATG
The DNA here is from genome assembly GCA_964622775.1 of uncultured Taibaiella sp. GTDB lineage: Bacteria > Bacteroidota > Bacteroidia > Chitinophagales > Chitinophagaceae > CAZUSO01. Next base: position 10,585 of record CAZUSO010000003.1, on the reverse strand, counting down.
GTGTCCACTACATCGTCTATTTTCACTTTAGCGCCGTAAGCGCCGGCTGCTATGGAAAGATGTTCAATAAAAATGCCCATAGCAACGGTAGTAAAGATTGCATTGGGATCGCCAACCGGCAAAAGCCGTGCAACATCATAGTATAATTCAGCTTCCGTGTCCGAAATTATTCTTATTCTGTGCGGTTGCAGATTATGAACACTCGGGCACCATCGGGCAAGTTCTACCAATGCAGCCCATGAAGGCAGCTTATTTTCATTTTTGGGGAAAGCTAAGAGCTGTTTTAACGGGTTGGCTAAGACGAAAAGAAAGGTCGCCTTAATACTGTTTTTTATAAATGCTCTCCTCGAATTGAGATTCATCGCACAAATTGTGATGCCTTAATTATTGCGCCCGGCAGTTTGCCGCCTGCCGCAGGTGCAGCAATAGCAAGCTGTTCGTTGAGTTTCGCATAAAGTTAATGAGAATTATTGATTTGAGTTAATATTCTTCAGTAGTGTCCAAGCTGATGAGCGATTACCTTACGCCATCCTTTTCATTCCAATAATAGCTGTCGGGATAAATTCTCTGTCCGAAGATGGCTGTGCCTACTCTTATGATTGTGGCGTCTTCTTCAATTGCAGTTTCCAGGTCACCGCTCATTCCCATAGATAACTCTTCCATGACTACATCAGGGATATTTAAAGCAATGATTTGTTGTTGCAGGCTTTTCAGCAGCCGAAAACAATTACGCACTTTTTCGGTTTCCGCACTAAAAATTCCAATGGTCATCAGGCCTTTTATCTTCAGGGTTTCCAACTGTGCAATCTGCTTTGTCAGGGCTATAGCGTTATCAGGACTCACACCAAATTTACTTTCTTCAAACGAAGTATTTACCTGTATCAGCACCTGCATTGTCTTGTTTTCAAACAACAGCCGTTGGTGCAGCTTCTCCGCCAAATCCAGCCGGTCAAGTGATTGTATGCAGGATACATTGCACTTCAAAAGGTCTTTGATTTTATTAGTTTGCAGATGCCCGATGAAATGCTTTTCATGAGGAACGGTTTTCAGCTCGTCGAATTTTTCTTTCAACTCCTGAACCTTGTTTTCGCCAATAAGGTTTTCGCCTGCGGAAAGCGCTACGTTTATATTTTCGGCAGAAACGGTCTTTGTGGCTAACAGCAATCTGATTTCAGCAGTACTTCTGCCCGATTTTTTACAGGCATCTGCTATTCTCGCTTTTATTCGGGTCAGGTTGTTTATGATTTCATTCATATTTTCATCTCGTGTTCCGGGCAATCAATCCGCAGGTCTGTAACATTCAGCTCCTGATGAAGCAGTTTGCAGAAATGACCCTGTCCGCTTTCGGATTGCTGGTAATAAGCGCAGGTCATACACATACGCTGAATAGTGATTACGCCGGATTGATTTAAATGCCGGATAATATTGAACAACCCTAACAGCAGGTTTTCTTTATCGTCCTGATGCAGCTGGTCTATCGGAGTGCGGATTTCCCGGGTAAATAATCCTGTTTTACGCGCTATGTCTTTGCCTTTTTTAGTCAGGTGTATAATATAGCTTCTCGTGTCATGTTGTTCGTAGGTTTTGGTAATAAGCTCCTTTTGTTCTAACGTTTTTATGGTATCACTAATGGTGGCCCTGGTCATGTTAAACTCCTCCGCCAGGTAACTTACTTTTCTTTTTTCATCGCTGTGATGAAGCAGAAAAATCAATACCTGCACCTGAATAGGGCTTAATGAAAACGTTTTGCTTTCCTGCCATAGCAATACCCTAAAGGCCTGGGCAATCCTTTCCAAAGAAGCAATAATTTTGCTTTCCGTGCTTTGATTTTGGAATTTTAAATCAAAATCAGATTGATTCATCATTTGCAGTTTTCTATCTCAAAGATATAATAACCTTTCTGAATGATATCATTTTCCTGCTGCGGCTTCACCGTTTCCACATGGCAAAAGCGACATTCTTCGGCGGTAAGCGGCTGTCCTTCCTGCCCTTTGGTTTTGAGATATTCCTTTCCGTAATTATAAATTACACTGGTATCTTTTAGCTCCGATGGCGCAATAATATCAAAGTGCATTACCGTGCCGTCTTTTTTCGTTACATAAGTGTCCCATACTGCTATCTGCATTTTATTAGATTTTTGTGCCTGAGCGAATGTTGATGTGATGCACAACATCGCAAAAACAAAGATGAATGATTTCAATTGTTTGCGTTTTTCAAATTGAGGAAAATATTTTGTAAAACTGAATGCTATTTGGATACTACCCTAAATCATCATCAAGGAAAATGATTTTAGAATTTCAATCTGTGTTTGTCATGGTTTTTGTTTTGCTTCGCAACCAAAACTCACGCCAAAACAAGAGGCACTCACGCCTTTTTACCCTGGGTTGATACCCGGGATTGTTGATATCACGCCCATTCAGGGCTACCATATTTTAAAAGTGTTTTCCGGGGGATCGTCATATCTTCTCCCAAAAGAATAATTTGCAATAATAAAATTGCCCCACACAGATATTATCCTGACTATATGGGGCAAATTTTTTAACCTTTTACATCAGCCATAGAAGCGCCAAAGTTGATGTGAAGTACATTTCCGTTTGGAGTGACCAATGCCGGGACGGATTTTACACCTGCATTTTCCGCTTCTTCAATTCTGTTGCGGACTTCTCCAAGGTTAACCACTTCCACATGGTCTGCACCTACAAGGTTAATGATGTCATGCTCTGCGCTCAGGCAAACAGAGCAACCTGCGTGATAAAAAACCGGTTTACTCATTGCTTAAAAATTTTACTTGTTCTTCGGCAACATTACCAGAGCAAATATAGTTAGGATAACTAACTAAATAAAATAAAAGTTTTCCACAAAGAAATTCTACACTTTCTACCGTGATGGGAAAGTTCTGTATCCGGGGATTTTCACCAACCGGCCGTAGGTGAACATTGTTTAGGTAGGATATCCAATTGCCCACAGTTCCGCCTGCAACTGCACACCGTTTTATCCAGGTATTGATTCCGCTAAAATCCGGTTTCCTGCCTTGTCATAGTAGGTACAGGTCATTTCATTGAGGCTTGCAAACCATTTTTCAATTCCTGTTTCCGCACAATGCCTGCAGAATGTGTGATAGTCTGTCTGCCCCTGTTGATGCGCTTTCAAATATTGCACAAATTGTTCCTTGTTCACAGTGTCTGCAATAACCAGGTTGTCATACACCGGTATTGATGAAGCTTGAAAGTTACTGACACCCGAATAGATCGTATGACTATCCTTTACCCAGGTTTCAAATGCGGTAACGCCAATAGCTTTAATTTCCCGGATATACCCGGGAAAGTCTGCTCCCGACTTCACGCTACTGTGCGCCTTTTCAATTTGTTCTACTGTAAACATTTTTTAGTTTTTTGATTGTTGAATTGTCGAAATACAAGAAACCATCAGGCTGAATGCAGACAAAACAATAGCTGACTCCTAAAAGCATTTTAAATTGCGTTTGCATTAGGATTACGATGCAAAGGTGCGACAGCGAAAATCATTGTGATTGTAAAAAATCGTTTTTTTTATTTGGGCGTGCCCCTTCGGGTCGGGCTTTCCGTTCCAATCTTTTTGTTCGTTCCTCACAAAAAGGATTTCCACTTCAATCCCTCACGCATCACACCGCTACAATGATTCCATTTAAACCCCATGGGGGTTCTTCCACTTAAACGTAATTGCTTTGCTATCCAACACCACAAAAATTTAGTTACTGTACCGGATGATTTTACCAGCCATTGTTCTTTTGAATTAGCCTGGCCCCGCTGTTCGTGATGTTAGCGCATCACGAAGTACAGAATTTCACACAGCAATAAAATCATTCTTTAGTGCAATCAATCAAATCTAGTGGGGGAGAATTACAAGCCCTGCTCACCTTACGTTTCCAGTTTTTCGATAAACAAAATGCACTTTTTTATCCCGCATGCAGTATAAATAAAGTCCCGGATTTATTTTCCGGGACTTTATTTAGTAATTGATATTTAGCTAATGGCTGCCGGTTAAATCTTACCAGATTTTCGCCCGTTCATTTTCAGACCGGAACATCTTGTCGCCTTCCTTCACATTAAAGGCCTTATAAAAAGGTTCAAAGTTGCTCAGCGGCCCGTTTGCTCTCCATTCAGCCGGTGAGTGCGGGTCAGTTTTGATCAGTTGCCTGGCGCGTTCCGGCGTAGCTTTTCCTCTCCATACCTGAGCCCAGCTCAGGAAAAATCGCTGATCAGGGCTGAAATCGTCAATCAGTTCATTACCCTGACCCTGCTTCGTTTTTTTGAAGGCATCATAGGCAATGGTTACACCGCCCAAATCAGCGATATTTTCGCCTAAGGTCAGTTCGCCATTAACCGGAACGGAATCCAGCACTTTATAATTGTTGAACTGGTCCACAACCATTTGTGTTTTGGCCTTAAATTTTTCGCGGTCTTCCGGTGTCCACCAGTTGCTCAGGTTACCATCAGCAGCATATTGAGCGCCCTGGTCATCAAATCCGTGGGTCATTTCATGACCGATAACCGCACCGATTCCGCCATAGTTTACCGCATCGTCCGCATTGAAATCAAAGAAGGGAAACTGTAAGATAGCCGCAGGGAAAACGATCTCGTTAAATGCAGGATTATAATAAGCATTTACCGTATTCGGTGTCATAAACCATTCTGTTTTATCAACCGGTTTCCCCAATTTCGATACTTCATGGTTAAAATCAAACTGAGCGGCATTCAGCACATTTTGCGCATAATTATCCGGCGTAATCTTCAACCCGGAATAATCCTTCCATTTATCGGGGTAGCCGATCTTCAGCATAAAGGCATTCAATTTGGAGAGCGCTTTTGCCTTGGTAACATCGCTCATCCAGTCGAGCTTTTGAATACGTTCCCTGAAGGCGGCTTCCAGGTTGCCTACCAATTCTTTCATCCTTTCCTTTGCTTCCGGCTTGAAATACCGATCCACATAAAGCTTGCCAAGCTGCTGGCCGATTGAACCGTTAATGACATCCATTACCCGCTCCCATCTTGGCCGCTGCTCTTTCTGACCACTGAGCTGCTGACTATAGAATGCAAAGCTTGCCGCTTCATAATCGGTGCCGAGATAGGCAGCCATATCGCTGATCGTATGGAAATAAAGGTATTGCTTCCAGGTTTCAACCGGAACCGTATTCAGCATACCGGATAAGGCCTTATAATATTCGGGCGTTGCCACCAGCAGGGAATCCTGACCTGTAATGCCTAATTTGGCAAAGATATTTACCCAGTTGAGGTTCGGCGTTTTCTTACTAAACTCCTCTAAGCTGAATTTATTATACATCTTTTGCGGATCGCGCATTTCCACCGGAAATAAAGAAGCAGCCGCCAACTGATTTTCTACATTGAAGATTGCCTCCGCATGCTTTTGAGCAGTAGCGGCATCCTGTCCCGAAAGGCTCAGGATTTTAGCGATATAAGCTTTATACGCTTCCCTGTTTTTCACAGAGCTTTCATCTTTATCCGTATAATAATCCTTGGAAGGCAGGCCTAACCCTCCCTGTATTATCTGAACGATATTCTGATTAACGTTTTTATCATCAGGGCCGATATAGCCGCGCAGGATAGTATGTAAGCCCTTTTTGTAATTGGCCAGCACCACATCCATCAGCTGTTGCTGAGTAGTAATACCATTAATGGCATCCAGCTCCGGCTTGATAGCAGCTAATCCCAGTTTATCAATGGCTACCGTATCCATACCACTTTTGTAAAAACCGGCCACATTATATTCATCTGTTCCCGCTTTGGCAGTAGTGTTTTTTATTTCGTCCAGTAAAGTATTCACGGACGCATTGGTTTTGTCCCGCAGCTCATCAAAGCTGCCCCAGCGGGTTTTATCTCCCGGAATAACGGTATTTTTTAACCAGGTACCATTGGCATATTCAAAAAAATTATCCCCCGGCTTTACGGCCGTGTCCATATTGGCCCGATCAATGAAGATCGTTGTACCGGCAGTGTCTGCTGCATCCTTGTTTCCTGCACCACTCTGACAGGCTATAATACCCGTAGCGCTTACAGCTATTCCTGTTAATAAGACGGTTGTTAGTTTCATTCTTAAAAATTTTGGAGCCAAAGATAAACTCATCAGATAGCATTAATACAACCCCAAAGGGGGGAATTTTGGTTGTTTCAGGATGCACCCTACGGTAAAACATCGTACATTCACATCCTTATAACGTGACATAAATCTTGTATTATTATGCATTTGTACATTATCAACGGGCCAAATCTCAACCTGTTGGGAACCAGGGAGACGGATATATACGGCTCCTGTAGTTTTGAAGTATTCTTAGCAGTATTAAAAGCCCGTTTTCCCGAAATCACTTTTTCTTATTTTCAAAGCAATATAGAGGGAGCGCTCATCGACAAGATACATGAAGCGGCTCTAAATTCCAGAGGCATTATTCTTAACGGAGCCGGCTATACCCATACCAGCATTGCGTTGGGAGATGCCATTGCGGCTATTGACATTCCGGTAGTGGAGGTGCACATCTCCAATATTCATGCGCGGGAAGCATTTCGAAGGCATTCCCGCACCGCAGCACATTGTGCCGGCGTCATCACCGGTTTCGGACTGGAAGGCTATGCGATGGCTGTGCAATATCTGGCACAAAAAAAATCATCCGGAGATTAGTCCGGATGATTTTTTTATAAAGAAAATCGATGTTGATTACATTTTCCAATCGTCCACGGAAGTATCATCGCTCAAAGAACCTGGCGCAGGCATTTCTTCTTCAACGGCGGCCGGATCCGGAGCAGCAGCAACGGTTGTCCGTTGATTATCGCTGCTTTCATATTCTCCTTCGTTTTGCTGATCATGGTTGAACGCATCAAAGTCGAAGTCGGGCATCAGGTCGGTTTTCACATAATCAATCGTCTCTGTCAATGCGCTCAAAAATTTATTAAAATCTTCTTTGTAGAGGAACATTTTATGGCGATCATATCCGTCATCATTAAAGCGTTTTTTGCTTTCCGTAATGGTAATGAAATAGTCACTACCCCGCGTTTCTCTTACATCGAAGAAATACGTCCTTCTCTTTCCGGCTTTGATTTTTTTGCTGTAAAAGCTTTCCGTGTTACGTTTTTCGTCGTAGCTTCTGTTATTATCGTACGCCACAGTTCTTAATTTTGATTATTAATTAATAGTTTTTTAACCCCGCAAATGTACAAAAGGAAACGCTACCGCCAAATTTATTTTGCACCTTAATTATTAAAAAAATACGATGATATTACAGCGAATGCTCGCAGCCTTGATCCCTTCGTGTTGCATATTCCCGGTCGGTCTCCAGCGTGCTGTGTACAATATTCAGGTGTTCCAGTTTATGCTTTAAATTGCACTTTATGCTGTCAATTTCCGTTTCGTTTAAATTATATTGTACGATAAGATGGCCGGTAAGCGCATTTTCAGTAGTGCTCATCGCCCAAATATGAATATGCTGAAAGGCAACCACACCCCGAATGCTCATTGCCGCCGACTGTACCTTATCCATCTCAATATTTTTAGGAATCCCATCGAGCGACATCCGAATGCTGTCTTTTAGCAGACCGTAAGTACTGAATAAAATAACTCCCGCAATAATCATGCTCAGCAAAGGATCTATCCATTGCACATCAGTATAATATATGATAATCCCGCCAATGACCACACCCACCGATACTAAAGCATCTGCAAACAAGTGCAGGTAAGCACCTTTTATATTCAAATCTTTATCCTTATCGCGAAAAAAAAGCAAAGCCGAAATGCCATTAATAATAATCCCTGCAAATGCAACGATAGCCACCTGCATGCCCGGAATATGCACAGGATGTCGGAAGCGACCTATGGCTTCTACGAGGATAGCGCCCACTACCACCAGCAAAAGGATAGCATTGAACAAACTGGCCAGAATAGTCGTCTTTTTGAATCCGTAAGTATATTGCTTCCTGGGCTTCAGCGCCGAGAGCCGGAAAGCCGCCAGCGACAAGGCCAGGCTACCCACGTCGCTGAGATTGTGCCCGGCATCGGTCAGGAGGGAAAGCGACCCTAAAGACAGCCCAACGATAAACTCAATTGAAACAAATGCCAGGTTTAACAGAATGCCAATAGTAAATGCCCGCCCGATATGGGCAGGTAATGCATTGTGATTATGGCCATGATGATGCTCCAAAAGCGCTGCGTATTAAGACGGATAAAGGTACGTCTTTCAGCAGGAATTATATTTTCAAAACGGGAAAGAATATATCTCTGATCGACACTTTACACATTGGAGACAGGAGATGATTGAGGAGCGCTTATTTTGTCTATATTGTAAAAACCATTAAGTTGATTATCCGTACCCTACTCTGTGTTTAATTTTGCCCTTTTTACTTAACCCTAAGGGGATTTCTGCATGCGGGAATTTTAATCAAATTGCTTTATAATTTGGATTTTCTGTTGAAATAAATTATTGATTATCATCATTATTATATGCAACCTGCCGTTGGCAATCATACAAGCGCTCAGAGCTTCCAGTCCACGATTGCATTTACCCATTGCGGATTGTAAGCAGCCTGAACTTTAATATAATTATCGCTGTATCCTTCCATAAGCCCGCCTTTATCCGCACTTTCAAATAAAACAGGCCGTGTTTGTCCCTGGTGTTTTGCGGCAAAATACCGGCTCTTTTGATATGATAGATTTCTCAGGATTTTATTGCGTTCATGACGGAGCGGCATTGGAACCGCACCAGACATTTCCACAGCAAGCGTATTGGCCCGTTCGGAATAGGTGAATACATGAAAATACGAAACATCCAGAGCATGCAAAAAGTCAAAGGTGTCCTGGAAATATTGTTCCGTTTCTCCCGGAAAACCAACGATGACATCTACGCCAATGCCGGCATGCGGCATACATTGTTTAATGTAAGCCACCTTCTCTGCATAGAGTTCGCGCCGGTACCGCCTGCGCATAAGCCCTAATATCTCGTTATTCCCGCTTTGCAGGGGAATATGAAAATGAGGCATAAATTTTTTGCTTGATGCCACAAATTCGATAATTTCATTACTTAATAAATTGGGTTCTATGGAAGATATCCGGTATCGATCCGCAGCTTCCAGTTCATCAAGCTGTCGTATAAGTTCAAAAAAAGTTGCCGATCTTTTTTTGCCCCCCGAAAGTCCTTTCCCAAAATCACCGAGATTAATGCCCGTTAATACAATTTCCCTGGCACCGTTTTGAGCAAGCATTCTTGCATTATTCAAAACACCTTCAACACTATCGCTCCTGCTGTGTCCGCGTGCTAAAGGAATGGTGCAGAATGAGCAATTATAATCGCATCCGTCCTGCACCTTAAGAAAGGTTCTGGTGCGGTCGGCAATGGAATAAGATGCATGAAAATCTTCAACATCATCAATTTCGCAGGAGCAGATTTTAGCGCTGTCACCCTTGGATAATTCTTCTATATGATGGACGATATTGAATTTTTCGGCGGCACCCAATACCAGGTCAACACCTTTTATTTCAGCAATTTCCTTCGGCTTCAACTGCGCATAGCAACCTGTAACGACCACCAGGGATTGCGGCGCCCGGCGCTGAATTCGCCTTACGATCTGACGACACTCTTTGTCTGCATTCTCCGTAACGCTACAGGTATTGATAACATACACATCAGCATTTTCATCAAACTTTTTCTGACTGAAACCTGCTGTCTCCATTGTGCGGGAAAGCATGGATGTTTCAGAAAAGTTGAGCTTGCAACCTAAGGTATGAAATGCTATTGTTTTCAATTGTTGAGTAGCAAAAACCCCGCATAGCCTGCGAGGTATTGATTTAATAATAGATGATAATTAATCCTGATTCGCAAGCCGGCCGGAAATTTGATTTCGGGTGGCTAATGCATAGATGCCAAAAAATGCAATGGAGAAAATCAGGTCGCCAATCAGGGCATTCGTAAATAAGGCAGTGGCCATTTCATTTTTATAAAATGGTATCGCCATTAAATAAGTGGTGATAAATCCTTCCGGACTGAAGCCATAGCTACCGGCTGCAAAGACACCTAAGTTGGAAATTAACCAAAACAGCAAAGTGCCTCCGATGGAAAAGCCCATTACGTTCAGGACATTTTTCTTTTTCATAAAGGAACCCATCAGTACAACCAGCAGCATTGCACCATATACAAAGGACTGACTGATGCCGTAAAATCCGTTATGATGCACAATCTGCATATAAATATCCGTAAGTAAATAAGCCAGTAGCGGAAGTACAAACGCTAAAGGTTTCCGCTTCAGCACGGCTCCGCTAAAAATACCCATAGCAACGATGGGGGCAAAATTATACCAGCCGGTTTCCGCATTCACCATACGCAAAATGGCCGCAGACAGCATTAGCAGAGCAGGAATAATGAGCGTATTGCGTGTATTATATTTCATCTTATGTCAAGCTTATTGAACTGCAAAAGTAGCAAAAAATCATCTATGGATTCAAAAAATCGTGACCAATAATATAAGCATACATTTAAAAAAGCGCCGGGTCCCTGAGAGAGCCGGCGCTTAAATTCTGGAAAGGTATAGCGCTCTTTGGTTACCGCAGCAGG
>CAZUSO010000002.1:18569-145365 GCA_964622775.1 uncultured Taibaiella sp. | reverse complement strand
AAAGACGCTATCGCTGAATATCAATACCTTATATTAAAATAGTGTCAAACTTGAGCGGTCAATACCCAGGTTGCCCCCAATCAATGAAACGATCAGGCTTGTTGTCGGATCATTAAACTGAAGTGTCTGGATCAACCCCCATTTGGAGTCGTCCACCTGCAATAGCCGGTCTCTGATTTGACTGACATGGTGGCTTTCAAAAAATTTGCTATTGGTCAGGATGAACATGTCCACCTTTTGTGAATCCATTGTACAATGATTAATTTGATTTACCTACTCATAAGGCTTTTCGGTGCCGCCCCGTTTTTTTAAATGGTCGCTATGCTCCATTTTGAATGTCAATTTTACAAATTCTTTTTCAAAAACAGTAAAAAAACGACTAAAAAACACCATTAATAAATATATGTATTGGTAATCAATCAATTGAATTGGGGCGATCTGTAGGCAACAGTATTATAACAGAATAAAATAATGGTACAAATGTTAAAATACATCATTTCCCGCATAGGAAAAATGGGGTGAAATGGCAAAGAATAATTCGTAATCAGCGCTCCCCTACCATTCCATACCGGGATAGGTACGTTGCATAAACTGCATTTCTGCCAGCACAAAACCGAGGTGCTCACTATGTGTACCGGTCTTCCCCCCCTGTTGCATCCAGCCATCTTCAGGTCGGATAAGTGTGCCCTCCTCCAATACCGCTGCGATATGTGCATTCCATTCGCCCTGTATCTGCGCCAGATCCGCTCCGATCTGTTCTGCTGCCATAGCCTCATCGGCTTCCGAAGGAGTGAATAGTTCACCGGTATAAGACCATAGCTCATCAATGGCGTATTGCATTTTTTCTCTGCTTTCTTCCGTTCCGTCTCCAAGACGAATTACCCATTCGCTACTCCATTTTTTATGATAGGCAGCCTCTTTCAGGGATTTCTGCGCAATGGCGGCAATGGTTTCATTATGACCTGATTGCAGACTGTTGTACAGCGCTACGGCAAAGGTATCGTAGAAAAAAGATCGTGCTATGGTAAATGCCCAGTCCGTATTGGCCTGTTCAGTCAATAATACATTCTTAAAATCCCAGGCATCCCGCAGATAAGCGAGGTCATCTTCGGTGACAAATTTTTTGCCGGCAAAAGCCGGTGACACCAACATTTTTTTTTGTTCGGCTTCCGGGAGTTGATTATAAATTTCAGCAGCATACTGATAATAATTCCGGGCCTGCCCGATGTGATCCAGCGCCGTATTGGTAATGGCAATATCCTGTTCCAGAATTGGCCCGTGCCCGCACCATTCGCTGATACGATGGCCTAAAATCAAAGCATTATCCGCAAGCTGCAATACATAATTTAACAAAGATTGTTTCATTCAAAAATCATCTTGGCATTAAGAGTTACATATATTTCAGCTCATCCGGCAGGTTATAAAAAGTGGGATGACGGTATGCCTTATCATTCGCCGGGTCATACAATGCACCGGCATCATCAGGATTGGAAGCATGGATATACCGGCTTTCCACTACCCAAATGCTGACACCCTCCATACGCCGCGTATAAACATCACGTGCGTTTTCAACAGCCATCCCGGCATCTGCGGCATGCAGGCTTCCGACATGCTTATGGTCAATCCCTGTTTTACTGCGTATAAATACTTCCCATAAGGGCCATTCTTTACTCATGATTAACTTCCGATTTTAAACGGAGGGTAAAGGTAATATTTCCTGTTGCATTTGTCCAGCTTTATCTCTGTAAAATTTCACCCGTTCCGCGTTACTTTTATTCTGCAATAATATCTACTTTTGTTGCAAATAAATTTAAAATTTTAATGAAACGTTCCTTTTTCAGCATTGCCTTATTAGCAATGGCAAGTGGCGTGTTTGCCCAGGAAGGCAGAATCAAATTTTCGGAATATGATTTACCGAATGGCCTGCATGTTATCCTGCACGAAGATCACGCTACCCCAATCGTATCCGTATCCGTAATGTATCATGTGGGTTCCAAGAATGAAGATCCGAAACGCACCGGCTTCGCCCACTTTTTCGAGCATCTGCTGTTCGAAGGCTCTGAAAACATCAGTCGGGGGGAATATATGAAGCTGGTTCAATCCAATGGCGGCGTGCTGAACGCACATACCACGAATGACATCACTTACTATTTTGAAGAGCTTCCTGCCAATCAGTTAGAGCTGGGTCTCTGGATGGAATCCGAAAGGATGCTGCATGCCAAGGTGGACAGTACCGGTATTGAAACGCAGCGCAAAGTCGTGAAAGAAGAAAAAAAACAAAGCTACGATAACCGCCCTTACGGTCAGATAACAAAGGCGGTATTTGAAAATGCCTATACTACTTATCCTTATAAATGGACTCCGATTGGTAGTGATGAATATATCAATCTGGCAAAATACAGCGAGTTTATGGAATTTTACAAAACCTTCTATGTTCCGGACAATGCCGTATTAGTTGTTGCGGGAGACTTCGATCCGGAACAAACCAAAGCATGGATTGAAAAATATTTCAGCACCATTCCGAAAGGCATTAAAGCCATTCCCCGCCCCGGTATAGCAGAACCTGCACAAACCCGTGAACGCCGGGTGAATTTTTATGACGAAGGCATCAACCTGCCTGCGGTCATTTATGCCTATCATATCCCGGCAATGGGGGAAGATGACTATTATGCAATAAACCTCCTGAGCCAGCTTTTATCACAGGGGGAAAGTTCACGCTTTCAGAAGCAGTTAGTAGATAAGGATGAAACGGCGCTTGATGTCGGCGCGGATAACCTTGGACTGGAGGCTCCGGGCTTAGTGTTGATGCTGGGTATTGCCAATATGGGCATTAGTGCGGAAGAATTAGACAAAGGCATGAACCGGGAAGTAGAAAAGGTCAGAAGCAGCGGCGTTTCCAAAGCAGAATTTGACAAATTACAAAACCAGGCTGAAAATGACTTCATCCTGCAAAACAGCCGTATTGCCGGCATTGCCGAAAACCTGGCGTCTAACTACACCTATTTCCGAAATACCAATCTTATTAATACCGAGTTGGAGAAATATCAGAAAATTACCATGGAAGACCTGAAACGCGTGGCTAATAAATATTTCACAAAAGAAAACAGAACAGTGGTTTATTATCTGCCGAAAAAATAATCATTCTCTTAAAACGAATAATCATATTATATAAATAATGAAAAAGCTTCTTTTCACAATCATAGCGCTCTCCGGACTTTCTTTTGCTCAGGCGCAATCCTTAGACCGCAGTATCCGGCCCAAAGCCGGACCGGCTCCGGAAATAAAATTATCCGATGCGGAAACCTTCACCCTGCCCAACGGGCTGAAAGTATTCGTGGTAGAAAACCACAAAATGCCTTCCGTAGCCTATTCCATTCAATTAGACATATACCCGGAAGGAGAAGGGTCACAGGCCGGCCTCTCGGGGTTCGTTGGCTCCCTGATGACATCAGGCACGAAAAATATGGATAAAGACAAGTTCAATGAAGCGGTCGATCAAATAGGCGCAACATTGGTGGCAAGCGGGCAAAGCATATACGGGCAATCGTTAACCAAGCATCAGGACAAGCTGCTGTCCCTGATGAGCGATGTCATACTGCGCCCTAATTTCAAGGAGGATGAGCTGAATAAATTGCGCAAGCAAACGTTAGCTTCATTCGATGTCAATTCAAATGATCCTGATTTCATTTTAAGCAATGTTTCCCGGGTGGTTACCTACGGCGCTACCCATCCTTACGGAGAAGTGCCCGACCATCAGACCATCAACAATATTAAGCTGGATGACTGTAATAAATACTTTCAGACTTATTTCCGCCCTAATGTAGCCTATATGGCTGTGGTGGGCGACATTACGCCGGCTCAGGCAAAAGAGCTGGTCACCAAATATTTTGGTAAATGGGAACAATCATCCGTACCAAAAGCAGAATATCCGACCGCTTACGCCCCGGCTCAGTCGGTCGTGGAATTTGTTCCTCGTGCCGGCGCCGTACAAAGCGTGATTGGGATAACCTATCCTTTGGTATTAAAAATCGGCTCACCGGATGTCATCAAGGCACGTGCGCTCAATGAGTTATTAGGCGGCAGCTCGCAGGGACGGCTTTTCCAGAATCTGCGTGAAACGCACGGATGGACCTATGGCGCCTACTCTTCTCTCAGCGCAGACCCTGTGGTAGGGCAGTTTAATGCCTATATCAAATGCCGTAATGAAGTAACAGACAGCGCCATTGCCGAAACCCTGAAAGAAATGGACAATCTGCGGAACCATCCGGTGTCCACAGAAGATCTGAGCAATACCCTGCAATATATGGCCGGCGTATTTGCACTTGGATTGGAAAGCCCGCAGACCATTGCTCAATATGCTATTAATATTGATCGGTTCAATATGCCAAAGGACTATTACAAAAGCTATTTAAAAAATCTTGCCACCGTTACGCCGTATGATCTTCAGGGCATGGCCAGAAAATACCTGGCTCCTGCCAATGCCAATATCGTGGTAGTGGGTAACCAGACTGAACTGAGTAAAATCAAAAGATTCAGTGCAGACAGTACGGTTTACTTTTTCGATGCCTTCGGAAAACCGGTTCAGTCCACCGAAAGCAAGGTAATTAATGGTGTTGCGGTAACTGATGTCATCAGCAAATACATTGATGCCATTGGAGGCCGGAAAGTTATCGAGTCCCTCAAAGACATCTTTATCGTTTCGGATATTGAAGTAGGGAGACAGGAATATACCACCACGATAAAGGTAATATCCCCGGACAAAATACTGTCTGAAATGAAAGTGATTCAGCAAGGTGGCGATAACACCCAATTAGGCAACAATGATGCCACAACCCAGGCCAGCGAAGTAGTTTACTCCAATAAAATGGTCATCAACGGCGATAAAGGGTATAGCATACAAAACGGCAAGAAAAGCAATATGCCGGAATCGATGATTAAAGAATACAAGACGGATGCCGACCTTCAGGTGTTGCTGCATCCCGAAAAATATGCCATCAGCTATTCCCTGTTAGGTGAGGAAAGCGCAGACGGCGAAGATTGTTATACCGTAGAAAAAGGAGAAAACGAAGGTCGTAAGCGGTCTATCCAGTATTATAGCAAAAAAAGCGGTTTGCTGATAAAAGAAATCGTTACTAATGAAGGCGGTGGTGGTAAAAAGGTGGAAATTAAATCCTATTCCGACTACAAAGATGTACGGGGCGGAAGCGGCTATAAGATTCCGTACAAAACCATCAGTATGGATCCGGGACAGAAAACCATTACCGTTGCTTCGGCTCGCGCCAACAGCAATGTTAAAGAAAGCGAATTCAAATAACAGATGCCTGCCGGGATTAGCAGGAAAAGAGGCGGAGCTTTTGGCTCCGCTTCTTATTTTTTCCAGGTTGATTAGTCTTCCCGTTTCGCCGGCGGCCTACGGAACTGCGCCACCGATTTCCGGATATAATCGTAGAACTCATAAGTATTCAGACTACGTACTATATCGTAATCGGGGCGATATTGACGCATATAATCCGTAATGCTGTCTCCGCCCAACTGTGTAAGTGCTCCGATCAGCTTCTGATTAAAAACGTAGTCGATGTATTTTTCCTTTTCAAAAAATTCATAATGTTTTTGAAAGGCCCAAATCTGCCGGTTGGATTTGCTCAGCGCATCAAAGGGGTGTTGCAATATATCCAGGCCGTTCAGCTTGTAATGCTTTAAGATGGTTTCATAAGTAGCTGCGGAGCGGGCGCTGTCACTACCCCATTTTCCACGACCCAAATCCCATATTTTCACCTCATCCAGCGTAATAGCCCCTATCCGCATGCCGATATTGTAGAATTTAGGCAATGAGCCATTGGCAATACGCACCCGGGCAATATCATAACCCAGTGTCCGGAATTCTACCAGATGTCCCGGCTCTACATCTATTTCAAACAAGCCGGAACTGTCTGTGATCAAACTTTGATTAGAATAAATATTCACCACTGCTACACCTTCCAGTGGCTGATTGGAGTCCGCATCATAGACCCTGCCCTTCATCTTTAATGCGAATGAAGGCAGGGCAAAGCAAAGACAGAGACATAAAAGAAAGGTACGCAAAGCATCTTGTTTTTAGAATAATATGAACGCATCCTGCCACCACTATATTACTGAACAAGGGCTTTTGTCAGGCCCGGCAATATTTTTTCCTTATAATCATTAACGGCATGCTGAAAGATTTTCTTAGCCAGCCTGGCTCCCTGAAAATCTTCAATCTTTACTACCTTTTTTTCTAACCGTTTATATTCTTCAAAAAAATGCCGGATCTCTGCCGTAAAATGCTCCGGCATTTCGGAAATATCATTAATATGGGAAACGCTTTTATCATTTGCACATACTGCAATCAGCTTATCATCGGCTTCTCCCTGATCGAGCATACGCATTACTCCTATGATTTTTGCCGGTACTAAACAAAGCGGCTGCATCTCAATCTGAGAGAGAATCAGAATATCGAGCGGATCGCCGTCATCACAATAGGTTTGCGGAATGAAGCCATAGTTGGCCGGGTAATAAACAGAGGAATACAGCACACGATCCAGACGCAGCAGACCGGTTTCCTTGTCCAGCTCATATTTGGCGCGGGAACCTTTGGGTATTTCCACTATACCCGTTACGGCATCACCGGAAGGGTCGCCATAGTTTACGGTATGCCAGGGATTATTTTGCATAAGTCGGATTTAGTCGTCAAAGTTAATTCTTTTGACTGTTGGCATCAGTTACGCTACAAAAAAATACAGGAAAATGCTTTTACGTATAGTACTTAGTATATACAGCCCCACCCTGGCCTGTAGAATGGGCATTGCTATTGTTTGGGCATGAGTTTCTATTGTAAAGCAAAACAAAAACCATGATAAAACACAGCAGAAAGTCTAAAAGCGTTTTCTCTGCAAAAAATAAAGCAGACAAAAAATCCCCCGCAGACAAATGCGGGGGATTGAACAGGTAAAACAAAAACTCCACTCAATTAATAAACGGTGTTTTCAGCATCCCAGGAAGTCCAGTCGGCAATCCAGTTGTTACCGGAATCAAAGGCTCCGATGAAATTAACGGTCTGGAATCCGGAAAGGCCGGAGAATGATGCGCCGGAAGCTGCCGGAGATCCGGATTTCAATGTGAAATCGGGAATGCCAACATCGCTGGATATGGCGGAAGAGTATTTATAGGCATCCATTAATTTGACATCTTGTGTGCTGTCCATAATCATATTAGCATTGCTTGCAAACCAGCTTTCAATATCAAATTCCGGAGTGCTGGCTTTCAGATCTGTTCCGCAACCGGCAATGATATTGTTATGGAATTTCAAAGATCCCTCCTGTGCATTTTCTGAAGTCTTATGTGAAGTCACCTTGGTGTCATCAATATACAAGCCTACGGGAAATCCTAAAAAGACAGAGTTTACAATGGACAGGGAAGAGTTTCTGCGGATCTGGGCGGCATGCTGAAAGTTGGCATTGATACCGCTGGTTCCGTTGGCCTTACCTTTTACGGGACCTACAATGGTTACATTGGAAAATATGGCTTTTGTCTGAGGCGTATTAGTACTGCCATTACCATCATTATCCGATTCAAAACCATTGGAACCTGATACATCTGCCGTATTTTTCCAGCGTTGTGCCAGTGCAAATTGTACCTTACCGGAAAAACCAAAATCGGTATCGAAGTCATCATCCCAGGAATTTGTTGCCACAAGGTGATCGCAGTTCACGGTTCCGCCAAACCATTCAAATGCATCATCACCTGAACGGTAAACCTGCACATAGCTGATGGTGGTTCCGCTACCAACGCCGCCCATAGTCAGACCGTTGATTTCATTGTCCGGTGAGAAAGCCACCCCGGCAAATTCAATCCGCACATATTTCAATATGCCCGAATTATCGCCGGCATCATTGCCGCCATACCAAATGTAGTCTTCCTCTTTAGAAGCAACGGTTGGAGTCAGGCCACCTTCAATTTTAGCCTTTCCGCCGTTAGGATTAACAGGGGCTTTACCAAGAAGGATTACACCACCCCAATCACCTTCCTTACGGGAGCCGGGCTCCATTTCAGAGGTGAATACGACAGGCTTGTCGGGAGTGCCTTCCGCTTTAATCTTAGCACCCCTTGTGATAATCAATGACCCGTGACTTTGTTTGTCGCCAAAGATAATTGTTCCGGGTTCAATAGTTAATGTGGCTCCGTTAGTAACATATACAAAACCGTCCAGCACATACTTTTTATCCGCAGTTAAGGTCTGATCTGAGCTGATGTCACCAGTCAGTTTTACCACATCACTATCGACAGGCTCAGGTGTTTTGGGATCTTTGGGATTACAGGCCGCAAATAAAACAGACATTGCAACGCTTCCGAGCAGAAAATACTTTTTCATAAAATTAAAAGCTTGTTTTTAAATTTTATGCGAAAATAGAGGTGCACTTTTAACAGGCCGTTACCGGTATATTACCAGTAGGTTACTTTGAAGTAAACTCCGTGTTAACACGCCTTTCAGCTTCGAACGAGGCGCACCAATGACCACTTCCCGGAATATTTGGGAACGGAATAATGAGCGTACATTTTGGCGATAAATAATAGACGATGGCATTGACAACCAACACCGGATGCGCCTAATCAAGTTAAGTCCCAATCACTTTACCTCCACCCTGGTTCCTTCCGTATGGCTGCTGAACTCGGGCGCATACATACACTGGATGCTGGCTATGCCATTGGAGAAACTACCCTTTTGTCCTACGAAAACCGGGTACTCAAACACATAAGTGCCTTTGGGTAAATAATCAAAAAAGAAATGGGTGGCTATATCTTTGGTGCTTTCATAATAACCTAATCCGCCCTGGTATTTATAACCGCTCAATACGTTCAGCGGCTCGAAACATGCTGCCCGCATATTTTTGAGATGAACATATTCCATGTCGCGGTCAGCTTTCAACACAATACGCACCTTCACTTTGTCACCCACCCTAAGTTCATTGCCGTCTTTTATTTCCGTCAGTACCGGCCCGCGATCGCTGTTTTGTTCGATGTACAATTGCTTGCTGAGGGCAAGTGGCGTAGCGGCAGAAGTAATCTTATCCATATCTTCAAAATACTGCCAATAGACCGCACCCCAGCTTACTGAATTCTGAATTTTAGATGTTGAATGTTGGATGTTGACTTTGATCGTTCCCATTTCGGCCCGCACGTCTTTACCATCTATTATTTCCTTGAAATAGCCGGTTCCCGCTTCTGTTTTTATTTCGGATGATTTGATTGTTTTTACATCACCCAAATCAATGGTAACAACCGGTTCATGGTCTAACCAGTCACTGCCGTTTAATAGCAGTGCGTAACAAGCGTCAGCCGTAGCTTTGGTGGTTGCCCAGCTTTGGGTTTGTTTTTGCTTCAACAGCCAGGTTTTCATGGAATCTGTCGCTGCCCGATTTTGGGCCACTTCCTGGAATGCCTCTATCAGTAAGGACTGTGCTTCTATCGGCGCTTCGTACCAGCGGTAGCCCGGCGTCATTGTTTTCCAGTACATACCCAGCTCCTCATGATGCGTAGCCGTTTCTGCCAGTGATGCCATAATCTGCTGTGCCGTTTTTTTGTCATTCAGGCGATGGAGCGCCAAGGCAGCCATGCCTTTCAGGTAGGGATTAAACTGCGGCCAGAACCGGGCGGCCTGTTGCAGATAATAATCAA
Organism: uncultured Taibaiella sp.; assembly: GCA_964622775.1. Lineage (GTDB taxonomy): Bacteria > Bacteroidota > Bacteroidia > Chitinophagales > Chitinophagaceae > CAZUSO01. The sequence continues at coordinate 135,675 of CAZUSO010000002.1, read as the reverse complement.
AAGCCTCTTGCACAGCAGGATTTACTTTTTTATCCGGGAAAAAACTGCGCATGTACAGATACTGAACCTGAATATAGCCGACATGCTGCTTGTCCATATCGGCTTTGTACCGTATCAGGTTATCATAGTCTTCCTTCAATTGCCGGTCTAAGTAGGGCAGGGCATTTCTCTGGATTTTTGCAGCATCGTCTTTGACGGCGCTTTTCACGCCCAGGTGTTGCAGTCGCGCCAGCCCGGTAATGATGTATTGCGTGATATAACGATCGCTCGTCATCCCCCGGAACCAGGGAAAGCCGCCTTCCGGCAATTGCATTTGCGAAAGCATATCAAGGTTGTTGTCCAGCTCCTTTGCGAGCCGGCGCGTATCAAACAACAACGCAATACGGCGTTGCTGCTCCGTTTCATTTTTTGCTTCCAGTACCCAGGGGGTTTCTTCCAGCAATGCCGATTTCAATTCCTGATTTTTGGAGAGATGAGAAAGGAGCGCTGCCTCCCCCCTGCCCCCTCCTTCGGAGGGGGAGGAGTTCCATTGATTAAAGATGGCTTCCATTTTGGGTGATTGTGCCACAATATATCCGGCAAGCGCATTGGCATAATAACGGTTGAATGTTTGTTCCGCACATTCATAAGGAAATTCCATCAGGTAGGGCAAAGCCTGAACGGCATACCAGGCAGGATTTCCGGTAAATTCTACTGTAAGTGCATGGTGAACCAGGGAAGCACTGCCGGTATTTTTGAGTTTATCAAAAACAAATGTTTTGGTTTGATTGCCCTGTACCGGCATGGGCAGCGTTTCGGTAATTAATATCCTGTTCGTGATAACCGGCAAAGTATTTTCTTCGCCGTCCGTAAAATCACCGGCACGCGCCGTAATACGCACGACAACAGGCGTGTAAATACTTTCCGGAATATGGATATTCCAGTTTGCGGTGGCACTTTGATGAGGAGCTACCGAAAAATCCTGCATCTTGCTTTGTATGTGGAAAGGCAAATCCAAAGGTTGTAAGGTTTCCGCATTCAGGATTTCCAGTGTTGCGATGCCGCTCAAATCTTTATCCGCAAGCGAATTGATTTTTGTGGCAATCACCATATCGTCGCCCTGCCGGAAAAAACGCGGCAGGTTCGGCATGACCATCAGGTCTTTCTGTGTTTTTATCTTTCCTTCTAAATAACCGGTTTTCCAGTCTTTGGTGTGCGCAAAGGCCATCAGCTTCCATTCAGTCAGGGCTTCCGGCATGGTAAATTTAAAGCTGATATTACCGTTGCTGTCGGTCTGTAATTGCGGAAAGAAGAAGGCGGTTTCCTGGAGGTTTGTGCGAATAGAAATCGGCTGATTGGTATAGGGAGATGCGCTGTCCACTTCATTAGGAAGTACGAATTTTAGCACTGGTTTTACCGGAGGAGCTTCCATTAAAACCGGAGCGGCTAAGTCTTCCGCTGCATTCATAGCTGAAGCGCCTTTTATACGGAGCACGTCTCCTGATCCGGGCCGGCCACCGCCATTTACAACTTGTATTCCTGGTGCAGCTCCATCAGTCATCGCCGCACTACCCACAAACCGATATAATCGATAGGGATACATGTCAATATAGGGATATATTTTCTCATAATGCACATATTCCGGCCTGTACCCTGCTTTTATGCTTTCACTTTGTGCCGTTAAAAATAAAAACCGGCCATTCCATACATCATTCATGGACTGCTGGTGCAATAATTTGTTGTAATTCCATCTATTGGGACGGAAAGCATCCAGTGCGGCATCATACATGCCCATCAGCAGCTCGGCGGCTACCTTTTCTTTTTTGTCCCCTTTGATGGTCATAGTCCATTCATCGCCGGCTCCGGGCTGTAGTTTGTCGCGATGCGTAGCCCATTCTACATTTAAATCCTTATTGCTCCAGGGTACGGAAATCATTGCAGAAGCCTCATACATCCGGTTGTTGAATACATAAGCCCAGCGGAAAGCTATACCGCCCCTGTCGTCTTCAGTAATTCTTTTTTCAAAAACTACTGGTCGTTTATACTGATGAATGTCATAATTCTTCAGCGAAGATGCTCCAAGTATATTTACCCTTTCAAATGCCGTTCCCATAAAGAGGGTTGCCACCTGACCGGGTTCATAACTTTGCTGTCCGGATTGTATTACAAAATCTTTTTGTACCGGATCAGGATTTCGCGGATTCCAGACATGGGTGTATTTTTTTTCCACAATCTCATTTCCCTGCGCATCCTTTGCTTTAATCGTGATGACATGCCAGCCGTTATGTTTCCATACATTTTCAGGGATGGCTATTGTTCCATCGGCTGTTGTAGAAATGCTTTTTTCAAAGACGGAACTTCCTGTGTTCCAGTTCAAATAGTTACCCTCATCCTTGTACTCATCATCGGGAAAAGCCTGCCTGAATTCAGTTTCATTCATAATAAACTGATCCGGCATAACCCATAAGCGCTGACGGTATAATTTACCCGGAAATTGCAATGGGGCAATACTGATATCAACCTTCGCCGGAGTAAATACGTCATTCAGATTCCGTGTAAAAACCCGGATGGTTTTTAAATCTTCAGTGCTGGCGTCTTCCGGCAGGGAAGCTACAATCTGAAGGCTTCGGTAACCGGAATTCAGGACTGCATTGCTACTGTGGGTTTCTCCGTTCAGATCGGTAATGTCAGCATACACAGTATAACTGAAAACAGGCAGCGTTTTGGGATCTGCTTTTAAGTCGGGAATGGTGGTAAAGTTTACTTCAAATGAGCCGTCTGCCGCTGTCACCGCCGTTCCGCTTTTGATTTCCATAGCATGCGATTCCGGCATACCCCAACGATGAAAACACCAATAATACGGAAACCTTGCATTACGCAATACGCGGTATTTTACCTGCGCCCCATCCACATTATTACCGGCATAAGCTTTAGCAAAACCTTTTATGGTAACAGATTGATTCAGGGCATAATTATCCTTAACGGTATCAAATTCCACATAGAATTTAGGCCGCTTGTATTCTTCTACGGAAACAGATGTGGAACCTGTTTCGCTGATGATGGTCATTTCACCGGTGAGGCCGCTTTCCGGTGCTGTAAAGCTCCCGGAGAAAGAACCATATTCATTGGTGGTGAGCTCCAACTTTTGTATCTCCTGGTCATTAACATCCTTAAAGTAAACGGTGGTTTTGTAATTGGGTTGTATGGCATTATTACTTTTACCTGAATGTTTAATCACGATACCCTTGAAATAAATGGTTTGCCCCGGGCGGTAAATGGCGCGATCGGTGAAAAAGTAAGTGAAGGTTTTGGAAGAGGGATTGTCAACAGGATAATAATTATGGTACAGATATTCTCTGGAAAATAAGGTGTCAGCTCCCTGCACGAACTGTATTGCGTTGTAATGTTCCGCAGACTTATCTTTGACTAATTCAATAATCCCGTCTTTATTGCTGACCTCGTTCTTTTCAACGCGGTACTCATAGCCACTTTTTTTATTGCTCCATTTTTGGGATAATAACCGGACAGGGATGTCTGCAAGAGGAACACCCGTCTTACGGTTCAGCACAAAAACCCTGGTGGCATCGTTACTGCTGTTATTAATAATATAACTCAGACCGGATACCTGAAAACGAACCGCCGTAACGACATTGCTGTCATTCGCAAAATCAGCCAGTGATGCTGCCAGTAAAATATAAGAGCCCGGAGGAAGCGCTTCTATCTTTATTTCTGCACTGTGATTTTTATAATCTCCGCTCCCGGGTAATATTTCCTGCCACGACCGTACCAACTGCTGATGCAATAATTTTCCCGGATTATCATCCTGTAGTTTAAGCGCTGCCAATTCAGCCACAGGGATACGGTATAGTTTCAGGAAAAGGGTATCCATGTTTCGGTATTGAACCAAAGCTCTGCTGTTTTCACCAGGCAGCGCTACCTGTTCCATTTGAATGAACAATGATTTTTGCTCAATATCATTCAGCAAATTCTGAGCATTTGCCGCACCTTCGGTACCGGGATAATGTTGGATAATCTGTATCAGTTTTTCCCTTACTGCAAGGAAATTTATAGTATCTCTGTCATTGGATTTATTATTGAAATAATAAGAAACGGCATTATTTCCGGCCATCATTCTGGCAATATGAAAAGACACTTGAGCAATAGCCGGTTGACCTGCATACTTTTTTTCCAAATTACCCAATGCAGCCAACATCAGAGTGTCTTTATTCCTGTTTATACTTTTTTCATATACAAACAATAACCGCTGTAAATCCGCATCTATCAGCGCATCCGGACTGGCATCTTTCAAATGGGAAGCGATAATTTCCTGGCAGAGCTGCAATGCTTTTAACTGCAGTGACAAGCTGTCGGGCGAAGTAATGGAGGTCTTTATGAAAGTGGCAGCCGGTGCGAAGTAGCCCTCATCATCGATTTCAAATTTAAAGGCCGGATTAATGACATCCTTTTCATCATTCTGAAAAAATGCAATAGCCCGGAAAACCAACAAATCGTATAAGGTCGGTCGCAGCCCCTCCGTGTTTTTTCCCTTTATGATTAGGGGGAGATATTGCGCTACAGGTATATCTTTCAGGACTTCCCGTTCCTGTATAGAGGCAAGATACAGTTCTGATGCCTTTTTGATAAGCTGCCGCACATCCCAGGTATCTATATCGCCGGAGGGGTTGTCGGCTATAGTAGTGCAATTGTATATTTTATGCCGGTTATCTTCATAATAACTCCAATAAAAGCCGGCGGCGATGCTTTGCCATATTGCCTTCTCCGCACCACCCGATTGTTGGATGAAGGCTTCCGCTTTTTGGATATTCATTATGGCGCTGTTTTCTTCCCGCTGTCCCGAAGCGGTCATCAGGTAAAGCTGCGCTTTAATAACGGTTGCTCTTTGATTCTCCTTTTGAGCCTGCGCAAGAATGTCTTCAATAATTTTTTCTGCGGACTGAGGCAGGCCCTGATTGAATAAGGAATCCACAACTTTCCATCGTGACTGATAAGGTTGTTCACTTACTTTTTGGGCAAAGAGCATATTGGCAAAGAGCAGGAATGCGATGAGCAATTCCGGGATTTTTTTTATCATAAATCTTAAATGAATACGGGGTTGAAAATATTGATGCCGGATCAGTAAAGATTCCACACATATTGTGTGGTAAATTATAAACAATTTTACTTTTTAACAATTATCTTCGCAGTAATTAATCCGAAAACGATCTATGCGAAAAATATTCTTTACCGGTTTTCTTAGCCTGGCGTTGATGACTACGGCTATGGCTCAATCCGATGCCGACCGGTGCAACGACCCTTCCGTGCACAGCACCCTGATAGAACTCAACAACACTGATGAAACACGGGGCTTCAGCCTGAAAATGTTTGAGACTTTCACCATGCCCTCCGGTAATCTGATTCCGTTCACCATTCAGATGGAGCAGGGGAAATTATATTCCATAAACTATGTGGTGAATCCTTCATTCAAACAATATACGTTTACCATTATTGATAAGGACAATCAAAAACCGGTAAACAAAAAGTTTAAAAGCAGCAAGACAAAAGCACATTATCTGAACCAGAATTTCGTTGCGCCTTATACGGGTCAATACATTATTGTGGTCTCTCAAAAGGGCGCTGATAAAGGGGAGCATTGCGGAGGTCTGAGCCTGATGCAGGCCGCCGGCAACAAATAAAATATTTTCGGTATTGTCTTCCAAACAGGGAAATATCTCTTTTTTCGGAAGTGCCTTTTATATTTTTTCGGGGCGCTTTTTTAATAATGTTGCGGTGCTGGCGGTGATGTATTTTCTAACCCGCCATTTCTCTACAACACTTTACGGTATTTATGGGGGCCTGTCCTCCCTGCTGAATTTTTTCACCATCATTGCCGGCATCAGCATACCGGTTTTTACCTTGGTATATCCTGCCGATAAATTAGTAGCATTCTTCCGATCTTTTAAGGCAGCACATTATTGGGGCTATGGTGTAATGCTGTTTTTCAGCGCAGCATTATTTGCCGCCCTGCAGTATCAGGATATCCCGGAATGGTATCTGCTGCTGGTATTTTTTATCTTATTTACAGCAGCTAATATTACGGATGCTTTTTTAATCGCTTTTAAACAACACCGCTGGCTGGCGTTCATCAATCTTGTTTATTCTTTTTTGTTTATTCTTATTCATTTAACTATACTGGATCTTGCCATGCCCTTCGGAAAATTATTGCTATACTGGATGGGCATACTTTTTATAAAAATCATCTTCAGCATATTTATATTCCGGAAAAATTTTGAAACCCCTGCCCTCCCCGTTCAGCGTGAACACAAGGCGCAAATGATTTCCCTGTGGAAGCATTTATACCTTGCGGATATCATTCAGGTCAGCTTTTTATGGGTGGACAAATTCATCATTTTCTTCTTAGCCAGCAGGGAAACTATGGCCGTGTACTACAATGGCACTTTACAAATACCTTTTATCATGACGGCCTTTTCAGCGGTGTCCAGCGCGGCTTTACAGATTCTTTCCTCCCGTAATGACAAGAGCATCCAGATACAAATGGTAAAGAATGTCGGTAAAATTCTGTCCTCTATTATGTTCCCGGCTTTCCTGTTCCTGATGTTTTTTGGCAAATCATTTTTTATATTTTTCTTTTCGGAAAAATATGCGCTTTCCGTACCGGTGTTTATTTGTTCGGTAATGATACTACCCTTGCGGGCTTATAATTTCAGCATGCTTTTACAAAAGAATGAAAAAGGAAAAATAATTACTGTTGGCGCAACAGGTGATTTAATAATTGCCTTGCTGCTCATGTATCCTTTGTATCAGCTATTAGGCTTACCCGGACTTGCATTGAGCTTTGTATTAAGCACCTTATGCCAGTCTGTATTTTATGCATACTTTACGGCAAAGACCTTGCAGGTTCACATGATGAATTTATTTCCCTGGAAGAACTGGATTGCTAAAGTGGTATTGTTTTCCGTGTTGTGTTGCGCATTTTATTATTTGCCGGATGTTGTGCTTTCCATGCCCGGGTTTTTGGTTGCGGGTATTATCATTTCGCTTATTGCCCTGCTGATTTTTCTTTGGGAATTTAAGCATATTCGTACTGTTCCTGCTTATACCTCCGATACTGAATAGGATCAATGATGCCGGGCATGGTTGAGCTGGAATTGATTCAGATAATTTTGACCAAATTGAACCCTTCATTTACATAGGAAAAACTATTTCAAAATATATAAAAACCTGTAGTAATTTAGCCATATCAAATACTTTCAGCGCAACCGGACAATGGATTCGGACCTGCATTACTTAAATATCAGATCGTGATTGAAAACAAAAACATCATCAATAAAGAAGAACGTGCTGTCTTAGTAGGATTGATTCAAAAGGATCAAAACGAAACCCAGATCATGGAATACCTGACCGAGCTGGCCTTCCTGGCGGAAACTGCCGGCGCTCATGCGGTTAAGATATTTTTTCAGAAAATGCCACATGCCGACCGCAGGACATTTGTCGGCAAGGGAAAGCTGCAGGAGATAAAAGATTATGTGCATAGTCACCAGATCAGCTTAGTGATCTTTGATGATGAGCTGACGGGTTCGCAGATCAGCAATATTGAAAATGAGCTGGGCGTAAAAACCATTGACCGTTCGGACCTGATCCTCGACATCTTTGCCCGCAGGGCAAAAACAGCCCAGGCCAAAACCCAGGTGGAGCTGGCCCAGTATCAATACATCCTGCCGCGCCTGAAAGGTATGTGGAAGCACTTGGAAAGACAGGGCGGCGGTATTGGTTCGCGGGGTCCGGGCGAGACCGAAATTGAAACCGACCGCCGGATCGTAAAAGATAAGATTTCCCTGTTGCGAAAACGCCTGGCCGATATAGACCGGCAGTCGGCTACACAACGTAAGGAGCGCGGCACCTTTATCCGTGTGGCCTTGGTAGGTTATACCAATGTCGGAAAAAGTACGCTGATGCAGGTGCTTAGCAGGTCGGACGTATTTGCGGAAAACAAGCTTTTTGCCACGCTGGATACCACAACCCGGAAGATTGTTTTTGAACGGACGCCCTTTCTCCTCAGCGATACCGTAGGCTTTATCCGGAAGCTGCCCCACCATCTCGTGGAAAGCTTCAAATCCACGCTGGATGAGGTACGCGAGGCGGATATCCTGCTGCATGTGGTGGATATTTCGCATCCGCAGTATGAAGACCAGATTGCCGTCGTGAACAAAACACTACAGGAACTGAATGCATTCGACAAGCCGATGCTGATGATCTTTAATAAAATGGATCAGTATATCAGCAATACCTTCGATGAATGGTTGGAGGAAAGCGTGAAAGCAGATCTGCTCAAACAACTCTACCGCCGCTGGGACAATGAGACCCATGGCCATGCCATCTTTATCTCAGCAACCGCGAAAACCAATATTGACAGCCTGAGAGAAATCCTGCTGAACAAGGTGAAGGAGCTTTATGAAAAACGCTATCCATACCTGAATGAATTTTATTAACGCCTTTCAAATGGCAAACGAATAAGGCTTTCCGGGTAATTGATCATACCGCTGTTTGTGCTGTTAGCGCATCGCGAACCACTGACAAGGCAGACTGGCAACCTGTTTTTACCACGCGGATTGTAAATTCTTTTTATCTGTACATTGGAATTACAAATTCCCGAAGAGCGGTTAGCAGGGTGAAGTTGTTATCTTTGCTTTGTGGAAGATAAAAACCTTTACATTATTGCAGGTTGTAATGGCGCTGGCAAAACTATAGCTTCGTTCAGAAATAATACAATGCAGAGAGTTTGTAAATGCAGATGAGATAGCCAAAGGGCTTTCGCCGTTTCAGCCCGAAACCGTAGCACTTGAAGCAGGAAGAATAATGCTGAACCGGATTAATGAATTGCTGAACGCGAATGAAAGTTTTGCTTTTGAAACAACATTATCAACCCGAAGCTACAAAAACAAAATTATTGCCGCGAAAACAAAAGGATATACAGTAATGCTGATTTTCTTTTGGCTACAAAGTGTTGAACTGGCGAGAGAGCGCGTGAAGACAAGAGTTGCCGAAGGCGGGCACAACATTGCGCCTGACGTTATTGAAAGACGATACATAAAAGGTATTAAAAACCTGTTTGACATTTATTTGCCGCTTATGGACGATTTGTTTATTTTTGATAATTCAGACGGCAATCACGAGTTGATATTGCAAAAAACGGTTGACAAGCGGATGACGGTATTCAACGAACAAAAACTTAATCAACTAAGAAAATATTATGACCACAGTAGAAAAACAAATTGAACTCAGAGATAAAATTCTTCTCGGACTTGAAAAAGTTTATGAAAAACTGATTGCGTTCAAGAAGCAAAAAAATACCGAGCTTGTTGTTATTAAAGACAACAAAATTGTGAGGATAAAGCCGGAGTAATGTTGTTTTATTGGCTATTTTGAAAATTGCACTTTCCCTGTCAGCGTATCCACCGCATCAAACCAGAAGGTGCCGGATACGATTTGGCGCAAGGTGGAGTGTTTGACTTCTATGTCTATATCCCGCACTTCGCCAAGTCGCAAAACATTGTAGTAGGCTATCCTGCAGCAATTACTCCCCAAAGAAATTGCCTTAGCTGAAAAACTGAAAACACAATATTTCATTGACAAAACAACAGATAATGAAAACGAAAGAAATAAAAAGGTCAAAAAATAAAATTATGAACCGGAACGACCATCTTGATGAAAAGTATGGAAAAGTCGGGACAGCAACCAGAACAGCATTTGAAAGCAAAGCACAGGCATTTGTTATTGGCGAGCTTTTGAAGGACGAACGACAAAAAGCCAACCTGACACAAGAAGCATTGGCTAAAAAACGGGGACTAAGAAAAGCTACATTTCAAGAGTGGAAAACGGACATGCCGACATTCAACTTTCCACATTGTACAAATTAATCGAGCAAGGGCTTAACCGCAAACTTGAATTGTATATACGCTGACAAAAAAGGAAGCCTGTAACAAACTCATTAATGGAGCGGATACCCTATATATCTGCCACTTAGCCAATCTGAATAAAAATTAAAAAACAAAATTAAAAAGGCATAGTCAAAACATACGTGTACTCCAGGTTTTATTAATCTGCCGGAAATTTTAAGGAGCAATTGTATTAACTCCGCTCAAAAGATAAAGGAATAAGACTCCCTTCGGGATAAGTGATCTTTTCTAAGTACAGCCCATGCCCCGCTACGCTGAAATCGGCACGGGTACAGTCTTTTGATTCGATAATGCTCCGAAAATCCTGCAGGCTGTATTTGCCGCGTGCTACGGATAATTGCGTACCGACAAGCCCGCGCACCATCCCCCGCAAAAACCGGTTGGCTTCCACCACATAATGCAATTCTTCATCGCAGTCTTCCCAATAGGATTGGGATAAAGTACACCGGAACGTGCGGCTTTGCGTATTACGCTTGGAAAAGGTTTCAAAGTCTTCATATTGCATCAGCACAGCCGCTGTGTCATTCAACAGTTGGCGGTCGGTTCTGAATGGAAAGTGCAGCGCTCTTTTATGCAGAAAAGGATTCTTGTTTTTATAAATACGGTAACGGTAGCGGCGACTGACGGCATCAAAGCGTGCATTGAAATCTTCCTGCACGGACTGATAAATATTACGGACACTGATGGTCTGCGGCAGGATGGCATTAAGCTGATAAAGGAAATGCGGATGGAGCGCTTCCGGCCAGTCGAAATGATAAAAATTACCTAAGGCATGAACGCCTTCGTCGGTACGGCTGGCACCAAAGCTACCAACCTCCTGTCTCAGTAAAGTAGAAAGCGCATGGTTGAGCGACAACTGTACCGTTGGAATACGCTGTTGCACCTGCGAGCCGTGAAATGCCGTGCCATCATAAGATATTTCTAAAAAGAACCGCATGTTTTTCCTGTAAGCAAGAAGATAAATTTACGAAACAAGCCTAATGTGACGTATCCGATGTTTTCCTATTTCGGAATCGCACCTTTCTTATAAGAAGAGGGCACAGAGAAGGATACATCCACAGGTACGTTCAGTTCCGCTTTATTGAAATTCATATCCAGGCGAACGGTCTTGCCGGCATTGGTAATCTGCAATTGTCTTTTATAAGAAAAAGGTTGTTTGCCTGTCGTGGCGCCGTAAGCGCTGTACTCAATCCTGCAGTGAAACTGACGCTGAGGCGCACTAAGCTCCGTGCTTTGCAGTAATCCCGTTGTTTTACTATACAATAAAGCAGCAGTGACATCATCTTTTTTCATCACGATCATGATAGTGGTATCCGTTTCGGAGCTGCTGCTGACGGGTGCATCAGCCATCAGCGGGTTGCCGGTAAAAAGATTTTGCAAATCAGCAAACGATACCTGTGCCTGAATAAGGTTCAGCCCTTCCTGATAGCCCATATCGTAGTACTCGCGCCCCAGGCGGTTAAGCGCCTGCAATTTTTCCGGAACAATATATGCCCTTGCCGCTTCTATCAGACCGCCTAATGCGGTAATGGAGGCCCAGATGTCTTTATCCTTATGCATCCTGATGTTAGCGGTAAAGTCCTGAGAAGCGCCTTCTCCCTCATAATGCATCTGCGCTTTTGCAGAGAAGGTATTGTAATGAATTTGCTGCGCCAGATAGTCTTTCGGACTCATTTTGCCCGGCTTCACAGGCGTTTCCACAGCACTTTTGGAACTGCCGCAGGCTGCAAGAAACAATGGAAGCGCCAGCAGTAAGATCGTTGCTTTTATCGGTTGTGATAATCTCATAAGTAATGATGTCATATACCTCCGGCTATCAGCGGGATTTGATTTTTACGTCAATATCTTTAGAAACCCCTGGTAGCTTTTTAGCGGTTTTCCAGTATGACAATGCTTTTCTCCGGTTACCAAGCTGAAGCTCCACGTCTCCCAAATGTTCGTACAATGCACCGTCCGGCTGCGTTTTGTCGGTAAGCCGGACGGCTTTTTCAATATATTTTTTTGCCTCTTTATAATTACCTTTTTGATATTGTATCCAGCCGTAAGTATCCAAAAACGTGGCTTCCTCGGGGCGAAGCTTCAGCGATTTGGCAGACATTTTTTCCGCATCATCCAGACGTTCCTTTCGTTCGGAAAGATAATAACTGTAATTGTTTAAGGTCGTTGCGTTTTCCGGATCGAGTTTTAAGGAATAATCAAATGCGCTGTCGGATGCTGCATATTCTTTTAAGAAATAACACACATCGCCCATGCTGGCATACACTTGCGCAAGCGGGAAAAAATAACCGGAATCTTTTTGGTAATGAGCAAGAGTTTCCCGGATCATAATCGCTGCCGAATCATAATCCTGCTGCTGCTGAAAGGCAACACTCCGCAGGTAAAGATAATTCACCTCCTCAGGGTATTGCTGAAGCGCCTTTTGCGTATAATGCTGCATCGAATCGGTATTATTCTGCTGCACATAATACACTACGATGGTATTCCAGGTTTCCCGGTCGGCGCTGTCGCTGCGGATTAATCGCTTGTACTGATAAATACCGCTGTCCGGCTCATGGGTAAAGAACAGGTATTGCCCGTACAGTTTTATCAGAAAGGGATCGGAAGGTTTCGAATAGGCGCTCTTATACAATTCATCTTTCAGGTACCGGGATACGGAGCGATCCGTGCTGCTGCTGATGGTAAAGATGGACATCAGAACATTACGTTCGGATTCGGTGATGTTTTTGTTACGGATGGCCTGTCCGAATATTTTCGATGCGTTTTCTATGGCGCCCTTGCTCAGGTAGTATTCCAAAAGAGCAAACTGAGCATCCGGCTCGTCCGGGAAGGTCTCCGTCACCTGTTTCAGGATAGCCGCAGCACGAACAGTATCCAGGGTATTATCGTAAATATTCGCCAGCATGACCTGGTAACGTGGCTGGTGCGGGTCAATACTGATGAGCTGGTTGACTACGGCTATAGCGCTGTCATAATTTTTCTGTTTGATAAAAATGTCATTCTTCAGCACTAAGAGTTTTTCTTCGTCCACATTGTGCTGTTCCATCAGCCGGTCAATACTTTGCAGGGCTTTATCGTACTCAGATGCATCTAAGTATAGGGAAAGCTGTTTGATTAAATAATCCTGGGTCAGCTTTTCCTTTTCAGACAATTCCTGGTATATGGCATTAGCTTCATTTTTCTTTTCCGAAATAGCCAGCATATCGGCATAAAACTCCTGCATCCATTTATTGGACGGATCTAACTGAGCTGCTTTTTGCGCTTCGATCAGTGCAGCCGGTATATCGTACCGTTCCAGATAAAGGATCCTGGCCATTTCGTAATGAGCAGTGGCGTTGTCCGGCACGGCTGTAGAAAAATTCTTAAACAGGCTCAGGGCTTCGGTATAGTTGCCCGAAAGTTTTTCCTGCAGCGCTTTTGAGAACAGGCTGTCACTGGCCTGCCGGCTCATCGGCGGCGCGGTATCCGTGGTTTGCTGGGCATAACCGGCCGGTGCTATAAGGAGAAATAATATAAAAAACCCTGCAAGCAGGAAAATGTTTGCAGGTTTTTTAAAGGGCTTTTTATGTAGCGTCATTACTATTGTATTGTGGAAAAATCTCCCAGGCTCAACTCGCGGGGAACATCGCGGTAAGTTACGCTTTTTCCCAATAAGCTATTACCGAGCAATGCATCTTTAACAGTTGTATGGGCTTGTATTATGCAGTTTCGAACATTGGAATTTTCAATATGGCAATGGCTTTCCACAGAAACATGCGGGCCAATCACGGAATTCTTTATCACCACATTTTCCCCGATATAACAGGGCGGAATTATCGTGGAATTGATCATATGCGCCGTAGCGGTCACGAAGGCCTCCCTGTCTTTTTTGATCTCCAGGATACGCTGGTTGGTATAGACTGTGGCATCTTTATTGCCGCAATCCAGCCATTCCTCTACCTGATCAGCATAGAATACCAGCCCTTTGTTTTTCATGTTTTCCATGGCATTGGTGAGCTGAAACTCTCCTTTTTCACGGATGTTATTATCAATCAGGAACTGCATTTCCTTCCTCAGGTTTGCGCCGTCCCGGAAATAATACACACCGATAATGGCTAAGTCTGACACATGGGTATCCGGCTTCTCGACAAATTCCGTAATGCGGCCGCTGTCGTCTAATTTCACCACTCCGAATTGCGAAGGATCCTCCACCTTTTGGGTCCAGATAATAGCATCCCTGGAAACGTCAATAGTAAAATCGGCCTTAAAGAGGGTGTCGGCAAAAGCTACAAACACATTACCGTTCAGGCTGTCGCCGGCACACAAAATGGCATGCGCGGTTCCTAAAGCCTCTTCCTGATAACAAATTTTCCCCTTTGCATCCAAATCGGAAGCAACTTTCAACAGCAATGATTCTGTTTCTTTACCGAAATGCGGAGCAATGATAAAAGCGATTTCCTCTACCGGTTCATTAGCCGTGCTCAGGATATCTTCTACTAATCTTTGTACGATTGGTTTCCCGGCAATCGGGATAAGCGGTTTTGCCGTAGTAAGCGTATGAGGGCGCATCCGTTTCCCCATCCCTGCCATAGGTATGACTATATTCATAATGGTGGCGAAATTAAATAAAAATATCCGTTACGAAAACAAAGATGAGCAGTGTATCAGAGAATGCCGCATTACACAAGAATAACGGAAAATGGGTGATATTGTCCATCACCTCATCACCCGTCACCGGTAAATTATTGACTTCTGTCGTCTATCTTTTAACCAGCTTTCCAAACCATTGGGCGCCGTCCTGGGTGCGTAGCACAACGGAATATACGCCCGGAGCCCATGCAGCACAATTGACTTGTAGTGAATGCGCTCCACCGGATAGATTATCTACATTCTGCTCAAAAACACACTGTCCCAAAATATTGTATGCTGCTACTCGTAAAGAAACCTTATGTCCCAGCTCAAATTTTAAATCCACCATATCGGTAGCCGGATTCGGACTCATGGTGATATCCTGCACGTTCCGGATATGATTAATACCTACGATTTCACAATCCTCTGTAGTAAGCCACTGGCTGTCTAAAAATATCAGCCGGTCGCGCAGGTATTGTTTTATTTTGGCTATTTCTTCATCGTAATTTGCAGACAAAGGCATCGGTTCGTTGTTCACTGAAGTACCGAATATGGGGTACAAGGCGAAATTGCGTTGTTGTGCATTTTGCTGATTCAGCTTAGCAGCCGTAGCATCAATATATGCAAACAGCGTGGCAGTATCCAATACATTGCCGGACTCCCGCAGCTCCGAATACTGGCATTTTACCTCAGCAAGAAATCCTGCATCACTTAACAGCTTCTCCCACCAGAATGTTGGCAGGTAGGTATCTTCCGGACAGGTCTGACCGTGCTTGTACATCCATGTATTCGCGGCATCGACATCGCAGTCCGTAGTATTGTATAGGATATTATCCGCATTCCACAAAGGTCCTATTCTGAATTTTTTGGATTTATCCTTCCACAGATAGGTGTTTTTTCGGTAAGCTTCTTCATTGCCGATAACTTCATTTAAAATGAGATAATCCCGGAAGGATTTATGAGAGGCGTAAGCACGCCATCCGCTGAGCTCATCCTGGAAGCCGCTACCATTTAAGGCAGTTTCAAAGCTGTCCACATAGTTTTTTATCCAGGCCTTCTGGACATTGGTAATTTCGTTGTCTTTGGGATATTGAAAATGCAGCTTGATATCCTGACCCTGGGTGCCGTAAGGCGGCGGGTAATTGCTGGACAGGTAGTCATCATTATCATTATCAATTTTAAGGATATAGCCCCCGGTAATTACCGGATAATAGGAATCCGTATTTTTCAGCTTGGCTATATCAAGTCTCCCCGAATCGCGTTTAATGGTCTCGCCGAAAAGATAAACGCCTTTATACACATTATCGATCATCACTTCGCAAAGCTGCAGACGGGGCGACCAATAGCCCATTCCGGTATAAATATTATTGGCCAGCAGGTTCCGTAACAGGGAGCGGTCCACATACATACCCTGTAAAGTCCAGTCATTTTCACTGGGCATGCCCAGGAGAGAAGTGTCAATTTCCTCCTTAAAGGTTGTCCAGGTTTCCACGCTGTAATTATGCTTCACGGCGTTTGCATTGCCGCGAAATTTAATGCCGATATTCCCGGTAAACTGCGGAGCATCGTTGGGGGAATTATTGCCTGTTGCATTATTAATGATACTGAGCGACGCAAGAGATTGTGTATCACTAACGGGAGTTCCGTTGGTGTTGATTTTTATAATAGGAAGATTAGTTTCGTTCAACTGTGCCGTAGCAAAGGACGAAAGGTAGCAACACAGTACGATCAGTAAACTTTTTTTCATTATAGCTATGATTTTTGAAGTTAATTATTTTTTTTCGATAAAGCCCAACCACTTTTAACGTTCAAGCCTCTTAATAGGAATAGTCTGCATGTATTAAAAACACAGGGGAATTTTAAAGAAAAAAAATTAAAGAGTGAAAATACGAAACATTATATTATCTTTATCAAATAATTGCCTTTTTGTTAATTATTAACAGGTATGGGAATAAACAGAATCATTTTCAAACAGGTTTTCTGTTGGGGTATAGTCTCACTGCTGTTTGCTGACGTTAATGCCCAGGTGGTTATTAACGAATACTCCGCGTCCAATCTTAATACCGTTACGGACCCTGACGGTGATTATTCCGACTGGATAGAGCTATGCAACAATTCTGCCGCTACAGTTTCCTTAGGTGGAATGTATCTTAGTGATAATCCGGCTAATCTTCAGAAATGGGAAATTCCGGCCGGCGTTATGATAAATGCCGGCGCTAAAAGAATGGTATTCTGCAATGATGACGGACTCCTGATCGGCCAGGTATTATGCCCCGATTTTAAGCTTACCCAGACTCACGGGGAATGGTTCATCCTGTCAGATGCATCCGGTGCAATTATTGATTCCGTTCATCTTCAGCTCACCCGGCAAAATCATTCTCGCGGGCGTGTTACAGACGGGGCGGCCACCTGGGGCGTATTCAGCACACCCACTCCCAATGCTCCCAATGCCGGCGCTTTTATGGATTATATGCCTGCTGTATTGATGTCCGTAGCGCCCGGATTTTATACGGCAGCGCAAAGTGTGATCTTAAGTTGTTCCGACCCTTCCGCGGAAATCCGTTATACCACAGACGGTTCAGATCCGCTCCCCACCAGCAATTTATACAACGGCACCCCCATAAATATTGCCTCCACCACGGTGTTGCGGGCAGCAGCTTTCCCGGCCGGCAGCGCTAACTATCTTCGCGGTTTTGATGAAACCAATACCTATTTCATCAATGAAAGCGTATCTGCCACGATGAATGTCATTTCCGTATCGGGGCCATTCAACACCCTGTTTAACGGCTGGCCCGGTAGCAACGGCATATACAATACGCTGGAATTTTTCGATAAGAACCGCAATTTTCAATTTGAGCTACAGGGACAAAGCCGTCCGCACGGCAATGACTCCTGGTCTAACTCCCAGAAGGGCTTCCGGTTTTATGCAAGAGACGAAATGGGCTATAAAAATGAAATGCCCTATAAGTTTTTCAGCAATTCCCTCCGCGACAGCTTTAAGGTTATTATTTTAAAGGCAGGCGCGAGTGACAACTTTCCCGACGGCCCCGCTAATTCCTGCCATATCAGGGATGCATTTGTTCAAACCTTAGCGCAAAAATATGGTCTGGAAATGGATTCCCGGAAATATGAACCTACTGTTATATATATCAACGGACAGTATTGGGGCATCTATGAAATCAGGGAGCGCGTTGATAACGACTATACCGAATACTATTACGATAAATCCAAGAAAAAAGTGGATATTCTGAAATACTGGGGCGGCATTAATATTGAAGATGGCAGTGATACGGGATGGGTGAACCTGTACAATTACATCATGAATAACAACATGAGCATTCCGGCTAATTATGAATATGTAAAAAGCGTGCTGAACGTCAAAAGCTTCATCCAGTATTTTATTTTCAATACCTATCTGGTCAATACCGACTGGCTCAACTGGAACACGATGTGGTGGCGCGGACGGAAAAATCCGATTATAAAATGGCGTTATGCCTTATGGGATTGCGATAATGTGCTGGACTTAGGGCAGAATTATACCGGTATGCCCACAACGGATTACACGGCTACGCCATGTGCTCCGTTTACCCTGTTTCAAAATAACAGCAATATCAAGCATACGGACATGCTGGTGCACCTGATGGATAATGAAGAGTTCCAGGATCAATATGCCAACGAGTTTATTGATATGCTGAACGGGCCATTCAACTGCGATAATATGATTACGCACCTGGATTCTTTATTAGCCATAGTTGATCCGGAAATGCCGATGCACTGCGCCAGGTGGGGCGGCAACTATAATACCTGGCTTAACAATGTTAACTACCTGAAAAACCAGATATGGGGAAGATGCGGTATTATTGCAGAAGCCCTCGACAGTTGTATGGATCTTTATCCACAGCGGCTGACCGTAAAGGTAAGTCCGCCGGGAATGGGGATGGTCAGCATGAATGATAATACGTTATCTCCCTATCCCTGGAGTCAGATTATCATTGCAGACAGTACCTATCATTTTACCGCAACGCCCATACTGCCCTACTGGACATTTGATCATTGGGAAAAGGACAGTGTACAGAATTTAATCGCGGCAGCACCCACAGATACTACAATTGATTTTACATTTGAAGTGCAGGATACTTTAGTGGCGGTTTTTAAATATTTCAATCCGGATTCGGTTATGGTCACCTTTGATGTGCAGCCTGCTCCCGCATTTGGAAATATTTCCCTGAACAATACCATCCTGACTGTCTATCCTTATACCGTTATGCTGGATCGCAGGAATGCTTATGATCTTTTGGCCACTCCAAATCCCGAATGGAACTCAGGCGCCACCAACGTTTTCCTGCACTGGAGTAAAAGCCAACCGGACAGCACCCTGTTTATTCCGGACGACAGCCTTTCAAAACATATCAATTTTACCTATCGTATCCCGGATACTATTATCGCCCACTTCGACAGCATCTCTCCGCCGCCGCCGCCGCCGCCGGATTCTTTCCTGATCATGCCCAATGCTTTTTCTCCGAATGGAGACGGCCTGAACGATTTCTTTGAAATTAAATATGGCAAAGACATCGTCAGCTTGGACATGAAGATATATAACCGCTGGGGCGAATTAGTATGGAGCAGCGCTACAGTTGACGATATGTGGGATGGCGGCCAAAGGGGCAAACCCTGCGACATAGGCACCTATTACTTTATGCTGAAAGCCGTATTCAGCAACGGACATTATGAAGACATCAAAAGCAAATCCGGCGAAATTATTTTAATACGATAATAACAACACATCAAGCGAAACAATATCAGACTATGCTATTTCTTTTAACTAAAACATACCGGTACTTGCCTGTCCTGTTATGTTTTACCTTTTTTATTTCCTGCACCAAGCAGGCAGGCGAGGGAGGGCTCGCAAGCATTTCAGGCAAAGTATATGGACACGATTATGATAAGCAGGGCAATCTGAAGGCAGAGGGTTATATGGGCGAAGTAAGAGTTTACATCAGTGTTGAGGGCAGCTCAGAATTACTGGATGATGTCCGCACACGCTATGACGGCTCCTATGAGTTTCCGTTTTTAAGAAAAGGAAACTACCAGTTATGGGTTTATACGCAATGCGACAGTTGTCTTAACGATATGATGCCGATCTTGCAAAATGCCCGCATCACCGAAAAAAAACAACGGTTGGTGATGCCCGATTTTCATATTAATTTATAACAGGATGAAGAAAAATTGTTTTAATGAAACTCTACAGGAGTTTTCTGTTATCAGCCTGGGGGAAATGGATAGTGTGCAGTTGCTCAACAGAGTTGACAGAAAATATATCATACCCCTCAATCGCCTTCCGGATGTATTAGAGCGCATGAAGAAAGATTATACCGTTCTGGAGATTGACGGCTGTCGTAACTTTAATTACAATACGATTTATTACGATACCTGTGACTATCAATTCTACAAAGATCATCATAACGGATTAGTCAACAGAGTAAAAGTACGTTGCCGGGAATACAAAGAAAGTAAGCTTACTTTCTTTGAGATTAAACGAAAAAGCAAAGGGTACCGGACGGATAAATACCGGCAACTCATTCAGGGAGCGCCATTTGAAATGAACGACGCCTGCTATAAAAAAATCCGGGAGCAATACAGCAAACATCCCCTCCAGGAACTGAAAGTGGCGCTGCACAACCGTTTTAGCAGGATCACCTTAGTAAATAACCGGCGTACGGAAAGGTGTACTATAGATTTCGGCCTGTGTTTTGCATCGGACGAAAGCAGCGAGATGATTCCGGTAAACGACATCGCCGTCATTGAGGTGAAGCAATCAAAAGCGTATATTTTAAGTCCGATAGTGCAACTGCTCAAGCAAATGCACTTCTACCCTTCCAATATCAGCAAATACGTATTAGGGCTGATACTGACCAATGACGCCATCAAACAAAATGCATTCAAAAGTCTTTTACATAAAATTGATAAAATACAATCATTACAAATAACCGCCTGATTTACTTGCAACAAATATGAAAAAAAACATCCTCCTCCTTCTGTTCCTGTTTTCCATGCTTCCCGTCTCTGTCTTTGCCGCAGGGTTAGATGACATTTTTGGCGAGGCGATAGGCGATATTAATGTGAATGAGCTGTCCTATCGCTTTTTGGTAAATATCATTTCCATCGTACTGCTGGTGCGTTTTATTTATTACCCCCGGCACCGCAATAAGGATTTTCTTTTCACCTTTATTCTCTTTAACTGCCTCAATTTTCTGATCTGCTTTTTACTGAGCGATACCAAATTAAAAACCGGATTTGCCTTCGGCCTTTTTGCCATATTTTCCATCATGCGCTACCGCACGGTGATGGTGCCAGTTAAGGAAATGGGCTACTTTTTTATTTGTGTGGCTACGGGAATCATTAATGCATTGGCTACCGTGAATGATCATTATATCCTGCTCATCATATGCAATACCTTTATATTGTTGTTGGCTCTATTTTTAGACCGTACTTCCATTACGCATGAAAACGTAAAGCAGATTGTGTATGAAAGAATTGATCTGATCAAACCCAACCTGCGACCACAAATGTTAGATGACCTTAGATTCCGAACCGGACTGCCCATACATAAGGTAGAGATCATCAGCATTGATTTTCTGAAGGACGTCGCCGTGATCACTGCGCATTATTACAGTAAAGAAAATGAATCTTCCGAGAGCTCTGTTGGTGATGATGATGATTAGTTTACGGAAATTATTTTTAATAATTATCATGGCCTGCTGCCTGTCGTACACTGCTGTGCAGGCACAGGATAATGATATGGAACTGCGGCAGCAGATTGCGCTTAAATACAATATCAATAAAAAATGGCGCATCACGGCAAAGTATTTTCTGCAAAGCTTTGACAATGCACTCCGGTTCGACAAAGCCGTGCCCGCAGGAGAGATAAATTACAAGCCTTATTCCTGGTTAAAAGCCGAAGTGGAATACCGTTTCGAAACCAATTACAGGAAGGATAACAGTGAAATAAGATATGCCCTGACCTTCGATTATGACTTCAACAAAAAATGGAAGATAAAATACCGCCCGATGCTGCAACAGCAGTTTGAGTACCTTAACCGGGAATACCTTGTTGCCAATCCTGTGGAATATACCTTCCGGAATACGCTGGAATTGGATTATCAATATAACAAAAAAACGGATCTTTACCTTTTTACGGAATTTTACCTCGATCGCGACGAAGGTATCCTGCGTTATCCCACGCAAAAAAGTGGAGGAGGTATCAGCTATGTTTATAAGAAAAGAAATGAATTTAATCTGGAAGCCAACTGGATTTACGACCGGGAAGATGCGCTGCATACGCTGAGAATCTGTGTAGGTTATTCCTATGTATTGGGTTATGTAAAAAAGAAAAAGCATAAAGGTGCAGCTGAACCGGTTGACGACAGCGAATAAACGCCCGAATAACCTTCCAATTAGCTGAGGGCTAACTGAAAATGCTCCATTTTCGATTCTCCATGCTCCTCAGTGACCGTCACGACCAAAGCAATTTGAAATTGCTGCATGGAGAAATCTCCGATTGCGTTTGCAATGGCGCCGCATCTTACATCATCGCCCTGACGCTGTCCTGAAGATATCGGTTCGGACGGCAGTGTATTAACCCCGTGTCATTTCTCATAAATAATAAATAAAGGAGAAACCTTTTAAAAACTCACAATGTTTACAAGCTGAACTAATATGAATCAACATGCCATCAACTCTATGCCTTTTGTGCCAATACATATTTGGCTTCATTATTGATCATGTCAATGGCAATTTCATTAGGGGTATCCTCCGACTGGAGCACATATTCGATAATGCGCTGATGCAACTCCCGCGCCGCTGCATCGCCATTCAACTGGGAGGCAATGTTATTGATCATAGCCAGTTCCTGCTCCATAACGCCGGCAACGGTTTTCCATACCTCTTTCGAAACATAGATCTGCTGGGAAAGATTGTGCTCAAATTCGGTACGGATGGTTTGTACCAGGGCAAATTGCAACTCGCGAACTTTCATCCCCGTTTGATAAACACCGGGAATCAACTGGCGCGGATGAATGCGTTCAATGAATAAGGTCAGCCGCTCGTATGCCTGCAAGCGCAGTCGCAGCGTGGTATCTAAGCCCTCCTGAAAGATCGCCAGCTGCTTCCTTTGTATCTCGGTCACTAAGAATTTTTTCACGACCAAATAAGTGGCCACCAGCACTACAATGGCGGGAATCGTGTATTTCGCTATTTCAAGCAGTGTTTCTATAATTGTCATAGTCGGCAAATATAAATGATAACATCAGAACGAAAATACACGGGAGGCTTATTTTGACATTTGAAACCATATCAAAGCATTATTTTTGTATGTTTTAATAAAGATCTGTCTGAAAAAAACATTTAAATATATACGCAACCTGCTGCTGACGCTGGCCGGCATCATTTCTTTGGGAATGATACTGATCAACCTCAAACCTGTGCAAAACTACCTGGCACAACGTGTCGTGCATTACCTTTCCGGGAAGCTGAATACTACCGTGTCCCTGAAAAGCATCCGTATTGATTTTTTTAACCGGGCGGCGCTGGAAGGGCTTTTTATTGCGGACCAATGGCAGGACACGCTACTTTATGCAGGAGAAGCGCAGATCAAACTGACCGACTGGTTTTTCTTTAAAGACAAACCGGAGCTCACATTTGCCGGATTGAAAGACGCCTATATCAACCTCTATCGTAAGGATAGTTCGGCAACCTGGAATTATAATTTTGTGTTGTCCGCCTTTTCCCCCGGCTCTGAAGAAAACACCTCCGAAGGGAGCGAAATGCCGCACTGGAACCTGAAGAAAATCCGTTTGCAGCATGTGCGTTTTCACTCGGTTGACTCCTGGGTAGGCAATGACCTGATAGCGGAAGTGAACAGGTTCGATCTTGCTGCCAGGGATATTGATTATGAAAAAAAAACCATCAATATCCGGTCTGTCGGGGGGGATGGCATAACTATCGGCCTGAGAGACTATAAGAGCGCTGAAGGCTATATTTCCCAACGAAAAAAACGGGATGCACCTATCGTGGACACCACACCGTTCAACCCGGGAAACTGGCAAATAAATCTTGAAAAACTGCGCCTGAAAAACAGCCGGTTTTTCCAGGAAGATCCTGATACGAAACCAGTAGCGCATGAATTTGATCCCTGGCATATTGATATCACCGGCATCAACCTGCAGGCGGAAAAGCTCTGCATTACCGGCGATACGATTACCGCCCGCGTCAATGATCTACAGGCAAAAGAACGTTGCGGCATTGCCATAAAAAGAATGCAGGCGGATGTTACCGTTTCACCAAAGCTGTCGGAATGCCGCAACCTTTTTTTACAAACGAATCGCAGCACCATTCGGAATTACTATGCCATGCAGTATGACCGATTCCCGGATTTTGAAGATTATATTACTAAGGTGAAAATGACGGCCAGGCTGAGCAACAGTACGGTTGCTATGGAAGATATCATCTATTTCGCCCCTTACGGACTGAATCGGTTTAGCTGTATGATAGCCCGCATGGACGGGAATGCGGAAGGCACAGTGGCCAGCCTGAAAGCCGAAGACCTGTTGATTGATGATGGTCAGACACGCATTTCGGGAGATTTCAGCATGACCGGTCTGCCAGATATGGACACCACGCTCATTGTACTGGATCATGGTCATATCCGGACTAATGTGTCCGGTATCTTTGCCTACTTCCCGGAAATACACGACCAGGACGGACTTAATATTTCTTCCCTTGATACGATAGATTTCCGGGGCGTTTTTAAAGGCTACTATAACGACTTTAATGTTTCGGCGGATATTAAGACCGGTCTGGGAACTTTAGTAGCAGATGTCAATCTCAGAAACCCGGAAACCGATACTCCGGCTTATTCGGGAAACATCATTACTGCTGATTTTCAATTGGGCCAATTTTTAAAGCAAAGCAATATCGGACATATCGCTATGAACCTCGATATAGCAGGCTCCGGTTTTTACCGGGAAACCGCCAATGCACATATCACCGGTATTGTCTCAGCCTTTGATGTGAACGGCTACACTTATAAGCATATTGATGTGCGTGGTGTATTGCAACGCAGACAGTTCGATGGTTACCTCAAAGCCGCAGACAGCAATCTGGCTATGGTATTTGACGGGAAAGTGGATTTTTCCGGCGAAGAGCCGCTGTTCGATTTCACCGCTCATGTCGATTATATTGATACCCGCAAACTGCATTTCAGTCCAAAAAATATTCGTGCATCGGGAGAAGTGAAACTTAATTTTACCGGAAGCAATATTGATAATTTCAAAGGTGTGGCACTGCTGTATCGTTTGAAAATATACCGGGACAGCAGCTTGCTGGATATTGATTCCCTCCGTCTTACCTCCCGGCAAAATGCAGCGGGCGAGAAGGAGCTGGGTCTGGAAACGAATGGACTTCAGGCTAAGCTGTTCGGTGATTTTTCCATCATGGATTTACCGGGCTCCTTTCAGTTGTTTTTGTCGTATTATATTCCCGAATATGCCAATCCGCCGGCTATGGTCAACCTGAATCAGCATTTCCGGTTTCAGGTAAGCATTGCTCATTCCGACGATTTATTTTCCCTGTTCAGTTCGGGGTTGCGGGTGGGCAGCGGAACGGAAATCAACGGTAGCATGGATGTGGGGCAACAACGGCTTCAGGTGCATGGTAATATTCCCCACCTCTCCTATCAGCAGCATGTGCTGCAGCAAATCGGATTTAACGGATACGGCGACAGTCAGGGTTTGAAGATTCAGGCACAGGTTGGAGATGTCAGCAATGCAGGCAGCAATATTATTTCGTCAGGAGCGCTTACCGCGCACCTGCTTCATGATACCGCAAAATTCAGCATGGTTACCACATCGGCCAATAGCATCGGCAATGCGGAATTGCATGGCGAAGCTTATGCTAACAGCGACAGCTTTCATGTACGCTTATTGCCTTCAGAATTTTATTTAAGCGACAAACGATGGGAAATTGCCGACGGGAATGAAGCCGTTTATGCCCGGGATTATTTATGGATAAAAAATTTAGTGCTGAGCGCCGACAGCCAGTCGGTATGTGTGAATACACTAAGGCGCCCTCAGGCAAATATGGCAGTGATCCGGCTGGAGAAAATCGGGCTGAAAGCTATCAACGAATTTATCGGAACAACCGATTACCCGCTTGAAGGCCAGGTCAGCGGTATCATAGAAGTCACGCCTCTGCTGCACCATCCTGTTGCACGCTTTGACTTGAACGCACAGCAGTTGAGACTCAGCAAAAAAGAATTAGGTGTTTTGCAGGCCAGAGGAACATACGATCCTGCCCGATCCCGGTTGACGCTGGAAGATGGCTCATCGCTTACATTGGGCGCTTCCCGGGTGCTGGCAAAAGGAAGCTTAGGCTTTGATGCCCTGGATGAGGAGCGCTCCAGCGCCGTCCTCCGCCTGGAAGAAGCTCAACTGGATCTCGTGGAACCCTTTCTGGCCGGGGTTCTGGATCATATCAAAGGCACTGCAAGCGGAGATATTTATATAAGCGGCGATGCGCGGGATCCCTTGGTGGGCGGAACGATTAAGGTGCGGAAGGTCGGGTTCAGACCGGTTATTACCGGGGTTGATTATGCAATTGACGAAGGCACTATTTCGGTTAGCGACAGTAAGATAGATATCGGAACGATGATTGTGAAAGATGAAGCCGGCCGCGAGGGTTTCCTGAACGGCTCCGTTACATTTCATAAAATGAGCGATTTCCGGTTTAATCTCCGTTTGAACAGCAATGGCATTCAGGCTTTACAACTGAAGGCGCCCGATACGGGTAATTTTTACGGCGATGTAAAGGCAGCCGTACAAATGCGGCTTACCGGGTATATTGACGACCTGAATATTACCATTGCGGCAACTCCGATAAAAAATTCCCGGCTATTCATTCCGGTTAGCAGCGACATCGACCTTGGCGCTTATGATTATATTCATTTCAAATCAAATGAAGCAACGGAAAACCAACGGCGTTATGCCGTAACGAGCAGCTATAATGTCCGCATTGATGCGCTCGCCACACCTGACCTGGAGTGCTATATTATACTGGATCCGGCCACCGGCGATCAGATTTGGGCTCGCGGCACCGGCAACCTGGTTCTGGAGATACCTTCCGCCGGCGATATCCGGTTGAATGGAAACTATATTATAGATGAAGGCCGTTATGATTTTGCATTCAAACAATTGCAGGTGCTGAATTATAAAAGGCAATTTCAAATTCATTCCGGCAGCAGCATTAAATGGAATGGCCGCATTTCCAATGCCGAGCTGGACGTAACTGCCGATGCGCAGGTGAAGGCCCGTCTGTATGATCTGATTTCCAACGATATTGATCGCTTGGCCATCGGACAGGATGAAATCCGGGACGCCCAGCTCAAGCAGGACGTGAATGTGCTGATGAAAATACAGGGCTCTTTAGAGGCTCCGCAGTTTTCCTTTAATCTGGAGCTTGCCGAAACCCGCTCTGTAGGCACATTTGCATACCAGAAACTACAGCGGATCAATACGGATGAGCGGGAATTGTTGAACCAGGTGGCCTCGCTGCTTTTGCTGGACCAGTTTTTACCGCCGGAAGGATTCAACAGCACGTCCCTCTCTACCGGAACTATCAATAATATGAGCGAACTGGTTTCCAGTTTTGCTTCATCACAGATCACTAACTTTACCAATAAAATTTTAGGGATGCGTGATTTATATGTGGGCGTACGCTATAAAAATTACAACCTCGACAACTCCGAAGATCCGCTGCTACCCGGCTATATCAACCGTAATGAAGCCGGCATTAACCTGCGTAAGAATTTTTTCGACAATCGCCTGATCGTAGAAGTGGGCGGCGTATATGACTGGGGGCGTGCATCTTCCACACGCGATCAGCTCACCACCAATCTGGCGGGTGATTTCCGGGTGCAATATCTGCTCACGGATGACGGGCGCATTCGACTGAATGTGTTCCGCAACAGTAATTATGATCCGATTTTTCAGGAAAATATTGGCCGGCAGGGCTTAGGTTTGATGTATCGGAAGTCATTTAATAATATCTTCGGGCTTTTTGAAGCGAGGGATAAATCCCGATCTGCCAAACCTGTTTCTCAGGAACTGAAAAAAGAACCTTCTGCCGCTGATTCCGGAAAGAAAACAGCCGACATGGACAGTACATTAAGTTTTCAATCAATCATCCCATAATAAAATTCATCTTGAACACCATTCAACAATATGACGCAATTGCCGGAGAATGCCGGGAGATATATCTCAAAAAAGCGACGGACTATGGTACATCCTGGCGGGTATTGAGGCCGGTTTCCATCGTGGATCAAATTTATATTAAGGCATGGCGCATCCGCCAGATCCAGGAAAAACAGGTGCAGAAAATCGAAGACAGCATAGAGAACGAATTCAGGGCCATCGTCAATTACGGTATCATCGCATTGATTCAGTTGACCATGAAACATGACTCGGAAACGCTGCTTGATCTGAAACAATCCGAAGCCTGTTACAACGAGCAGCTTGAAATAGTGCGAAGCCTGATGCTGAAAAAAAATCATGATTACGGAGAAGCCTGGCGCAATATGAGCCAGGAGTCGTTTGTAGATCTGATCCTTACCAAATTGCTGCGCATCCGCCAGATTCTCACTAATGACGGCAAGACCATGATCTCCGAAGGCGTGGATGCCAATTTCGCAGATATTATCAACTATGGCATCTTTGCATTGATCAGAATCAGCGAAGACTCCTGAAAGTAATGCACTCAACAGTGGTACGGCGTACAGGCATTGTCTTTATCTTTATTTGTTCGTATAAAATTCCAAAAAATGCCGAGTTATTTTGATATCATTCCGGATAGACTGAATACCGAGGGATCAGAAGAAAATAAGCCTGCGGTGGCCTGGAAGCGTAAAATATACAGTGTGGTTTTTGAATCACATACGCCTGTGGGCAAAATATTCGACGTGGTACTTTTTCTGCTGATTCTTTCCAATATCCTTTTCCTGATGCTCGAAAGCGTGCCGGCGATAAGTGTCATTTATTACAGTTGGTTTCGCGCGCTGGACTTTTTTTACATGATCATCTTCACGGTAGAGTATATTTTACGAATCATTTGCGTAAAAAGTCCGAAGAAATATATAACCAGCACTTATGGCATCATTGATTTCCTGGCTATTTTTCCGTCTTATCTGGAATTGTTCCTGCCCCGGACACACATGCTGATGATAATTCGTTCCTTCCGCCTGTTACGCGCCTTCCGGATCTTCCACATGGTAAAATTCCTGGATGAAAGCCGCCTGCTGGTACTGGCCTTGCTTCGCAGCTTTCATAAGATCATTATCTTTCTGTTTTTCGTACTATTACTGACCATGTTCATGGGCTCTTTTATGTATGTGCTGGAAAATGATAAAAACCCGGGATTCAGCAATATCCCTCAAAGCGTTTATTGGGCGATCGTGACCATTACCACGGTTGGATACGGAGATGTAGCCCCGGTTACTGCCGGCGGAAAGATTATGGCATCCTTTATTATGGTGCTGGGTTATGCTATTATTGCCGTTCCAACAGGTATCATTACCGCCTCTGCCATTCGGGGAAGAGGAGGAGATGATAAAATCAGGAAGGTGGACTACCAATGTCCTTCCTGCGGGAAAGGCGGCCATACTAAAGATGCAGATTTTTGTAAATATTGCGGACACCGCATTTCCGAAGCATGATCAGGCAGGTTGAATTGCGGCAATCATTAACCTCTGCTTAAATGGGATTTATCCACTTAAAGATTATTTTTGCTTACCTCAAAAAACATTAATAATAATGAGCATTACTACTGTTCGTACTGATTCCAATCGTTCTCCCGGCTTTTACGCTTTGCAGTTCATTCGCGTTTTCGTGGGCATTTTATTTATATTCTCCGGCCTTATTAAGGCCAACGATCCTTCCGGACTGGCTTATAAGATGCAGGAGTTTTTTGAATTGTGGGATATGACCGTGTTCTCGCCTTATGCATTTTCCCTTTCTATCGCAGTCATTACTTTTGAAATCATTGCGGGAGTAGCTCTTCTGCTGGGCTACGGATTCAAATTTTTTTCTATCCTGCTCCTGTTGCTGATGCTGTTCTTTGCTTACCTCACCGGCTATGCAATCTGGTATGAGCATCACACCGGCCTTGAACTTAAATGCGGCTGCTTTGGTGACTGTATCCCGCTGACAGCAATGCAAAGCTTTCTGAAGGATTTATTATTGCTGGTATTGGTGATTATTTTGCTCATTTTCAGAAAATATATTCGCCCGCTATTTGCCTTCCGGTTGAATATATCCCTCATAATCGCAGGTTTGCTGGCCGCTTTGGCGATACAGTGGTATGCCTTACGCCATTTGCCTTTTGTAGATTGTTTGCCTTACAAAACCGGGAACAATATCTGGGAAAAAATGCAGGTGCCGCCAGGCGCTCAGCCCGATGTTTATGAAACGGTAATTACTTATGAAAAAGATGGAAAGCAAATGGAAATTTCGCAGGATGCTTTTCTTGCAGATTCTACCCTGTGGAACCTGAACGTGACGGATACAAAATCAAAGCTCATTAAAAAAGGTAATGCCACACCGCTCATCACCGATTTTGCCGTTACGGATTATGAAGGAAATGACTATACGGAAGCCTTATTAAAAGAACCCGGGTACAACTTCTTATTTTTTATAAAAGATGTGGATCATGCAAGCCTGAAGAATATGGATCGAATTCAAAAGCTGATGGCGCGTGCTTATCAGGGTGAGATGGTTGGATTCTTTATTCTATCATCGGGCAGCCCGGAAAGAACAATGGCCTTTAAAGCAAAATACAAACTGGTAGCTGATGCATTTCAATTAGACGGTACGGTTTCCAAGACCGCCATGCGCAGTAACCCCGGCCTGATGCTGATTAAGGGTGGAACCATTATCGGTAAATGGAGCTATTCCGATTTTCCCAAAGACTTCCGGATGAATAATGGTGTTCTCGAAATCATACCTTAGTCCGAAAAATTTTCTTACTCCATGTCACAATGGGATGGCCGATCGAAAGGCACAACATTAGGATACCGCATCTTTATTGCACTGCTGAAAACAGGCGGCTTAAGGTCGGCATACGTCTTACTCAAATTGGTGAAGCTGTATTATATCTGGATGGCGCCTCGTGTAACGACTGCGTTAAGATCCTTTTATAAGGAACGGTTGCATTACTCCGGAAAGGAATCCCGACGACTCATTAGCCGGAATATTGAAATATTCGGGCAGACCATAATTGATAAAATTGCTACCATGAGTGGTGTGGAAACGTCACTTTCGGTAGAACGTACCGGCGAGGAATACCTCAACGAACTGGCTCAGGGCGGAAAGGGCGGTATCTTAGTGAGTGCGCATCTGGGTAATTACGAAATGGCCGGACATTTGCTGAAACGCTACAATACTATAATCAATATCGTTATGTACGACGGAGAGGCGCAGCAACTCAAAGCCTATCTGGACCAGGTTACCGGCCCGAAGACCTTTAATATTATTTACGTTCGCGAAGACCTTTCCCATATTTACGAAATGTCCGCCGCACTGCAGCGTAATGAACTGATTTGCATCCATGCCGATCGTTATCTGCCGGGGAACAGAACCATTGCTCATGACTTTTTGGGCGAATCCGCTTTATTTCCCTTAGGGCCATTCGTACTGGCGAGCAAGCTCAATGCCCCGGTTTGTTTCGTTTTTGCCTTTAAAAAATCCAGTTACCGGTATCATTTTTACGGGTTCCGGCCAAAGACCTACGCCGGGCGCGGCCTGACCGGGGCACAGGCTATGCTGGAAGACTATGTGCAATTGTTAGAAGTCTATGTAAAAAAATATCCCGAACAATGGTTTAATTATTACGACTTTTGGGAAAAGAATACGGAAACGGAATTAATTTCCTGATATATGCAATACATTCCCCAGGCGCCACCGTTTGAAATGATTGATGAGCTGATATCAGCCACCGAAGAGTTTACCCTTACTGCATTTATCATTCGGGAAGGACATCTTTTTGTTGAAAATAATCAATTTACCGAACCGGGACTTATCGAAAACATGGCGCAAACTGCCGCTGCCGGAACCGGATACCGGTCAGCTCTGGAAGGGAAGCCGGCTCCGGTTGGGTTTATCGGCGCAATTAAGAACTTAAAGATTACTGAACTACCTTCAGTCGGCGACCAGGTTCAGACAAGGGTAATTTTTTTACATCAGGTCATGCAGGCGCATATCGTGCAGGCGGAAATCCGGTTGAATAATAAGCTGATTGCTGCCGCGGAATTTAAAATTTTTTTGCAATAAACAATCTGAAGACTACCTTGCGGGTGCATCCTAAACAGGTCGCACCTATGGTTGTTGGTACGGCAAAAAATATGGTGTCATTTAATTTACTTTCGGTGAGAAAAGCTTGACTGAAATTATAATCATGTAGCGCAGTGGCGTGGTTGTAATGGAGTGGAGCATTGAAAATCAGTGAAACTCAATCTCCCGGACATATTGAAAGGAGGCGGTATTAAAGAAGATGCTATTCCAAACGCAGCAGGAGATCACTCCATGCGAAAATTCTGATCGGATTATTCCGTAATCCGGAATTTTCTTAGTCGAGATGATGACACATGGAAGGAGATGAAAAAATATGACGCCATTGTAATGCGACAATTTGGAATGAGTACCCGCCTTGCAGCAAGGCTTGCAAACCATACCGGATAGTCATATCCCGAGTTTAAGATGTGTTAATTATTGGAAAGAGGATATCAACAAATTATTGAAGAAACCTCCAGCTGTTTAAATTATTGAACTTTATTTTGAAAGCAGTTTTTTATGTTTCAGACGGGCTGTTCAGTCCATTAGGCAAGAGTGCCACAGCAGCATTTGAACATGTTATGCAGCAACGCTCTGCGGTAACCCTGCATCATGAAGAAGCAGGGTTTTCACAGCCGTTTTATGCATCTAAATTGCCGGAGGAACAGATGCAATGGCTTGAGTCGCATTTTCCCGAACCTGATTTCACCCGCTTTGAAGCCATGTGCATTGCAGCGATGCAGGAAGCATTAGCCAATGCGACTGTCCATATCCATTCCAGGGATTGTATTATCATCCTTTCCGCAACCAAAGGGAATATTGAGCAGCTTGGCGAATGGGATGATGAGCGGATCCAGTTGAGCACTTCCGCAAAAATCATTCAGCAATATTTTCAAAATCCCAATACCCCAATCATTGTTTCTACGGCATGCATTTCGGGGTCCCTGGCATTGATCACCGCAAAAAGATTATTGGAGCAGGGCATGTACAAAGAGGCTGTTGTAATTGGTGCAGATCGTCTAAGCGCTTTTGTGCTATCCGGATTTCAATCCTTTCAGGCCATAGCTCCCGAAATTTGCAAACCCTTTGACAAGGATCGCAAGGGGATTAATCTCGGAGAAGCTGCAGCCTGCATCGTACTGTCCACACAAGCACAAACTTCGGTACGGCTTGCGGGCGGTGCGGTCAGTAATGATGCCAATCACCTCTCCGGTCCCTCGCGTACCGGGAAGGAATTAGCCTGCGCTATAACGGCCGCTATGCAGGAAGCTCGTATCGCACCACAGGAGATTGATATGATTGCGGCACATGGCACGGCAACCTTGTATAATGATGAGATGGAAGCCAAAGCCCTCCATATGGCCGGCGTTTCCAAAGCGCCGCTGCATAGTCTCAAGGCGTATGCAGGACACACGCTGGGCGCTGCAGGAATTATCGAAAGCATAATGGCCTGCCGTGCGATGCAGGAAAATAAACTGATCGCGTCGCCTGGCTTTAAAGAATCAAGCCTGCCGGTTCCGGTGAATATAACGCGGGAAACCAGTACAGCAGATTTAAATACGGTATTAAAAACGGCTTCCGGATTTGGCGGCTGCAATGCAGCGCTTGTTTGGGTAAAGGCAACACCATTCTTTAACGACGCAGATCCTTCATCCTGACTGTTTCAATCTTGGTCTCGGTTACCAAAAGAATTTCAAACTCATAATTGCCTATTACGATTCGCTCCTTTTGACGGGGGATGGTTTCGTAATTGGTAATGATAAAGCCAGAAAGTGTTTCCGCTTCCTGTGTAGGAAATCCCAGGTCGTATTTTTCATTAAGATAACTGAGCTTCAGTCTGCCGGAAACTAAATATTCATTTTCGCCGATACGGTTTTCCGTATATTCTTCAATATCGTATTCATCCTTGATATTTCCAAAAACCTCTTCCAATACATCATCCACGGCTACAAAACCTGCAGTGCCTCCAAACTCATCCACAACCCAGGCAATACTTTTGCGCTCTTTCGAAAAGAGCCGCATCAGGTCCATCGCGCTCATCGTTTCCGGAACGGCCGGGATCGGATGGAGGATATCCTTTATCTGAGCAGGGCGGTTGTTCATGTCTAAGTGATACACATAACCTTCAATCTGGTCAAGGCTTTCGTCAAAGATGACAATCTTGGAAAGCTTGGTTTCCATAAATTTTTCCTTGAGATCCTTAATAGACGTATTGATGCTTACTGCCGTGACCTCGTTGCGGGGAGTAAGACAATTCCGCACCTTTACCTGGGTAAGCCGTAAAGCCCGTTGAAAAAGCTCTTTGTTCATTTCCTCGCTGTCTTCATGCCCCTGCATGGACTGACGCTCGAACTGGTCAGGATTGATCCGTTCAAAGATGGTTTCTTTTTTACTGATTCGTACGTTGAAAAGATATTTCAGGATAAACTCGGAAATGCCGGTCAACCCGGATGCAATCGGGTTAAGCACTGACCGGAGCAGGTTGATAAATCCCGACCAGGTGTTGAGCTTACCTTCGGGGTTGACCTCAAAGATGCGCTTACTGATAATGCCTACTGAGAAAAGAATGATGAAAGTACAAAGCAGCAAATCCAGCACCATCCGCGGATACTGGTATGCTAATAAATAGCTGGAAATGACCGAGCGTGGATACATCTCGAACAGTTCCTGAGTAATGCGGGTAAATAAGAAGCAGAAGATGACTAAGAGAATATAAAAAGTGATGACCGTTGTGCGCCAAAACGATTCGGGATTGTCGAAAAAACTGCCCAGCACTAAGCTGGAACTACGCCCCTGTTTGCGTTTCAACTCAATGGTCAACGGATTGGAAGTGAGCCAGGAGTATTCCAGCCCGGAAATAATGATCATAAATATCAAACAGCATGAAGCGGCTATTGTATAAATCCAGATATCTGCCATGACCCAAAAATAAACGATTTTTTTATTATTCTGTCAGGCGGTACATCCGGATACCTCCCAAATCTTTGCATTACAATGACGGCACACTTCTTTTCGTCATTCTCTTCAAGAAGTTTTCACCTCCTTCCTTGTGTCGTCATCACATCCTGCATTGTCCCCTCACGACCCTCCTGGGGTATTGGGCTTCACCGATTTTTAATGCTCCACTCTATTAAAATCACTCCGTTACGCTACATGATTTTCATTTCAGTCGTGATGCCACATTTTTTGCCGCACGTAAAATGGCATCACATTTTTTTCGTCACAACTAAGAATATACCAGGTTACAGCGGAACTTGATCAGAATTTTAGTACTACAAGATCTCCGTAGTTCGTTTGCCAATGGAAATGACAACAGACGCGTATCAGACTGTCATCACATCATGAATTAGGGGGAACAGTATAATAACTCTTGTTTTTGGAAACGAATTTTCCGTGCATTGATAAAAGCAAAAGGCTGCCCGGTTTTTGGAACAGCCTTTTGAGCATTGTTTTAAGAAGATTATTTTAGCACTTCAAATTTCCGGGTAACAACGCCATGATCTGTTTTTATTCGTATAGAATAAAGACCATTTGCATAGCCGGAGAGATTAAGCGTATGCGTATGCGGACGGACTGATTTTTCGGTATGAACCACCTGACCCAGCGTATTGATTACCGACAATTCCTCTATAGAGAAATTACCGTTATTTTCAATCGTAATGGTTTCTTTCGCCGGGTTCGGAAAAACTTTCAGAGTATTGTCATCTACCGTAATGTCTCCGATACCCACTATATGGATAGAGGTATAGTAGCTTAGCAATCCGCAGTCTGCCGTAGTCAGGGTTAGCGTAACGGAATAATTGCCGGAGGTTTCATAGGTATGGGTTGGACTGAGTGAATGGCTCACCGGTGTTTCATCTCCAAAATCCCAAGTGTATTCCAGGATATTTCCTTCAGCATTGTAAGTATCAAAATTGAAGGTGTATGGGCCTGCATTAGTCACGAGGATTGCGTCAATAGAGGGCATTTCACCATTTACCGCTACATTAATCGTATCCGCAACAGCACAATTTCCGGCATTGGTTACGATTACTACGTACTGACCGGAGAGATCCACCGTAATCTCAGGCGTTGTTTCACCGGTGTTCCAGTAATAGGACACACCCTGGTCGCCGGCATTTAATGTCAGCGCCACCCCGTCGCAAATGGTAGTGTCATTTCCCAAATTCACCAATGGGGAAAGCAGGAGATCTTTATGCGTGGTATCGGAAGCCACGCATCCGTATTCATTAGTAACGGAAACATAATAAGTCCCTGACTGGGAAATCGTTCTGGTCTGATTGCTGCTGCCGTCATCCCAAAGGTAAGTGCTACCCGGATTTCCGGCATTCATCGTAAGTTGCTGGCTGGCATCCCCACAAACGGATTCATCCGGCCCTAAATCCACAACCGGGATATCCCGGATATAGGCATTGACCGGTTGGCGTGTTGTCTCACAACCCGTAATATCAAAATAAAACTGTGGCCTGCGGTTTTGCTGGTAAGGGCCGTTATCCGTTATATCGCACTGATCATTTGTAGAACTATAGCTGAACCCGTAAATATGAGCAGGGGAACCAGTTGCATCGTTTTTAACGCTAACCGAGACATTGCCCCCATCCTGATTGTTGAAGCAAGTTTGAATAACAATATTGGAAGCGCCGTCCCATGGTATGGAAGTGCTAAATGTAAACGTATTAATACCGGTTGTTGGTTGATAATTTGTAGCGTTGAAAACATTGGTCAGACCGGAAATCCAACTTCCGGTAAATTGTGTAGCGCCGGTTGTTCCGGCATATACAGAAAAGTCGTTAAATATCATATTGGACGAATTGTTAACCACATCCACCCCAATGCTGTTGATGGTTCCGGCAGTAGCACCCATGGCAATTAATTCACTGGCCGGAATAATATACTGATGTTTATACCCGCCTGCATTGTAAGTGAAAGGGCTTACATCGCCGGTATTGGCACTGGAGCTTCCGGCACCCACGGCTGCATATATTGACGGGAATACACCGGCTGCTACGTAATAAGTGGTTGTAGCGCTCAATACGGGTGTTATAAACGTATTTCCCGTCGCTACCGGAGTACCGCCAATGGAATTTTCATACCAGAAAATTGTTCCTGAAGAAACGGTTCCGGTTAGCATGACTTCTCCCGGGCCGCAATGTTGTCCTTCGTTAGCTACCGGCAGTTCTACACCTACAGCTTCCACATATACCGGCGCCGAAGTAAGGATGGTGCTTCCGTTGCACTTAACCTGGCAAACATACCAGTTGGAGCTGGAGGTATTATAAGATAAGGATGGCGAACTGCTTTCCGTGCCGATGTCAGTATAAGTCCCGGTTTCGGTTGCAGCACTTTGCCATTGGTAGGTAATGCCCGTCGCAACAGGCATTACCTGATTCAGCGAAAGGGTGAGATCTCCGCTTCCACACAGGCTGGTTGGTGCGGAATTAGCTGCAACATCCAAGGGAAAAGTAACCGTTCCGCAATCCGGTTGCGGAATGATATTCACCATATAATCTTCTGCTTCCCCATCCCAGTAGAACGCACAGGGATCAAGTGTTGCGCCCGATTCATACGCAACCATTCTTACCCGCATACGATGCAGACCCACAGGCGCTGTATTGGAAATGTCGATATTGGTGGTAGTGGTGGTACCGTTTTCCATTACAATTGGAAAGATGCCAAGCCGTTCTGAGGCATCAAAGAACCCGTCATCGTTGAGATCAATCCATAGCGATATCCCTAATGTCGTCCAGGCATCCGTAGTAACGTTAATAGTGGAAACGTAGCTGACTCCCTGCATTAAGTCAGTGCTGAGATAAGTATAATCAGAATAGCCTGCCGGATCAAAATTGCAATTTCCCGTGCTGTTATTGTCTATACTTTCTAAAGCGACATTCGTAATTTCATATCCGTACATACAGCCGTTCTCATAGTCCGGAATGCAATAGCAATCCAATGCTGCATTGAGTCCAATGGAGATAACATTGCTGGTTGCACTTTGTCCGCTCGCATCACAGGTAACGATACAGCGGAAATCCATGGGTTCTGAAATGCCGGCAGCATAATTATAGTTCAGGCTGATTGCACCGGCAATATCAGTCCAGGTGTTAGCGCCGGCGGGAGATTCCTGCCATTGAACCACGATGCTGACTGCTACGGTCTGGCCGCTAAGCGATAAGGTAAATGGATTCATTGCGCAAACGGTTGCAGGTCCTGACGCTATTCCCGCAGTAGGTGCGCCTGCACAATAAACAGCAGGTATGATATTCACAGAATAATCTTCTGATTCACCCGACCAGATAATATTACAAGGACTGAGGGTTGATCCCTGCTCATATTCACCCATTCTTACCCGCATTCTGTGAATACCAACGGGAGCTGTCAAAGGGATATCTATTGGAAAGGTAGCAGAAACGCTGCTTCCCGTCCAGGCAATATATTCTACAAAGCCGATTCGTTCTATAGATTCAAAAACGCCGTTGTCATTCATGTCAATCCAGACGGACACGCCGGCATCTCCATAGTTTCCAACGGTAATTGAGGCGTCATAACTTAGTCCTTGCATCAGGTTGGTACTGATAGTCGTGAAATCACTGTAACCTGCAGGTGAGTTGCTACAATTGCCTGCCGTCATATTGTTAATGGATGCCAGACTGAAGTGTTCAATTTCCGCACCAAATAAACAGCCGTCTTCGTATTGTGGAATACAGAGGCAGTTTTCAGCGGTATTCATATTTACCGTAAACGTATTGGAGGTAACATTCTGACCTGATGCGGTGCAGGTCATTATGCAATAATAATCGGTAGGAGCATCTTGAGATAATCCTGCTCCGGAATAAATGGCATTTGCAATGGGAGTAAAGGTTCCTGCTCCGGAAGGGCTGCTGTACCATTGAAAAGTATAACCGCTTTCTGCCGGAACGCCGGAAAGTGCAAGAGAAAATCCGGTACCTCCACATACGGATGCAGGACCTGAAACCATAACCGGACCCGGTATTCCGTTGCATGCCGGAGCAGATGGAGGCGCCGTTATCGAGAATGTGCCCGGACAAGGGCTGTCAGGGAAAGGCCACGTATCAAACATTACGTAATAAGTTTGCCCGGCGGTAACAGCGACCGTCAAAGACTGTGAAGTCAGTTCACTTGCAGTAGCACCAATACAGGCTGCGCCGCCGGACGGGCAGCCATCAAAAACAAAAATACCGGAATATTCCTGTCCGGAATATTCGATGGTTATATTGCCGCTTCCATCCGCCACAAACACATACAGCGCTTCCTGTCCACCCAGGTAGTCTATGTATCCACAAGTGGCTGAATTGCTACTGGTAATATCATTACCTGTACCGCAGGCAACAGGTGTGCCGGCTGCAACCGGCAGCGTAATACCAATTGCATTCTCACAAGTGGTTGCCTCTGAAATGTTGCTTATACAAATTAACAGGATGATAAAAATAATTGTTAAGCATTGCAGAGGTTTTTTGTAGTATTTATTCATTCTTTTTTGATTTACAGACAATAAGTAATGTTAACGCAAGTGATTTTTTTGTATTAAAAGTACGATTTATGAGATTACAGGCACAATTTATTGTTTCTATAGATTATTTTAATCTTAAAGCGGAAAAATTTTTCATAAAATTTTCAAATAAGCCTCAAAATGATCCTCAGCGTTCAATTTAGCAGGGCATAGTTTTAATAAACTATAAACGGGTACTAAGCGGATTAGGTTGGGCTGACATGAAAAAACTGCCGCTATCCCGGCAGTTTTTAATAAAGAATATTCAGAATTATTATAATTAATGATGATGTGCTTCCGGAAGCCTGGTAAAATCTTCGTAGTTGATTTCTTGTTCTTTTACTTCCAGTTCCGCTTCCAACTTATCAAAGAGTTTGCCAAACAATAAACGTCTGAAGGTTTCATCTACCGTCTTTTCCTCTTTCATCATCCGTTCTAAATAGGCATCCATCCATGGAACATCGTTGTCCGGTTCCATGCCGAGATGGCTCAATATTCTGGCTTTAAGTTCATTGGTAACCTCTTCATAGCTTACGTCAAGATTGTATTCCCTAATCAGTTTGTCGGAGATTAAAGTCCAGCGCAACTGATGTTCAAATCCCGGGTATTCCTGTTCCACCTCTTCTGCGGTCCTGGTGCTTTCTTCCCCTTTCTGAAGCCATGTTTTTAGGAAATCAACCGGCAATTCAATAGGTGTTTCATGTACCAGTATTTCAAAGATTTCATTTTGCAGCCGGTCTTTACCAAGATGGGTTAACTGCTTGTTTAAGTCTTCCTTCAGATGTGCTCTAAAATCCGCTTCGGTCCTGACTTCCATTCCTGGGAATATTTTTTCAAAAAAGTGCTCATCTGTCTCCATGCGTGTTCTGTGCCTTATTTTAGATAATGTCAGCCTATAAGGACTATTTTTAACGGCTTCGTCTTCCGGATCCTGCTTCAGAACATCTGTTATAAATTCCGAAAGTTTATCGGGGTTGTACTCTTCCGAGGGAATGAAAGTAATAGAGGTTTTGATTGCTTTACCTATTAATTGTTCCTGTAATTTTTCCGGCAAGTTTTCCAGAGTTATTGTTTCCTGGCAGGCGGTACCTGGAATCTCCGCTCCGTTTTCATCAATAGCTACATAATCAATATAAGCGATATCCTCTTTTGCTTCAAGGGTTTCAGCATCTTCCACAGGAGCCGCGGAAATGCGGAGGCGCTCTATCTCTTCATCCAGCATTTTATCATCTGCTGTAACTATATTTCTGGTAAGCCCGCCCTTCTTCGTTTGTAAGGGCGTTATGTCAAAATCCGGTTTCAGGCCAATCTCAAAAGGAAATTCAAAATCAGCTGGCTGAGCCATGTCAAATTGCAGGGCTTGTTCGGTGGGCATGGCTACCGGTTGGCCGAAGATTTGCGGCTGCTCTTTTTTCAGAAAGCCTTCCAACTCCTGATTGACAGTACGCAACACTTCGTCAACAAACACGGACTGCCCGTACATCTTGCGAATCATTCCGGGGGGAACATGGCCTTTCCGAAAACCGGGAACCTGAGCATTTTTACCATGATTTTTCAATGCTTTTTCAAAGGAAGGTATATAATCTTCTTTTGAAATTTTCACCACGATTTTATCGTGAAGCTTACCGATATTTTCTCTTGTTACCATTGCCATATTTAATTGAATAGATTTTTACAGACTAAAAATATTGCTTTAAAAAACCCTCGTGAATAACGAGGGTTGGTAGTGCGGGTGGAGGGACTCGAACCCCCATGCCTCGCGGCACTAGATCCTAAGTCTAGCGTGTCTACCAATTTCACCACACCCGCTTTTCAAAAAGGTCGGCAAAGATAGAACTTTTTATCTAAAAAAATTATCCTTTTATGGATGCTAAAGGAACGGGTACATCCCAAATTGTCGCACCGGAGCAATCTCCCGAATGTAAAAGGTATCGTCATTACGGGTGAAGCGTATAAGCGGTCGTCATTACGACCGGAGTAAAATTTATCGAATTACGCAGTAATCCGGGATTTTCTTTTCGGAATGACAAAAACCTTACACCACATGCAACATCTGGGATACACCCTATGGATGAGGTGCATTTCAAATTGTGATTTGACATATTGGGGGATTATCGCAAATACGCTCGCCGGTATGGCAAAAAATGTAACGTCATGACCGGTATTAAAATCATGTAGTGCAGCATTGAATATCGGCGAAGCTAAATCTCCCAAATGATACGAAGTGACGCGAGGTCTGCCAGTTGTATCTGCCATTAATCATAGCTGTTATCGTTGTTTATGAGAGCAGCGTAAGCGCCTTTTCCACACCGGCTTTCAAACGATCGATTTCTTCCCGGGTATTATAGAAAGAAAATGAAGCACGTACAGTGCCGGGGATACTGTACATATCCATGATCGGCTGGCAGCAATGGTGCCCCGTTCGTACAGCAATGCCTTGTTTGTCTAATAACTCGCCTAAATCAAAAGGATGTACCGATCCGACCAGGAAGGATATGGCTCCGGACTTTTCTGCGGCTTCACCAATAAAGCGTAGTCCGGGAAGCCCCGCTAATTGCTCTGTGGCATATTGCATCAGCTCCTGCTCATATTGCCGGATATGTTCAATGCCTATTGCTTCTACATAACGGATTGCAGCGCCGAGACCTATGATGCCGGCGATATCCGGCGTGCCGGCCTCGAATTTGAAAGGCAGCGTGGTGTAGGTTGTCTTGTTGAAATGCACATCCCGAATCATCGAGCCTCCACCCTGATATGGCGGCATAGCTTCCAGGTATCGTTCTTTTCCATATAGTACACCAATACCGGTAGGTCCGTATATCTTGTGGCCGGAAAAGACCAGGAAGTCAGCATCCAGATCCTGTACATCCACCGGCAGGTGCTGCACCGCCTGTGCTGCATCCAGCAGTACGGGAATATCATGCCGGTGCGCCTGTTCAATGATACGCCTGACATCATTCACGGTTCCCAGGGTATTGGATACCCAGGTTGCAGAGATGAGCCGTGTCTTTTCGGTAATGAGCGCTTCCAACCGATCCAGGAGGAGTTCTCCCGAATCGCTTATGGGCAGTACTTTAAGTATAGCGCCGCGGTCTTCACAGGCAATCTGCCAGGGTACAATATTGCTGTGGTGTTCCATAGCGGTGATGATGATTTCATCTCCGACCTGTACAAATTGTTTGCAGAAAGAGTAAGCTACAAGGTTAATGCTTTCCGTTGTTCCGCGCGTAAAGATGATTTCGTGATTGTGTGCGGCATGGATAAATCCGGCAATCTGTTTGCGGGCCTGTTCCTGGGCATCGGTAGCTTTCTGACTCATGTAATGCACCCCGCGATGCACATTGCTGTTATAATGTTCGTAGTATTCACTTATCGCATGGATGACCTGTTGAGGTTTTTGAGTGGTTGCCGCATTGTCAAGATACACTAAACTTTTGCCATAAACCTGTTCATTCAGAATCGGAAAGTCGGCACGTATGGAACTGATGTCTGTCATTTCATTTTAATTTACCCGGCGAAATTACGCCTTCCTACGTTGACCCTAATTTTTCGAGCGTAATTCAATTTCCGCCTGTATTGTAAATGCATCAAAATAATGAGCCGAATGACACACTGTATAACTGTTCCGGAAATCCGAAATATACCATACCCCTTTGGGAACTTGTCCCGACTAATCAAAATTGATTTTTCCAGCCACTGTTTTTCCGGAATTGACATTGACGCTACATTTTGTGCCGTACCAACAGCCATGGGTGCGACAATTTGAGATGCACCCGGCTGCCTGAACATCGGCACTCCATTCAAATTGCCAATTGGAAACAGCCCTGTATTATTGCCTTTCGGGAAATATTCATTGCACACGTTCTTCTTTATGCGTTACAATGGGAAGCGAAGGAATGGTCTTCATTTTAGCCCAGCCGCCCAACACATTGCGCATATTGTGAAAGCCCTCGCGTTTTAAGAGGGAAGCGGCTATCACGCTCCGGTAACCGCCCGCACAGTGAATGTACAGGTTATGCTCATCGCTGACCTGCGCCAATTGCAGAGTATCAGTCAGAATATTCAGGGGCAAAT
This sequence comes from uncultured Taibaiella sp., assembly GCA_964622775.1. Lineage (GTDB taxonomy): Bacteria > Bacteroidota > Bacteroidia > Chitinophagales > Chitinophagaceae > CAZUSO01. Next base: position 92,164 of record CAZUSO010000002.1, on the reverse strand, counting down.
TAACGGCGCCCCGCACATGACCGGCATCAAACTCGGCTGGTTTTCGCACATCTAATATCTGCAAACGGGTATCATGCGGTAAATCCAATGCCAGTTCATCTGCTTCTACGTCAATGATCATATCTGAAGTTTTACCCGCAGCTTTCCAGGCTTCATAGCCACCTTCAAGATAGCCGGCAACCCGATCCAGACCGACACGGGCAAGGCGAATTAACGTTTCTTCTTCTTTGCCCGAATCGGTAACTAAAATATATTTTTTGTCAAAAGACAGGAGGCTTCCGGCCCATTCGGCAAAACGACCGTCCAATCCGATGCTGATAGATCCGGGCACAAAACCCTGTGTGAATGTCACGGCAGAACGGGTATCCAGAATGATAGCGCCATCTTTTTGCGCCGCTTCAAATCCTTCCACAGACAAAGGACGTAATCCCTGCTGCATCAGATCATCCAGGCTGCTGTAACCTTCCGAATTCATTTTCGCATTCAAAGGAAAATAAGCCGGCGGCGCATTCAGGCCATCCGTAACCTTTTGAATAAATTCCTCCTTAGTCTGATCCTGTATGGCATAATTGCTTTTTTTCTGCTCGCCGATTGTACTGAATGTCTCCTTTCCTAAATTTTTTCCACATGCGGAGCCCGGGCCATGAGCCGGATAAACCACCACATGATCCGGTAAAGTCTTGATTTTTTGATTCAGAGAATCATACATCATTCCTGCCAGCTCTTCTTTACTCAGGTTTCCACTGAACAGATCCGGGCGTCCTACATCGCCAACGAACAATGTGTCGCCGGTGAAGATACAATACGGCTGATCCTGATCATCGTACAGTAAATAACAGGTACTCTCCAGGGTATGTCCCGGTGTATGCAATGCCTTAATGCTAAGATCGCCTAAAGAAAAAGTTTCGTTATCCTTAGCGGTATAGGTATCAAATCGGGTATCGGCATTAGGGCCGTAAATAATAGTTGCCCCGGTTTTTTTTGCCAAATCTAAATGGCCGCTTACAAAGTCTGCATGAAAATGCGTTTCAAAGATATATTTGATTTTCACCTGGTGCTTTTCGGCTAATTTCAGGTAGGCATCTGTGTCCCGCAAAGGATCAATCACCGCAGCTTCATTCCCGCCGGCTATGAAATAAGCCGCTTCACTGAGACAATTGGTATATAACTGTTCTACAACCATAAAATGAAATTTTATTATCAGATGCAAAAGTAAAGATATTAACTTATACATTTCTTTGCATAAATATCGGATGAAATAGAATTAACTGATAGCAGAATAGTTATTTTTGTGCATCCGTCTTTATTTCCAAAGACTTTTTTCATTTTCTTTTAAAGAGATCAAGTGTCCGAAAATATTGAAATATACGGCGCAAGGGTGCATAACCTGAAAAATATTGATGCGCTGATTCCTAAAAATAAATTAGTTGTGATTACCGGCCTGAGTGGCAGCGGAAAATCTTCCCTGGCATTCGACACGATTTATGCCGAAGGTCAGCGACGTTATATGGAAAGCTTTTCCGCCTACGCCCGTCAGTTTATGGGCGACCTGGAGCGGCCGGATGTCGATAAGATCAGAGGGCTTTCTCCGGTAATTTCCATAGAGCAAAAAACAACAAACCGTAATCCCCGCTCTACCGTCGGAACCGTTACGGAAGTCTATGATTTTCTAAGGCTGCTTTTTGCAAGAATTGGCATTGCTCATAGCTATGTGACCGGCAATGTTATGCAGCGCTTTTCGGAAGAAGAAATTGCGGCGCATATTTATCAGCATTTGAACCATAAAAAAATTGTATTGCTGGCCCCGGTGGTTCGCGGCCGTAAAGGGCATTACCGCGAGCTGTTTGAACAACTGCGCAAGCAGGGTTATTTGAAAGTGCGGGTGGACGGGAATATTATGGATTTGAAGGAAAAAATGCAGGTTGACCGTTATAAGATTCACGATATCGAGCTGGTTGTAGATCGCTTAGAGGTCAATGAATCATCGGCATTGCGGGTCAGTGAAAGCCTGCAAAAATCGCTGAAGGCAGGGAAAGGCCTTTTGTTTGTGCAGGACTATGAAACCGGCGACCTGCGCCAATACAGCAAGCATCTGATGGAGGCGGAAAGCGGTATTTCCTATGAGGATCCTTCGCCCAATACTTTTTCGTTCAACTCGCCTTACGGAGCCTGTCCGCATTGTAAAGGCCTGGGCGTGGTGCATCTGATTAATATGGAAGAAGTATTGCCCGACCTCAAAAAAAGTATTGCCGGCGGCGGTATTGCGCCTTTGGGAGAAAAGCGCGAAGCCGGAAGCTGGAGGCAGGCTGAAGCCTTTGCTAAACGCCATAAAATACCTTTGAATAAACCCATAGCGGAAATTCCCGAAAAGCAGTTGAATCTTTTATTGTACGGAAACGAGACCGGGGAAATTACTTATAGCGAAAGTGATACGGAGGGTTATGCTTATTTGTTGAACTCAGAAAATTTTGAGGGGGTATTGAATATGATGTTGCGCTGGTTCAATGAATCCACATCCGATTACATCCGGGAATGGGCTGAAAAATTTATGATCCTCGGTACCTGCCCGGAATGTGAGGGATACCGTCTGAAAAAAGAAAGTCTGTCTTATCAGGTTGCAGGAAACAATATTGCGACGTATTGTAATTATTCCCTCCAGCAATTATGGGATGCGTTTCAGCATATCGAAAAAAAACTAAGTAAGAAGCACCAAATCATTGCCAAGGATATCCTGAAGGAAATACGGGATCGCGTAGGGTTTCTGCTGGAAGTAGGCCTGCATTATCTTTCGCTGAACCGCCCTACTCGGTCGCTTAGCGGCGGAGAAAGTCAGCGCATCCGCCTTGCTACCCAGATCGGCTCTCAACTGACCGGCATCACTTATATTCTGGATGAACCCAGCATAGGATTGCATCAGCGGGATAATCACCGGTTGATTGCCGCCTTACAGAATTTAAGAGACGGTGGTAATTCCGTATTGGTAGTAGAGCATGATAAGGATATTATGTTAGCGGCTGATCACCTGATTGACATCGGGCCTGAAGCCGGTATTCACGGAGGGCGTATTGTGGCGGAAGGCAGGCCGGAAGATGTTTTGGACAGCGACAGCATTACGGCGCAATATCTGAATCATCAGCAGACCATTGCCATTCCTGAGGAGAGAAGGAAGGGAAATGGTGTAAAACTTGTGCTGAAAGGTGCGAGCGGAAATAACCTGAAGCAGGTAAATATCAGTATTCCTCTGGGAACTTTCACTTGTGTAACAGGAGTATCAGGCAGCGGGAAAAGTAGTTTGATTAATGAAACGCTTTATCCCATCCTGTCTGCACATTGCTATCCGCAATCCAAACTACAGCCTTTACCCTACAAAAAAGTGGAAGGCCTGGAACACGTTGACAAGGTTATTGAGATGGACCAAAGTCCGATCGGACGCACGCCACGCAGCAATCCGGCTACCTATTGCGGCTTCTTTACGGATATCCGGAACTTATTTGCTCAGGTACCCGAAGCAAAAATTCGGGGCTATAATGCCGGACGTTTTTCCTTTAATGTAAAAGGCGGACGCTGCGAAGTATGCCAGGGCGGCGGTATGCGGGTGATTGAGATGAATTTCTTACCCGATGTTTATGTGCCTTGTGAGCAATGTAACGGGAGAAGATATAACAGGGAAACCTTGGAAATCCGCTATAAGAGTAAATCCATCTCCGATGTGCTGAATATGACGGTAGCCGAAGCCACGGAATTCTTCATCAATGTGCCAGGACTGCACCGGAAAATAAAAACGCTGAATGATGTGGGGCTTGGCTATATTACTTTGGGTCAAAATGCGCTGACTTTGAGCGGAGGAGAAGCGCAGCGGGTGAAGCTGGCCACCGAATTATCCAAAAAAGATACGGGGAAAACTATTTATATCCTGGATGAACCGACTACCGGCCTGCATTTCAAAGATATCCAGTATCTGTTGGACGTTTTAAATAAATTAGTGAGTCGCGGAAATACCGTAATTGTGATCGAACATAATCTGGATATGATTAAAGTGGCGGATTATGTAATTGATATCGGGCCGGAAGGCGGAGATGGCGGTGGAACTATTGTAGCTGCCGGCACACCGGAAAAAATTGCCGCCGCGCCGGAAAGTCATACCGGTCAGTATTTGAAATTAGAATTGAATAATTAACAGTTTTAATGCAGAGGGACTTGTTCCGAAAATTATATTTGTACAAACAAAACAAAATATTATGGGATTTCTAAAAGAGTTTAAGGAATTTGCCGTGAAAGGCAATGTCATGGATCTTGCTGTGGGTGTGATCATTGGCGGCGCATTCGGAAAGATTATTGATAGTGTGGTGAATGACCTCATTATGCCGATTGTTTCCGCTATCATCGGTCAGCCTGATTTCAGCAACCTGTATTATGTAATTAAGGGAGATGTTCCCGCAGGTACCGCCCTGGCGGAGGCCAGAAAGATTCCCGATACGGCTATCTTCGCATACGGAAGCTTTATCACGGTAACCATAAGTTTTCTTATGCTGGCGATGGTGGTGTTTTTATTGGTAAAAGGTATGAATCAGTTGCGCAGAAAAAACGAGGAAGTACCGGCTCCCGCAGGTCCGTCCACTACCGATGCATTGCTGATGGAAATCCGGGATGCGTTGAAAAAGCAATAAGAGTTGAAATAATGATTATTTTTGTAGGGTGTGCCGGCAGCATACCCCACATTTTTAAAATCAAATCATGCGCTACGGAAGAATATATAGGCAATTCCATACCTTAAAAGCGAATAAGCAACATGCCTTTGCATTATTAATCGACCCCGACAGCGTTACGCCGGCCTCGATCCGGAATTTAGCGGAACAATGTAATCATTCGGCTGTCGATTTTGCCTTTATGGGAGGCAGCATTATGGTTACCGCTCATGTGGATCGGTGTATCCGGGAGTTCAAGTCCCTGTCTTCCGTTCCCGTTGTGCTGTTTCCGGGAAGCCCTTCGCAGGTTTCTGCCAGTGCCGACGGATTACTGTACTTGTCGCTTATTTCCGGTCGCAATCCCGACCTGCTCATCGGACAGCATGTGATTTCCGCACCGGCCATTAAAGCCAGCGGGCTGGAAGTGATTTCAACCGGTTATATGATTGTGGATGGCGGTGTGCCTACTACCGTTTCTTATATGAGCCACTCGGCGCCGATTCCTGCTAACAAGCCGGATGTAGCGTTGTGTACCGCCTGGGCCGGGGAGCTACAGGGAAAACACACGATTTATATGGATGCCGGCAGCGGTGCACAGCATCCGATTTCCACCGAGATGATTCGTCGTGTCAGCAGCAATATTGACATTCCCCTAATTATCGGAGGCGGCATCCGGACGCCCGAAAAGGTTTATGAAAATTGCAAAGCCGGTGCGCAAATCGTCGTGGTCGGCAATGCCATAGAAAAAGATCCCGGGTTGTTGCATGAAATGTGTGCGGCTACGAAGGCTGTGGGCCTGGATGCAGATGTTAAGCAATAATTGAGGTGCCTCGAAATGAAGCCACCAGCGCTTCCTGCTTTGGTTTTTATGCAGTCAATTTGTTTGATATGGTATGTCTTTTCGAAAATTTGGCGCCTTTTACCTTTGGTGGGTAAAGTTCAACCGAAATTAAAATCATGCAGCGCAGTGGTTTTAATGGAATGAAGAAATATCCCGGACAGGATGTGAGGTGACGACAACAAAGTAACGTTATCCCAAACGCAATCGGAGATCACTTCATGCGAAGATTCTTATCCGATTACTGCGTAATTTGGAACTTTCTTAGTCGACGTTGCAAGGGCAGTGACGACAAAAAAAGTGACATTATAAGACCTAAATCTCATATTGGGGACGATTCGTACGCCAACCGGGAGAAGGCGGTGTATATGGGCGAAAAGGGAATTTGAAACAGAATATCAGGCAAGGACAAAAAGTGCTGTCATGCTGTAAGCACCTATACCATACATAAAGGAAAGGCATTGTCCCACCTGAGGGCATAGTTTTAGATTACCCGATTTACGGAACTTCCCGAAGGCCTCCAATCTCTATTCATCTTTCACAAACTTCTTCAATCTTTACCCAATTCTGAAGTTATCCATACGAAAAAGCCGATCCGAAAGGATCGGCTGTGATCTGTGCCCCAGGCGGGACTTGAACCCGCACGAACATTGCTGCTCACAGGATTTTAAGTCCTGCGTGTCTACCAATTCCACCACCAGGGCAATACCTTTACAAACTAAACTGTGGAGTATTGCAAAAAAAATCCAAACCGTGGTTTGGATTCAAAGTTTGAGAGCAGAAGACGAGACTCGAACCCGCGACCCCAACCTTGGCAAGGTTGTGCTCTACCAACTGAGCTACTTCTGCAGTTTTTGAAAAGAACTTTTGCGTTTGGGAGGGCAAAGATAAAAACATTTTCAAAAAAACAAAAACATTTTTAAGTCCTTTTCAGGTGCAGCATCAGCCCTTCTTTTTCTTCCGCTCATTAAATTCTATAACCTGCAAAATATTGCTGTGATCGAGACCTTTTCCGATGATCGTTTTATTTTCATCCAGCAAATAAATCTTAGGGGTACTGTACACATCATACTTGGCACGATACGTGCTGGCATTAGGCTCCACAGCATGCTCCCACCCATTGAGATGATGATCTTTAATAAAGGTCTTAATCTCATCCAGCGTACCCTCTGTAGGCACCGACAATACCTTTACACCCCGTGATTTCAATACTGCCTCATAAGCCGAATCAACCTGGGGAATCTCCTTCTTACAATGACCACATTCCGGCGACCAGAATACAACCAGCGTATAAGGTGCCTGTATATTATCCAGCGTTATATTTTCCAACGTAAAGACATCTTTCAGGTTCAGCGCCGGAGCGGGATTGCCTAAGACATTCGGTGCAATTTTTTGTGCCCGGTCTTCATATTTTGCCAACTGCGCAGAATCCAGCCAAAACGCGTCTCCTTTCATGTAATAATTCTCCACTAAATGTACGAATACCTCGTCCATACCCATTACCTTACTGCGTTCTGCATAGCCGGCCAGAAAATGCAGGGTATATTTAAACAACTCCTTTGCACCACGCGTTCTTTCCAATAAAGAATCGGCCTCTTTATTAAAACTGTCCGGCATAGGATAGACATAATTGGTAAAATAATCGTTTAATTTCCCGTCGTAAACCGGCGTATGAATCAGGCGGTTGTCGGTAAAGTCAAATTTATCCCAATAATGTTGCCGCATATAATTGAAGGCGTAAAGCGAATCAATTGTCTTGCCGTCCGGCAGATAGTGCTTGCCTTCCGGCAGCTCCGGTGTCTCAAGGGCGTGAAAGACGTTAGCTACGAAAGATTTGGGATATTTGTCGGCAAAACCGCTGCGCATTGCATTAAATCTTCCCTGCAGCTTCTTGTAATCATCGCGGATACGCTGCGAATCTGCAGCTGTTTTAGCCGTTTCAAAGGCTTTGTTGAGCGCCTGAAACTGCTGACCGTATTGTTCGGCATCTTTCTGATAATCCGCATAGTGGGTATTTTCAGGGCTGTTGGAAAAGGTCATTCCTATTGGCGTTTTAGCGGCATCAATGGTTATTGCGGTATTAAGCCCGTTATCCATAATTACCTCGGCATATTTTGAATTTTTTTCAAACAATACCAAATAGATACCGCCCAGAATGCTGTCGCTTGCTTCAAAATCAGCCGTACGCTTGTCATGCACAACCGCCGAATCGATCTTATAAATCGTTGGGGGCGGCTTGGCATAATATTTGGCCAGGTAAATGACACTGTCGGGGATATCCTGTTGGAAGGTTACCTTAATTTTATAGCCGTCTTTTGCCTGTGCTGCAAAACCCAGGCCGAACAGTAAAACAATAATCAATAATTTTCTCATATTCTGTTTTTTTTGAAAAAGGCATTTTGATAAAATACTATTTGCATACCTTGCAAAGCTATCAAACGGGGCTACACTATATTAAAATAGCCGGCAACTTTGCAAACGATTAACAAGGACAATATTGTGGCACGCAAAAACAAAAAGACAGTATTAAATAATATCAGGTTGGAGCGTTATGCGGCAGAAGGCAGGTCTGTAGCGCACTTTAACGAGGGAAAAACAATTTTTGTGGAAGGAGCCGTCCCCGGCGATGTGGCAGACATCCTCGTGCTGAAAAGCAAAAAAAGCTATGCGGAAGGTAAAGTGCTACAGATCACAGAATACTCGGATGATCGCGTAACGCCGTTCTGTCCACACTTTGGCGTATGCGGCGGCTGTAAATGGCAAATGCTGCCTTATGAAAAACAATTGGTTTACAAGCAGCAGCAGGTAGCCGATCAGCTTTCCCGGATCGGGCAAATTACGCTGCCACCCCTGGAGTCGATTATCGGGAGCGGGGCACAGCAATACTACCGGAATAAGCTGGAATTTACTTTTTCCAACCGGCAATATCTTACGCGGGATGAGCTGATGCAATCCGGGGATGAGGCGATACCAAACAAACCGGTATTAGGATTTCATGCGCCGGGTCTGTTTGATAAGGTGGTAGATATTGAAACGTGCTACCTTCAGCCGGAACCAACCAATAAAATCAAAAACCTGCTGCGCAGCCTGGGGCTGGAGCATCAGTTTGAATTTTATGATCACCGCAGCAAGGAAGGCTGGCTGCGCAATGTCATCATTCGTGTGGCCTCAACGGGCGAGGTTATGGTTAACCTGATCGTGCAGCACGAATCAGCATCTTTAAAATTTATCTTAGACACCTTGCTGGAAGCAGTGCCGGAAATTACCTCACTGCATTATACCATCAACCCCAAGCTGAATGATACCATTTACGACCTGCCGGTGGTAACTTATGCCGGCAAGGGCTTTATAGAAGAACACTTAGAGGATTTCCGGTTCAAGATTTCCCCGAAATCATTTTTCCAGACCAATACCCGGCAGGCGGAAAAGCTGTATCAGGTTGCCCGGTCTTTTGCCGGTCTTACCGGAAATGAGATCGTTTATGACCTTTATTGTGGTACGGGCAGCATCGGTATTTTCCTGTCAAAGGGGGCGCGAAAAATTATCGGCATTGAAACGGTAGCGGATGCCATTGCCGATGCAAAGGAAAATGCTGCATGGAACGGCCTGGAGCATTGTCATTTTTTTGCAGGGGATGTAGCCCAGGTGGCTACCGATGGTTTTTTTCAGGAGCATGGGAAACCGGATGTGATCATTACGGATCCGCCGCGGGCAGGCATGCACGAAAAATTAATTGCGCAAATCCTAAGTATCAGTGCGCCCCGCGTAGTGTATGTGAGCTGTAACCCCGCCACGCAGGCACGCGATCTACAGTTGCTGGATCCGGCGTACCGTGTGGTTCGGCTACAGCCGGTGGATATGTTTCCGCATACGCATCATATCGAAAATGTGACCTTGCTGGAACTGAGAACGGAGCATGGCAATGTTTAATTTTTCAACCGGAAGGTAACGGGAATCCGGACAGGAACGGACACTTTTTTACCCTGTAAATCCTCCGCAGGAATCCATTGAGGCATCAGGTTGATCACGCGGATGGCTTCTTTGGTTAGAATAGGATCCGGAGACATCAGGGTTTTCACTACCGATATGGTTCCGGCAGTATCTATCACGCATTCCAATAATACAGTACCCTGAATTTTTGCCTTAATAGCAAAATGCGGATAAACCAGATATTTTTTCACAAAAGCATCAAGCGCTTTTTCCCTCCCTGGAAATTCGGGACTTTTACCAAGCTGACTCATAGGCGTTACCTCAAAATCGCCATTTTTATATTTCAACTGAAAGGTAATGGGAATACAGTACTGCGTAGTCACTTTTTCACCCTGTTCGTTTTCAGCAGGTATCCAGCGAGGCATAGCCTCAATGACACGAATCGCCTCTTCGGTACATCCTCCGTTCAGTTGATTCAAAGTATTTACTTCACTAATGTGGCCATCCGCATTCACCGTAAACGAGGTCATTACCGTACCCTGAATATCTTCTTCAACAGCTACCAGCGGATAATGTACCGCATCTTCCAAATATGCAGCCAGGGCGTCCATTCCGCCCGGGAATGAAGGCTGTTTAGACAATTTTTCTCCGGAATCCCGGTCTAAACCGACCCGCCCGGTAGTGTCCTGCAAACGAAATACGATGGGTATTTTATAATAAGCGTTTACAGCTTTCCCCCTCAAGTTCTCCCGGCATCCACAGGGGCATATTACGAATGACCCGTTCCGCCTCTGTGGCCAAAACCGGATACGGGCTGGAAAGAGCTTTCACACAGATTACCATACCATCTTTCCGAACTATAAATTCCATCAGAACCGATCCTTGTATATTCAGTTCCAAAGCTCTTTGGGGGTAATTCAGGTGTTCGCTTAAATATTTTTTCAGGGGCTGTAGTACCACCAGGGAACGCAGGCATTTTACTGACCACACGGTATGGCGTGTCCGCATCAGCTATGCCCGAAGTGTTTTTTTCCCGGCGTGCTAAACCTTTTTTCCTGCCGGCATCCTCCATGCGAAAAACAACAGGTACTCTATAATACACGCTTACAATCTTCCCGTCAAGTTCCCCCGGAACCCAACGGGGCATATTACGGATGGCCCGCTCCGCCTCATCTGTCAGTACGGCATCCGGGGCTGACAGCGTTCTGACATCTGTTATTACTCCATCCTGCCGGATTACAAATTCGATTAACACCGTTCCCTGTATATTCCGCTCTATAGCGCCTGTCGGATAGATCAGATTCTTGCTCAAATATTGCCTGAAGGCCTCACTTCCTCCCGGAAAAGAGGGCATTTTACTCACCGTACGATAAGGTGTATCCGCATCAACTATGCCGGGAATACCCGTTTGCCGGCCAATATCCGGTTGTGCCCATGATCCGGCAGGAATTCCCAAAAACAACATGCCGGTCAGCAGCAGCAACGGAACATAACAAGGTTTACACATCGCTCCGTTTATTATTCTTTTATCATTATGTGATTTCATGTCATTCAAAATTACAGATTTCGTTAAGGATACCTGAAAAACTCCTGAAAAATCCCGGTAACTTTACTCCCAATCATTTAGAAGATGCGCATATTATTATTGCTATTATTACCTGGGATTCCTATCACAGCCTTAGGTCAGTCAACTTTTAGCCTTATATTAAATGTGTCACCTAAATTGTCTGTCAATCACGTGACCGGAATTAACCCGACCAGGGGAAACTCCAATTATGACAGTGATCACCGGTATTCCATTTCGGGTGGCTGGGATATCAATATGCAGATTGGCTATACTCTAAGAAAATACAATACTTTCCTGGTTGGCTTCGGTTTTTTTCAAATGAACCAGAACTTCCGGAATTCTTATATTTCCTAGTGGTGAATTTTTCAAAAAAATCAGGAAAACAACAATATTCTATCATATACCGGTAGATTATGAGCGATTGATCTGGGAAAATAAACATCTTGATCTTTATGCAGGAACGGGTGTAGGATTGATATTTGAGCCATTCGTTACCTACACCAAAAGTCGCGATCCGTATGAAGAACCGGTTTATCATAAGAACGGACAAATGGTATCCGGCCTGAAGGCCTTATATATACCGGGCATGTCGCTTTTTAGCGTAATATATTCCGCATCAGCATCGGCACAATATCTTATCAACAGGCATCTTTCCGATTATTCTCTTGTGAAGTAAAGATTATTGAATTGCTTATTATTGAGTAGTGAGATGATGTTCAGGCTCAAAATACAAATTCCGTAAAGAATCGGTAAAATTATTCTCCGGGAAATTATCTTTGCCGCATGTCCGAACTTCCTCCGATAGAAGTCTGCCTTTCCCCGGCATTGCTTCATTTATATGATACTACCGATACTATTGTGGTAATCATTGATATATTCCGTGCCAGCAGCACCATTACGGCCGCCCTGCACAACGGAGCACGGCATATCATCCCGGTGGCATCCGTGGAAGAATGCATCGCCCTGAAAACAATCATTCCCGGATGTATCACCGCAGGAGAAAGAGATGGCAAAGTGGCTCCCGGACTGGAGCACGGCAACTCCCCCCTCGAATATCCCCGCACGTTTGTTGAGGATAAAGTGCTGGCCCTGACCACTACGAACGGCACTAAGCTGCTCCACATGGTTCGCGGAGCTACGCAGATCATCATTGGTTCCTTCCTGAATCTGCAGGCGGTATGCGATTATCTTATTCAGCAAAATAAAAAAGTGTTGCTGGGCTGCGCAGCCTGGAAAGACCGCGTGAACATGGAAGACACCCTGTTTGCCGGCGCAGTGATAGAACAGGTTCGCGACCATTTTTCCGTAACCTGCGACAGTGCGCGCATGGCGGCCACGCTCTATCGAGAAGCCCTACAGTATGGCCGGCTGATTGATTTTCTCCGGGACAGTTCTCACTACCACCGTTTGTCCGCTTTCGGATTGGTGCACGATATGGAATACTGCACCACGCCTGACCTGCACCCGGTTGTTCCGGTGTATAATGGAAAGAAACTGATCAGGAATTGATTGTCCTGTCTTATTATCAGAAAAAAATAAAAGATCATTCCTCGTTTTTCAAAATGACTTCTCCTAATTTTGAGCCATGCAAGATGCTGCCTTTTTCAAACAACAATTCCTGCTCAGAGACGATATCACTTTCCTCAACTTCGGCTCATTCGGTGCCACACCAAAGCCGGTATTTGAAGCCGGTCAGCGGTGGCAGCTTGAGATGGAGCGGGAGCCGGTTCAGTTCATTACGGAGCAACTGCCTTTCCACCTCAAAACGGCCCGCGAATCCCTTGCCGCCTTTCTGAATTGTGATGCAGATGATGTGGTGTACGTCACCAATCCGTCTTATGCCGTCAATATCATTGCCAAAAGTTTTGATTTGAAAGAAGGGGATGAGGTGCTGACGACTAACCTGGAATATGGCGCCTGCGACCGGACCTGGAAGTATTACTGCCGTCAGAAAGGCGCAAACTATGTCAGGCAGCCTATCCGTTTTCCCCTGGAATCCAGGGAAGATTTTATGGAGCAATTCATTGCCGGAATCACACCAAAAACAAAGCTTATTTTCATCAGCCATATCACGAGCAGTACCGGCCTGCGACTGCCTGTGGAAGATATTTGTGCCATAGCAAGGGAACGCAATATCATCACATTCATAGATGGCGCCCACGGCCCCGCACAGGTGCCGGTTGACCTGTCTGCAATGAATGCCGACATTTATACGGGAGCCTGTCATAAATGGATGCTTTCGCTGAAAGGTTCCTCATTTTTATACGTGCGCCGCAGCTTACAGTCCCGGTTCGATCCCTTAGTGGTAAGCTGGGGTTACGACAGCCTGGCGCCATCCCATTCTGTATTTTTGGATTATCATCAGTTGCAGGGTACCAAAGATTATTCCGCCTTCTTATCCGTTCCGGATGCTATTCGTTTTATGAAGGAAAATGATTGGCCTGTTGCACGGGAACATTGCAGAACACTGGTACAATATAATGCAGCGAGGTTTTGCAGCCTGCTGAAAGCCGAACCCTTAGCGCCGGTTAATGATGATTTTATCGCACAATTGTACAGCATCCGCATCGCTGTGCAGGAGCCGGAAAAGCTGCACCGGCTTTTGTATGAACGCTACAACATTCAGGTGCCGGTGATGCAGCATGAAGATCAATGCTACCTGCGTTACTCGATCCAGGCTTTTAATACGCAGGACGACTTAGACCGGCTGTATGTTGCTTTACAAAGAATTGGCGTGTAAAGCAACATATTATTTTACATTCTCAGGTCGTGTTATCACCGACAAAACAAACTTGTTGGTCAAAATAATGTCAAGTTTTTGGTGCATAAAGCTTGACATTCTGAAATTATTCCTACCCTTGTGCAATGTCTTTGGCAGCTCAAATACGCAACAGAATAAAACAGCTTACCGAAGGAAAAACCTTCGCTTATGACGATTTGCATATTGCCAAAGAAGATTACACCACAGCAGCAAAGGCGTTGGAACGTCTGTAAAAAACAGGTCTTATCAAAAAAATTTCCAAAGGCGTTTTTTACAAACCCCAACAAACTGTTTTTGGCGAATTACAGCCCAATTACAGCGAACAACTTAGCCCTTACTTGTTTGAAAACGGCAAACGTATTGCCTACGAAACAGGCGTTTCACTTTACAGGCGTTTGGGACTTACTACGCAAATGGCTTTTACTATCAAAATTGCGAGCAGAGGAAAACGCATTAACATCAACAGAGGCACATTAAAAGCCGATGCTGTAAAAAGTTATACGGAAGTAGCTGAAAGCAATTATGAAGTTTTGGGCTTGTTAGATGCTTTCAAAGAAATCAAAGAAATTCCCGACACTTCGGTTGCTCAATCTGTAAAAAGATTGAGTACTATTTTGAAACAATTGAACAAAAAGCAAACCGAAACGTTGATAAAATATGCGTTGCTTTACCCGTCAAGAGTTCAGGCTTTGGTTGGTGCTATTCTGCAAAGCATTGGCTACAAAAGCAAGGCATTAGACAACCTTAAACAAAGTTTAAACTAAGTAAGGCCAAAGCAAAAGGAATCCCGGTTTTATGCATTAGACAACCTTAAACAAAGTTTAAACCCGCTTTCAACTATCAAATTAGGACTAAAAGAAAGCGAATTGCCAACCAAAAATAATTGGTATATCAAATGAAGCTACACGAAAATATATCACTATACACAGATGCCATTCGGTTTACGGTATAACAAATGAATTTACCGCCCGAATACGTTGAAAAAGATTATTGGGTAACATTGGCCTTGCACAACATCTTCAAAAATGAAATTGGTAAAGAAACCGTTTTTAAAGGCGGAACAGCGTTATCAAAATGCTTTGGCTTGATATAACGTTTTTCGGAAGACATTGATTTGGTTGTGTTGCGAAAAGAAAGCGAAACAGCAAATCAACTAAAAAACAAAATCAAAAAGATTTCTAAGTCTGTTTCAGATGTGCTTCCCGAAATAGAAATTGAAGGTATTACCAACAAAGTTGGAATGATACGTAAAACGGCACACAGCTACACAAGAATTTTTACAGGAAATTACGGACAAGTTCGTGATAACATTATCGTAGAATCAACTTGGTTAGGACATTTTAAGCTATACACAACAGCAAAAGTAAGTTCGTTTGTTTATGAAATGATGCTAAAAAACGAGCAGGAACAACTTATTGACGAATAAAATAAATTCGTTTGAAGTGTTGGCGTTGAATCCGAAAAGAACCTTGTGCGAAAAAATTATGAGTTTGGTTCGTTTCGCTCAGACACAAGACCCGATTGCCGATTTAAGAAACAAAATCAGGCATACTTACGACATACATCTAATGTTGAAAGACGACAATCTAAATTCATTCTTTCAGTCAGACGAATTTGAAACTGTGCTTTTGCGAGTAGCCAATGACGACATTGCAAGTTCCAAAAACAACAACGAATGGTTAGCCAATCACCCAGCGATAACACTCATTTTTTCGATACGGCAGACATTTGGAACAAAATCAAAAGCATTTACACAGGCAGTTTCAGCGAATTAATTTTTGGCAAACTTCCAAACGAAACGGAGATACTGAAAAGTTTGACAGCTGTAGCCGACAGATTGAAACCAATAAAATGGAAAATAAAACCATAAAGACAAAATTATGATTTGGAACGCAGGACAGTTACCCGAAAATTGGACAGTAAGTAACCTTTTGAAAAGCCATTCATCACGACCTTACAACCTCGTTCGGCATAGTATTTGCAATTATGCTGCTATACTGAGGATTATCATTGCTCACAATATTAATAGGAGTTGACAAGTTGCTTCCGGTCGATAAATATATCCAGTATTTCTGCTGATTGGCAGTAATTGGGTTGCTTTCCGATGTGTACATCTGAACAAACGGAAAATCTTCTTTACCATCTCCATTATAATCAAAAATCAGTGATTGTGCTTGTTGATGACCCGGTATAATATTCTTTATCATGTTCGGATCATTAAAAGGCGAATTGTTTAGCTGACCTATAGTCGGAAGATTGAATCCATTCCCATTGTTTATAAATAATTGATATTGGCTATTACTGTTTGTTCTTGGATAAATGAGTATGTCAGACCGTCCATCGCCGTTATAGTCTCCGGGGGCATATTCGTATAAGCTTTGGTTTATGCTTAAGCCAGAATATTGGGTGTTTTCAGAAACAAGAGCAGCTTCATTATAGTCGATATTTGTAGATGGTAGTTCCGTCTCCTCATCTGCCGGAATTTGTGTTATCTTAATAAGATGAGAATAAAAATCATCCTCGTATTGGAAAACATATTTTTGAACAAGGTTGAATTGATTATTAGCAAGCTGATCTATATGAATGCCATGTAATCTCCTGTTTTGAAATATCCTTCTTCCCGCTATATAGGCGAAAATGCCATCCGGCTTATATATATAGGCGAAGGCAATGCTCGTTTGAAAGCTAAGCCCCTGGCTGCTGTTCCCGTTATATTTAATCCTGGATAATGTAGGCGGTTCATCTCCAAGGTTCTCATATTGATAAACCATCTCATTACCGTTGAGATCAGTCACTTTTGAGAGCGACCAGGAAATTACGCTTCCGTTATAGGTCAGCCTGGAATCGGCGGTTCCTCCATACGTATAGGTCCATCCGTTATGGTCCGTTATGGTAAACGATAAAGGCCCGCGCCGGCATTTCCATTTGCCCTGATCGTTCTGTAGCTTTCCACCTCGGTTGCATACCGGCTGTCTGCTGCTCCATAAGTACCTCCTGTAAGTTACCAGGCGCATACCGTCCAGGCTGAAACGGTCATCAGAAGATAAGGCGATACCCTGAGTAATGTGGTCGTCATAAATATTTCTTCCGGTTCGGGTAATAGCAGAAGATGCGGCAAGCGACCATCCAATGCCCATCAGGCCGTTACCACCCTGGCTGCTGTAGTTGATGCTTAATGAAGGCTGCACACCACCGATTCCCGGAGGAACATTGATCGGGATCGTATAATTTGCCACTCCCAAATCAGAAACATTAAATACGCCGTCAATAGCGCCAACTGTTGTTGTTTGGGCAAATATGGCCGGCAAGCCTCCTAACCAGGCAAGAAGGGAGAGGAAAAAGACATGTTTTCTTTTGACAAAGGCTTCCATAGGTGTATGGATTTGGTAACACAAATTTTAGCTTTTCTTATCAAAATCACAAGAAAATACAAAAATAATTTTCTCCCAATTCATAAATAAGGGCTGCTTTTTCGTAAAAAGCAGCCCTTATCCTTAAACCATTTATCTTATCGGCTATTGCAACGAAATGCTCTTCACCAGCCTGCCCTTACTTTTTGAATCAGACAGGTGCAGAAAATACAGTCCGCGGGCAAAGTTTTTGGTATCTATCGTTATTTTATCCTGTATCATGCCATTCCACACTTTCCGTCCGGTTGCATCATAAAGAGCCGCCTGTAAGGGCTCCCTGCTCTGGCCGTATTCGATGCTCAGGATATCGCCTGCAGGATTCGGATAAATGCGAACATGGTTTTCCAACTTCTGATCATCAATGCCGACCTCTCCGGATACCGTAAAGTTCACGTCGGAAATATCAAAAAACACATTGTCCGCACCCTTCACTTTCAGCCTCGTGGTGGTCGAATTAAACGTATTGGGAACCGTGATGCTGGCAGAACCGGTGTTCGGAACATTCTCCGCTACCACATAAGGATAGGTGTGCCCCCCGTCGGCAGACATATAGATATTCACGTTCTGGCAATTGACCGGAGCCTGGTTGGTTTGCGCCACATCCCACTGAACGGTCTGGGTAGAGCCGGTTTCCCAGTTTACCGATGAGCTGGGCGCGGTCACCTTAAAGGGCGCGCCGGTATTGATCACATTCAGCGTAATCATTTCCAGTGGCGTATTGAAGGTGCCCCAGCCTTCTGACAAAGTTCTTACCGTCAGCTTAAACCTGGAGGTTCTGGCCACTTCCGGAATTCTTTCTCCTTTTGTAGAAAGATTATTGGTGATCACCCGCTCTATTTTGGGAAATACCCGTGTTCTGGAAGCCGCCGGGTCAAAGCTCCGGAAAGCGGGACCTGTCGTAAATTCACCACCCAGGTCTTCATCTTTCCGGTAGTCTCCCGGGTTGCCTTGTGAGATATACCCTAAATCCCATTCTTCCCAGCAATAAGTTACGCCATTGGCCGATATCGCCGGAGCCGTCAGCTCAAATGGGGTCCGGTAAGGAATGGCATAGGTTGCACCGAATGAAGGAACCGTGGGAGCCGTTCCCCCGGTGGAGGATACCCCGCAGGAGCTGCCTCCGGCGCCCCAGAATCCGGTGGTGATGAACTGGCTGATATCATTCAGGCTGATCGCATGAAAATAATCATCGCTGTGCTCCTGCAAATTATTGGTCGAGCCGCAAATGCCGGCATAGGCTAAAATCGTACTGCCACTGCCCGGCTCATAAGCGGAGCCGGCGCTTTCCGTGCCACTGCATTTATTAAACGTATGCTCTGCGCCAAACTGGTGTCCCATTTCATGCGCCACATAATCCACATCATAAGCATCACCGACCGGGTTGGGAGAACCAGTCACGCCCATCGCTTTGCTGTTATTGCTGCATACACATCCCAGCTGGGCAATTCCGCCGCCACCGGTGCTGAATATATGCCCGATATCATAGACTGCGGAGCCCACAACGTCATCCGTATTGTCCTGGTTGAAATCCAGCAAAGCGCCTCCGTTGTTATTGGCATAAGAGGGGAAAGGATCGCTCGAAGCTGAGGTGTAAATCAGGTCATCCTGGCTGCCGATGAACTCCATGGTGGCCGCAACTTCCCGTTCATAAATGCCATTCACCCGGTTCATGGTAGTGGTCATAGCGCTTAATACGCCGGCTTTCGTAGGGCCGGGTCCGTCAACTGCGGCAGCGTATTCGCCCGTGCAGGACAGAGCCAGGCGGTATTTCTTTTTCGTGGAGCCATTGGTCCTCAGCGCTACACCAGGAAGCTCCCCGCCCAGCCCGATACTTTCGCCGGTTTCCGGCTTGGGGTCTGAGTGTTCCTCCATATCACAACGCATAAAGTTGTTCATCTCGCGCCGGTAATCTTTTTTATTGTAAACAATATAATAGCCGTCTGCCTGATTGCTGTAGGGGTCTATCAGATAGGTGGCATCACCGGCAAATACCATTGCATGAAATCCCTTAGTAGTATAATCCAGTTTTGCGGTCACTGTGGGATCGTTAACTGCTACGGCAGTATAGGTCGTGATGTCTGGAAATTTGGCCTGTAGTTCCGGGGCAAAAACAGGCGTGCTCCATATACTGAAGGAGCGTGATTTCCCATCAGGGGTAGGAAGCTCAAAGAGCACTGCGCTGCCGGCATTTCCGGGCAGGGATTTCAAAAAGCTTTGCAAACGCGCCTGGTCAATTTGCAGCAAGTGGTATGTTGCGGGAATTATTTTTCTTACGCCGGTGGAAGGAGCAAGGCTGCCTTCCATATTTTTCCAGTAATCTCCCTGTGCGGAAGTTGTCATGGAAAAAGCAAGCATTATACCTGCTGTCAAAACTGTTTTAAAATTAAGCTTAAACATGTATCCTGTTTTAAAAAAATTCTGGTAAAGATAAAATATCTATTCGAAAGGCTGTTTTTCGTAGCCGGTATCCTTTCTGTCGGAAAGCACATACCAAAGCGTGCCATTTTCTTCCCAGGGCTGAATATAATAAATCCTGTTCTCCCAGGTAATCTCCGCTTTCAGCTTCTTTCCATCATAATCAACCCGGACGGAGCCTGCTTTATTGTTTTGAGCGGTTCCCTTCAGGGAAACAATTTCAGGAAATTTCGCGGCAAGCGCTTCGCTCATCGTACCGGAATTTTCGACGTGAAAGGCCTGACAACCCTGGCCCGGGACAGGTAAATTAATATGGCCGTGCCCTGCCGATTTCAACGACTGAAAAAAGGCCCGCATCTGTTCATTATTGATGGTATATACCACATACTTTTTAGGGAGTTGCGGCCCCTTTTTGGTAGCAGCCGGAGTAAGCCGGACATTATTTACCGGTACCATGTCCAGGGGAAAATCACCACTGGTGCTGCATTGGGCAACCGTTTCGTTGGTCATTGCAACTTCTGCCTTATCACTTTTTTTCTGAGCCATACTTTTACAGGAAACCAGCAAACCGTTGCCCATGCCAAGCAGGGCGATTACTAATATTAACTTCCGCTTTTTCACTTTGATAATATTTATTGTTTTTTTGTACAAATAAAATTTACAAGGATACCATGCTGTTTCGAACATTCGTGAATCTCATTACATTCGGCTCAAAATACGGGAAAGATTCCCCTTACAGGAATGTCAAAAATACAGGAATGTATTTACATCGGGGTCAAAGTAAATTTATTTTAACTTTGGCGACTTAATTTTAATAAACGAAAAGATTCGATGCAAATTTCCTATAACTGGCTTCTGGAATATTTACCCCGTGAACTACCGGTAGATGAATTGAGCGCCATACTTACCGGCATCGGCCTGGAGGTGGAAGACATAGCACAATCGGAGTCTGTCCCCGGAAGTCTGTCCGGCCTGGTTATTGGCGAAGTAATGACTTGTGAGAAGCATCCCAATGCCGATAAATTAAAGGTCACAACGGTGTCTATAGGGGATGGCCGGTTGCTGCATATTGTTTGCGGAGCGCCCAATGTGGCTGTAGGGCAGAAAGTGGTTGTAGCTACCATCGGTGCCACGCTGTACCCGGTTAAGGGAGATGCTTTCGAGATAAAAAAATCCAAAATACGGGGTGAAGTCAGCGAAGGGATGATTTGTGCTGAAGATGAGATTGGCCTGGGCGAAAGTCATGCCGGCATTATTGTACTTCCGGACGATGCGCCCGCCGGGATGCCCGCAAAAGAATATTACAATATTCCCCAGCCGGATTATACCCTGCATATCGGCCTGACGCCAAACCGGAGCGATGCCATGAGCCATATCGGCGTGGCAAGGGATGTGCGCGCATACCTGGCGCATCATGAAGGGCGACCCTTGCAACAGATATTGTCCGGTGAAAATCAACATGAAGATACCGGTTTACCCATTACCGCTGCTGAAGAAAAACCGCTTAGTATTACCATAGAAGCGCCCAAAGCCTGCAAAAGATATGCCGGCATTGTGTTGTCGGGTATCCGCGTTGCGCCCTCTCCCGACTGGATGCAAAGGCAGCTGAAGACGATAGGGCTGCGCCCGGTCAACAATATTGTGGATATTACCAATTACGTGTTGCATGAATACGGACAACCATTGCATGCCTTCGATTACGACACGATCCATGGACAACATATCCGGGTAAAGAAGGCAGAGGAAGGGGAAAAATTCATCACCCTGGATGGCACGGAACGGACATTGCGAAACAGTGATTTGATGATCTGCGATGAAAAGGGACCCTTGTGCATTGCCGGCGTCTTCGGTGGACAGGATTCGGGTGTCAGTGCAAACACCACTACGGTATTTTTGGAAAGCGCTTACTTCGATCCGCGCAGCATCAGACTCAGCTCCCTGCATCATCAGTTACGCACCGATTCCGCCACGCATTTTGAAAAATCCGTGGATATCAATCAACTCATCCCGGCATTAAAACGTGCAGTGCAGCTCATCCGGGATATCGCCGGCGGACAGGTGGCATCCACGCTTACAGACTGGTACCCGGAGCCTTTGACACAGGCTGCAGTAACGGTACGCTATGCCTATATCAATACACTCTGCGGTAAAAATTATGAAAAAGACACCGTTGATCATATACTCCAGGCATTGGGATTTGTCATTCGGGAAAAAAATGAAGAACAACTTACCCTGCTCATTCCCTCCCATAAATCCGACATGCGATTCCCGGCAGATATAGCAGAAGAAGTGCTGCGCATAGACGGCCTGGATCAGGTGCCGTTTCCGGGCAGGCTGAACATTCCTGCACAAAGCGGAAAAGATCCGGAAGACCGGAAATGGAAACAGGTCATGGCGGAATATTTGAGCGGAAAGGGCTTTCAGGAAATCATAACCAATTCCATTACCGGCAGCCGATATTTTCCCGGCAATGAATCGCTGGTAAAGATGATAAACAGCCTGTCCAGTGAGTTGGATGCGCTACGTCCTTCCATGCTGGAAAGTGGTCTGGAGGTGTTGCGGTATAATATCAACCGTAAACAACAAAACCTGGCATTGTACGAAATCGGAAATGTGTATAGCCAGCACGGAAGCGGAGATTACCGGCAACAGGCTCAGCTTGCTATCTGGCTGAGTGGAAATGTCATTAATAAAGGCTGGCAGGAGGCAACGGTTAAGTCGGATATTTATTACCTGAAAGGATTGGTGGAAAGTCTTTTCCTCCGGTGCGGACTGAAGAAGTATAAAGAAATAACAGAAGGAAATACCATTATGTGGAAACACGGCAATGAGTTGTTGGCTAAGGCTGATCCGGTGGCGGCAGAACGCCTGAGGTTTTTCGATATCAAGCAAGCCGTTTATTATGCTGAAATCAATATTCAGCCTTTTATACAGGCTGTTGCAAGCCAGAAGATTCGTTATGCCGAGCTTCCAAAATATCCGTCCGTGAAGCGCGATCTGGCATTGGTGCTGGATAAAAATATCCGCTACGAGGCTATTGCCAAAGCTGCGCAACAGCAGCAAATAGATGCTTTGCAGGATTTTCAACTGTTTGATATCTTTGAAAATGAAAAATTAGGAAAGGATAGAAAATCATTAGCTTTGAGCTTCACATTCCGGTTGCACGACCGCACCCTGACCGATGCGGAAGTGGACACGATGATGAAGAAGCTGATTGCCGTTTATCAAAAAGAATTTCAGGCAGAGATTCGGGAATAAGCTTTTTTTGAAACGGAATAAATATCCCGTATGCAGGAACTGAAGTCATTACAACAAAAAATCGGCAGGCTTATTAAAGGTTACGAGGCGCTGAAGTCGGCCAATGCGAAGCTGGCTCAGGCTATTGCTGCACGAGAGAAAACAATCCGCCAACAACAGCAAAGCATAGCCGCTCTGGAAGCTCAGTGCAAAAAGTCGGTGATTACGGAGGAGCTGTCCGGGCAGGATCCTGCCAAACGGGAAGCGCTGAAGCAGTTTTTAAATGAGCTGATTGACCAGGTGGACTATAATATTAAATTACTCAATCATTAAACATTCGTTCGTGCCTCTTCGCTTTAAATATATCGCAGGTTTGCTGTTGCTTGCAGCCGTATTTTCGGCCTGTGAGCCTGATGAGCCGGAATGTTATGAGCCCGACAATATCGCCACCAATCTTAATTTTATCAAAAAGCAGGTGGATACGGTGCATATTGTGGATAGCGTAACAGGCATGTCGCGGGATTCTTTTGTGATTACCTTTCCCGATACGCTGATGCGTTCGCCCCGTGCTTTTTCGCTTAATTACAGCAATGGCATCAATATTATCGCTCAGCCCAACAGCGGAGGAATTGCCGTTTTGATGAACCCGGACAGTAATGTTATTGCTTACCGGGTGCAATACGACAGCACGGCATTTGAAGCGGACACCATTACTATTTTCTATCAGGCTTCGCTGCATTTTATTTCCAATGCCTGCGGCTATACTTATTATTATCATATTGATAGTGTAACGGGAACCAGGAATGTACTGGACTCGGTTTTTATCCTGAATGATGCCGTTACCAATGAGGCTTCTACCCGGCATGTCGGGCTGTATTTTTTTCAATAAAAAACGACCGGAATCGCGATAGCTATGAGAAATATTATGTGGACATTCTGGATCGTCATCTTCCTACAGCCGCCTGCTCATGCACAGGAGACATATCTGCCGGCAGATTCGGACTCCATCATGAACCAGACGGACAGCCTGAGTATCCAGGCAGACAGCCTTACCGAAAAAGCCCCTAAGCCGCCTTACGAACATCAGATCAAAATCGGGTTCGACATCAGCCGTATTGCATTCAACCTGATGTATCCGAGCAGGCAGTCTTATGAATTTCAGGGTGATTATTTATTGCGAAACGACCTGTATGTCAATGTGGAAACCGGTTATGGAAAAGGGGAAATAGATTATTATTTTTTGAAATATCAGACAAATAGCTTTTTCCTGAAAGCCGGCGTGCAGAAATTACTGGTGAGTCGCATCAGTAAAAACGATTTTGATGTAGTCTTTATCGGCGCAAATTATGCGATCGGAACCGGAAAAAGGACCGAGGCCACTTATCAGGTAGCGTCTGCATTTGGCGGTATTGCATCCGGTACCGTCGCACCGCAAAATTTCACCGTGCACTGGGGAGAGCTTGTTGCAGGCATCCGGGTCGAATTTCTTCCGCGTGTGTTTGCCGGCTGGAATATCCGGGGAAAATTTCTGCTGAATTCAGGCGTATTCAGAGAGCTGTCACCCAGCTTTATTGCAGGCTACGGTAAGGGCGACCAAACGACCAGTTTCGATTTTAATTTTTACCTCTGCTATGCCCTCCGCTGGGGCGGAGGGGAGTAACAAACGGGCTTCCGAGAGGGTTATTATAGCATAGGCTTTTTGTCGTAAATCCCCAATAATTTTCCCGTATAAACCAAGCTGATTCCAATAAAATATTCATTACTCCGAATATTACAAATTATTTCACTCTTGTTGATATTGTCACCAACAAGGGGTGTATCCCAGATGTTGCGTGTGGTGTAATGTTTTTTGTCATTCCGAAAAAACGTGCCATCCTTCCGAAAAGGAAATCCCGGATTACGCTTAATCCGATGAGGATTTTCGCATGGAGGAATTTCCCAATCGGGAGGATGGGAAAACGCCCGGGAGATTCCTTCGCTCCATAAAATTTACTGCGCTGCGTTCCGTAAATTTTACTCCGGTCGGAATGACGACCGCTTATACGCTTCACCCGGAATGACGATACTTTTTACATTCGGGAGACTGCGCCGGTGCGACATTTTGGGATGCACCCACCAACAAGCGCAGGATATAATCTTATACTCCCGGTGTCGTGCGAAGCGGATCTATATGCCACTATAGTTGATGCTATCAATGATGTGCTTACTCATTTTGCTGAAGGGAAACTTCGCCGAACGGTGATTCTTTCTACAAGGATCTTATACAAATTGTATGACTACCATTCAGGTTTGATGTTGGTAAAACCTCAACAACGACAGGGAAAATATTATACCACATTGCTTTCTCATCAATAAAAAAATCCCTGCAAACATTGATGTAGCAAGGATTTTCATTTTTACTTTGTGACCCCGCAGAGACTTTACAGCTTGCTTCCAAATGCTTCTTAATTCTTTCAAATATCTATTTTTTAATTAATTACACATAGTGAATTTTGCAAACTCGTTCATTGCAAAGCAAACCAATGAAACGAATGTTGTACCAAATGATGTACCTAATTAATTAACCTTTAAAAATAGAAGTATGGCCACAGTAAAAGTAATGTTGAAAGAAAACAAAGTAAATGAAAGGGGCGAAATGCCTGTATATATCCGAATTACAAAGGATAGAAAAGCACGCTTTATGTCATTAGGAATTAATGTGCATCCCGATTTGTGGGATGCTACCAACCTACGAGTAAAGAAGCAATACCCTAATTCAGTAAGGGTAAATGCTTTTATTGCTAAAAAGGTAGCAGAAGCTACGGGCGTAGAACTTGACTTGAGGGGCAGTAAGCAATATGTATCCAGTCAGCTAATCAAAGAAACTATTAAAGGCAAGCCTACAGCCAGTTTATTGCATTATGCAGAAGAATATATAGCTGAACAAAAATCAAAAAAGGCAATAGCAACCTATAAGAAGGTCAAAACTATCGTGGAGAAGTTACGTATTTATTTAAAAGGCAAAGACATACTGTTTCAGGAGTTTGATGTAGCCTTTTTAAAGAAGTATGAGGCTTATTTACGGGATGATTTAAAGAACTCGCCAAATACCGTTCACACTAATTTAAAAACCTTTAGAAAGTTGTTTAATGATGCAGCGCGTGAAGATTTAATAGAGCCTTATATAAATCCGTTTTTAAAGCACAGGATTAAGACTGAAAAGACAAAGCGAGGTTATCTCACGGAGCAGGAAATAGAGGCTATAAACGCCTTAGAACTGCCTGAAAGGGGCATCCTGTTTCATCATAGGAATATGTTTGTTTTTGCTTGTTATGCAGGTGGTATAAGAGTATCGGATATGCTTCAATTAAGGTGGGAAAATTACGATGGTACACATGTCCGGCTCTTTATGCAAAAGACAAAGGACTATGTTAGTATTAAGCTACCGGAGCAGGCGCAAAAGATAATTGAGTATTATTTGAACTTGAGCGGCGGTAACGCCCGGCCTGCAAATTTCATATTCCCAATATTTAATAACAGTACTGATTATTCAGAGCCGGAGATATTGTATAATGCTATTTCAAGGCATACGGCGCACATCAATAAGAATTTGAAGCACATCGCTATAGAGGCTAAAATAGATAAGCACATATCATTTCACTTGTCCCGCCATAGCTTTGGCACGTTGGCACTTAAAAAGGGTATCGGTATAGAGTATGTTAGCCGTCTGATGGGGCACCATTCTATCAAAACAACGCTGATATATGCCAAGATAGCAGATAAGGATTTGGATAAGGCTATGGATGCCTTTGTATGAAATACAATACTGGAGAGGGGTATAAACCCCTTTTCGGTATTTTTTTATATTATCATTAATGGCAGTAAATGTTTTTATGGCTGTCAGTTATGTATTGGCACGGGGTTTGATAAAATAATAATCCGGCTCATTGAGATAATGGCTTGTGATATTTGGTGCCGGGCGGTAGTTCTTTGATAAGGCGGTTAATAGGTTAGTATTTATATTTTGATATGAATAAAGTCCACATAAGAGGCAAGTTGCCTCAAGGCCGTCCTATCGCTGAAATATTAGAAGCGGTGGACGAAAGGCTTGCATTAATGGAAGATAAAATCTTCGGCAAGCAAACATACAGTAGCACCGATGTGCTAACGAATGACGAGGTGATGCAATACTTAGGTATATGCAGACGCACTCTTCAAAATTGGCGAGATACGGGTATATTGAAATATACCAAACTCGGCAAAAAGATTTTTTACAGATTCTCTGATGTGCTTGATACATTGGAAAAGCGTAGCAAAAAATCATTTAATTAAAAGCGCCGGCAGGTGCTTAAAAAAACATATAAATGACTGCGGAAAATATTACAGACCCGTGTAATAAAATTTTCACCCCGTTTATGTCATACTTTGAATTGGATGTAGGCGTGATCGCTTATATCTATTTGGTGAAAAGATAATGAGAAGCCATCAAAAAATGGTGGCTTCTTTTATTAATTCATTAAATAAATTCTAATGAGAAAATTACAAGGCAATATATCTGCCAAAAGCGTTTTGCCTGTTTGGTGTAAAACAGGAAAAGAAATTTTAGATATGGGTTTCACAGAACAGCCTATGCTACTGGAAACTTTGATTCCACACGGTGCAGTATCCGCTTTAGTAGGAAGCAGTGACACAGGAAAGAGTATATTGCTATTACAGTTGGCCCACGCTATTATAACAGGGCAAAAAGAGTTTTTAAAGTTTAAGCTAAATGGTCAACACAAAAAGGTGATAATGCTTTCAACAGAAGATAGTGATATTACATTGTCATCCCGCTTAAATGTATTTTTTCAATCAAAAGAAGAAAAAGATTGCTTAAAAAATTTGTTGTCATTCCATACTGCTACCGATGTAATAGGTAAATTGAGAGAATTGCTTGCATTGGATAGCAATGTAGATGCTATTTTCTTAGACACATTTGCAGATATTTTTGATGGTAAGGATATGAACCAAGCTACGGATGTTCGTCATTTTTTAGAGCCTTACAAAGAGTTGGCGGCAGCATATAATATACCCATCGTTTTTGTGCATCATTTGGCAAAACGAACAGGGTACTATACACCAGCAAAAGATAGCATATTAGGTAGTCAGGGGTTTGAAAGCGCAATGCGGAGCGTATTATTCTTACATCCTGATATGCAAAGTAATGATACAACATATTTATGCGTTGTGAAATCAAATTATCTGTCAAGAAAGGATAAGTATTATGCTCATAAATTAGTTTCAGATGGTTTAGGCTTCACAGCAACCGGTGAGGTAACAGCTATTGATGAACTGACGGGAGCAAGGCGAGATAAAACTATTGATAATGAGAAAAGGCAGTTAGCTATATCGCTTGCCGAAGAAGGTTTGTCCTGCCAAAAAATATCAGAAGAACTGATAAAAAAGGGGTATAAGAATTGTGGTAAATCTGCTGTTGCAATTTGGCTCAAGGGCATACCACGCCCGTCCAAAGAGAAGAAGATTGTTACAAAAAAGAAATCGGGGTTTGTTCCTCGCAAGAGAGCTGCAAGAAAAAAGATAGTGGTTAGAAAAAGATAAATCTGGAGAGGATAGAAAAGGGTTGCTGTTACCGGCAGCCCTTTTTTATTTATGCTTTTTAGATTACATTTTGCCACTAATTAATTCATCAACAGTTAGAGCGTTGCCACCAAGCTCAATTACTTTCTTTTTAAATTTTTTGTCGTTTGTAATTAGTGTCAAATTATTCTTTATTGCGGTTTCTCCTATCAAAGCATCGTTTGTTTTTTGCATATTATCGCCTCTCAATTTTTCTATTAAATCACCATCCCCCAATCTGGCAGAGCCAAGCCTTGAGAATCCTATTATAAACGATTCGGTTGCAATTTTTTCAGGTCTAATTTCAGTCATAAAATTGAATAACCTTGCCCTTTTTTCTTTGTCTGAACATTCATTAATTTCATCAACTTGAACGTGTGTAATAAAAACCGAGCGATTTTGTAGAATTTTTAAATCAAGCGTGCCATTGATTAAATCGTCAAAAACATTTGAGTCTAAGATTAATCCCATTTTAATTTTGAATAACTTTTATAGTGCTAAATGTACTATTTATTCAAACAACAATTTCCGTAATTATATAATCCATCCACCCTTATAGTAAAATAGATGGATGGACAAGAAATAAAATTATTATTTTAAAACTATACAATAAACTCAAATTATATAAAAATAGTTTGTCTATCCATCCTTTTTCTTATATAGAGTGGATGGATAAATAGCAGGCTTGTTACTGCCATCTGGAGAGGTGAGAAATATAGGGCAGGCTTACTCTTTACAGTCTCTCCAGGTGGCAATCAAAAGCCAATCTTTTTAGCACGAATGCTTTTGTAATATCGTAAATCTGAACTTGCGGGCTGCTTATCAAACTTGCGTTTAATTTGTCTTATGTATGGTACTATATCCCGTACCTGCACTTGTAAAATGTTACGAAAGTAGTTAGGCGTAGCATTTGTATTCCCTTTAAAAACGCAATTAACGCCTTGCCCCATTGCATTAGCATCACATTCAAGAAAAGTATGTAAAAATGATTGGCGTGAGTATGGTTGCCCAAATGCTGTATCAGGGTTGCTAAAGCGCATATCTATTTCGTACACATCACGCTCAATATTTTCAATCGGGTAATCAGTAAGTAGAGTATTAATATGTTGCTCCGCTGCTTCTTTAGCTGGGTAAATTAAATGCTTGCACTTATTGTATTTACCAACAATGCCATGATGAATAAGTAAGCTATAATTTGTATCACTCTCTTTAGGCTCGTTATAATTGATAGGTACAGACCACCGGATTGTATAATGAAGAAACTCCAACCGGCCATCATTCATTTTGTATTTGATACCTTGTTCGCTATGATGTTGCCAAGCCATAAATGTGAATTTCAACTAATCTTTTCTAAAAACGAAATACAGAAACCCTAACCCCCAAATAACCCACATTAATATCGGATGGTCAAGTAAGAAGTTAGCTATAAGTCCTAATACTACTATTACTATTAAAACGCCTATTTCAGTTCCGCAACCATCCCATTGCTCAAATTTAATGCCCATCTGGTGAATATGATTAGTGTTATATTAATATCTACTTCTTCCTGCAATACTACTAAGCACACATAGCAATAAAAAAATAATCAATGAAACCATACCCAATCCTTTTATAAGTGGCCAAACCCAATCAAAAGTGGTATCAGTTTCTTCATAGAGTTTTTTAGTTTCTTCTTGCGACATACCCCTATAATATTTAGGATATTTTGGGTCATAGTTTGCTTGTGATGCAGGAAAATAAGAATTGTTTTGGATATTAAACATATTCCTCTGTTCAGAAGTATAATCATTCATTCTATCCTCAAAGGAGGATTGCGATGTTTGAGCATACAATATATTAAAGCTAATAACACTCAAGAGTAATGCAAAAATCGTTTTTCCCATATCTATATCTATTTGTATTTAGAAATATAATACTAAGTGATGAAACTAATCCTATTATTTAATCATTATAAGGGTAGCCACAAGTTTCACAACAATCATCATCATCGTGTATCCAACTACCACACTTGGGACACCTAAAGCCAAAAGATAGAATATTCATTTTCTCTTTGGCTATTTTGAATATTTTTTTTATTAGTTCCATAAAAACTATTCAGATTAGTTTACCTTTTATTCATCACTCCTTAAAGTCGCTATTTCTTCTTCTAAACGAGTAATTTCTTTCTTTAATCTTGTATTTTCTTGTATTAAATCATATACATTCCAATCGGCGTAATTGTTACCCAGTATATCCATTTTATCAATCAATTCGGCAATAAAATTGGGGTGGGAGCTTGTTATTGTTACTTCTTGTACATTTCCGTTCGGGTCTGCTATTTCAGCCCGCATACCTTTAGGTATCCAATTAGAAAAAGTATTCAAAACGGAGCCTGACTTCCATCCATTTATTTCAATTATTGTTCTTCGTCCATCTTTAGCTACAATCTTGTATTCGTAGTATATATTCGCATCATTAGAGGGAATCCTTTTTGATTCAAAGTAATATTCAAACTCATCAGATGAATTATTTTCATCTAAGGGTAGTGTTTTATATGTTCCTAAATTTTTGAATACTCCATATTTCATAATTGTTTCCATATTTATCCAATTATAAGTTACCCTTCATTGCGGTTTTAAGTTGTCTAATTGTATTATGAATATCATCTAAGAAAATATCGCTACTTGACTGTTCATATCTGCGCCTATCAATAAATTCTTCAAGAGGAAATGATAATATTCGTGCATCGCTGTTAAATGATGCTGTCGAACCTGTCATATAGCTTTTGCCATACGA
Source organism: uncultured Taibaiella sp. (assembly GCA_964622775.1). Taxonomy (GTDB): domain Bacteria; phylum Bacteroidota; class Bacteroidia; order Chitinophagales; family Chitinophagaceae; genus CAZUSO01. Next base: position 60,951 of record CAZUSO010000002.1, on the reverse strand, counting down.
TTTACCTGCGGTAACATATTCCTGCACAACAAAATCAGTAAACACATATTTATATGAACTGTCTTGAACATATATTTTGTAGTTGAAAGACATAACAAACCTGTCTTTCCCTCTATACTCAAATTCATAGAATCCTTTTCCAAATACTTTACCTAACTCTGCATCTTGATATGAAATTGACTTAGGTACTGGTTGAATATTCAAATACGCTTTTCTTATTTTAGTTTTTGATGAAATTTCCCGCTCATAATTTTCTGCTGCGATAAATTGTAACGCATTCTTGAAAAGGATGTTTTTAGGGGAGTTTACCTTTCCTTCTCCCTGATATGTGATTTTATTTGTTTTTTGGTCAATAGGATAATCATCTTTATCTTGCGCGTAAGAATTACTACAATTCAGAACTAAAGCAAATAAGAGAAATGAAATCAGGCTTGTTATTGATTTATTACGCATAGAGCAAAACTATTAATAAAAGCTAAACCAAATAATTAGTATTTAAACAAAATAATTAGTTATTAAGTAATAATTATTATTTTTACTGATAATTATTCGACTTAATTATGGAAAACATTGAACAAGTGCTGGAGAAGCTAAAAGAAGCCCGGAAAAATAAGGGGTACTCACACGAAAATATGGCCGCTGAATTAGGTATCAGCCAAGCTGCTTATACCAATCTTGAAAAAAATCATTCAAGCCTTACAGTAGAGCGATTAATTAAAATATCAGAGATATTAGAAAAACCTACTTATTATTTCTTTGAAGCATCGCCCAATAATATTTATAACCAACAAAATAGTGATAAACCAATCGGGCATATTGAAAATTTATATCAAGAAAATAAAGAGGTATATAATAAGTTGTCAGAAAGCTATGAGGCTACTATAAAGAGTTTAAAAGAGGAAGTAGCTTTCTTACGGAAGATGATTGAACAGAAAAAATAAAAAATTTTTCTCCTCTCCAGATTTTTTTACATTCGTTAGAGATATAAGAGTACCCAATAAAACAGCCCGGTATGAGTGAAGTAGCACTTGTGTTCCCGCGCCATTTGCCATTATAAAAGTATTATATAGCATAAACAGGCAGCAAAAGGGCTTAACCAAGTTCTTTGTAATTAATCTAAAATAGGCATTTGGTAGCACCAAAAGGAGCAAAAATAGTAGGTTGAAATTTGTTGTACCTCTGTTGTACCATCCAATAAAAAAATCCCTGCAAACATTGATGTAGCAAGGATTTTCATTTTTACTTTGTGACCCCGCAGAGACTCGAACTCTGGGCCCGCTGATTAAGAGTCAGCTGCTCTACCAACTGAGCTACGGAGTCAGAAGGCTGCAAAATTAATTAACTTGGTTTAGAAATGCATCGTTTTTATCAAAAAACAGCAAAAATTCTACCTCCGCCTGGCAACAGGCTGCTTTTCCGCTTACCGGATAAGGGTAATGTTGCCCTTCTTATTGAATACCGTGCCGTCCTTAAAAACCGCATGAAGCACATAGGCGTACGAGTCCATCTCCTGTGGCTTGCCGTTAAAGGTGCCGTCCCATCCTTTCTTAGGATCCGTGGATTCAAAAACCATCTCGCCCCAGCGGTTGAAAATCTTAAACTCCATCTCCCGGATGGAAAAGCCACGTACAAACACTATGTCATTGGTGCCGTCACCATTAGGCGTGAAGCCGGTGGGTACATCGGCTAAGGGCAATACATCGGAATAAACGGTCAGGCATTTCTTGTCGCTGCAATTGAATTCATTGGTTACCGTCAGACAAACATTGAACTCGCCGGATATATCGTATTGATGTATGGGGCTGGTTTCTTCCGAAGCGTTTCCATCTCCGAAATCCCAATGATGCTTTGTGGCGCCCTGGGATAGATTCACAAAGGTTGTCGGCTGGTTGGTTTCCGGCTGTATCGGGGTGAATGCAAAATCGGCAACAGGATTGGGATGTACCGTCACAGTAATGCTGAAAGTATCTGACTGGTTGCAGGAATTGGGGTTAGAAGCGGTTAAGGTGACCGTATAAGTACCGATAGCAAACTCATGACGTGGGTTTTGATCCGTGGATTCGGCTCCGTCTCCAAAATCCCAATGCCAGTTTGTTCCGTTGCTCGAAGTATTATTAAAGTCGGTTGGCACTCCGGCGCAGATATTCGGAGCGGTGAAGCCTGCTTCCACATTGATTACCTCGAAATCAATGGTTTTGATTACCGTATCGGGGGAATTACAGGCAGCCGGGTCGGTTAAAATAAGCATCACTTCGTAAGTGCCTTCGCCGGGATAATTATGCGGAGGCGGATTCATCCCATTAAATGACGTGCCGTCACCGAACTGCCACTGGAACGTGCTGTTGTTAAAATTGCCGCCATTGATGGGTGTGGAAGTATTGGTAAAATTTACGGTAAATGAGGTGCAGCTATCTGTTTTATTATAATTGAAACCGGCTTCTACCATTGCATCGCTGACATTGATGGTCAGGTAAGTCGTATCACGCACTTTGCAGGCATCCGGGTTAATGGCAATCATCATTACCGTAAAGGTTCCGGTGCTGGTATAAGTATGTGTGGGGCTGAATTCCGGGCTCATATTGCTGCCATCTCCAAAATGCCATTCATATGATGTGGCATTGGAGGATTCATTGCCGAAATTGACCGTAAGCGGCACGCAGCCTGATGCATTGGGATTAGCCTCGGCAACCGCGGCAACGCTGCCAAGATTAAAGGCAATCTTTACCGCACCGAGATTGCAATTATTACTTCCGTTTACAGCAGACCAGGCGCCCGGTGTGGACGGAAATCCTGTTCCACCGCCACAGCTTGCGCAAATTGCCTGATAAACCACGCCCTGCGGGTTGAACCGACTGGTACCTCCGTCCACATGTTCATGCTTGCCGGCAGCTCCGAAATATGTGGCATACAGGAGACTCAGGGCATTTTTACTGAAAACGATAAAATAAAAATCGAAACCATCGGTAACCGGCTGATAGGCATCACCGGTGACCGGCAGCCCATTCGTGGTGCTTCCCGGCGAAATGCCGCCCCAGCCGGAGATATACACATTCTGACAGGTGTCCACCAAAAAGGCTACCGGAGACACATTGGGCGCAGAACTGGGCCCGCTTCCCCAAACTGTGGAATAGATATTGCTACTGAGCAGGCTGTCTAATTTGATCAGGAACTGCGGAGAACCGGGGTTGCTATATACATTAGGCGTTACCGGAAAGGGGCCCATCGTTTGCCCCATGGCATATACCCGGTTTTCCAAATCTACCTGAACGCCGTAGCATTGATCGTAAGCTCCGGTACCTATATAAGTGGCTTTCTGTAAGGCATAATTCCCTCCATTGAGAAAGCGGCATATAAACCCGTCTGCCAAGCCGCCCTGGTAAGTGCTGTACAAACTTCCGGACATTGCGCCGCTGAAGAAATCGGTGCTTTTTGTTCCGCCTGCTACGTAGAGATGAGTTTGTGCCGTATCTAATGCCAGTACATAAGCCGCATCCGTATTACTTCCACCTAAATAAGTGCTCCAGATCAGTGTGGAAAGGCTGGGATTAAATTTCAATACCACCCCGTCCTGACTGTCGCTGAGCGTGCTTTTAGCGGCATTGAAAGTAATAGGGAAATTAGTGGATTGCGTAGTAGAAGCCAGGTATATATTGTTTTGCTTATCTACAATTACTTCGCTACGTGCATTGTCGCCATAATTAAATCGCAGCGAACTCTGATCAGCAGAATAGTCCGGGGAAATATTGACGCCATCATGACCGCTGCCACCGATATAGGTGGAGCCCAACAGTGCAGTGCCGGTTGCATTGAATTTGGTAATGCAAATATCGCTCAGTCCGTTTGCACTGCCGTCATAGCTGCTTGAGGTAGTAGGGTAATTGGTAGAAAAAGTTTTTCCCGCCACTACTAAATTGTTTTGCGCATCTACTACCATACTGTGCGGCATCTCATTATCGCTGCCGCCGAGGTAAGTGGAGTAGAGCAAAGTGGTTCCGGCTGCATTGAATTTTGAGATAGAAATATCGCAGGGCAAACCGTTTATGATTGAAGATGTGCCTCCCGCATAAATAAGCTGAAATGCCCCGGATGTGGTAGGGTATCCATTGCCGCTAACGATACCGCCTGCATAAAGATTACCCTGCTGATCATAGGTCGCGGTGAAGCCCCAGTTATCCGCAGTGGAACCGGTCAGCGTGGCAAAGACAATTTCCGGATCGATGATCAGGCGCTCGTTCTCGTCATAACCATCCGGAAATACAAACCGAACTCCGTCCTGCTGGAGCTTATAGCGGCACCGGACTTCTTTTTTTTCTCCGTTAATATATTGGTAAGCATAAGGCGCTATTTCCATCACTTCACCCACCGATGTGGCCAGCACTAAATTGCCTTTTTGGGCTTTGATATTATCCAGCCCTTCATACTGCATGAGAATATCTTCAGGATTGCCGCCCGGCTCAACTAAAAAATCATATTTCACACTTCCGTTTTCTGTGCCGATATGCAGGTCAATACGTTCATAAATATTTTTATAATCAACATTTAAATACACACCTACCTCCGTTTTCCACCGCTCCGGATTATTCCCCAGGAAATAATTATGATACCAGCTTTGTTTTTTTCCCGGAATAGTAACGGCATCGGGATTAGCACCAATCCACTTTATACGGTATGCATGATAATGCAGGGTTGGAGGTTCCGTAATCAGACCTTCTTTGTAGTCGTGAATTTTTACGGAATTGTCGCTGGCTCCTACCGAAAAAGTAATGCCGTTTTTTTCCAAATAAATATCCGCATCAGGAGAAATTCCCTTATACAGGAATGAACCGTCCCATTGGCCTTCATTGGGTATAAACTGTAGTGTAGTTTGCGCCTTTAACGGCAATCCGGCTACGGTGAGAAGCAGGCACGACAATAATAAAAATCTCCTCATCATACAGAAATTTAACAGTCAGGCATATTTAAAATATACATCGCACAGACTATATACAAAATGATTGCTACTAATGTACGCCATATTTCCAATAAGACAGCACAAAATGACGAAATTGTTGGGACAACGCATTTTCATAGAGCTTAGATATATTTATTTTGTTTCGCTGTTTTGATGGCGTCAGCGCGGGAATGCACATCCAGTTTGGAATAGATATTTTTCAGATGAGATTTTACGGTTTCCAGGTCAATAAACATTTCTTCGGCAATCTTTCCCCGTGTTTTTCCATTGGCAATTTGCTCTAAGATCTCTGTTTCCCTTCGTGTGAGCGGCGACTGCTCGCTGCGTTTAAAGGAGTTAATGACCATTCGTGCAATATTGATGGTCATGGGGCCGCCGCCCGCCAGCACTTCATCAATGGCGTTCATTATCTTTGCGGGAGAAGCATCTTTAGTAAGATAGCCGGAGGCGCCTTTGCTCAGTGCATCAAATACAGCCTGTTCGTTCTCATAAACGGACAGCATAATAATATAGACATCTTCCACGACCGCTTTCAACCGGGGAATTCCTTCAATACCGTTCATGCCCGGCAGCTCAATATCCAGCAGGATAACGTGAGGATCGTCCTGGTGAATTGATTTCAGGGCGCTTTCCACGCTGGAATAGGCATTCACCACATGGTATTTTTCATTTTCATTAATCAGGTAGGTGTAACCCTCCCGGATGGTAATATCATCTTCAATCAGGACAACTCGTATCGCAGCAGCAGGAGAAGGCATATCGTATCTTTTTTATGAATGACAAATTTAATAAAACTGAACGCTTTTGCCTGAAATATTTACCTGAAAATAGAGTATCCCGGCAGAAGCCGGGATACTTGTCGCCAAGACGACTTTGTTATGATGAAAATCTTTATTGAATAATAACAACTTTATTCAGAGTTCTGAATAGAACGAGTTGGCAAATTTAAAAAATAAATGCCGACCGAAAATCCGGAAACATCAATATGTATGGATGGTGTCCCGGATGTGGTGCAGCAATTGTAGCTGTCAGCACATTATTGCCGGGGCTGGTTAAGAGCCCCCTTTTATTTTTCGACAGTGTCTTATTGTTGATCTGCATCTTCGGGATTATTATTGGCCGGATTGATTAATTATTAATATTGTTTTTCTATTCAGAGTATATTTAATCATACGGCATTACCGGCATTAAAGTTCGACTCGTATTCATTTATGAAATTTAATCGTGTATTAAAACGGTGCCTGTAATGAAATATTGTACACCCAATGAATCATCGCACAAGCTAATAAGACAAATCATTGATCTTAAAAGTTTGGTATGGTCAAAGAATATTTTTGGAATGGGTTATTTTCAAATACACTATCCGATGAGATGATTAACTTGCACCCCATTATCCAATGACGTCATTATTTACCAGCCTTTACGACTATTTTCAAAAACATCGTCCCGTATTCTGGTTGTGCCTGATCGGGGCGTTTACCCTTGCTGCGCTTGGCGCTTCGGGCATACGTTTCGTGGATGATATCAACAGGATGATTCCGCATGATCCTTCTGTGGAAGCCATGAATGACGTGTTGAATAAAACAAAAACCGGGGAGCAAATCATCTTTACGCTTTCCTGGAAAGACAGTTTGAAAACGGATCCGGACAGCCTGATACTACATCAAAATGTATTCCAGTCAGAGTTGGAAAATGCCGCCGGCTCCGCGATAAAAAATATTCAGGCGCAGGCGGATGAAGAAAAAGAAAATGCCTTTACCGACATCGCCCTGCAATATCTTCCCTTGTTTCTGAATGAAGAGGATTATAAAAAGATAGATGCTCTGATTCAGCCGGAAACTATCCGATCTACTTTAGAGCAGGAGCATAAACTCCTGTTGTCACCGGCAGGAGTTGTTGCCAAAAGCTGGATCGCCCGCGATCCTGTCGGTATTGTTCCTTTAGCGCTGGAAAAATTTAAAACCCTCAACTTTGATCCGAATTACCAGTTGTATGACGGTTACGTTTTCGACCAGCAAGCTAAGCGGGTGCATTTTTTTCTTGAATTAAAAAATCCCGCTTCCGCTACGGGAGCTAACCAGGAGTTTTTTCATCAATTGGATGAGTGCATTGCCGCTTATCAGTTACAGCACCCGGAAATACAGTTGCGCTATTTTGGCGGGCCGGCCGTAGCGGCCGGTAATGCAAAACAAATGCGTCAGGACACGATACTCACCCTGAGCATTACTGTCGTTTTGCTGCTGGCTTTCACCTGGTATGTTTTCCGGCGTCGGCGGGCACCTCTTTTGCTGATTATTCCGGTGATATTCGGCGCCGTATTCGGCCTGGCTATAACCGCCTGGGTGCAGGGTTCGGTTTCCGTTATCGCTTTAGGCGCCGGCGCTATCATCTTAGGAATTGCGATAGATTTTTCCGTGCATTTCATGAGTCATGCGCGAATACATCCCGACACGCGCGAAAATGTCCGCACCCTGGTCTTTCCGCTTACGCTTGGGGCATTCACTACGATAGGTGCATTTTATGCATTACGGTTCTGCAATGCTCCGCTGTTGCAGGATCTTGGTTTGTTTGCCGCAGCCAGCCTTGCGGGCGCTTCCTTATTTACGTTAATCTTTCTGCCGCATCTGCTGACTGCAAAAAAATATGCTGCCCCTGGTGATGCTGCGATACCCAATACCTTTATTGACAAACTGGGAAGAATGAAGCCTGAGGGCAATAAATGGTTGCTGGGCTTTGTAATGATTGCTACTCCGGTATTGTTTTATTTTGCGCGGAGTGTGGAGTTTGATGGCGATTTAATGCACCTGAATTATCTTGACCCTCAGCTGAAGGTCGCACAGGATGAGCTGAACCGCAATAATGCATACGCCCTGAGTTCGGTTTTTGTAGTGGCAAAAGGCAAAACGGAAGAAGCGGCTTTGGAAAAATTAGAGTCTGCTTCGGCAAAGATTCATTCCCTGCAAGCGGAAGGCCGGCTTCGCAACAGCATGAATCCTGTGGTTATTTTTCCTTCCGGAAAAGAACAACAACGCCGTTTACAACGATGGCAACAATACTGGGATAAGAAACGTGTGGAACAAACCATCTCCGTAGTACAGGAAAGTGCTTTAAGAACAGGATTCAGTCCCGATGCATTTGCAGGATTTTCCCAAACGTTACAACAGCATTATGAATCGTTTGATGACGATGCAAGAGTGTTTATGAAGACCATGCTGCCCGCATCGCTGAGCCGGCAGGAACAGGGAACCTATGCTATTGCCTCGCTGAAGGTAGAGCCGGAGGCGCGTAACACCGTACTGAAAGCATTTGAAAACGATCACAATGTGATTGCCACAGACCGGCAATCCGTTTCTGAAAAATTACTGGAAATATTAAAGCAGGAGTTTAATACGGTGTTATGGTATTCAGGACTTCTGGTGTTTTTTGCTTTGTTGGTGGCATACGGCCGCATTGAGCTGGCGCTGATCTCCTTCCTGCCGATGGCGCTTACCTGGATATGGATTTTAGGTATCATGAGTATATTCGGCCTGAAGTTTAACATCGTCAATATCATCATCTCTACCTTAATATTCGGTCTGGGTGATGATTACAGCATCTTTATGATGGATAGCCTGATGGAAAAATACCGTAAGGGGCAAACGCAGATTGCACATGCACGTTCGGCAGTTTATCTTTCCGTAGCTACTACGGTGATTGGGCTGGGGACATTGATCTTTGCAAAACACCCCGCGCTGCATTCCATTGCTATTATTGCTGTTACCGGGCTGCTTTGCGTAGTATTTGTGTCGCAGGTATTGCAGCCTTTTCTGTTCAATTTTATGATACAAAAAAGGGTGGACCGGGGTTTTATGCCCTTTACATTATGGAGCTTGCTTAAGTCTGCGTTCTCATTTTTGTACTTTTTTATCGCCTGCTTAATAGTTACACTCGCAGGTTTCCTCTTGATCGGCCTGCGCCCCTTTGGTGTAGCAAGAAGTAAGTATCTTTTTCACTTTATCCTGAGCAAAGGTACCCGCAGCGTAATGTATGTGATGGCCAATCTCAGGAAACGGATTATTAAGTTGGATGGAGAAGATTTTAAAGATCCTGCAGTTTATATTGCCAATCATACCTCCTTTCTGGATATTTTACTAACCACCATGCTGAATCCGCGGTTGATACTGCTGACCAATCATTGGGTTTGGAGGTCCCCGGTATTTGGTAAGATTGTCCGTATGGCGGAATATTATCCGGTGGCTGACGGCGCTGCCGACAGCATAATACCTTTGCGGAAAATTACGGAGCAGGGATATGGTATTATTGTTTTTCCGGAAGGCACCCGCTCTTACGATGACACTATTCATCGCTTTCACAAAGGCGCATTTTATCTTGCAGAGCAATTGCAGTTAGACATTATACCCGTCATTATGCATGGTGTACATTATACGATGCAGAAGGGGGACTGGTTATTGAAAAATGGTACGACCACCATTAAAGTTTACCCGCGTATCAGGAATGAGGACACTACCTTTGGCAGTGGACACAGCGAGCGGACGCGTAAAATTGCAAAATGGTTCCGGAAGGAATTTCAGGATGAGAAAAGGCGGAATGAAACCCCACGGTATTTCTACGAGCAAATGACCAGAGGCAATCTGTATAAAGGCCCGGTGCTGGACTGGTATGGCAGGATTAAAATAAAGGGGGAACGGTACTATGAACCGTTTCACCAACTACTGCCCCGGGAAGGGCTGTTTTACGATCTGGGTTGTGGGTACGGGTTTATGACATATATGCTGCACTGGGCATCGGAAGACCGCAGATTTATCGGCGTGGATTATGATGAAGAAAAAATCATTACAGCCCGGAATCATTATGCCCGGAATGCCCGGATGATATTCACTAAAGAAGCGCCCCGGGGTTCTCAGTACACATTGAATAACCCCGCCATCCGGTTTGAACAGGTTGACCTGACTCAATACACATTGCAGCCCTGTAACGGAATTATCATCAGCGATGTATTGCATTACCTGCTTCCGCAGCAGCAATCTGCCTTGTTGGAAAATTGCTATGATGCCTTGCTGCCGGGCGGCATATTAATCATCCGGGATGGGGTGGAGGAACTGGAAAGCCGTCACAGGAGAACAAAACTTACCGAGATTTTTTCTACCCGGATTATCCGGTTCAATAAAACACAAAACAAGTTGCATTTTATCAGCAGTGCCTTTATTGAAAGCTGGGCTAAGGAAAAGAACCTTTCGCTCGAAGTTATTGACAATACAAAAAATACCAGTAATCTGATTTTTGTATTGAAAAAAGCGATGTCTTAAAGTTGTCAATGAATTTCCGTTCGTCTTGTCACTATTCACTCCCATAATAGCTGCTGTTCAGGTTGGGGTTTGCTTTTTCCGCTTTTTCGATAGGCGCATAATTGGAGAGAATATCCGGCTTCCCTTTTTTTACCCAGACATCATGTTCAAAATGCACTGAAGGCTTACCGTCCTGCGTTACGATGGTCCAGCCATCGTCTTCCGAATAAATATTGCGGGTTCCCAGGTTGATCATAGGCTCGATAGCCAGCACCATATTTTCCTGCAGGCGCTTTCCGCCACCACGCCGGCCATAGTTGGGAACCTGAGGATCTTCATGCATATTGCGGCCAAGCCCGTGTCCGACCAACTCGCGCACCACACCGTATTTATGTTTGCCGTAAGTATGGTGCTCAATAGCATAAGAAATATCGCCTACCCGGTTTCCGGCAACGGCCTGTTCAATGCCAAGATATAAAGACTCCTTGGTGATGCGCACCAGATCCAAAAGCTCCTGCGGCACTGTCCCGATAATGAACGTATAAGCATGATCCCCGTGAAAGCCGTTTTTATATACGCCGCAGTCAATGGAGACCAAATCGCCGTCCTTCAGTTCATATTTGCCCGGTAGCCCGTGAACCACTACGTCATTAACGGAAATGCACAACGCATACGGAAATGGATTGGAATGATGACCATAGCCTTTAAAAGAAGGCGTGCCGCCATGATCTTTGATAAAGGCATCTCCGAAAGCATCTATTTCCAGCGTAGTCATTCCGGGCTTTAATATAGTAGCAATTTCAGCCAGAGTGCTGCTAACCAGTAAGGCGCTCTGACGTAATATCTCTATCTCTTCGTTACTTAACAGTTTGCTCATTGTATGTTTTAATCGTATGGTAAAAGTTCGGGCAATAAGGTGGATATATCATGCTGCTCATATCGCATAGTCGCTGTCCTCTTCCTCCCGAACGCGAAGTTCTACAGTTTCGGCGGAATTACGATACATTTTCACAATAATTGCATCATAATGATCTAATTTCAACCGATCACCTTCCCGCAGTTCCAGTCCGTTCTGGTGTTCTGAGATCAGGCCTGCAAGCGTTTCAAAATGTTCGCCTTCTTCAAACCGGAATGGGATCAGTCTGTTGATATCGCTGAGCGCATAGTGGGCGCTCACTAAATAAGTGTTCTTTCCGGTTTTTTCAACAATCGGCTTTTCATTGTCATATTCATCCTGTATTTCCCCTACTAATTCTTCCAGGATGTCTTCCATAGTAATAATGCCCGTCAGTTCGCCGATTTCATTCGTCACAATGGACATTTGAATGTGTTTGGTCTGAAATTCCTTCAGCACATTTTTTATCTTCGCGGTTTCCGAGATAAAATTCGCTTTGCGCACCAGCCCTTCGAGCTTCGTATCTTCAGGATTATTCAGGATGTGCCGGAATATATCCTTGGTGAACACTAATCCTTTGATGTTGTCTAAGGTTTCTTCATAAACCGGATAACGGGAATACCCTTCCTGAATGGCATAATCAATAGCTTCCTTGACCGACATGGAAATCTCTATGGCAGATATGTTTTTTCTCAGGGTTTGGATATTGCTGACCCTGCGATCATCGAATTCAAATACATTTTGAATCAGCGCCCTTTCGGTTTCTTCAATTGCTCCGCCTTCATGGCTTTCGGTAATAATAACCTTTAGCTCTTCTTCAGAATGGATTTCTGATCCATGCAGGGGTTTTATTCCAAACATCCGTAGAATAAGACCGGCAAAGCCGTTCAACAACCAGATAAAGGGCCGGAAAATAAAATAAAAAGCCTTTAGCGGCCAGGCAATACTTAGTGTAGTATTGGTGGGGTAGCGGATCGCCAGCGATTTAGGGGCAAGCTCGCCAAACACGATGTGCAGTATAGTGATAATGGCAAAGCCCAGCGAAATGGCAATGGTGCTGATGGTGGATGGAGAAGCGCTTAAATCAAAGAGGCCTAAAAAGCTAATGACCAAACGGGTCATTACACTTTCGCCGATCCAACCTAAGCCCAGACTTGCGAGTGTGATGCCTAACTGGGTTGCGGCAAGGTAAGCATCCAGATTGCTTACAATGGATTTAGCCGCATTGGCCAGGCGCTTATTCAAATCCGTGCGTACTTCGATCTGTGAAGAGCGCACTTTTACAATAGCAAATTCCGCAGCTACAAAAAAGCCGTTAAGGAGTACAAAGAAGATAATAAGAAAAATTTTGAATCCGGATACAGATTCAGGAATGGCTGCTTCAAGCAGCAGCGTCGAAAGGGGGTCTCCGTCCATACAAGGTATTTATGTTAAACCAAACTTTTACCCACCTTCCGGCTGAGCAAAAGATTTACTCATCATCACTTCAGTTTTCAGTGAAAAGCAAATTCAGTTTCAGCAAAAATAATGAATACTGGATAAAAAGCCATCCGCCCCTCCTCCAAAACTTCTGAAAACTGTCTTTTCCCTGACATAAACGCGAAACCTGTTTCAGTTTTTTGGGTTTTTAAAAGCATGAGGGCATTATTTGTCCCTGAGAAATTGTGTTAGCAGTAATGGTAGGGCGACCGTGCAAGCATCAAACATTTGTGCTGAAATCGGACGACAAAATGCAAACGCTTCGCAAAATTAAAAGAGCTGCAAGCCGACACACCAGCCAACGCTTTTGCAGCACATTTAATTTTGCCCAACCGCACCCAAAGCCCACCCACCACCCGACAAGTGCACAGGTGAGAATTTGAGAGTAAATTTGACCGCACCACCAACGAAAATATTAACTTTGCAAACTGATAAAAAAGAAATTATATAATGTTTGAACAAACCTTTAAGAATATAGACGATATACTGCATAAAGACGCAGGTTGTGGCAGTGAACTGGACTATGTAGAGCAGACTTCTTGGGTTTTGTTTCTCAAATATTTGGACGATTTAGAGAAAGATAAAAAAACAGCAGCCGAACTTTCGGGTAAGACCTACACGAATATTATAAAACCAGAATTTCAGTGGACAAAATGGGCAACGCCCAAAGATAAAGACGGCAAACTTGACCATCACAAAGCCCTGACAGGTGACGACCTGAAAGATTTTGTGGACTTAAAACTGTTTCCATACCTCAAAAAGTTTAAAGCAGATGCCGAAAGTGCTGACACCATTGAATATAAAATCGGTGAGATTTTTAACGAACTAAAAAACCGCATACAAAGCGGCTACAATTTACGAGAAGTAATAAATCGTATTGACGAACTGCGTTTTAGAACCCACGCTGAAAAGCACGAAATGAGCCATTTGTATGAGGACAAGATTAAAAATATGGGCAATGCAGGGCGTAACGGTGGAGAATATTATACGCCACGACCTTTGATTAAAACCATTGTTCAAGTTGTAGCACCCAAAATTGGAAATAAAATATATGACGGTGCAGTGGGTTCAGCGGGTTTCTTGGTGGAAGCATTTGAATATTTAAAGAACAGTAAAAAGCTAACGACTACCGATGTAGCCACCTTACAGAAAAAAACATTTTACGGAAAAGAGAAAAAATCATTGGCTTACATCATTGGCACAATGAATATGATTTTGCACGGAGTAGAAGCACCAAACATTGTGCATACCAATACACTTGCTGAAAACCTTGCCGACATTCAGGAAAAAGACCGTTACGATGTGGTGCTTGCCAATCCGCCATTTGGAGGAAAGGAACGTGCCGAAGTGCAGCAAAATTTCCCGATAAAAACTGGCGAAACTGCTTCACTCTTTTTGCAACACTTCATCAAAATTTTGAAAGCAGGTGGCAAGGCAGGCGTGGTAATTAAAAACACCTTTTTGAGCAATACAGACAATGCCAGCGTGAGTTTGCGAAAACTATTGTTAGAAAACTGCAACCTACATACCGTATTGGATTTGCCGGGCGGAACCTTTACAGGTGCAGGAGTAAAAACAGTAGTGTTGTTTTTTGAAAAAGGGAAACCCACGCAAAAAGTTTGGTTTTACCAATTGAATTTAGAAAGAAACCTTGGCAAAACCAATGCACTTAATGAAAACGATTTGGCAGAATTTGTAAAACTTCAAAAGACCTTTGTCAACAGTGAAAACTCTTGGAGCATTGATGTAAAAGACATTAACCAAACGACCTTTGACCTAAGTGCCAAAAACCCCAACAAAAAGGAAGAAACCGCCCTACGCCAACCACAAGCAATTTTGGAGGAAATGAAAGCTTTGGATGAAGAAAGTGTTGAAATTTTAAACTCAATAAACGAATTGATTGGTTAGATGAAAGACGAAATAGTTTTATATCAGTTAGAAAAACTTGCTACACATTTGGAAGTAAGGGTTGAAAACGAAACGGTGTGGCTCAATCGCCAGCAAATCTCATTGTTATTTGACAGAGATGTGAAAACCATTGGTAAGCACATTGCCAACGTATTGCAAGAAGAATTGAAAGGATTTTCAGTTGTCGCAAAATTTGCGACAACTCACAAAAGAAACAGACAATGAAAAATGAGCTGTCAAGGATTCCTTGACAGTTCAAAAAAGAAACAGAATAATGAAAGACGAAATTGTTTTATATCGCCCAAACGAACTTGCCGAACATATTGAAGTAAGAATTGATGAAAAAACAGAAACTATTTGGCTTACTCAACAGCAAATAGCGGACTTGTTTGGCACGCAACGCCCTGCTATTACTAAGCATTTAGGGAATATTTTTAAGTCGGGTGAGCTTGATGAAAAAGTGGTTAGTTCCATTTTGGAACATACCACTCAACACGGAGCGATTAAAGGAAAAACACAAGAAGTTAAAGTAAAATATTACAATATTGATGCGGTGTTATCGGTTGGATATAGAGTAAATTCTGTTCGTGCAACACAATTCCGTATTTGGGCAAACAAAATTTTGAAAGACTACTTACTTAAAGGGTATGCTTTAAACCAACGAGTGAACCGTGTAGAAAATACAGTTGAGAATTTGGCTAAAAAAGTAAACGAAATAGACTTCCAGATAAATACACATCTAATTCCCACACAAGGCGTTTTCTTTGACGGGCAGGTGTTTGATGCTTATGAACTCACATCAAAAATCATACGCTCTGCCAAGAAAAACATCGTGCTGATAGATAATTATATTGACGAAAACACACTTACCCATTTAGCTAAAAAGAAAAAAGGCGTAGCCGTGCTGCTGCTTACCAAAAACATAAGCAAACAATTGGCATTGGACATACAAAAAGCTAACACACAATATGGCTATTTTGAAGCGAAAACCTTTACCCAAAGCCACGACCGTTTTTTGATTATAGACCAAACGGAAGTATATCATTTGGGAGCTTCGCTGAAAGACTTGGGCAAAAAATGGTTTGCCTTTTCTAAAATGGACAAAAACTCTGTGAGCAGTATTTTAAACTCAATTTTGGAACTGATATGAAGCAAGGTTGGGAAATAAAAAAATTGGGGGAGGTTTGCGACAAAGCATCATCAAATGTTTCACAAAATCAATTGAACAATGAAGTAGGAGAATATCCGATTTTTGGAGCAAGTGGTTTGATAAAGAATGTAAGTTTTTATCATCAAGACAAACCCTATTTATCAATTGTTAAAGATGGTTCGGGAGTTGGCAGAGTTACTAAAATGGATGCTTTTACCTCTGTTATCGGGACTTTACAATATATTTTACCAAATGACGGAATAGATTTAGACTACCTAAACTATTCGCTTATGTCAGTTGATTTCAAAAAATATGTTGCAGGTGCTGCCATTCCTCATATCTATTTTAAGGACTACAAAAACGAACCGTTTTTGTGGATGCCACTATCAGAGCAACAACAAATAGTGAGTGTTTTAGATAAAGCCTTTGCTGCCATATCCAAGGCAAAAGCCAATGCTGAACAAAACCTAAAAAGTGCCAAAGAACTTTTTGAAAGTTACTTAGACGAGCTGTTCACTAAGATATTTCATACAAGCGAAAAGAAAATTATTTCAGATGTAGCAAAAGTCACTGGTGGTTATTCATTCAAAAGCACCGATTTCACTACAGAAGGGAAATATCAAGTTATCAGAATGGGCAATGTTCGCCCAGGAGTAATAAGAGAAAGTGAAAGTCCTGTTTTTATTGATGAACTGGATGAAAAGGCACTAACAAAGGCACTTCTTCAATTAAACGATGTTATCATAACTCAAACAGGAACAAAAAAGAAAAGAGATTACGGTTTCACCGTAATAATTGAGAAAGAAAATTATTTGCTTAATCAACGAATTGCCTCAATACGTTTTTCGGATAAGTATCTTCCTAAGTTCTTCCTTTATTTTTCTTGGACTAATCTTTTCAAAGACCAATATTTTGCTAATGAAACAGGAACAGTTGGACAGGGAAATGTTGGTATTGGTGCTATTACAGATGCTGAAATTCCATTTATACCAGTGAAGGAACAGAAGCAAATTATTGATAGAATTGATGAATTGAGAATTGAAACTCAAAAATTAGAAGCCATCTATCAAAAGAAAATAAGCGACTTAGAGGAACTTAAAAAATCTGTTCTTCAAAAAGCGTTTGCAGGAGAGCTTACTTTGTCTGCTTCAACAAGTGTAGCTGTTGCCAAAGTAATTCCATTGCAAAAAGTGAACGGAATTAGTGCTACGGATTTACAGGCAGGTATAACAGCTTTGGCTTTACAAAAACACATTGAACAAAATCAACAACACTCATTTCACCACGTAAAGGCAGAAAAAATCATTCATCTTTCAGAATATATCCTAAACATTGATTTGGAAAGAAATCCTGTAAAAGATGCTGCGGGTCCGAATGACTTTCCACACGCTAAAAAAGTGGAATCAAGAGCAAAGAAAGCAGGATTTTATACGGTATATAAGAAAGGAGAATATTACGATTATCAGCAAGGAAGAAGCATCAATTCAGTTATTCAAAAAGCACAAAACTGTTTGAGTGAAAAAGTTGATACACTTTCTCAAATTATAGATATTCTCATTCCAATGACCACCCAACAAGCTGAAATAGTGGCGACTGTCTATGCAGCGTGGAATAATCTGATATTAAACGGAAATCAATTTACAGATGAAGATATAGTAGCGGAAGCAAGAGAAAACTGGCATAAAGAAAAACTGAAAATTCCAAGAGAGAAATTTTTCAATGCCATTGAATGGATGAGAAAAAATGAATTATTAATACCGAAAGGGAATGGAAAAACTGTATTGACAAAATGAACGAAGCAGAAACAAGAGCAGAACTCATAGACCCAAAGCTAAAGGCTTGTGGTTGGGGCGTTGTAGAAGGCTCAAAAATTCTGCGTGAATACAACATTACCGCAGGTAAAATTCAAACAGGTGGAGTAAGAGCAAAAAAGCTCACTGCCGATTATGTGTTGGTTTACAAAGGCATTAAACTGGCAGTAGTAGAAGCCAAAAGCGATGATTTGGAAGTAGGCGAAGGTGTGGCACAAGCCAAGCAATATGCAGAGAAACTGAAATTAGAAACCACATACAGCACCAACGGAAAAGAAATTTACAGCATCTGTATAAAAACAGGTGCAGAAGGTTTGGTAACGGATTATCTAACACCTGAACAACTTTGGAATAAAACTTTTGCCGTTCAAAACGAATGGAGAGAAAAATTTAGTGCTGTTCCGTTTGAAGATGTTGGCGGAACAAAAGGAGCGAGATATTATCAGGAAATTGCCGTAAACAATACCTTGGAAGCCGTTGCCAATAATGCCCAACGCATTTTATTAACCCTTGCCACAGGCACAGGAAAAACATTTATTGCTTTTCAAATAGCTTGGAAATTATTTCAAACCCGTTGGAACTTAAAACGTGACGGAAGCCGCAGACCACGGATTTTATTTTTAGCCGACAGAAACATTTTAGCCGACCAAGCTTTCAATGCTTTTTCAGCATTTGCCGAAGATGCTTTGGTAAGAATAAAACCGAATGAAGTAAAAAAGAATGGTCGTGTGCCTACCAATGGCAGTATTTTCTTTACCATTTTCCAGTCGTTTATGAGTGGCAAAGACAAAGACGGAAACCCAATACCAAACTACGGTCAATATCCTGCGGACTATTTTGATTTTATCATTATTGACGAGTGCCACCGTGGCGGAGCAAACGATGAAGGAAACTGGAGAGGCATTTTAGAATATTTTTCTCCGGCAGTTCAGTTGGGTTTAACAGCCACACCCAAACGCAAAGACAATGTTGATACATACAAGTATTTTGGTGAACCTGTTTATGTCTATTCACTCAAAGAAGGTATCAACGATGGTTTCTTAACGCCATTCAAAGTAAAACGCATTAAAACAACGCTTGACGATTACATCTACACAAGCGATGACCAAATAATAGAAGGCGAAATTGAAGAAGGCAGACTTTACACCGAACCCGACTTCAACAGAATAATTGAGATAAAAGCAAGAGAGGCAAAGCGTGTTCAGCTTTATATGGACGATGCCAACCAAAAAGAAAAAGCAATTATTTTTTGTGCCACACAAGACCACGCTGCGGCAGTTCGTGATTTGGTAAACCAATACAAGAAAAGCACCGACCCGAATTATTGTGTTCGTGTAACTGCAAACGATGGAGAAATTGGCGAACAGTTTTTAAGAGAGTTTCAAGACAATGAAAAAACAATCCCGACCATTTTAACCACTTCGCAAAAACTCTCCACAGGAGTTGATGCAAGGAATATTCGGAACATCGTTTTGATGCGACCAGTAAACTCAATGATAGAGTTTAAGCAAATTGTAGGACGGGGAACACGTTTATTTGATGGCAAAGACTTTTTTACCATTTACGACTTTGTAGATGCTTACCATCACTTTGCCGACCCTGAATGGGACGGTGAGCCATTAGAACCTGAATCATCAGAACCAAAACCACCGCCACAACCTTGTAAAGTTTGCGGACAATCGCCTTGTGTTTGCGAAAAGAAACCAAAAGAGCCTTGCGAAATTTGTGGTGAACTGTTTTGCAATTGCAACAAGCGACAAAAAATAAAAGTGAAGTTGAAAGACGGAAAAGAACGTGAAATACAATCAATGATTTCTACTTCGTTTTGGAGTGCAGACGGTAAACCAATTTCGGCAGAAGAATTTTTGAATAATCTGTTTGGCGAATTGCCCAACCTTTTCAAAAGCGAAGACGAATTGCGGACACTTTGGAGCAATCCAATTACAAGACGGACACTATTAGAAAAATTAGAAGCAGCAGGTTTTGGAAAAGAAGAACTAACGACCTTGCAAAAACTGATTGATGCAGAAAAAAGCGACTTGTTTGATGTGTTGGAATATGTGTTTAACAGCGACATAAAACCAATGACAAGAGAAGCAAGAGTTGCAGCAGCAGAGGCGACAATTTTTGCGTTGCTTGACAACAAGCAAAGAGAGTTTATTGAGTTTGTGTTGAGCAAATATATTGAGACAGGTGTAGAAGAACTTGACCAAGAGAAACTACCAATCTTACTGACAAACAAATATCAATCGTTGGAAGATGCGAAAGAAATTTTGGGAGACGTTGCCAACATCAGCAGACTGTTTATAGAGTTTCAACAACATTTATACAAACAGAAAGCAGCGTAATGACAAGACACAGCCGACATACAGCCCACGCATTTGCAAGCACATTTTATTTTTTTGCCGATACACAAATCAACGCTAAAAAAATAAAAAGAGCTTGCAAGCCAACGCACGGGGAACAGTGCAAACTTGACACGACAGCACTCCGACCGAAAAGAACCACTACTGCTAACAGCGGTTTGGCGTAATGGGGGCGGACATTCTCCGTATGAAAATTTGTGCTAAATTTGAACTTTCGGCTTCGTAGAAAGTTTTGTGCTGAAAAGCCCCCACTACGCCAAGCCGCAAACCGTTGTATGGGAGAAAAATGCCGTTTTGTAACCCTGCTTTTATATGGCCTGTTTTTTCTTAGTGAGCATTATTGTTATCAAAGGAAGCGGGTTCTTGTGCCGGCAAATGCTTATTTTTATAGTCATTCGGGGAAATGCCGTAGTGGAGATGTACATAACCCTCCGGATATCCATGCTGACATTATTATACTTTTTGTTCCGCATTTCAGAGAAGTGCCGGAGAGATATTTTTTTCGAAAAAAGAGCAAAATTAAAATAAAACAATGGCGTTAGTATTCCCTTTTCATTCAGCGCATGATGTCCACTGCGACGTTTCAGACAAACGCCAGACATCCGCTTTTGAATACTATGGCGAACGGGGGATGATGGTATAAATGTCCCCATCCTTGTTTGTCTTTAGTCCAAAAGCGCTGTCTCATTGTTGGTCAAAATACCAAGGGTGAATACTGCCTTTTTCAAAAGTGATGGAGATATTAGCATCATCATTTGTCAGCCATTGCTGCGATACTTCAAATTCTTCGACTACACTTTTTACAAAACCATCTTCGGCTTTTCATCGTTGTGTTATCACCAACAACAAAAGGTAAACTTGTTGGCTAAGAGATTATCATGGATGAATACATATGAGCGTCCTCCGAAGTATAAAAAACCGTCAGAAACAAGTACGACCATTTTGGATGTATATTAACTTTGCAGCTTCGCTTTAAAAATTTTATACGATAATTGCTAACATCCGATATCAAAAAGCTAAAAAATGCGTATCATATCTTACAATGTAAACGGCATCCGAAGCGCCATGAACAAAGGCTTTACCGACTGGCTGAAAACCGACCCGGCAGATATCATCTGCCTCCAGGAAATCAAAGCACATAAAGAAAATGTGGACTACAGACAGATCGAGGATCTGGGATTTGAAACCTTTTGGTTCCCGGCCGAAAAAAAGGGCTATAGCGGCGTGGCTGTTTTTACAAAGATCAGGCCGGACTTCGTGCAATGTGGTAATGGCATTATGCAAAGTGATGCCGAAGGGCGGGTTATCCGCTTAGACTTTGGCGATATCACGCTTATCAATGCCTATTTCCCGAGCGGCAGCAGCGGCGACATCCGGCAACAATATAAATGCCAGTGGTTAGATGAGTTTTATGGGTATATTGCCTTACTGAAAAAGGACAGGAAAAAATTGATCGTTTGCGGTGATTATAATATCTGCCATAAGCCGATTGATATTCACAATCCGGTTTCCAATAAAGACAGCAGCGGCTTCCTGCCTGAAGAACGCGCTTGGATGGATAAATGGTTCGACAGCGGATTTGTGGACACCTTCCGGCATCTATGCCCGCTACCGCATCAATATACCTGGTGGAGCTTCCGGGCCAATGCAAGAGCCAACAATAAAGGCTGGCGTATTGATTACATCAGTATCAGCAGGGAGTTGGAACATGCTTTAAAAGATTCGGCCATTTATCCCGATGTCAGGCATTCTGACCATTGCCCCACTTATGCTTCTTTGAAAATATAGTGTGAGAGGAAGCTATTCGACCTGAATACCTGAGACCAGGAAGCCGTTTATGAAAGCTTTCCTCCCAGTGATTGTATATCGGAAAAAAAATCAGGGTAAGATTTGTTCACACATTCGGCATCCTGAATGGTAGTCGTACCATTTAGGTTCAGTGCAATAACCGAAGCCGCCATAGCAATACGGTGATCATTGAAAGTATTAACTATGGCCGGTTTTAAAGATTGATTTCCTTCAATAATCATTTCGTCATTTTGAAGAAAAATATTACCGCCAAAAGCTTTGCACATTGCAACAATGCTTTCAGCACGATTACTTTCTTTGTGTGTTAAGCGATGTACACCACTTACGATACTTGTGCCATTACAAAACAATGCTAAAGCGGCGAGCGGCGGGAATAAATCCGGGTAATTCGTAGCATCAACCTGAAAAGGGCGCAAACGATTCCTGCTGACTGTAACGGCATCTTCATTTATGGAAACAGCACAACCACATTGTCGCAGTACCGCTAATATTGCTCTATCTGCCTGCGAGGAAAATGCATTCAACCCTTTTACCTGAACATTACCTGAAATAGCGCCGGCAACCAGCAAAAAAGCCGCGCCGCTCCAGTCGCCTTCGATGGTGTAATTGAATTTTGAATTTTGAATTTTGAATTTTGAATTTTGAAAAACAAATACTTTGTAATTTTTGTTTTCGGGAACATTAAGGCCAAAGTCCGACATTACTTCTAAAGTCAAATCAACATAAGGCCTGCTGTTGAGATGATTTACCTTAATCACCGCATCCTCGTTTAAAGCGCTGAACGCAAACAGTAAGCCGGTAAGGAACTGTGAGCTTAGCGAGCCGTCAATAGTCATGTCGGCCGGCTGTAGGGTACCTTTTATTTCAAGCGGCAATTTCCCCTGGTTAGATTTTATGGTCACATTCAGTGGCGGAAAAATCTGATCAAAAAAATCAAAGGGGCGTTGCAGCAAACTGCCTGCTCCGTTAATTTTTATCGTGTGCGTACTCAGCGCCGCAATAGCGGTAAACATTCTTGCGGATAAGCCGCTTTCGCCACAACTGATCGTTCTGTTCGGAATGCCGTCCGGAAAATTTTTCACAAAAATCTTCAGGGAATGGTCATTGATCATAGTTACTTCCGCGCCTAATTGCTGTATGATATTTAAAGCGGCTTTATCATCATTGCTCTTTCCATAATGGTGGATGATTACCTCGCCGCCGCGCAATAAAGCCGCCGCACAGGCACGCTGCATCACGCTTTTGGAAGCCGGAGCCGTTACGATTCCCGTAATTTCCGATCCTGAAACACTTACATTCATTGCCGATTTATTTCCCGTAAAATTTTCCGCACATCTTCGACGGCGATTTTATGGATGACCGCCTTGCCGATATGCTCCGGCAGGATGTAGTCAATATTATTTCCGAACCTTTTCTTATCCGCAGCCATTATCGCCATTACCGATTCGGGGTTATACAAGGTTGATGTGGGTAAGAGATATTGTGCAATCAGCTTTTTTACCCTTTCCGTATCCGGGAACCCCAACAGCATTTCCGAAATCATGCAGGCAATCACCATGCCAACAGCTACCGCATGGCCATGCGGTAGCTGTTGTGTATACTCAACAGCATGTCCGAAGGTATGTCCGAAATTCAGTAATTTGCGGGTTCCTTTTTCCGTTTCGTCATCCTGAACAATACCTGTTTTTATCAAGACATTCCGTTCAATTATTTGATGAAACAGCTTTTGATTATTCCTGAAATCTTCAGGCGTATATTGTTCAAGCAGGTAAAACAGATCGGCATCCCTGATACAGGCATGTTTGATAATTTCAGCAAAACCGTTTATCCATTCTTCTTCCGGAAGTGATTTTAAAACCGCATAATTATAAATCAAAAAATCAGGCTGGCGAATAATGCCAATCATGTTTTTATACACCCCTGCATCCACACCGTTTTTACCGCCAACGGAAGCATCCACCATGCCGAGAACAGATGTCGGCATAAACCCAAAGCGCACGCCACGTTTATAAATACAAGCTGCAAAGCCCGCTATGTCCGTAACGACACCCCCGCCGATTCCTGTAATAACTGCGTTTCTGTCCGCTCCCAAGTCAATAAGCCGGCGAATAATATGTCCGATTGTTTCAAGACTTTTAGCAGTTTCACCAGGAGGAATCACGATACAGTTCCAGGGCTTTAATTGTTGTTCATAATGCCGCATCAAATTCTCATCCGTGATGACAAAGCCGGTTTCGGGAGGAACGATTGTCTTCAGCAAATCAAAAGCTGCATCGAAATAAATTTGCGTAATACCGCTGCTGTATGGAATTGTAGTAGGAATCACCGGATGAGGGTTTGTTTTATTTTTTATTCATCACCATATCCTGATGCCTGATACTTTCTAAATGAATTACCTCAAAATATTGTTTGATAAAGTGCTCACTAAGCCCCAGCATACTACATCTCTGGCTGAGGCGTTCCAGTATCTCATTCCAGCGGCTTGTTTGCAAAATGGTAATGTCGTGATCCTTTTTATACTTCCCGATTTCTTCTGCAATACGCATCCTGTCCGCCAACAGCTCCAGCACCTTATCATCCAGATGATTGATCTCATTTCTGAATTGTTTTAGTTTTTTATGCAAATCTTCGGAGGTAATATCTTCCGTGCGCCAGACGATACCGTCCAATAAAGCGGAGAGTGATTCTGGTGTTATTTGTTGAGCGGCATCACTCCAGGCATCATCCGGGTCGGCATGAGCTTCAATCATTACACCTTCGTAATGCAAGTCCACTGCATGTTGCGCAACCTCGGCCAGCAAAATCCGGTTTCCGCAAATATGAGAAGGGTCGATGATAAACGGCAGGCTGCTGAAAAGTCGTTTCATTTCGATAGCTAAATGCCACATCGGAGCATTACGAAATCTTTTATTGCCATAAGAGGAAAAACCCCGGTGAATCAGCGCTATCCTTTCAATGCCGGCCACTGCGATGCGCTCTACGGCGCCAATCCACAATTCCAGGTCGGGATTAATCGGGTTTTTGATAAAAACGGGAATATGTACCCCTTTAAGGGCATCAGCCACCTCCTGGATGCTGAACGGATTTACTGTAGTGCGTGCGCCAATCCAGAAGATATCAATATCGTGTTTCAGTGCGGCTTCCACCTGAGCAGCGTTAGCCACTTCCACCATCACAGGCAGACCGGTTAGCCTGCGGGCCTGCTGTAACCAGGGCAGACCTATGGCTCCTACACCTTCAAAGTTCCCGGGGCGCGTGCGGGGCTTCCATATCCCGGCACGCAGTATATCCACCTTTCCGGTAGCCCGCAACCGGAGCGATGTATCCAGCAGTTGCGTTTCCGTTTCTGCGCTGCAAGGCCCTGAAATGATCAGCGGTCGCTTGTTCCAGGTAGCGTCAATATCTATTGTTGATATGCTGTTTTCTTCCTGCATAAACCGCAAAGTTAGCGATAACGGAAGTATAAAAGGTTACCGTCGCTTTATCTCGTTTTCATCCTGCTCCAGATGCAGAATCGAGGCGTCCAGCCCGTATTTTTCCTTCAGGTGTTGCGCCAATGCTTCTGCTGCATAAACGGAGCGGTGCTGTCCTCCCGTACAACCAAAGGCAACCGAAAGATGATCGAAATTTCGGCTGAGGTAATCCTCTACCGAAAGATCAATGACCTGATATATACCTTCCAGAAATTCCGGCATTTTGGTTTGTGTTTCCAAAAAAGTTTTGACGGATGAATCTTTTCCGGTAATATTTTTATAAGCATCCAGGCGACCGGGATTCAGTATGCCCCGGCAGTCGAATACAAAGCCTCCGCCATGTTCTGTGCTGTCAGCGGGAATTCCCTTTTTATAGGAAAAACTATAAATCTGCACTTTCAGCGATGCGTCTGCCCGTAAAGCCGTCTGCTTAAATCGCTCCTGTATTCCCCGCTTTATCAACTGCATCAGCACTTTCCTGATCTCGTTATATGCAGGCAGATTGGGATATTGATCCAGAAAATACTCCAACTGACGGAGGGCGGGGCTGATACTTTTTATAAAATGAGATTTACCTTCTATCAAACCGCGGAATCCATACGCACCCAGGGTTTGGAGTATGCGCAGTAAAACACATTCCAGGTATCCTTTACGGAAATCGGTTTCGTGAAAAGCCGGAATGCTGTCCAGCGACTGAATGGCGGTAAAATAATAATTCAGCAGCTCGCTCTTCCAGTCTTCCGGCAACTGTGCACGAGCCTGCCACAACAGCGATGCCAGATCGTACTGAGGCATTCCCTGCATGCCGCCCTGGTAATCTATAAAGTAAACCTGATTCTGATACACCTGGATATTTCGGCTCTGGAAGTCACGATACATAAATGTTTGCGGCTGCAAAGCCGCTAATGAGCGGCTCCAGGCTTCCAGCTCGGTCAGCAATTCTATCTTATCGTAATGAATCTTTAAAGGATCGACAAAATAATATTTGAAATACAGCAGATCTAATAAAATCTGCTGACGGTCGAACATTCGTGCGGAATAGCACATGGTATAATCCACCTTACGACCCGCTTCCCAATGAAACTTTACCAGTCCGTCAATGCTTTTCCGGAAAAGCGATTTGACATTTTCCGTAAAGCCTTCTCTTTCCAAAATTCCAAATAAAGATTCGTCACCTAAGTCCTGGATCAGATAAGTCTCCTTATTCGAGGCTATCTCATAAAGTTCCGGCACCCGAAGTTTTGCTTTGGAAAACAATTGGGTGAAGTAGATAAATGTACCGTTTTCATTCCGGTCCGGATTGTGCACTCCGATAGCGGATCCCGAAGCACCGGTAATTCTGAAATAGCGCCGGTCGGAGCCGGAAGCCGGCATAGGTTCAATAGTTTGCGGAGCTTCGTTGAAGTGTTTTTCAAACAGTTCCTGTAATTTTTTTTGTACTTCCATTTAGGGTATTTGCTGTCAAATGCTTTTGGGATAATCGAAAAATAAAAAGGAGACGCCTGCCGATGCCACATCACACCATTGGTTTGCATCAATACGCAATCCCACCATGCCACAGGTAGGAATATGATCAATGATATGAGGGTGAGCCAGCTCATTGGCAAACGCCGTTATACCCGGGTTATGGGCAATGAAGAAAGCGGTGTTCACCTCATCGGGAAGTTGGGATATTTTTTCTGAAAACGCAAGGGGATCGCCCTGGTACAGCATTTGCGACCAATAGATCTTATCCTCGTCAACCTGCATGTGCACCGCTATTGATATAGCGGTTTGCGCAGCTCTTTTAGCCATGCTGGCCACAATCATATCCGGAATAATTTGCTTTGCGGTCAGTCGCCTGGCCATCGTTATGGTATCCTGCAGGCCGGAGGCCGTCAGTTGGCGGTTGAAATCGCCACCTTCGGCTGCATAGCTTTCCGTTTTAGCATGTCGTATCAACACAATAGTTTTCATATCAGCTTTCGGTTGATTTAAAATATTCTAATCTCAGGCTTGCTCCGTCAAATACAGCAAAACTGTTGTAATGCAGCCAGTCGCCCAGGTTCACATACAGGCTGTCAGGCCGGAGGGCATAGCTGATCGCAAGATGACGGTGGCCAAAGATAAAGTAATCATAATGTTGTTCCCGAAGTTTTTCTTTACAAAACAACACTAACCATTCCTTGTCTTCCCCGAGAAACTCCTTTTCGCTATTCGTATGCTTTGGTCCCAGCCTGCTGAAAAAGTTTGCCAGTCCCACACCGGTGTCCGGATGCAGTCTGCGATACAACCACTGCAGGATGGAGCTGCTCATGATTTTTTTTAGGAATTTATAGCCCTTATCACCGGGACCAAGCCCATCGCCATGCGCAATGAAAAATTGTTTCCCGTTAATGGTTATCATAATCGGTTCATGGTGAACCGGAATATTAAATTCCTCTTCAAAATAACCACGCATCCACAAATCATGATTGCCGGTGAAGGCTTCTATGCGCAGCCCGGCATCAGTAAGTTCAGCAAGCTTGCCAAAAAAACGGGCATATCCTTTGGGGATTACATTTTTATATTCAAACCAGACATCAAACAAATCGCCAACCAGATAAATAATATGAGCGTCATGCCTGATGCTGTCAAGCCATTGACAAATACGATGTTCCCGGCTACGGCTGCCGGCTTTGTCGGGAATACCCAAATGGAAATCAGAAGCGAAATATATCTTTTTACCCTGAGGCAAATTCATGGGCTGTAATATGATGCGTAGCTGCAAAAATAAGGATTCGCAGCCGCTTTACAGCGAATATCATTCCGCCAGGTGCATCCCGCGGGATGGCGTATTACTTCGTCGCCTCGTTTTTTACTGTGCCGACAACTTATATATGTATTTATTTGTATTATATAGATTGTCGTTTGTAAAGTGTACAAAACCGGGGACCCAGGAGACCCCGTTGTATTCGCAATACAACTCATACTATTTCTACCTTTATTTTCCTTCTTACAGGCTAAAGCAATGCTGAGATGCAGAGGATAATGACCGACTAAAAACACTGCTGGCAACAAGCGGTTTTACAAAAGAGCGGGCTAAGAGCAGAACCCAACATCTGTAGTTTTTTGCCGCAAAAACCATTTTTTATTTGCCTGAAAAGTGTAAATTAGCAAATGAAAAATGGGGTTGCTCACGATAGTGCTAAAAGGAAACTTATCGCTTCCTTTTCCACTCCTTTGCAAAGCCGCCGATGTTATCTGCCATTTTAGAGCGACTACCATGCAGACATCAACCAACTGAAAAAACGAACAAACCAAGCCCACCCCACCACCCCAAATTTTAGTGCCTGACAAAATTTTTTTGAAAAAAATTGCGCAACTAAAAAATTGCACGTATATTTGCAACCAAATAATTGCAATATGCAGACGAGACGTGATATTTTTCAGGCAATAGCCGACCCGACAAGACGGGCGATTATTACACTTATTGCGTTACAAGCAATGACACCAAACACCATTGCCGAACACTTTGACACAACCCGACAAGCAGTTTCAAAACACCTTCGCATTTTGACAGAGTGCGAATTGGTAACGCAAAAACAACAGGGACGTGAAATCTATTACCAACTTGAAATAGACAAAATGAAAGAAATAGACAAATGGCTGACCCAATTCCGTAAAATTTGGGAAGACCGCTTTGACAATCTTGATAAATTATTGGCAAAAATTCAAAAGAAATAAGCAATGGAGAATACCGATAAGAGATAATTAAAAATGACAAGAATGGTAAAAGCTCCGATTGTCCTTGTTTGGAAACTCTGGACAGAGCCCGAACACATCGCACGATGGTGGAGAGCCAAACGACCGTACCACTACCATACATAAAGTGGATTTTAAAGAAGGCGGAGCATCGAAGCTGACACTGCACAATCATTCCAATGGACAAAACTATCCGAACAGAAGTGTTCTCAAAGAAATTACACCATTAAAGAAAATCGTTTTTGAACATTTTAATCCGCACTTTATTGCTACCGTTTTATTTGAAACCAAAGGCGAAGAGACTCAAATAGAATGGAGCTCGCTGTTTGAGCTTGAAACGATTATTAACGTATTCAATGCCAAAGAAGGGAAAAAACAAAACTTTGAACGACCTGAAAAATATCTTGAACAACTAAAATAAAAATAAAATGAAAGCAAATTTATTATTCGACTTCACGGTCAACAAAGAAAACAATATCATTCACATCACTCGTGAATTTGATGCCAGCCTTGCATTGGTTTGGGATGCTTGGACGAAACCCAAATTGTTAGAGCAATGGTGGGCACCAAAACCCTATCACATCGAAACCAAATTATTAGATTTGAGAGTGGGCGGAATGTGGCTCTATGCCATGGTTGGCCCGCAAGATGAAAAAATGTGGTGCAAAGCAGATTATAAGACTATTGAAACAACCAAATTGCTGTCTTGGTTAGACACTTTCTGTGATGAAAGCGGAAATGAAAACACGATTAAACCACGTTCTTTATGGACAAACATTTTCACGGAAGAAAAGGGTATCACGACCGTCACTGCAACTTTAAAGCACGACAAACTCGAAGACATTGAACAAATGATTGCAATG
This sequence comes from uncultured Taibaiella sp., assembly GCA_964622775.1. Taxonomy (GTDB): domain Bacteria; phylum Bacteroidota; class Bacteroidia; order Chitinophagales; family Chitinophagaceae; genus CAZUSO01. The sequence continues at coordinate 31,238 of CAZUSO010000002.1, read as the reverse complement.
GGCTTTAAAGAGGGACTTACAATGGCTCTTGGAAATTTGGACGAGTTATTATTAACATTAAAAAACAAATAAAATGAACAGCAATTTATTATTTGACTTCATAGTCAACAAAGAAAACAACACGGTAAACATAAAACGTGAATTTAATGCAGACCGTGAATTGGTATGGGAAGCATGGACAAATCCCGAAATTCTTGACCAATGGTGGGCACCTAAGCCTTTCAAATCAAAAACGAAAGCAATGGAATTCAAAGTTGGCGGACGTAGATTTTACGCAATGGTAAGTCCCGAAGGGCAAGAGCATTGGTCAATTCAACAATATACTTCCATTAGTCCGAAAACCAATTTCAAATTTTTGAACGCTTTTGCAGACAAAGATGAAAATCCTGATTTGCCAGGCTCTGATTGGGATTTGACTTTCAGCGAACTAAACGGAACTACGACCGTGCATATCTCTATTTACAATGAATCCCAAGAGAGAATGGAGAAGATGATTGCAATGGGCTTCAAAGAAGGATTTACAATGACCTTAAATGAACTTGACACATTATTATCAACGCTAAAAAAATGAAAAAAGCAACATTGAAAAGCACCGGGGCTGTTATTGCAGGGCTTGCAGTACTTGCAATTCTATCAACAATAACAGACCGCGTTATGACAAAAACGGACGTTATGAAAACAGAACCATTTGACTAAAATCCTGTTTGGTTAATTGCAATAATTGTAGCGTATAGAACAGTTTTCAACACGCTCGGTTGTTATCAGGCCGTTACAGTAACTGAAACCACTTTACAACAGGCTTACCAGATGTACGCGTAAGGGCAAGTTTCTTATAATAGCGGTTGGCTTTGTACTTTCTGCTTACCTTAGTAATCAAAGAACTGCTAATTAAATCTAATATCTCCGATAACACCGGCTGTCCGGTAAGCTTTTTATCTTTATCCATTATTGCTAAGGTTAAGTATGGTAACTCAAATTTAACTAAAAAGGATGGTTCTTACGAACCATCCTTTTTTATCCCTTTTTTTATGCTATTTTAGTCGGACAATAATGAAAAGAAATAAAGAGATGTGTCAGAAGACCAAAAACAAGTATTAGAATAACAGCTTTGGAACATTGCCCATACCCTGAGCGGCAAAATGAATGCGGAGGAGGTTCATGACTATATTTTGGGCTTCATTTTCTATAAATACCTGAGCGGGAAAATGGAAATTTTCACCAACGACATTTTGAAGCAAGACAAAATCAGGTTTCGTGAAATAACGCCAAAACGCCACAAGCCAATGATTTCTTAGAAGCCATAAAAGAAGAATCCATGGAAAAATTGGGCTATTTCTTAAAACCCGGAGGGTTTTTTAGTGAAGTTGCTAAAAGAGGAGTAGGTAACAATAAAGATATTGACCAATTTGACGAAACCAAAACAAACTTCATACTTGAAAGACCTTCAAAAAATCTTAACCAACATCCAGTTGAGTACAATGGGTAATGCCGGGTAATAAGCGCATAGAAGTAACTTCCATCGAAGAGCCTGTTTTCGGACAGGAAGAAAAGCCAAGGTGCATTGTAGCTTATCGTTACAAGATAGATGGACAGATGGAAATCGGAGAAAAGAGTGGCTATCGCTATTATGCCATCATCACATCAGACATAAAGATGACACCTTTGCAAATCATCGAACACTACAATCAAAGAGGCTGCGATGGCGAGCATCACTTCAGGGAGCCGGACTACGATTTCAACTGGAACAAGATGCCATTTGATACTTTTGAGATGAACACGATATACCTGTATGCTATGGCTGTGGTATATTTGCTATTCAACTTAGTAAAAGGAATGCTTGCTGCAAAACTCATTTTCGTAGAAGAAGCGATGCTTTTGAAATGTTTATTCTTCATTTTGTCACACTTCCTGTCAGGTGGATAAAATCCGGCAGGCGGCATATCCTTAAAATCTTCACCACTAAAAAATACAAACCACTTTACCCCACTTAGTCTTATCTGTTTACCGGCACAAAAATCTGGCTATAGGCAATTATGGGTAAGAGGAGGTATGCACACAAGGCCGGAAATCAAACAAAAAATACTGCCCGGAACATTGCCTGACCTTATTTATATTGTTTTTTTATAAGACATCAAAAAGAAAAGCAGGTTGTGAAATTGGGGTAATTCAAGTAAAACAGAATCCGTAATGGTTTCTTCACCATACACAAGATTATATTTAGCGGCTAAATCTATATCAGTCCATATACGTTTTGTTATTTCTTCAACTTTTGTAGCAATCATGTATCATATTTTCAATAATCAAACTAATTAGCGGCTGCAAGCCGCGAATAGCAATACATAATTTGAAATTATCTCATTATTCAATGGTATAACTCACACTCCCGTCTTTTTCATCTTTCAGTTGAATGCCTGCCGCAGCAAGCGTATTGCGGATATTATCTGAAACTGCAAAATCCTTCCGCTTTTTGGCATCTTTACGCATTTCAATAATAAGCTGCAGCACCTTATCCAACTTACCGCCATCACTTTCTTTCATGGACTGCATACCCAGCACATCAACCAGGTAAGTCTGAAACGTGTCCCGAAGTAAGCACAGAGTTTCGCCGCTTAGCGCATCACCGGCAATCTGCCCGCCTTTAATTCCATTTATAACCGGCGCCAGCTCAAACAAATTGGCAATCACTTTCGCCGTATTGAAATCGTCATTCAGATCATCCGCACAGGCAAGGCAATATTGTTTTACCTTATTTTCCAGTGCTGCATCTTTAGCGACAGCATTTTCCCCCTGCGGTAATTTCTGCAATACTTCATAAGCCTCCCACAAACGTTTGAATGCACGTTCCGATGCCTGCAATGCTTCATTGGAAAAATCCAAAGTGCTGCGGTAATGCGTTTGTAAAATATAAAAACGAATCACCATCGGGTGGTAAGCCTGTTCCAATAATGGATGATTACCACTGAACAATTCGGTCAGCTTGATCACATTGTTATAGCTCTTGCCCATTTTTTTGCCATTGATGGTAATCATGTTATTGTGCATCCAGTAGCGCACCGGCATACAGCCATGCGCAATATTGGACTGGGCAATCTCGCTTTCATGATGCGGGAACTGCAAATCCATCCCGCCGCCGTGAATATCAAAACTCTTACCAAGGTATTTGCTGCTCATGGCGGAACACTCGATGTGCCAGCCGGGGAAACCCTCACCCCATGGGCTTTTCCAGCGCATAATATGCTCCGCCGGCGCCTTTTTCCATAAAGCAAAATCGGTTTTATTTCTTTTTTCCTCCTGCCCGTCCAGTTCGCGGGTAGTCTCCAACAAGTCATCAATCACCCTACCGGAAAGCTTACCATAAGGATATTTTTCTGCGTATTTTTTCACATCAAAATAAACGGAGCCGTTCACTTCATAAGCATAGCCTCTGGCGATAATTGCTTCTATCATACTGATCTGCTCAATGATATGTCCCGTAGCAGTAGGCTCAATGGAAGGCTCCAGGCAATTGAAACGGTGCATGCCCCAATGATAGAGATTGGTGTATTTCTGCACCAGTTCCATAGGCTCCAATTGCTCCAAAACAGCCTTGCTGCTTACCTTATCTTCCGCTTCACGGCCTTCTTCTTCAAAGTGTCCGGCATCGGTAATATTGCGCACATAACGCACTTTATAGCCGAGATGACGCAGGTAACGGTTCACCACATCAAAGGTGACGTAAGGCCGTGCATGCCCCAGATGCGACTCGCCGCTAACCGTTGGTCCGCACACATATAAGCCCACGTGCCCGGGCGTTAAAGGTTCAAGCTTTTCTTTTTGCCTTGTGTAGGAATTATATAAATGAAGTTGAGACATACTTAAAATAATAGCCCGCAAAGGTAAGCGTTTATCCGTTGCATTTTTATGTATTGAACACATGGATGTATCACGGATTGTCTCCTTTCCGCGTAATCGGGAAACTAAGCTGAATCCCAGGCTTTAGGAACTAAAAACTAAACGGAGATGGTTCCATCGTATGCATTCAGAGCATGGGATTCAAAATAGCCACAGATACCGGATGAGCATTTATTATCCATGCATCTGTGACAATTTTCTTAGTCGAAAGATTGGCATATTTAAGGAAAGAAAGAAAAATTGTGACATCATCGTGATGCGACAAGCAGGGAAAATGCTCTCCTGACGAAGCCCTCCTTGTAATCTCAAATACTTAAAACGCTTCCTGCACAATAAATTCCGACTCAACTCCCATAGCAGACAAATGACTTCCTACCGCCTGCATCATGGGGTCGGGTCCACACAGATAATAATAAGGGCGTTGCTCACTGCTGTGTTTTCTGATCAGCGCTTCTGAAATAAAACCTTGCTCATAGCCCTGGCATTTTTCATCAGAAAGGATATTGATAAAACGGGAACCTAACAGTTCGCGAAAGAGGTCTTCATGAATAATATCCGCCCTGGTCTTGTTAGCAAATAGCAGCTTGCTGTTCCCGATCTTCTTTTTTGCCTCCAGCCATTTTAAGATGGCAATAAATGGTGTAACACCTGCACCGCCCGCAATGAAAATGCCTTCGCCTTTATAGTCTATTGTTCCGAAAACATCATGAATGATCAACTCATCTCCGGGCACAAGCAACAGCAACTGATTGGTAACTCCCTTGTGTGAAGGATAGGTTTTAATGGTAAATTCTACTTTGTCCTCTTCGGGTAAGGAAGTGAATGTAAACGCCCGGAACTCCTGTTCCCAGCCGGTTTTATTGACGGATATATCCGCCGCCTGTCCGGGTTTGTAAGCCAATGTTTCCGGTTTTTCGGCGATAATTCTAAGCACATCATGCGTGAGTGGCTCTATCGCGGTAATGGTAATGATCTGTGGTTCCATGCTGAACTATTTATTGTGATGAATATGTGATAAAAATTCCCGTTGAATGGCTTCATTGTCAAATTGCCCCGAATAGCTTGCCGTCAGGGTCTGGCTGTTCGTGTCCTTAATACCCCTTGAAGCCACGCAAAGATGATCCGCTTCAATACGAACCGCAACATCCTCATGTTGCAACGCTTCCTTCAAAGCCTCTGATATCTGGATAGTCAGGCGTTCCTGCACCTGGGGACGTTTTGCATAATACTGCACTAAGCGGTTGATCTTGGATAAGCCGATAACCTGCTTACGCGGAATATAAGCTACATGTACCTTTCCGATTATAGGAACAAAATGGTGCTCACAATTCGAATAGAGGGTAATATCTTTTTCGACCAGCATTTTCCGGTATCCGTATTTATTTTCAAAAAGACTGATTTCCGGCTTATTCGCAGGATTCAGTCCGCTAAACATTTCCTGGACAAACATCTTCGCCACTCTTTTCGGTGTCCTACGCAGGCTGTCATCTTCAAGGTTCAAACCCAGCGTATGCATGATCCGGGCAAAATGATAGGTAATTTCTTTTATTTTTTCGGGATCGTCCTGCTCGAAGGCATTTTCCCGGAGCATATTAAATGCCCGGAACTCTTCTAAACCGGTAGTGGTAATTTTCTGCATAAGCTGTTTATAACTCATTGATTTTTTTCATAACTTTTTTTACCATCGGATCGCAATAAATCAGATTAAACCCGAACAATTCTTCAAAAGCATAGTTTTTTTCAATCTCGTTCCGGAGCATTGCTTTCGCCCTGCTCAGCCTCACTTTTACATTGACTTCGCTGATATGGAGCAGAGCTGCCGTTTCTGAAATGTTCAATCCGTTTATCTCCCGCAATGAAAATACCATGCGGTAATCAAAAGGAATCTTACTAAGAGCGCTTTCGATAATACGACCTAATTCTCCTTTTTGGATTAATCGTTCCGTGTCATTATTATTTGAATAAGTAAACATGGGCTTGGAGTGGTCGTTTATTTCCTGTGTAATCTCATTTTTAAAACTCGACTTCCCTTTTTTCCGGTAGCAGTTGTTCATCATGATGCGGATAATCCAGGTTTTAAAGCTGGACCGCCCTTCAAACAGTAGCAGGTTCTTATAGGCATCAATAAAGGTTTCCTGCATCAGATCCTGCGTGTCCTCGTGATTGTAATTATAAGATCTGCCGATCTTATACAGGGCGGGATTAAATCGTCTGACAATAATTTCATAGAGCGCTTTTTGCCCGTCTATGATCCGGCCGATAATTTCCGGCTCGCTGAGTTGTTCCGATATAAGCATAGATTCATCCAATTTTTAAAACGGTGATTTTGGATATTCTTGCCATGCTCAATGCCGAAATGGCCATTACCAGATCGCGTACCGCCACATCCGCGTAATTAAACCCTATCAATAAACTTATGGCAATAAGGGCGAGCCAGGATGCTATAATATATCCGCCAAACCCGGGTTTCCTCAGCACGATGAGGGCCGCAATAATCTCAATAACACCGACAATCATCATAAAGACGGAAACAGAGAAAGGTAACCAATCTGCCATGGAAGGATCGATATATTGTGTCCAGTCGGTAAGCAGGTTGGTAAATTTATCTGCTCCTGCAACGATCGGGACAATCACAAAGGTAAACTTTAGCAGGGTGAAAGTTTGTTTCAACACGCTATATGCATTGGTTCGTTTCATGTATTGTTCATTTTTAGCAGATGCTATGAGATTAGAGTAAACAAATAATTAAAAGGTTACAATGCAGACCGGGAAGTAATTTGAAAAGCATATTCAAACATCCGGAAAATGATTTCAGTGATTTTTGCAGACGGAATCCGGAAATACGGACTTACCCGGTATTTGAATTTTTGTTATTAATATGTTTATAGCTCTGTTACGTGGATTGCTCCAATATGGATTTACTAAATTTGCGACCCATTTCCCAAAAGAGCCTGTTCTTTTAATGACAGGCAACCCCGCCACATCAACAGGGGTATTTCAATTTGAAACAATCAATACAACATGAGTAAAAACACGTCCAATAAGATTCCGGTATCGGTTTCATTAAGCTCATCACTGGATGCGGAAGACGTGCAATTGCAACCGGTTCATAACAAAAGGCGCCTGCTGACCATCTCCGCTTTAGCCGTGATTGTGGCTATTGCCATTAGCGTAATCGCCAAGTTACTGATTCACCTGATTGATCTTATTACCCATATTTCGTTTTACGGCAACTTTTCGGTAGCGGATGTCAGCCCCGCGGATAACCATTTAGGATTATGGGTAATTGCCGTGCCGGCTATCGGAGGCGTGGTAGTAGGTTTGATGGCGCTTTACGGCTCCAAGGCTATTCGCGGGCATGGCATACCGGAAGCGATGGAACAGATCCTGACCAATGAAAGTAAGATAAAACCGACGATTACTTACCTGAAACCTGTTTCTTCCGCTATTTCTATCGGTACCGGCGGGCCATTCGGGGCGGAAGGGCCTATTATCGCCACAGGAGGAGCCTTAGGTTCCACATTGGGTCAATTACTGAAGATCTCGAATAATGAGCGTAAGATTTTATTGGCAGCAGGCGCAACCGCTGGCATGTCCGCTATCTTTGGCAGCCCCATTGCCGCCATTTTCTTAGCTATCGAATTATTGCTTTTTGAGTTTTCGCCACGTTCCATCTTACCTGTAGCATTAGCCTGCATTACAGGAGCCGCGGGACATCACCTTTTATTCGGAACGCATCCCGTATTTGAGATCACGGCAACCATTGCTCCGCCGGACAATATAGCATTAGTGACGTATAGCGTAATTGGCCTGGTGATCGGCTTACTGTCCGTATTAGTCACTAAATTGGTTTACCTGGTTGAAGACGGTTTTGAAAAATTGCCGGTACACTGGATGTGGTGGCCCGGCATAGGCGGGGTTGCGGTTGGCGTGGTCGGATATTTTGCGCCAAGAACTTTAGGAGTCGGGTACAACAATATCAGCGATATCCTGGCCGGTAACCTCACCCTGCAATTAGTCATTTCTCTATGCGTGTTCAAATTCATTTCATGGTCTGTCGCTTTAGGAAGCGGCACTTCAGGCGGCACACTGGCTCCGCTGCTTACCATTGGCGGGGCAATGGGCGCCATTATCGGCACGGTAATATTACAGGGATTTCCACAATCAGGAATTACGCTGCCGCTGGCCGCTTTAGTGGGCATGGCAGCCATGTTTGCGGGATCATCCCGGGCCTTTATCACCTCCATTGTATTTGCACTGGAAACCACCGGGCAGTTTAATGCGCTATTGCCGCTATTGGCTGCATGCAGCGCGGCTTTTATCATTTCTTTCCTGCTGATGGAAAACACCATTATGACAGAAAAAATATCCCGGAGAGGCGTGAAAACACCAACATCTTATGAAGCCGATCTTTTAGAGCAAACCACGGTAGAAACGGTGATGGCCACCGATCATCTTATCTTCAGAGATACCTTTTTGGTGGAGCAGCTTAAAGAATGGCAGGAAGCCCGGCAATCGCCCCTCCCGGATTATTGCATTATTTCAACGGCAGGCGGTGAATTCAAAGGCATCTTAAAAACGGCGGATATTTATACTCGTCATTACAAGCCCGACACCACATTAGGGGCAATCATTATGCCGAAAAATATTCCGCTGAAAGAAGGCAGCTTCCTGCGCACTGCAGCCGAGATCATGGCGGATGAAGCGGTGGAAGTTATTCCTGTTCTGGCAAAAGATAGCGACCATATCACCGGCCTGATCACATACCATAGCATCCTGTCCAGCTATAAGGCCTCCATTAAAGCACACAGTAAAAACCTGCCGCATATTTCTTTAAGGCGGCGCTCTCTAAAGGTATTGGTGCACAGCCATAAATTTATCAAAAGCCTCAAGCCCAAAGAGCGATGATAATAAAAAGCGATGAGATGCAGGAGTACATTTTATAGGGTGCATCACAGATTGTCGCACATATATGCCTGTCGGTATGGCAAAAATCCGGCGTCACGACCGAAATTAAATCATATAGCACAAGAGTAATCATAATGGATTAGTGCATTGAAAATCGGCGAGGCCACATCTCCTCCCGGGCGGGATGTAAGGGGGACGACATGAAAAGGGACGCTATTCCAAGCCCAATCGGAGATTGCTCCATGCGGAAATTCTAATCAAATTGCTTTGCAATTTGGAGTTTCTTTGATCGAAACGACGAAAAATCGTGTTGTCATTATAATGCGATAACTTGGGATGCAGACTTTCTATGCAACTAAGCCGGGATTTCAGAATTTCCCCGCCAAAATATCAGTCTGATTTTTTACAAGCTTAACGATGCACCGATGTCAAGGAGGATAAGCTCCTTTCCCTGATCCCGAAATTTTTTCTTTGACTGTTCGTGGTCTATTTCAATGAACGCTGCCGTATCAAAATGCACGCCAAGTACACGGCTGCATTCTACAAAATCAGCAGCCACAAGCGCTTCATCCACATCCATGGTAAAATTGCCGCCAACAGGTAAAATGGCCAGATCCACCTGATGAAATATCGGGATCAGCTTCATATCGAACGTTAAAGCGGTGTCGCCGGCCATATAAACCGTTTGAGTATTTCCTTTCAGGATGAAACCGGCCGGATTCCCGCCGTAGGCGCCATCCGGGAAAGAAGAAGAGTGAATGGCATTCACCATTTTCAGTGTTCCGAATTCAAAATTCCAACTGCCACCATGATTCATTGCATGACCCTTAATGCCCTTTTCCTCGTAACGGGTAACAATTTCATGATTGGAAATGAGCTGTGCATTGGTACGTTTTACAATGGCTTCCACATCCAGAACATGATCGTAGTGCGCATGAGTAAGCAGTATATAATCTGCTTTTAAGCTGTTGATATCAATACCTGATGCTTTGGGATTCCCGGAAATGAAAGGATCCACAAGCAGGTGGAAACCGTTAGTTTCAATGCCCAGCGCAGCATGACCGTAGTAAGTTATTTTCATATTATTGATGATGTTTTGATTATTTGTTCCATCGTTGCATCTTTCAAAGATACTATTCCGGGTATAAAAATACAAAGACATGAGGGGATGCATTCCTGGAAAAGCAGATACTACGATTTCAAAAGAAGAATTCCCGGGGAATTTTCCGGGGCGGGAATTTCTCTCTATTAAAATAACTAATTTTGCGCCCATGCCAAATATTGCTCAACGGGGCATTGAAATGCCGCCATCGCCCATACGCAAACTGACACCTTTTGCAGACGCTGCTAAAAAGAAAGGCCTGAAGGTGTATCATCTCAATATCGGTCAGCCCGATATTGAAACACCGCCATCTATTATCGAAGCACTGCACCAGGCCAAAATGCGCGTGCTGGAATATAGTCCCAGCCAGGGCTTTGAAAGCTATCGCAGAAAACTGGCGGCCTATTATGCCAAGCGCAATATTGCTGTCAATGAAAATGAGATCATGGTCACCACAGGTGGTTCGGAAGCCATCTTATTTTCAATGATGAGCTGTCTTAACCCCGGCGATGAGATCATTATCCCGGAGCCGTTTTATGCCAATTACAACGGCTTTGCCGTGGCCGCCGGCATTAAAGTAGTTCCTATCCGCTCCTCCATTGAGGAAAATTTTGCCCTGCCTCCCATGGAAGCATTTGACAAAGCGGTCACTCCGAAAACCAAAGCGATCCTTATCTGTAACCCTAATAATCCGACCGGCTATCTGTACAGCAGTAAGGAGCTGGAGGTGTTGAAAAACATCTGCCTGAAGCATGACCTCTTCCTGTTCAGCGACGAAGCTTACCGGGAATTTTGCTACGACGGGCATACGCATATCTCCGCAATGAACCTGGAAGGTCTGGAGCAGCATACGGTGCTGATGGATACCATTTCCAAACGCTACAGCGCCTGCGGAGCACGCATCGGGGCATTAGTGACCAAAAACAAAGACGTATATAACGCAGCGCTGAAATTTGCCCAGGCGCGCTTGTCACCACCCACATTTGAACAGATCTTGGCGGAAGCAGCCTGTGACCTCCCTGAGGATTATTTTGACGGTGTGCTGAATGAATATAAAAACCGGAGGGATGTGCTGGTAGCACGACTTCAGGCTATAGAAGGCGTTACCTGCCCTATACCGGGCGGCGCTTTTTATGCAATGGCCAGACTGCCGGTAGCCAGCAGCGAAGATTTTTGCCAGTGGCTATTGGAATCTTTTTCTTATGACGGCGCAACCCTGATGATGGCGCCTGCAAGCGGTTTCTATGCCACGCCGGGTTTGGGAAAAGATGAAGTGCGCTTAGCTTATGTGCTGAATGAAGCAGCCATTCATAAGGCTATGGATTGCTTAGAAGCTGCGCTTAAACAATACAATAACTCCTGATTTTCAAATCCCGCTTATCGGAAATATGCAATTATTAGACGGTAAAAAAGTAGCCGGCGCTCTACTGAAAGAAATCGCCGAAGCCGTGCAAAAGCGCAAGGCCGACGGTAAAAAAACGCCTCATCTTGCTGCCATCCTGACCGGCAATAATCCTGCCAGCGAAACCTATGTGGCAGCAAAGGTGAAAGCCTGCGAGCAAACCGGTTTTGAATCCACCCTTATCCGGTTGGAAGAAACCGTACCGGAAGCTATCTTACTCAGCCACATACAGTCGCTCAATGCCAATCCCGACGTGGACGGCATTCTGGTGCAACTGCCCCTGCCGGCTCATATCAACGAAAACAACATCATCAATAATATTCATCCGGCAAAAGATGTAGATGGATTTCATCCGATGAGTCTGGGGAAAATGGTAATCGGGCAGCCGACATTTATTTCCGCAACCCCGAACGGCATTATGCTGATGTTGCAATATTACGGTATCGACACTGCGGGAAAACATTGTGCGGTGATTGGAAGAAGCAATATTGTCGGCACACCTATGAGCATTTTGCTCAGCCGCAATACCAATCCGGGAAACTGCACCGTCACCCTTTGCCACTCCAAAACCCGTAACCTGAAGGAAATCTGCGCAAGGGCAGACATCATCGTAGCAGCCATCGGGCGGCCGAACTATGTTACCGCAGATATGGTAAAGGAAGGCGCCATCGTGATTGACGTGGGCATCAACCGTATTCCGGATGTTACCAGAAAAAGCGGAACCCGCTTAACCGGCGATGTGGATTTTGAACATGTTGCTCCCAAATGCAGCTACATAACGCCGGTTCCAGGCGGCGTAGGCAAAATGACTATTTGCGCTTTGATGAAAAACACGCTGCTGGCGGCAGGTGATAAATAATAAGCATTTAAGTTTCCGGAATATCAGGAGTGCTGGAATTTTGAATTTTGGGTTTTCCGCGCTCCGCGCTCCATTATCATGCGCTCCGCATTATATAAATTACCTGCGGTGAGAAAAGTCCTGCAATGGCAGGAGATGAAGCAAGGGCAAAAGCGTGTCATGCTGTAAGCATCTGTTCTTTTCCTGTTATCCTGTATCCTTTTTTAGATTCCTGCGTATGACCATAAGCTACACTGTCATGCTGTAAGCATATAATCCACTTCGTTGTTACGCTATAAGCTCCTTATAGATTCCTGCGGAATGACACTACCTTTTACTGTTTGTCATGCTGTAAGCATCTAATCCACTTCATTGTTACGCCATAAGCTCTTTATAGATTCCTGCGGAATGACACTACTTTTTACTGTTTGTCATGCTATAAGCTCCTTATAGATTCCTGCGGAATGACACTGCCTTTTACTGTTTGTCATGCTGTAAGCATCTAATCCACTTCATTGTTACGCCATA
>CAZUSO010000002.1:11249-18469 GCA_964622775.1 uncultured Taibaiella sp. | reverse complement strand
AGCTCTTTATAGATTCCTGCGGAATGATACACTTTTTCAGGTGTATCCTGGACGATGAAGGATTTGCCCGATTCCTGAAAATTTCCGGCAATATCCTCATGAACGCTAAAACAAAACAGCGTATTCTGGAAATGAGCAGGGTATTCCATAAGCATCAAAAGCACATGAACGCTGTGGCTATTACCGCCAAAAAGTTATAAATTCAGGCTCCTGACGCTCATCCCTCAAAATAAATTATTTTTGCGGCGCCGTGAACCTGTTTTGTTCTGGGCTTTCTATGAAAAAACTGGCGCCAACCGTTATGGAAAATATGCAGGCCTATCCGCTGATGGAGCATTTTTACACCCTGCAGGGTGAAGGCTTCTATTCGGGTCAGGCTGCGTATTTTATCCGCCTGGGAGGCTGTGATGTGGGTTGCGTATGGTGCGATGTGAAAGAAAGCTGGAATGCCGATATTTATCCGAAAGTTGCGGTAAAAGACATGATGGTTTATGCCAAGGCTCATCCAGGAAAGATCGTGGTCATTACCGGCGGAGAACCTACATTGTACAACCTTGCTCCCCTGACGGATGCCATTCATCAGGCCGGGCTACGGGCGCATATTGAAACATCGGGGGCGCATCCGCTCAGCGGAACCTGGGACTGGATCACGCTTTCGCCCAAAAAATTCCTGCAGCCGGTTCGGGAAAATATCGCCCCGGCAAATGAGCTTAAGATCATTGTTTACAACCGTTCCGATTTTAAATGGGCCGAAGAATATGCCCGGCTCGTGGCCCCGGACTGCAGGCTGTATCTGCAGCCGGAATGGGATAAGCGCGATGCGATGACACCCTTAATTATTGATTATATACAGCAACATCCGCAATGGCAGCTATCTTTGCAAACGCATAAATACATTCACATTCCCTAATCGTTTATCCGAAACATTTTATGACTTACATCCAGGCCATCATCCTTGCCATCATCGAAGGATTAACTGAATTTCTACCTGTTTCCTCCACCGGCCACATGATTATCGGCAGCAGCATTATGGGCATTCAGGAAAGTAATTTTGTAAAGATGTTTACGGTAGCCATTCAGTTCGGCGCCATCCTCTCCGTGGTGGTTTTGTATTTCAAACGCTTTTTTAAGTCCTTTGATTTTTACCTGAAATTGCTGACGGCTTTTATCCCGGCGGCGATTTTCGGCGTTATTTTCAGCGATAAGATTGACGCCATGCTGGAAAGCCCGCTCACCGTAGCCATTTCTTTAGTGGCCGGCGGTATCGTTTTGTTGTTTATTGATCAGTTATTCAAAAACCCCAAAATCGACGAAGGGGAGGAAACACCGTATAAATCTGCTTTGGTCATTGGTCTTTTTCAATGTATCGCCATGATACCGGGCGTATCGCGTTCTGCGGCCACCATTATCGGAGGCATGACGCAAAGACTGAGCCGGAAGGCAGCAGCCGAGTTTTCCTTCTTCCTGGCTGTGCCAACCATGTTTGCCGCTACCGCTAAAAAGATGTATGATTTCTATAAAGAATCTGGCGCAAATTTTACCGGGGAAGAAATCAAACTGCTGGCCGCAGGCAATCTCGTTGCTTTTTTAGTGGCTATGGCGGCTATCAAATTTTTCATCAGTTTTCTGACTAAGCATGGCTTTAAAATTTTCGGACTGTACCGCATCATCGTAGGCGGCATTATTATCATCCTGCTGCTGGCCGGGCAGAGCCTGAAAATGGTATAGGGAAAAGCTCATAATATCAACTACTTCATTATTTTCATGAAACCCGCCCGGCTTTTTTCAATATCCTTTTTGCACTGCTTTCCTGCGGTTGTCTTCCGGCAACTGCTACAACGATCAGCGGAAATATTATTCCCGGTAAGAATTGAAATACCGTTATTTACCTTCTTGAAATGCAGCGCTACGACGACCCGTTCAGCGGAAGTGACCGGACGGTTGTGGATTCCTGCAGGATGGATTCAAGGGGGAATTTCATCTTTAAAAATATAAAGCCGAATAGCCTTTACCGGTTAACTGTCGTTCCGGCAAACAGTTCCGGCCCCGGAGCCTTTATCCAGGATGGCCAACAGGACAATTATGTATTTGTGGTCACCACCGCATATTCCGGAAATATTTCCTTTCATGCCGACATTTCCCGTTTATTATTTTCAGCAGCATGTTCCTGTCCTGATGCCGAAACGCAGGCTGTCAATGAGCATATTGCTAAAATCATTGCCCTGAAAATGCCGGTTTATGACACGATGAAATATTACGGCGCTTTACTGAATCAAATTGATGGCAATGATACGGCAACGACCCAGGCTTTGATAACTAAAGCCATTGCAGCAATCCGGGAAACAAATAACAGCACCAACCATGATCTCCTGGTCTTTTTGAAAACAATAAAAAACAAAAATGCGCTGGCGCTTGGCCTGGCATATTACGGATTCCAAAGCAATATGGCAGATTCCGCTTTGGGCGATTTCCTGAATCAACCGGAGGAAGGGGAAAGCATTGTTTTCAGCTCCATTGCTGATTATTATCAATCTCTGCTGGGAGTTGACATTCCTGCGCTTCTGGATCAAAATCTTGTTCTGTCTGACGGAAGCGTCTTTAAATTAAACGGCATCAATAGCCATTATATACTCCTTGATTTCTGGGCATCCTGGTGCCTGCCCTGCCGAAATGCCATCAGGGGAAAACTGAAGCAGTTAGGGTCGGTGATATCCCGCGAAAAGCTTACGATCATCGGGGTCAATATTGATTCCGAACAGGCTGCAGCCGGGCAGGCTGTCCGTGAAGATGAAAACCCGTTTTTACAGGTTTATGATTCGGATCATGAATTAAAACAATTGTTTCGTATTGATGCAATTCCTTCCTACATCCTGATCAATATGCAGGATAAATCATACAGGATTACCACGCCGGACGCCATCCATGCGGAAGATCTGCATTAAGTGTCTCTTAACCCGACCTGCTTGCCGGACCTTTGTCAGGATGAAAATGCTTTCAGTTCCCTTTCTTTCAAATGATATTGCATCTGAACGGAGAGGTACAGCAATTGCGTTTTGGAATGGGCGTTACGTTCAATATGATAAACAGCCTTATTAATAGAACTGATGAACAACTCACAGGTACGGGCGCTTATCGCTCTGGAGCAAAGCGACCTCAGGAAGGCTAATTCGTCGTCTGGCAACGGCGGCTGATAGCCCGGAATCAGGATCATGCGCAATGCATGAGCCAGCAGTTGCTGCAGGTATATCAGGCTGTTTTTCTGCTGCTCCCGGCCTTGCTTAGCCATATCTTCCACCCATTGATGAACCGCAATCATCTTATTGCTGAATATAGCCTGCAACCAGTCCTGTAAAGGCGCCAGAAGGTCGTTGGAATGACTGTGCATCAACTGCAAAGCCTGCGTATAGCTGCCTTCCGACAAGTGAGCGATCTGGCTGGCCTTTTTGAAATCAATCTGATTTTTGGCCATCAACGCTTCCGCAATTTCTGCTGTACTCAGCGGAGCCAGTTTCAGCAACTGAGTACGCGACAGTATGGTAGGGATAATATTTTCCGCTTGCTCGGCTACCAATAGGATCAGGGTATCTGCCGGCGGTTCTTCAATCAGCTTCAGCAGGATATTGCCCTCCCGGCCCAGATATTCCGGTCGCCAGATGATTTGAATTTTGTAACCGCCCTCGAATGATTTGAAGCTGAGCCGTTCAATAATTTCACGACATTCTTCAGCAGGAATATTACCCTGTTTATTTTCCGCATTGATGTATTGCAGCCAGTCGTAAGTGCTTCCGTAGGGAGTCTGTAAAAAGAACTCCCGGAAGGGTTCCATAAAATGCCGGCTGAGCGGTTTGGCGCCCGTCTTCGGCGCTATGGCCGGAAAGCTGAAATGCAGGTCGGGGTGCACTAATTTTGCTATTTTCCGGCAGGCAGGGCATTGGCCGCAGGAATCTGAGCTGCCCTTTTGTTCGCAAAGCAGGTACTGGGCAAAGGCAATGGCCAGCGGAAGCCCGCCGGCGCCCTCTTTCCCCATGAGCAGCAGTGCATGCGGAATATTCCCGGATTCCACTAAGGAAACCCAGCTTCGCTTGAGGGCGCTTTGTCCGGCAACAGCAGCAAATTGCATAACAGGAAAGGCTTGCTTTAAAACACATATTTTCCTTCCTGATTGTACATCACGGGAAAGAGCTTATGATTTTTTTCAAAATAATCGTATGCGGCTTTCAGGTTAATCCAAAACCGCTGTTTGGCTTCATCATTTTCATAGGCTTTTCCCAGAAAATTCAGGCCTACCCTGTTGAATCGAACCGGAAAGATATGAACGGGGATATTAGTCTGTCCGTTTGTACGGGCATTCAGGCACAGGGTGTATATTTCCTGGATACCGGGATCGGTCATGGGAAGGCAGCCAACGGTTACGCATCCGCCATGAATATAAATATCGCCGCCCGGCGTCTGCTTATTGCCCAGGATCAGGTCGGAATAATTAGGATAATTCACCAGCATGGACAAATAAAAATCGCTGTTAGGATTGAAATCGGCAATAAAATACAAGCCTTCCGGCACCTGCAAATCACCCTCCCAGCGCTTAGGTCCCAATGAGCCGGATAAGGCACAGATTTTATAGGTTTTGAACAAGGCATAGGTGTCCACGCCGCGGTCCTTCACCCAAACCTCCAGTTCATTATGCGCCTTGAAGGAGCGCAGATAGATATTTTCCGGCGGATAATGTAATCCTTTTTGGGTAAATTCCTGACGCAGCGATTCATTATATTTACTATAAGCGCGGGATACCCGTGGCATGGACAACTGGTAGCTGCGCAACGAACTGGCATCCCACTGGGCATTCGATTCGGGGCCTGTGGCAGCAAGCAGGAATAAACATATCAGGAAGATACCGGCCTGCCTCATTATGTAATTCATTATTCGGAGCATGGAATTTAAACCGTGTAAAGATAAGTTTCTCCTGATATTATTTGTTATTGCAGCGGTGTTTCTTAACAGCAAATTTGAAAAATTCAGTCCGCTAAGATACACGCCTGATCCTGATTCTTTCTGAACAGCATTTTTAGGATAAACCGATGTCAAGATTTTTATGCTTTATGTGCGCAGCGGCTTATTCTGAATATTAAAATTGCAGACAAAGCTATGATTAAATCATCTAAACACATATACTGCGATGCAAAAGGGTGTATCCCAAATGTTGCATGTGGTGTAAGGTTTTTTGTCATTCTGCAAAAACGTACCGTCATTCCGAAAAGAAAATCCCGGATTACGCTTAATCCGGTTAGGATTTTCGCATGAAGGAATCTCCCAACCGGGAGGATGGGCAAACGCCCGGGAGATTCCTCTGCTCCATAAAATTTACTGCGCTGTGTTCCGTAAATTTTACTCCGGTCGTCATTCCGACCGCTTATACCCCGTTCGCTGTAGTGTTCAAAAGAGGGTGTTCAGGGTAGTCTCCAGACTACGTCGCAGCGGCAGCGGTCTCTGACCGCATAGCATAACGCGACAGCCGGATGAAGATAGATGATCTATAAATTTGTCCGGAAAATACCGGCTTTTACTTATTTTTGGATCAGCATGAAGATGATGTATATAGCGCCTATGAATTAACAGGGAGAGTTGCTAAAATTAAAATAGAACTATGGCGTTAGTGTTCCCCTTTCATTCAGAGCATGAAGTCCTCTGCAACGTAGTCAGAGAAACGCCGAACGAGAATCCGGGATCTCCCCATATTAAAAGCGATTTCCCTGCTTAAGAGCTAACATCAAATCCCGGGCGCTCTATATCCTAAGACTGCTATGCACTTATCTGATTAAAGTTACATCGCCTTTTATTTGCAGGGTAGTTCCGTCAAAGCTCCTACCCCGTAACAGCCAGAAATATACGCCAACATCACTTGGAACACCTTTTTGATTTCCCTTCCATCCGTCTCCGGCATTTCCGGTGCTGAAAACCAGCTCGCCATAACGATTGAATATCTTCAGAAATTCCAACTCATAATCACATTCGATATAAGGCATAAATTCATCGTTGATACCGTCTCCATTAGGAGAAAAAGCATTAGGGATAAGCTCCACGCCCCTTGATTCGTAATCTATCATAATTCCTGCGCTATTGCTGCATCCGCTTGAAGTTGTGCCTGTAACTATAAACGTAGTTCGCATGTGCGGACTCACCATAGGATTGAAGATATGAGGATCGCTGCACAAAGCCTCCGGCTGCCAGTGATACTGTTCGGCTCCCGAAGCAAATAACTGTGTAGTGAGTACCGGACAGCCTATGGTGCTGTCGGTAGCCGAAACAATTATAACCGGTAAGGAGTCTACTTTTATATTGAAGGAATCTATGGCAATGCATCCGGCGATGTTCACCACGGAAATGTAATATTGCGAAGTGGTATCAGGGCATATCCTGAAGATACTGCTATCCGTTTGAATGACGCCTGAAGAAGGCCAAACGGAAGTCGTGCCGTCATTACCTGTGACATTCAGCGTAACGGTATCTCCTTTGCAGATTTCCGGGTCGGATAATTCAAAACTGAAATCAGGAGGGCCGATAACACTGATATAAATACTGTCCGTACCATTACAAAACGCATTGGTTACGGTTAAATAATACCAGCCGGAATTTGCGGCGCCTGCATCAGGTATTTTCGGGTTTTGCTCACTACTGGTAAAGCCATCGGCCCCATACCAGTCGTATTGCGCGCCGCTGATATTGGTTGCGTTCAGCTTAACCGTATCCCCTATGCAAACAAGGTTATTGGCCGTGATCTTCGGCGACAAACTACCATAATTACTAAAATAGCCATAGCTTGTACCTCCCCCGTTGATATCAATAGTGGACAAATGGAATACACCGGTTGAATTGATTACTTTTATTACGGAATTATAAGGGTATTCGGTAAGCGGTAAAAATACGCTGACAAATTTCCAGTTGCCGTCAGTGCCGGGAACATCATTAAATACTGTACCCGATAAAGGAGCACCGTTAATGGTGAAGCTGCCGGTATTCGGGCTTTCCGTTATTATCTTCATATATAGCTCAAATTGTGATGAGCGCACATAAGCTACTGTATCGCTGCCGGTACACTGTATCGGGGGCAATATACCGGCTCCCAGTTCACAGCCCGAACCCGCAAGCTGCCATACATAAACCGGCTTGGTGGCAGCAATATAAGAGGCGTCGAAATCTTCAAAATTGAACCGGAATGATTCACC
>CAZUSO010000002.1:0-11239 GCA_964622775.1 uncultured Taibaiella sp. | reverse complement strand
GTAGCCACACTTGCGGCCGCTCCGTCACGAAACACTTCCGTACCGTTTTCTGTCGCCATAACATATACGAAATCGCCCCAGCCTCCTAATTCGGTTTTGATAGCGATATATTCCGTCCCGACAATATTGACCGGCACAATCTGATCACCCGTCAGATCCGCACAACCTCCGTTAAACAAAGTTCCGAGCAACAGATCGTCTTTTACGGTTATCGCAATATCCTTATTGGAGGTAACATGCGAACCGCCAAGCTTCAGAAGCGAATTTTCTGAAGGGCTTTTTGCCGAATAGGTCTGGCCTCGGTTTAATGATATGGTGTAAGTGCCATCGGCAGCCGCATGCCCGACTACATCATTACTCGGTGTAATATTTACCGTGGTACCATCTTCGGTGGCTACAATATCAAACGAATTTACCGGCTGGGGGGTATAATTGGTAGCGTTGTTAACCACATCCTGACCTGGTATGTAAAACGCCGTACCTAATGCATTCCGGCCTTTCAGCACAAATGCTTCAGGATTATCGCGAGGCATATATTCTCCTCCGGAAATCACTTCGTAATACACCGTAACGGGGTATTCGGATTGTATCAATATGCCTTTGTTCACGGCTATATCAGGCACAGAGTTTTCAATATCGTCAATCCAGTCGTCCAGGATTATGGTGGATGTAGCGTTTGCTCCGAGCGGAGTAACGATGGGGGCAACGGCGGAGTTGGCCGGTAACGAAATGGTAACGGTGGTTGGGATACCGTAAGAAGTAATTTTCAGAGCAATCGGACGGTCTAATTGAAATACTCCATCTTCCGAAACTTCGGGAGCAGCAAACCAGAATGCCGTATCTTTTTGTGCAAAAGCATTACCGGTAACTAAAAAGAAAACGGCACAAAGGAGTAATGTTCTCACAGTATATTAATTTTAATTGAATTGATAGACTAAACATTGCTCTAAAGAAGTTGGGTACCGGCAGGATATCTTCGAAACTGATTTTCGGACGACATAAGAAAACTATAGCCATTTTAGCAGTTTCTGAACACAATAATCCAAATCACACAAAAAATAAGATTTCCCGGATATGGAAAATCTTTCCGCAAATATCTATACTTCCTTCGGATGGTTCGGTGTTAGTCCCGGAAGCGGCACAACAAATTGTTCCGGACTGTTTATTCTACCGCTCCGATTTCCGGTATCACAGCATCCTATGAAACATACCGGGGTAGTTAATAAGCGGAAATTTAAACGGCTTATCAGGATCCTTTAGCCCATTTCAGCCGCCTTTTTCCCGGCAATTTGAAGCATTGTCTGCCTGGAATTTCACTATTAACTGCGGATCGGACGGCATCTATCATCATTCCTGTTTTTCGTCTGTAGCCTATTCCGGATCGCAATCGGGCAATTTTTAGCAGAAATAAAAGATGGTATATGGTACATAAGAGGCTTAAAGGCCGGCGTCACATATAATTTTAGCGGATCGGATTTCTCTTCCGGAGGCAGGCTTATAAATGTACAAAGAACTTATTTCGTTGGTCCATATAATCAGTATATAGAGGATATATCAGGAAGGAAATCCCTGCAAAGAACTGAAAGGAGGATAAGACCCCTAAAAGCCGTTTTCATCAGCGACTTTGTTTACATTTATTAAGATAATCAGGCAGCAGACAGAGTCAGGCTTGAGGAGAAGGCTGCGGCGAAACTTGCCGGTATCATCCCCGTAGCTCGCGGTGATACGCAGGCAGGCGCCGCTACTTTTCTTTTCTATATTCAAAAATGGCAAACTATCAGAAATGAAGATCAACTAATTTGCGCCACCATCAAATATTTTTTCTAAATCATCAAATAAAAAAGCGATTCCCGGAATTAGCAACCGCTCTGAAATTTGTGGTTTTTAGGAAGAATTAAATGGAACGACCGGTCTCAAAAGCTTCCAGCTCGTTAGCTACTGCAGTCAGGAAACTGGCGCCTAAGGAGCCGTCCACAACACGATGATCGTAGCTTAATGAAAGATACATCATGTGGCGGATGGCAATAACATCGCCATCAGCGGTTTCCAGCACCATCGGACGTTTTTTGATGCTTCCTACAGCCAGGATGGCCACCTGTGGCTGATTAATGATGGGCGTACCCATCAGGCTGCCAAATGTACCCACATTGGTCAGGGTAAATGTTCCGCCCTGCGTATCGTCCACCTTCAGCTTATTATTGCGTGCGGCATTAGCCAGCCCGTTTACATCTTTGGAAAGACCCAGCAGGTTTTTCGTATCGGCATTCCTGATTACCGGAACAATCAGGTTGCCGCTGGGCAGTGCGGTAGCCATTCCGATATTGATATCTTTTTTAACGATGATTCTATCGCCGTCCACACTCACATTAATCATCGGGAATTTTTTAATACAGTTTACCACCGCCTCTACAAATATAGGCGTATAGGTAATTTTCTCCCCATATTTTGCCTCGAATGCCTTCTTTTGTTTTTCCCGCCATTTTACCAAATTGGTCACATCACATTCGGTGAAACTGGTAACATGCGGAGAAGTGGCTTTGCTGCGTACCATGTGTTCCGCAATCATTTTGCGCATGCGATCCATCTCTATGATTTCCACATTACCGCTATGACTTATTGCCGGCTGCGGCTGATGCACCACGGCTTGTTGTACCGGAGCGGCGGGAGCTGGAGTTGGAGCGGTTCCCCGATTCGCCACGTAATGCAAGATATCTTTTTTGGTTACCCGGCCTTCGTTTCCGGTCCCCGGAATATTTTCCAGCTCGGCTATTCCGATGCCTTCCTTAGCCGCAATATTCAATACTAATGGGGAATAAAAACGATTACTATTAGCTGTAGGAGCAGATGCGGACGTAGGCGCCGGAGTCGGCGCTGCGGCAACCGGAGTTGTAGCAGGCGGAGCCGGAGCAGCTGTAGCCTGAGGTGTGTTTGCCACATTGGCGGCAGCGCTGCTTTCAATGCGGGCAATCACGGTACCAACCGGCACTACATCATTTTCATTAAACAAAATCTCTTTAATGATGCCGGCTGCAGTAGAAGGCACCTCGCTGTCCACCTTATCTGTAGCTATTTCCAATACCGTTTCGTCCATCTTTACAGAGTCTCCAGGGTTTTTATGCCACTTCAAGATGGTAGCCTCCATAATACTTTCACCCATTTTGGGCATTACTAAATCTACTATAGCCATAAGATGCTGTTTATGAATTTGAAGATGGCAAAAATAATAATTTGCCTTCGGATAGCAAACGAATATTACAGAAAACCCGACCGGGCGATTCCCTCAGCAGCAATATAAGCTGTTGTCCAGGCATTTTGAAAATTAAAACCGCCGGTTATACCGTCCACGTCTATGACTTCACCGGCAAAAAATAAACCGGGTATCTCGCGACTCATCATGGTTTCCGGGTGAATCTGTTTCAGGTCTGCCCCGCCTGCGGTTACAAATTCCTCTTTAAAGGTCGTTTTCCCGTGTACGGAAAAAGATTGTCCAAAAAGCAACTGAATTAACCGGTTTTGTTCTTTTGCAGGCAGCTCCGACCAGCGTACCGGTTCGCTGATGCCGGCTGTTTCCAGAAAATAATCCCAAAGTCGTGCGGGAAAGCCAAAAGGGCTTTTCCCTTGCAGGTATTGCTTTGATTTTTCAGTGCGCCACTGCTGAAATTTATTGCGAAGATGCTCCTCATTATAATCAGGCAACCATTGTACGGTAATGTCGAAATTCCATTGTCGCTCTGCAAGCAGGCGTGCTCCCCATGCGCTGGCCCGCAATACCGCCGGCCCGCTAAGTCCCCAATGGGTGATCAGCAAGGGGCCTTCGGCCTGTAACCTGCTTCCGCCGATTTTGATTCTTACGGCAGGAACGCTGATACCCTGCAATTGCCGGATCGGATCGCCGGGCAGATTGAAAGTAAACAGAGAAGGAACGGGGTCAACAAGGTCAGTACCGGTATGTTGCAGTATATCCCCGGCAGCAGGTTTATGGTAGCCGCCTGTGGCAATGCAAACCACATCCGCCGTTATACTGCGGCCGTCCTTAAGCCGGAGCTCAAAGGCCGGAGATTGCGGGGCGTTGCGTACAATATGTAACACTTCTGACTGCATTTGAATCCCGATATTCCTGCGGTCGGCTTCCCGTAGGAAACAATCAATAATGGTTTGGGAATTATCTGAGCCGGGGAAAACTCTACCATCAGCTTCCGTCTTCAGCGATACGCCTCTTTCTTCGAACCACCGGATCGTGTCGGGGGTTGAAAACCGGTAAAAGGCCTTTTTCAGGAACCGCCCGCCACGCGGGTAATTTTTTATCAATTCCGGAATCGCCTGCTGATTATGAGTTACATTACAACGACCGCCGCCGCTAACCTTCACCTTGGACAGGAGCTTAGCGGTCTTTTCCAGGATTACAATATCAGCAGTGTTGCATAGTTTAGCCAGGTTAATGGCGCAGAAAAAACCCGCAGCGCCGCCGCCAATAATAACAATTCGCTTTTTCATATATCCCATTTACAAAAGACAGCACGTCGCTTTACGCAATAAACAAACGGCCTGCAATTCATATTGCAGGCCGCCGGGAAAGATAAAAATGCTTTCTTTAATCGGCCATCTCATCGTCGTAGTTGCCTGTTTCTGCTTTGGCATTGTCTTTTACCAGTTGCATAAACTCTTTGGCAGGTTTAAAGGCCGGTATAAAATGCTCGGGAATTTCCACGGCAACATTCTTTTTAATATTCCTTCCAATTTTAGCAGCACGTTTTTTTACAATAAAACTGCCAAAACCACGAACATAAACCGCTTCACCATCTGCCAGCGAGCCTTTTACTTCTTTGAAGAAATTTTCCAGTGTAACCAATACATCCACTTTGGGAATGCCGGTCTTCTCGGCAATGCGAGCCACAATATCTGCTTTTCTCATTTTTTTTGTTTTAAAACATTAATAGATTTTCAATAAATAACCCGCACAAAGTTTATACCTGTAACGGATTCATAAAGACAAATTTAAGATAGTTTTCCTAACCTGACTTAATTGTCACTATATTTTATTTTAAATTTATATTTTCGTTCAAATATTTTATAGGCAAATGGTTGATAAGATTTTGAATTGTTAAGCAATTATTTTTGATTTGAAATTACTTGTTGCATCTCCCTAAGCGCTGTCTGTCATTGCTGATAATATAGTATTATTCCGTATATTATCATGTACAGATTATAACAAATAAACCACCAGTCCGTCGCGGGTTTTAGGCTCAAACCAGGTTGATTTCGGCGGCATCACCTGACGGCTGTCTGCCACATGAAACAGTTCCGACAACTGAACAGGATAGCAGGAAAATGCTGCGGCCATTTCGCCGCGGTCAACCCGCTCTTCCAATGCTTTCATTCCACGAATCCCGCCCACAAATTCCACCCGTTTATCCGTTCTGGGATCGTGAATCTCCAGAATTTTGGAAAGTATGTGCTCCTGCAGGATACTCACGTCTAAAGAAGCGATGGGGTCATCGGCAGACAATATGCCCGGCTTTGCTTTAAGCTGATACCAGTTCCCATTCAGGTACAGGCCGAATTCATTTTTATGAGCAGGTTTAAACGGCGTTTTATCTGAAGGCTGTACACTGAAATCTCCGGATAATTTCTCTAAAAATTCATCCGGGCTAAGCCCGTTCAGGTCTTTTACGACCCGGTTGTAATCCAGTATCTTCAACTCACTTTCCGGGAAAATACAGGTTAGAAAATATTGAGCGGCCGGACTACCCAAATCCTGACTCACACGGGCAGCGGAAGCAGCACGATGATGTCCGTCGGCAATATAGGTGGCCGGAACTTTTTGCTGAAACAGTCCGGTGATCTGCCCAATGACCTGGGGATCATTCACCACCCAAAGGGTGTGCTTTACCGCATCATCAGTGGTAAAGTCATATTCCGGCGGATGCGTTTGTTTCCAGTTTTCAATCAGCTTGTCGAGGTCGGCTACATTGCGGTAAGCCAGGAAGACCACACCCGTTTGCGCCATAGTGGCTTTCATGTGCTCAATCCGGTCCTGTTCCTTTTCAGGACGGGTAAACTCGTGTTTTTTGATAATGCCCCGGTTATAATCCTCCAGGGAGGAGCCGCATAACAATCCGGTTTGCTCGCGACCCTGCATCACCAAACGATAAATATAGTAGCAATCTGTTTTGTCCTGTCTTAGCACCCCGGATACTATCATCGCTTCCAGGTTCTCTTTAGCTTTTTTGTAAACGGCCTCGCTGTGTACATCCACATCATCAGCCAGGTCAATTTCGCTCCGGGTGATATGAAAAAAATGATACGGGTCCGATTGATACTGCCGGGCCTCCTGCACATTGCATACGTCATAGGGCGGACTGGCCACCCGGTCAGCGTATTGGGGATCGGGTCTTAGTCCTTTAAATGGAATTATCTGAGCCATGATAAAATCAATTGTAAGTAAAGAAGGCAAATATAATAAGTTTCCGTAAAGAAGCGATACGGAATGAGCGTCGTGCTACAACGTTGGCATACGTAAGCATCTTTTTTAAATTACGAATGATCAATTACGGAATCGGATTCCTACGAAATGGCGAAGGATATAGAATGACTATCACGCTACTGTATTGTCATGCTGTAAGCATCTTTCTTAAATTACGAATTATGAATGACCAATTACGAAATCAGATTACCTGCGGAATGGCCAAGCGGTTTATGACAGTCATTCTCCATTTTTCACTATTCATTCCCTACTGTCATACTGTAAGCATCTTTTTAATTACGGAATCGGATTACCTGCGATGAGAAAAGTTCCTACGGTATGACGGCGTACCGTTATAATGTAAAAAAAAACAGCTCCAGAAAAGAGCTGTTTGTCGAATCCGGAAGGCTGTTAAAGCGAAACACTCAGGATTAGCTGCATCCGGTCGTGGTGCCGCAGTTCGGGCACATATAGCAGGTGCCGTTTCTCAAGGTAATATTTCCACAGTTCCTGCAGGCAGGCGCATCCGCACTGGTTCCCATCAGCTTTTTGGTTTCTGCATCCATAGCCACAGGATTAGGCTGAATGCTTTTCTGCTTTTGTGGAACCAGGGGCTGAGGGGCAGTTATACGCACTTGCGACAACTCCTGACTTGCCGGCGCCGGTACTTCGGAAGCAGTACGGTTTTCATCCAGCACATGCACCAGGTCATCTCGATCCAGATATTCATAGGCTAACACCCGGAAGATATAGTCCAGCACGGAAGTAGCTGATTTTATATTCGGATGATCTACAACGCCGCTGGGCTCGAACCGGGTGAATATAAATTTATCTACGAATTCCTCTAAGGGCACACCGTATTGAAGTCCGACAGAAACAGCAATGGCAAAACTATTCAGAAGGCTCCGCATCGTGGCGCCTTCTTTGGCCATATCAATAAATATTTCTCCAAGCGTGCCGTCTCCGTATTCGCCGGTACGCAGGAAGAGCGGCTGACCGCCCACCTTGCCTTTGTAGGTATAGCCACGGCGTTTGGCCGGCAACGATTTCCGTTCCACGATACGGGACAACTGACGCTTCAATTGGGTGTCCGGGCTGTCCTGCACGCGTTTGTTTACCTCTTCCAGCAACTCATCCACGGTCAGCTTACTGAGATCTACAATATTTCCAGAAGAGATATCTACGGTCTCATCCTGGTCGGCTGCCGATTTCGCTTTCTTATCACTCTTATTGCTGAGCGGCTGACTGAGCTTAGAGCCATCGCGGTATAAAGCACAGGCTTTAATACCTAATTCCCAACTGAGGAAATAGCAGTCCTTGATTTCCTCTATACTGGCTTCATTGGGCAGGTTAATGGTTTTGGAAATGGCGCCGCTGATGAAGGGTTGAGTAGCCGCCATCATACGGATATGTCCATGTGCATGTATAAAGCGTTCGCCATTCCTGCCACATTTGTTGGCACAGTCAAAGACCGGTAAATGCTCTGCTTTCAGGTAAGGAGCGCCTTCCACCGTCATCGTTCCGCACACGTAATCGTTGGCAGCTTCTATTTCCTCTTCAGAGAACCCCAGCGCTTGCAGCAGGTTGAAATTGAAATCGAAATACGTTTCAGGGCGGAAGCCTAAGCGCTGCAGGCATTCTTCGCCCAGCGTATGCACATTGAATACAAAGTCTATATCAAAGGCGCTTTCCACGGCGGCATCAATCTTTTTCAGCTCATCGGCAATAAATCCCTTTTCGCTTAAAGACTGATGATTGATATAAGGTGCACCGGCAAATGTTCCGTGGCCTTTGGCATATTTCACAATAGCATCAATCTCGGAAGCATTATAGCTCAGTTTGTTCAAAGCTGCGGGGATGCTTTGATTGATAATTTTGAAATAACCGCCGCCGGACAGCTTTTTGAATTTTACCAGGGCAAAATCCGGTTCTATTCCCGTTGTATCACAGTCCATCACCAGCCCTATAGTTCCGGTAGGTGCAATTACAGTAGCCTGTGCATTGCGATAGCCGTATTTTTCGCCCATCTGAACGGCTTCATCCCAGGCTTTGGTAGCAGCTCTCAATAAATAATCCGGGCAATATTTTGCATTAATGCCCATAGGTTTTGTTTCAAGACCTTCATAAGCATCGGAAGCGTCATAAGCCGCCGCACGATGGTTACGCATCACGCGGAGCATGTGTGTTTTGTTGGTTTCGTACTGAGTAAAGGCGCCGAGGTGTTGGGCCATTTCCGCAGAGGTTTTATAAGCTACACCGTTCATAATGGCGGTGATGGCGCCTGCGATAGCGCGACCCTTGTCGCTGTCGTAAGGTATTCCGCTTACCATCAGCATAGAGCCGAGATTGGCATAGCCCAAACCTAAAGTCCGGTAATCATAGCTCAGTTGCGCCACTTCCGGAGAAGGGAACTGCGCCATCAATACGGAGATTTCCAGCACTACGGTCCAAAGGCGCACCATATATTCAAAGCCGGTAACATCAAACTCGCTGGTTTCATCATTGAAGAACCGGCGCAGGTTAAGCGATGCCAGGTTGCAGGCGGTATTGTCTAAGAACATATACTCGCTGCAGGGATTGGATGCCCGGATTTTTCCGCCTTCAGGGCAGGTATGCCATTCGTTGATGGTGGTATCATATTGTGTTCCGGGATCGGCGCAACGCCAGGCAGCATAGGCGATTTTTTCCCATACTTCCCGTGCAGGTATTGATTTCATGACATGTCCGTCGGTGCGGGCTTTCAGTTCCCAGTCCTGGTTATTGACGAGCCTGCGGAAAAATTCATTCGGCACCCGTACGGAATTATTGGAGTTCTGGCCGGAAACCGTGCGGTACGCCTCTCCTTCATAATCGGAGGCATAGCCCGCAGCAATCAAAGCGGCTACTTTTTTTTCTTCCTCTACTTTCCAGTCAATGAAGTTCAGCACTTCAGGATGATCCAGGTCAAGGCAAACCATCTTGGCAGCCCGGCGCGTAGTGCCACCGCTTTTGATAGCACCTGCGGCGCGGTCGCCGATCTTCAAAAAGCTCATGAGGCCGCTGGAAGTGCCGCCGCCGCTTAATTTTTCCCCTTCTCCGCGAATATTGGAAAAATTGGTTCCCACACCGGAGCCATATTTAAAAATACGGGCTTCACGAGTCCACAAATCCATGATGCCGCCTTCATTCACTAAATCATCTTCCACGCTGAGAATAAAACAGGCATGCGGCTGCGGGCGCTCATAGGCATTTTGAGAGCGTTCGAGTGCGCCGGTTTCCGGATCCACATAATAATGACCCTGAGCCTTGCCGTTGATGCCATAGCTGTTGTACAGACCGGTATTGAACCATTGGGGCGAATTGGGTGCGCAGCTTTGCTGAAGAATGCTGAACACCAGCTCATCATAAAATATCTGTGCATCTTTTCGGGAAGCAAAATATCCGTATTTCAAGCCCCAACTGCGCCAGCAGTCCGCCAGGCGGTGGGCGACCTGCTTAACGGAGGTTTCGCGCCCCAGGCTGCCGTCCGGCTGCGGGACACCCGCCTTACGAAAATATTTTTGCGCTAAGATATCTGTAGCAATCTGCGACCAGTGCCGGGGCACTTCCACATCGGTCATCTCAAACACCTTTTCGCCGTTAGGATTGCGGATAACCGAGCTGCGATGGTCATATTCAAACAGGTCGAATACATTCAGGCCTTCCTGCGTATAATGACGCTCAAAGGATAAGCCTTTACCTTTTTTTGTAGATTTGATTGCATTCATAGAAAAATATATTTAAATAAAGAGAAAAATCTGAAATTAAGGAGGTATAAAAAATGGCAGCAGGATAGCGAAGATATATTTCCGCTTCAAAGATTCCCAGCATTACATTTTCACATTTGTGGATAAAGCCGGGATATCTTTTGAAAATACCAGCCAGTCAGGGCTTTGGGGGAAAAAATATTTTCCTGATGAATTCAGCATCTTTTGAAATACAAAAATACCGTAAAATATAAGTCTTTAAAATCTAAAAAATCTATAGTAGGGTTGAGGGATGAGTGATATTGAAAAACAGGGGAACGGAGAAAAATTGTCCCGCTGATTTTGCTGATTAACGCAAAAAAACATCAGCCCTTTGCCGGCGCGGCACCCCCGCGTGTGCCTGATATTCGCTGCGGTGTCTTCACCACAGCAAGACAGCGAACCGTTAGTTGGCAAGCGTTTGAACTAATATTTCCTCGTTTATCGTTGGTAAATCATTATCCAAACCTGTAAAAAGGAACGAAAGGAAACAGGCAAAAACAAGCACAGGCCTACACCAGCACAAAAACTAAAATTATTAGCCTGACGGGTATGGTGAAAACTCCAACGCGGAATCCTTGTTGTTTTGCTCCGAAAAGATTATATCATAGTTTCCAAGTGGATTAACAGGAAGTTGAAAATCCGAAGTGTTTGCCCGGGCGGATTATAAATCCTGTTTTATCAGGGGTTCGTGGTGCCCTGTGCTAACATCTATCAAGTCTTCATTATCAATTCTCCACTGTCATGCTGTAAGCATCTATAGATTCCTCCGGAATGACATCTCGTTATACCGTCATGTTGTAAACGCTATCATACTGTAAGCATCTATTTTAATTACGAATTACCCATTTTCAAATACACAATCCATCATTTTCACTTTTAAAAAAGCCGCCCTGTGTTAACGGGGCGGCTTTGTTAAAAGAATCAATCTTCTGTTGTTCTTATTTCCTGTTCACTTTAATAGTCTGTGTTGTCACATCATCCTGGTACTTCAGAATGTACATGCCCTGGG
>CAZUSO010000001.1:0-154827 GCA_964622775.1 uncultured Taibaiella sp. | reverse complement strand
GGGATGATTTATTAAAATATGCCATCCTAAAGCAAATTGAAATAATAGGAGAAGCCGCCAACTATTTGAGCAATGACATTATTGAAAAATACGAGAAAATAGAATGACGGGATATAATAAATGCCTGGCATATTTATGTTCATCATTACGACAGGGTGGATTTTACAATGGTTTGGGAAATTGCTATCAAAAATATTCCCCGGCTTAAAACAGCAATAGCGGATATTTTAAATGAAATGGAATAATGCTCACGATAGAACAAATTAAAGCACATCGTTACGGATTATTTCAAATGATTAAATTGTATATTTGCCTTGGTATAAAAAGTATTTTTTTCATGACAAAAAATTTAAGCAATGTATAAAAAAATTACACAGCCGATAATTCTTATGAAAGTCCTGGCGCTTTTAATGGCGACATTTTTTTTGACCGGTGAGCTGTCTGCACAGACTTATTGTACGCCCACCAATAACACGAACGGCGATATATATTATATTGCGAATGTCACCACTACCGGGGGAACGACCAATATCAATAATTCGAGTGTCACCACATCTCCCGATGGGTATTCCGATTATACCTCCATGAGTGTTACGGCACCTGCCGGAGGCAGCTTCTCCCTGTCAGCAACGGGATATACTTTGTTTACTTATAAATGGGCGATCTGGATTGACTGGAACCAGGACGGAGATTTTGATGAAGCGGATGAAACCGTATATTCCTACCTTGAGACGGATAACGGCCTGGAAGCGATAAGCACGATGATTACCGTTCCGGAAACTGCCCTTCCCGGAAACACAAGAATGAGAATCAGAATGCTCAGAGACTGGTCCGCTGAGGAATTAACACCCTGCGCACTGGAGTTGTACGGGGAGGTGGAAGACTATACGATGACAGTGGGAAGCACTGTAAATTGTGATGGCACGCCTGTCGCCGGTACGGTCAATCCGGCAATCAATACCGTAACCTGTGGTGAAACCACAGACCTGAGCCTGAGCGGCAGCACGATTGCCGGAGGCATTACTCGTCAATGGCAATATAATGCATCGGGAACCTGGGTGGATTTTGGTACCGGTGCATTAACCCAAACCACAATGTCTATTACTCAAACCACTCAGTTTCGTTGTGTCGTCACCTGCACAAATACCGGGGAAAGCAGCACAACGCAACCTGTAACGGTTAATACGGTTGGCCTCTCCGTTTATTTAGGTGAAGATACCACATTATGTTCCGGAAGTACACTAACCCTCGATCCGGGAGCAAATCCCGGAGCCACTTATTCATGGAATACAGGCGCCACCACGCAAACTATTGATGTAACTACATCTGGAATATATAGTGTAACTATAACCAATGGGGCATGTTCTAATACGGATGAAATTGTAGTGAGCTTTGTCGCATTGCCGACTGTTGACGGCATAATAGTTACCGGCCTGTCTCCGGAATTCTCTTTTGCAGCCGGTAATCCTCAAAACGTAATTAGCTATTCCTGGGATTTTGGTGATGGCTTCGGCACATCAACCGTTCTAAGCCCAAATTATATTTATACCCCCGGCACTTCGCCCCAAACCTACACCGTTACTTTAGTAGTAACGAATGATTGCGGTTCGGATACCGTAACCACCACGGTTACCGTAATGCCAAGTACCGGCATTAATGATATGGAGGCAGCAGGCAATGCCCTGAAGTTATATCCCAATCCGGCTAATCATACCGTAACACTACAAAATGAAAGCGGCTATAAGATGAAGCATATTACGATTACCAATGTGCTTGGCCAGCAATTATTAACTATTCCCGGTGAAAATAATGACCGGCAGGTAATCAGCTTATCCGGCTTGCCTTCCGGCATGTACCAGGTGATTGTTGAATTTGAAGAAGGCAGGGCAGCCAGAAAATTAGAAGTCGTTCAATAAAGGAAAAATTAATTATTTGTCGCCAAGCCGAACAATAACAAACAAAAGATTTTTTAAAACGGTTGCCGGGTTTTTACCCACTTAGGCAATTAATATCAGACAGAAGGTATAGCAACTAAAGAAGATTATTATGACACTTACGAATAAGGCTGCACCGGTAGATCGCAGCCCGATGACCCTGGGGGAAAAGATTTATATTCCGGCTATAGCCAAAGGACTTAAAATTACGCTTGGTCATATTTTTAAAAAGCCGGCCACAACAAGATACCCGGAAGAGCAGCGTCCTTTCAGCCCGGTATTCCGCGGCCTGCATGTGCTCAACCGCGATGAGGAAGGCCGGGAGCGTTGCACCGCCTGCGGCTTATGCGCCTTAGCCTGCCCGGCCGAAGCCATCACGATGGAAGCGGCGGAGCGAAAGCCCGGCGAAGAGCATCTGTACCGGGAAGAAAAATATGCGGCCCGGTATGAAATCAATATGCTGCGCTGCATTTTCTGCGGCAATTGTGAGGAGGCTTGTCCTAAAGATGCCATTTACCTGTCGCAAACCGTAATGCCGGCTAATTATACCCGCCAGTATTTTATTTACAAAAAAGAAGACATGCTGATAACGGATGAGCAAATGAAACAACGTGCCACGCAACAATAATTGCTCCCTCATTATCAACCAACAATTTTTTATTTAATGGACATTAGCCTGCACAGTATTTTGTTTTGGATTCTTTCTGCCGTTGTGTTGTCTTGCGCACTCGGCGTAATCCTGAGCCGCAATCCCGTTAATAGCGTATTGTTTCTGATCGCTACCTTCTTTGCCATTTCCGGTCACTATATCCTGATGAATGCACAGTTTTTGGCCGTTGTCAATATTATTGTCTATGCCGGAGCCATCATGGTGCTGTTCTTATTTGTAATCATGCTGATGAATCTCAATGCCGACGCCGAGCCTCAGAAAAACCGCTTAGTTCAGTTTGCAGCCGTCTTAAGCGGCGGAGCCTTGTTTGTTGTGGTAATCGCCGCCCTGCGTACGGCCGATATCAACGCCCAACACGCTATTGATAGCTCCGGAGATGCAGGCTTGATCAATAATCTGGGGAAAGCCTTATTTAAAGAATATGTGCTTCCCTTTGAGGTCAGCAGTATCTTGTTCCTGAGCGCTATGGTAGGCGCTATGGTTATTGGTAAAAAAGAAACGGCCGCAGGCTGATAGTCATTTATATTTTTTTAAAAGCAGGTTTTATATGCCGATACAGTACTATTTATTTTTAAGTTTAGCTTTGTTTGCCATTGGGGTAATGGGCGTATTGATGCGTCGTAATGCCATCATTGTTTTTATGAGCATTGAACTGATGCTTAATGCCGTAAACCTGTTATTCGTTGCCTTCAGTAAGATGTATGGCGCCTCGGATGCCCAGGTGTTCGTATTTTTTATCATGGTGGTGGCTGCCGCAGAAGTAGCTATCGGACTGGCCATTATTGTGATGATGTATCGCAAAGTGAACTCGGTGGATATCAATATTCTCAACCGGCTGAAGCATTAGCGATTGACTGTCCCGCAACAATTTTCATCATTTGTTTTTCTAATCTATCCCGGCTGCCGACCAATGCTGTTTATCCGCAAACTATTTTCTTCAATTTTGACACCGATTGGGTGGTTGCTGTTGATGGGAATCACAAGTTGTGGAGTGCAGGCGGGTCAGCAAATGAGCGGAGAAAGCTTTGTGCTGGTCAACGAAATCCCGGCAAAGATTATGGGGGGAGCTGTTTTAAAAGGATCCGTGAAATTACGCAGCACCTATAGCGATACAGGTAATGGCATTTATTATAAAGAAGGAAAAGATTTTGTAATTGACTATCGGAATGGCACTATTAAAAGGACTCCAGGTTCAAGAATTCCGGATTACGCCAATCATCCTATGTATGGAAAAGGCACTTTCGATGAGCGAAAATTCGGCGATTATGCTAACTGGAGCAATGAAAAGTATTTCGTTTACCTGGATTACCGGAGCAGGTACAATGCTCCTGTGGCTTCATTAAATGACCAGTCTGCCTTCCTCAAACATACACGGGACAAATTGCAGATCGGAACGCCCATTACGCTGATCTGGTACGGCAACAGTATTACTGCCGGAGGCGGCGCATCTGACCCCGGCTTGTTTTTTACCAACCGGTATGAGCAATTCCTGAAAGAAAAATTTCCGGCAGCTCAGATACAGTCGGTAAATCTTTCTATTCCCGGATATGGTTCTCCGGAAGGCCTGAGCTGGTTCAATGATAAATTTAAAGGCATCCATCCGGATATCGTTTTTATTGGGTTTGGCATGAATGACCAGTGTGATGAGGGCACCGCAGCCTGTGAACCAAATGTGTTTAAACACAATTTAATTACTATTGCGAATCTGATAAAGAGCCGGTATAGTGCTGATGTCGTATTCTTTTCTACTTTTCCGCCCAATGAAAACTGGATTCATAATACACACCGGATGTTTCAGTATGCTGAAGCATCACGGCAGGCGGCAAAGGAAACCGGAAGCGCTTATGCAGATGTATATGGCGCCTGGCAGCAAATATTGAAAATAAAAGATCAGCAGTCGCTGTTAGCTAATAACATTAACCATCCTAATGATTTTGGTCATTGGATTTATGAGCAGGCCTTTGAGGCCATGTTGTTTTAGCTACAGAAATTATGGCGGATTTTTAGTTTTTACCTTTGTTGGTATTGATTACCAATAAAATGTAACAGGGAATTTTGTATAAATGCAAATTGAACTAATTCAAAATAAAATCTACGAAATACGAGGTCAGAAAGTAATGCCTGATTTTGACCTTTCCGCCTCGTATGAAGTAGAAACGAAAAGGCTGAATGAGCAGGTAAAGCGTAATATTGGTCGTTTCCCTGAAGATTTTATGTTTCGCTTATCGAAGGAAGAATGGGGATATATACAAATCCAAATGCTTACCGGGTCCGAAATGATGCGGTCGCAAAATGCGACCGCATCCCAAAAAAAGAGAAACATAACAACTACACCTTATGCCTTTACCGAACACGGCGTGACCATCCTGGCAAGTGTTTTGCGAAGCGAAAAAGCCGTGCAGGTAAATATTGCAATTGTAAGGGCATTTGTTGCCCTGAGAAATTTATCTATGCACTATAAAGATATTGCTCAAAAATTAGCTGAGTTAGAAGCAAAATATGATATGCAGTTCTTAGATATTTACGGCGCTTTAAACAAACTGATAGAAGGAGAGGTGAAAACGGTATCATGGGAAAAGCGCGAAAGAATCGGATTTGTAAAACAAAAAAACAATTAGCAGAATATGGTATTGGCACCAATGCCGATATCAAAATAAATTTTTATGAAAGACTTAGTTTACTTAGTTCCATTATTCCCCCTGGTCGGCTTTTTGCTGAATGGCTTGTTTTGGAAATCCATTCCTAAAAAGCTGGCGGGCATTATTGCCAATATCGCCATGCTGGCGGCTTTTGTGGTGTCGCTGCTGCTGTTTTTTGAAATAAAAAGTAACCCGGCCGCTGCCGGAGTGGTACACCTTTTTGATTTCATTCAAAGCGATCAGCTCCGGATACCTTTTGCCTTTCAGGTGGATGCCCTGTCCTGTCTTTTTCTGCTGATCATCACTGGCATTGGTTTTTTGATTCATCTGTATTCCACAGCTTATATGCATGATGACGATGGCTATACCCGTTATTTTGCCTACCTGAATTTCTTTGTGTTTTCCATGCTGCTGTTGGTGCTGGGCGCCAATTATGTCATTATGTTTATCGGCTGGGAAGGGGTCGGGCTGGCTTCTTATTTATTGATTGGATTTTGGTACAAAAACCAGGATTATACCCAGGCCGGAAAGAAAGCTTTCGTCATGAACCGTATTGGTGATTTGGGATTTTTGGTAGGAATGTTTCTGACCTTTTACCATTTCGGAACGGCAAGCTACGCCGAGTTATTTCCCCGCTTAGCCGATGGATCGGCTACAGCCGGAACCGGAACAATGAACTGGATTGCCATCAGCTTTTTTATCGGAGCAATGGGAAAAAGCGCCCAGATTCCTTTATATACCTGGCTGCCGGATGCCATGGCCGGGCCTACGCCTGTTTCCGCACTGATCCATGCCGCGACGATGGTGACCGCCGGTATTTATATGATAGCCCGCAGCAGTGCCGTTTATAACCTCGCTCCTGCCGCGCAAACCCTGATTGCCGTTATCGGGCTGGCTACTGCACTGCTGGCTGCATCCATAGCGTTAAAGCAAAATGATATCAAAAAGGTGCTGGCCTATTCTACGGTAAGCCAGTTGGGCTATATGTTCCTGGCGCTGGGCGTAGGCGCTTACACCGCCGCCGTATTTCATGTGATGACCCATGCATTTTTTAAAGCCCTGCTGTTCTTAGGCAGCGGCTCGGTAATTCATGCCATGGGCGGCGAGCAGGACATCCGTAGTATGGGTGGTTTAGGAAAAAAAATGCGCATCACGCAAATAACCTTTTTAATCGGTTGTCTGGCCATTGCCGGTATTCCCGGTTTCTCCGGCTTTTTCTCCAAGGATGAAATCTTAGCAGCGGGTTTTGTAAAAAACCCGGTGTATTATTACTTAGGTTTAGCCGGCGCACTAATGACAGCTTTTTACATGTTTCGCTTATATTTTTTCACCTTTACCGGTAAGTTCCGCGGCACAGCAGAGCAGGAGCATCACCTGCATGAAAGCCCCCGGGCTATGACTTTGCCCTTAATCCTGCTGGCCGTACTGTCTGTGGTGGGCGGCTATGTCGGTCTTCCGCCGGTGATCAGCGAGCATAATGCACTTGCCGAATACCTCAGCCCGGTAGTGCAAAATATCGGAGACGGACACCTGTCGCATAGTATGGAATGGATGCTGATGGGTGTAGCAACTGCCTTAGTGATGGTGATGATAATTTGGGCCTGGGCCGCCTGTAAAAAAGGCACATTCAGGGCCAATACCGGCCTGGCAAAAACGCTGGAAAACAAATGGTATATTGATGAGCTTTATGATACCCTTGTGGTTAAGCCCCTGTATGCTTTTTCTAATTTCCTGGATCGCACGGTGGAGCGCCGGGGGATTGACGGCGCAGTAAACGGCGTGGGAAAGCTGGTCAATTGGGGTGCCGGCAGAATGCGGCTCCTGCAAAACGGACAAGTTGGCTTTTATCTGTTTGCTATGGTGATTGGCATTGTGATTTTACTGACTGTTGGTTTGTTGATGGGATAGAGAAATTTTCAGAATTTTCTTAGTTATATTATAAGATTTGAGATGGCGACCCTGAAGATGATGGCAAAAAAGTGGGGTCTCGTTGTAATGCAGAATTTAAGATGCACCCGATCTTCTCATGGCAAACAAGACAGCATAATCCGACAGGCCGGAATGCCTGTCGGATTGTTGGTAAAAAGCAGCATAGCATAACAGCGGGTGGCCGGGCTTATTGAGGAAACACACATTGTCATGCTGTAAGCATCTGTTCTTGTCATTTTACAGATCCCTCCATATTTTACCTGAATAATCATTTTCAATA
Organism: uncultured Taibaiella sp.; assembly: GCA_964622775.1. GTDB lineage: Bacteria > Bacteroidota > Bacteroidia > Chitinophagales > Chitinophagaceae > CAZUSO01. The sequence goes on along the minus strand of CAZUSO010000001.1, from coordinate 147,375 downwards.
CTCTTCCGCGATCCGGCATCCCAGACCGGCAAACCTTATTGTGCTTTTCAGCGCAGGATACGTTTTACGAACGGAGGAGTCAATTATTCCTTGTGCAGACATTAAAAAAAATCCCCCGCTTTTATCCCCCTAAAAACCGCTCCTGTAACACATTTCCCCCGCTTCGGGGTATAGTGCTTCCGATCCGCAAAGGTAGTTTTGAACAAAAATCTACTTCTTATGAAAGCTGGTTCATTACTACTCTTCTGCACCCTGTGGCTGTTACCGTCGCAGGTGTTTGCACAGCAAGGTTCTTTTACCCTTAGCGGAACGGTGAAAGATGGCGATACTGCAGTTGCTTATGCCTATATATCTGCAAAAAATACGGCTTCTCCAATGGAAAGCTTCACATTCAGCGATGAGCAAGGCAATTTTATACTGGAATCGTTGCCGGCCGGCACCTATCTCATCACCATTTCCATGACTGGCTATCAGGAGTTCCGGCAGGATTCGCTGAACATAAATGCCAACCAGAAAATGCCGGTCATTCAATTGGTACGAGGCGGGCATCAATTGGAAAGCGTAACTATCGTGGCACAAAAGCCACTGATAACCGTGAAGCCCGGCATGATTGTGGCCAATATCGCTACCAGCGTGCTGGCATCCGGCAATTCGGTATTTGAGGTACTGGGTAAAATGCCCGGTGTGCATATTGATAATAACGATGTGGTGAACCTGAAAGGTAAAAGTGGCGTACAGATATGGATGGACGGAAAACCAACGCTGATGGCGGGGAGCGACCTTGCCAATATGTTGCGCGGTATGTCCTCTGCGAATATTGAACGGATAGAAATCATCTCCAGTCCCGGTGCACGCTATGATGCGGAGGGTATTGGCGGCATTATCAATATCATTACTAAAAAAGATAAGCGCAATGGCGTGAACGGCAGCGCCAATATTTCCTATGGTCAGGGTATGTATCCCAAATATGGCATAGGCGGCAATATCAGCTACCGCAAAAAGAAATGGATCGTGAATGCCAATTATCAGTTCAATAAACGATTCTGGTTTAACAACCTCGTACTCGATCGTAATTTTCTTGATGAAAATAATCAACGCGTATTTCAATACTACCAGGACAATTATGCATTGTATAACTTCAAAAACCACATTGCTGCTGTTTCGGTGGATTATAGCTTCAGTCACAAAACCACGATTGGTATGGCTTTTTCCGGTATGACCAATGCTTTCCAGCCGACTGTGACTAATAATACGGACGCCAACGATGGTATGAGCAATTTACTGTACACCACACTGACCACCGGGAATCATGATAATCTGTATTACAATGCCGGTGCTAATGCCTCGCTGCGCCACAGCTTTGATTCCACCGGTCGCAGCTTATCGGTAGATGTGGATTATGCACAGTTTGGCAGCCGCAGTAATCAGCATTTTGCTTCCAGCTACCGCAAGCCGGATGGTCAGCCCTACCTTGATGACTATTATCTGAAAAGTGATTTGCGCGGCAGCACCGATATCCGGTCTGTAAAGGCAGACTATGTGCATCCGGTTCAGGACTCGCTGCGCATTGAAGCGGGACTAAAGTCGAGCTATGTGATATCTGACAGCAAGCCCTTATTTTATCAGAAAAGCAGCGGCGAGTATGAGCTGGATACTACGCGCAGCAACCATTTCATTTACAAGGAAAATATCAATGCCGGCTATCTGAATCTTAATAAGGACTACAAAAGCTTCGGGTTGCAACTGGGATTAAGGATGGAGCATACTCATGCTAAAGGCATACAATACAGCACACAGACGGCTTTTGATACCGCATATATACAGTTGTTCCCCAATCTTGCTTTCCAGTATCACCTGAACGAAAAAAACGACCTGGGCATCACCCTGAGTCGCCGTATCGAGCGACCCGATTACCAGCAGCTCAACCCTTTCAAATATTATATCGACAAGACCACTTACCGCGAAGGATATCCTTATCTGAATCCCGCATCTTATTATTCGGCAGAACTGACGCATACATACCGGCAGCGTTTTGTAACCACACTGTCTTATGGCGTGAACCGCGGCTTCATTATGGAAGTAATCCAACCCAGCGAAACGGAAGATTCTGTCACTGTGCAGACCGTAAAGAATGCCAATCGCATGACCTTTGCCGGGCTGTACACTTCCTATCCTTTCCAAGTGATGAAAAAATGGACGGCCTATACCGGACTGAATATCTATTATGCCCACTACAAGGCGGATGTAGCTAATACCAGTCTGGATAAAGGCGCACTGACCTTTAATGTAAACGTACAGAATACGTTTCTGCTGCCCTATAACATGATGGCAGAACTGTCGTTCAACTACCGTGCACGCGAGCAATACGGCTACATGGTGGTACGCCCCAACTGGATGCTGAATGCTGGATTGCAAAAGCATTTCCTTGACAAAAAACTGAGCCTTAAACTGAATGTGCAGGACATTTTCTTCACCGGCTATCCGCGTGCTACTTCTACCTACATGGGATATGAAGAACACTTTGTGGCAAAGCGTGAAACACGTGTAGGTACGTTGACCCTGTCGTATAATTTCGGTTCAGAGCAGGTAAATACCGGGCGGCGCAGAAGCGGCGCAGAAGAAGAAAAGCGCCGGGCCAACAACAACGGCGCATAAGGATACTAATGATTATTGGTGTTTTAGTGTTTTATCAGTAGCTCCCGTTCCCGGGAGCTTTTTCGTTGGACAATGTTTCGTCATTCCTTGTTCATATGAAGTCACATTTTTTGTCGTACAGAAGCATTGCAGGCACAACGATTTGGGATGCACCCGCTAAAAGAAGCACCTCCGGTTTTACCGGTGATTTACCACCAGCTTCTGACTCCACGTAGCATTTCCGGCTTTTATTTTTACAAGATACAGTCCGTTAGAAAGCTGTGAGATGTCCATGCTCACCTCGCCGTTGCTCATTTGAGACAACTGGTAAGACGCGCGTTTTCTTCCTTCAATATCGTAGATATCCAATGCAATATCCGACTTGTGTAAAAGGTTAGTCTTGATAGTAATGGTTTCTGAAGCAGGGTTAGGAAAAATGTAAACATCCGGATCTTCTTCAAAAGATTCCAGGCTTACCGGTGCACAGATATATTTAACGGTAGGCGCATGAGTGAGCCCAAGCCCGTTAGGATCCAGATGATCTCTGAGGCGCATTTGAGGCGTGCCGTCTCCATCCGGATACTCCCAGCAACGGGAAAGTTTGGAGAAAAGCGCGTAGTTATATTCCCCGAATTCGCAAGAAGGAGAATAAGGACCGCCACTAAGCATTCCCCGCAGAAATCCATCAGATGCGGTAAAAATACCCGAGCCGCTGCTACCCCCTTCCAATGTCCCGGAAGTATATAGCGCCTTCCAATGGGAATCTTCGGCTGTCCCGTTAAAGTTGTATCCGCTTTCGATATATCCAAAAGAGCTTACTTTCTTGGGATCGCCTGCAGGATGGTGAAAGTTGATTAAGTTATACAAGGTGTCCGGCAGGCTTGTACCTCCTGACGAGGCGTCTTCTATTGACCAGCCGGCCAGATAAGCATCCCAGTCATTGCTAAGAAAATTATACGGGTCGTTCAATTTAAGCAAAAGAAAGTCCCCGATAACCTGAGGGTTAGGCGTTTGCTGGATAAAGCTTCTGGTCACAAATTCGGCTCCCGTAAGAAATTGATCCAATGGCGCTACACTGTTGTCGCTGTTGTCGGCACAATTCGGATATTCATAATTGAAATAAAAGACCCAGGAGCTGAACGTACTGCTGTTTACCGAATTGTTCACTTCACAGTGGGAAGCAGTCAGCAGATAAGGAGTGCAGTCATTCTGACCGGTGTTCACCAGATTACCGGAGCACATATACCCGTCTAAAATAATCATTGCGGTAGTATTTTTGATCTTTGACAGCAAGGAATCCGTTTCACATACTGCATTGATCTGGCAGGGGGAGCTCAAGTCATTCAAGGGACGTTGCAGGATATGGGACGATGACACGGCGCTCCCGTAATATTGCTCCAGATCCGCAACAAGCCCGCTTCTGTATGCTGCATACGCTTTGTGGATGTTCAGGCTGATATCAGATAAAGCAATACCTGGCGGAATATTGAGTTCGAGATGCATCGTTGCACCCTGTATCATCGGAACACCGAACCTGGAGGAATTATCCTTATTGGCAAAGGCGCCGATCAGTTGCTTTCCGTTATTATTTCGGAAATAAAGCCTTACGCCTTCCGGCAAATAAAGATTGTCAATTTCAGTGCTTATTGCCTTAGCATCAGGAATCGTCAGGCTCAGTTGCCAGATCATACGGCCATCGTTCAGATAGGTAATGGTTCCGTCTTTCTGAACAGATAGGTTCGTTTCCACCGGAAGGGCTATTCTGTATGCGCCGGCTGATGCCGATGGCAAACGGTCCCCGGTAGCGGCAGCAGCAAAATCCGGGTGGGGAAGCACAACTTCTGCGCTGGAAGGAACAAATTTTACCGGTTGCATTTTACTCCAGGGTATTCCATTGCGTGCCTGTTGCGCATAAGCCGCAGTACAAAAAAAGATAAGAACTGAAAAGAGAGCACATAATTTTGTTTTCATGTCTGATTCATTTATCTTGAAATAATTCCGAAAAGTAAAAATTTATTTTTGAATTCCTATGATATCCGGATGGAGGAGTATATTTCAAAATACGGGCTGTTCAGAGTGTTACCCCGAAACTATTGAAAAAGCCAAAATTTACAATCTGTTTCGGAAAACAGCCAAGGTGTATGTTGCATTTTCTTCGTTGAGAAGAACGTCAACAAAGGCAGAAACCCGGCGCTATAACCAGTGAAGCATATCGGCAAATTATAGCGTTTTAACCTTAAAGTTCAGCGCGCTTAATATCGCTTATATTCACCATATCGTATATAATGCTTCCGTACTGGCAGGTATCTTTAATATCGGTATGGTCGTACTTAACCCTTACTTCAAGACCATCATGCTGAAAAGCCCCAGGCAAATAAAGCGGCTTCAGTAAAGCGCTATCATCCAATTTCAGCAGGTATCCGCATCCTTCATAAGTAATGTCCTGCGTATCCACTATAACGGCATGCACATAATCTTCTTCTTTTTTACAGGATAAAATACCCAAAACGGCTATCAGCGCCAGCACAAATACAGATTTACGATTCATCTTTATGGTAGAATTAAGCTATAAAACTACAAAAGAAATTTTATTTTCCAATAAATTATTCCGTGAACTTATAGCCTACGCCCCGGACAGAGTGGAAATGCTTTGGATTTCTTGAATCCTTCTCGAAATATTTCCGGAAATTCAGGATAAAATTATCAATGGTTCGTGTAGTGGGATAAACATTATAGCCCCAGACTGCCTGTAAGATATGCTCCCGGGATACGACTTCCCCTTTGTGTTCTATCAGCAGTTTCAGCAATGTGGTTTCCCTTTTGCTCAGCTCAATAGTCCTGCCGTCCTTATCCTTTCCTTCCTGAGCCGTGAAATCTACCCGGCATTTGCCAAAGGTATAAACATCCATAGCGGAGCTGCGGTCTTTGAGCTTTTTATTTTTGATGATGAGCTTTTCCACACGCAGCAGCAGCTCTTCCAGGTTAAAGGGCTTGACTAAATAATCATCGGCGCCTTTTTTCAATCCTTCAATACGATCGGCGCTGGAATTTCGGGCAGACAAAAATAATATCGGAGTATCATTATTTTGGATACGGATATTTTCACAAACGGTGATGCCATCCATTTCCGGCAGCATAATATCTAAGATCAACAGGTCGAAATATTCATTTTTGATGGCCATCAGGGCGGCAACGCCATTATCCACAGCAGTCACTTCGTACTGCTCCATCTCTAAATTTAATACCAGCGCCTCACGAAGGCTTTCTTCATCTTCGACCACCAGGATACTGGCCTTCGTTTCTTTTTGCTTCATAATCACTCCTTAATTTCAAACGCTGCAAAATTAGGCACAAATAAGGATGCCGGCGAAGATTAGAGAGAATTCTTGTAACAGAATTGTCATATTATCGAGAGTATAAAAGCAAGCCGAAAACTGCTTTTTAAAAAAGATATGGAATGATTAAAGTTTGTTAATCTCCGCTTCAAGCTGTGCTTTATCCATATAGCCTACGCCCTGCCAAACCAGCTTATTGTCCTTGTAAATATGAAGCAGCGGAATGCCGTCAATCTTCAACTGATCGGATAAGGTGCTGTTGTTGTCCACATTAATAGCCACCACTTCCAACTTGTCTTTCATCTCCTTACCGATAGATTCAATATGGGGTTTCAGCAATTTACAAGGCTGGCACCAGTCGGCATAAAAATCGACCAACACTAATTTATTTCCCTTTCCGACAAGAGATTCAAATTGCTCCATAGTCAGGTTTTTATATTGCGGTTCCGGAGCCTTTGCTGATTCGGATGTTGCGGCATTGTCTTCGCTGTTATTTTCAGAACCTGTACAGGCCAGCATGCCGGTCAGTGCAACAATGAGGCAGCCCAAAATTATTTTTTTCATCGTAAAAAATTGAAGCATTTAAGGAATGCAAAAGTACGGTTTTATTGTTTTGTATGCATAAGGGGTATAGGCACGGGTGTATCCCAGATGTTGCGTGTGGTGTAAGGTTTTTTGTCATTCCACAAAAACGTGCCGTCAGTCCGAAAAGAAAATCCCGGATTACGCTTAATCCGGTTAGGATTTTCGCATGGAGGAATCTCCCAATCGGGAGGATGGGAAAACGCCCGGGAGATTCCTCCGCTCCATAAAATTTACTGCGCTGCGTTCCGTAAATTTTACTCCGGTCGGAATGACAACCGCTTATACGCTTCACCCGGAATGACGATACCTTTTACATTCGGGAGATTGCTCCGGTGCCACGATTTGGGATGCACCCATAGGCACCTTTTGGAGGATGTATTTCAGGTTTTCACATTACAATGACAACATAACTTTTCGGTGGTGTCATGAATTAGCTGAAATGAGATTCTAATACAGTAGATAATCAACATTTTGAAAATGAACATCAACTATTTTGCGCCACCACCAATTTTTCGTCACTTGTGCCATAGTGGTGTCCGCACTCACCGCTGTGTTAAAACATTCACCACGGCGTGAGGACACGGATTCGCATATTGAGTGACGGGTGAAGATATTCACAGCAGAGAAACGCCGAAGATGAAAGGAAAGGATTCATGTACCGGCGGGAGGAATCGAAGGATTGCCTGATGCAGGGACAGGAAGGATTGAGGAAGATTGAAAAGGATTGATGTAAAGATCGGGGGAGATTGGCGGAATGATCATTACCGTACTGAGCACGTCACGACTGATTAATTACGGGCGGTTCCGTTGAAAGTATAAAATTCGCAATCCCGTACAAATGGGATTGCGAATTGACTCGGGGTTTATTTTATGATGATCTCGCCTTTCATAATCTGATGAATGCTGCAAAAATAAGTGCCGCCTTCCATAGGTATATAAGTCCAGGTATCACCGGGCTGTAATTTTGGAGACGCCCATCTTTTAGCAGGAAAATCCGATATGTCATGGTCAACCATATCATTGTTTGTGAACACAAGCGTATCCCCTTTTTGAACGACAATGGTATCCGGTGTAAATTGCATTGCGGCGATGGAAATATCATGCCTTACCGCTTTTTGCCCGCTGTCCGTACAACCGGCGAGCAGGAAAATCACCCATACAATTCCGGGATTCCGCAGCTTAAATAATCTACATATCATCATTTACTGATGTTTTTTTGCACCATTTCCGCATGACCCAAATGAGTTTTTAATACCGGCATTACACTTTCTAACAAGGATTTCAATTCGGCGTTTTGTGTCTGCGGAATCAATACCGTTTCTACCGCTGCAATTACCGCTTTGTGGTAGGCCACCTCATTATCAATATATGCCTTGTCAAATGCCGCACCGGCTTTTCCGTTCAACATCTTTTTTGTCTTTTCAGCACCTTCTTTCAGAGATTTACTTACGGCATTATCCTTTGGCGTAACCTTCAGTTTGGTTACTAATTTAACGGCAGCAGCTATGGTAGCATTATGATCATCGGCCATTGTTTTTGCAAATTGCAGAATTTCTGCATTCTTCGATTTCTTTTGTGCAATAGCAGCATAGTCCACATCAATCTGGTTTGCAGTAACGGCTACGGACGCGATTTCCGGGTCGGAAAGCTTGGTGTCTTGTGCTTTTGTTGTTGCAGCAAAAAGCATTGCTCCGGCCAGTGCGGCAGAAGCCATAAAAAAGTTTTTAAACGATTTCATATAAATTGAAATTTAGGTGTGAAAAATTGTTTGTTCATTTATTAGAGTAGGCAGGAATCGGAATGGTTACAAAAAGCCCGGTATTTGCTTGAAATTTTTCAAAGCGCAAATATGCAGACACAAACCGCGATCAATATGGGCGAATACACGAAAGTGTTTATGGTATGTTTTCTCGCTGTCCTACGGGATATCTCCCCTAAACAGACAGTATGAACCAGAAAAATGTATTAATGATGTTAATGCAAAATGCCAAACAGTAAAAACGCCGATTGTCAATATACTGTTTTTTTGACAACGCTTAGGGGTGTCTTGTTGCTTTTCGACAACTTCTGATGAATCTATTGTATTGACATCGGCATATAAAAACATCGGGAAGTACGCGTAGTAATGCAAATCCTCGTTTAGGGATAGTTATTTTTTCTGCTTATAAACCGGTACCGTAGAGCAAGGCTCTCCGTACATGATGCTTTTGACCACCGGACGTAAGCAGTTGGTAATAGCGATAAAAGCGCCTTCAGGAACCGGGCGGTTGCCGCAGCCTTTAATAACGATCCTTTGATCCAAATAATCGCCGGCGTTCAACGCTGCAATATTTTGCAGGAGCAGATGTTGTCGCAGCGCATTAATGTCGCCGCTGAAAACGGAAGCCGCTATGGGTTGCAGCATAGAAGCCACCAGCATATACGCCCACATGGGAATGATGGCATCTGCGGAACAGGTAATGGCCACATGCTTTCCTTCATACCGGTTCCAGTCATGAGCCGGCAATGCTTCCCGGAAATCCTTTTCCCGCAGTATCATTTCCCGGAATAAAAAGGGTTTCAGATCAAAGACAATCAACGCATCTTCTTCCGGCAAAAAATCCTCTAAGCTGATCGTCACTAAACTGCTTGCGGCTACTTTATTTACAATCGGTTCCATTCCCGCAAAATTAGCAAAGCTTCGCGACTATTCCCCGCCTGCAATTCAGCTATTGTTAAGTTAAAGAGTTGTCACTCTGAGCTCGTTGTTGAAAAGCAGCATATTGACAACCGGAGCTTTTACTGTTTTGACCTAACGCTATCCATTTCCCTTATTGCTCCGTAAACAGGAATCGCAAAGTAAGTCCCGCACGGGTAGTCGTTATCGGGTACGATGTGGAAATGGCCGGGATGGTCTGGCGCCGGTCGTAATACAGCCGCAGCTGAAGATTGTCGTTGATGATATAGTCAATGGTGGGAGAAATGGTCAGCACTTTCTGTCCACGCGTAGGCATAACCGTATTCACCCCCAGGTAAGTATTGCTGGTCACATCATCCCGGTAGCCCACATCCACGCGGATATTGACATCGTTCTTTAATTCCCTGACTCCGAAAACAACGAAAGGCAACTGCAATCCCCGGATGCGGTAGCCACCACCTACAACAAATTCCGTTGACTTGGTTTCACTCACCTGGTAATCGATCAGGCTCAGGCTCATCATGCGGGTTTTATTAAACTGTACCCGGAAGGTCAGTGAGCTTTTGAAAGCCGCTTCAAGGCCTAATATCGGCGAGAACTGTTCGGAAATCGTCAGGTTAGGCACCTGGAAGAATGGTATGTAGTTGTTCGAATTGGAATCAATGAAAGAAGGAAATCCGACACCCAGAAAATCCTGATAATAGAAATTGGAGGCAAAGCTATTCATGGACATATTACAGGTATAATTATTCGTAATGGTAAAATTGCTCAGCTTATCCTGTAATGCCGGCATTTTCCCGATGCCGCTATAAGTCAGGCGCCAGTTGGGCAATGGGAAATAATACCGGAAAGGGTTACTCCGGATATTTTCATTACTGTAATCAATCAGGGCTACTTTATTCGGATCACGCCCGGAATAAGCCGCAATGAATGCCGGGATCAGCACATCCTGCGAAAATTCCGTATAGCCTTTATAATAATCCGGGTTGTTAGGATCCAGCACATTATTGGTATAAGGGTTCGTGCTGCCAAGCCGTTTGGAAATTACGGTCCGGTAATCCATAAAATCCTGAAATGTGCCGCTCAGTTGATTCGGATCCGAGTTGCGGAATAAAGTTCCTAAACTGATATAAGAAATATTGAACGACCCGAAATCACTTGGCGTAAAATGATGGTAGCTGTTATCGGTATAATCATATTTGAATATCTCGTTGTGATTCTTGGAAAAATCCTTACGCCAGGTCAGGTCAATGCGCATATCCTGGAAAGGCTCCAGTGTAGCGGTAAGATTAAAGGTCTGGGTATATTGTTGCTGTAGTTGCCCGTTGAATATACTGTCTCCGGTAATGCGTCCCGCCCCTGCTTCCTGATCCAGCCAGTCTCTGTCGGGCTGGAACCCGAAGGCGAAAAGTCCCGGTGCCAGGCTGTTGTTGTCAATACCCAAAAAGCGGGTGCTGTCCATATATCCCGGCAGTACCGTCCCGTAGTTTTCACTATAGTTCAGCTTTACCCGTTTTAGCATGGTGACCAGCTTCCCGGCAATTCGTTCACCATCGGAAATCTCAGGAAGTATGTTACGCTTCCGGGCTCGCCATGCAGCTATTTCCTTACGGAAACGCGTACGTTCCTGCTTCTTCAGCTTTTTTAGTTGCGTCGCGATCTCACGACTGGTCATGGTGTCGTGCCCCGGTACATTATTTTCCCGAATCACTTTCTTTTTCGGCTTAGGGGGAAGTGATGGCCGGCTGCTGTTATTGTTCCGGGCGTTTTTATTATTCTTATCCTGGTTCTTTGTATCCTTATTGTCTTTATCCCGCTCCTCATTGTTCCGGTCGTTTTTAACGCCGCCGCCTTCATTTTTATCATTATTTCCTTTTCCACCTTCTCCGGCACGGCCTTCTCCGCGGGTATGATCTTCATCCCTTCCGTCCGCCACTCTTCCTGTGGCGGTTTTTCCGGCAGTGGCAAGTTGTTCTTTTCCTCCTCTGACACTTGCGCCGCCGCCTTTTGAATTAAGGTTGAGCTGACGCCCACTGTCCTTTAATGTTGCCCGGCTAACGGTATTCACGGCCTTCAACCAGCGGTTTTTGTTGTAGAGCAGGGCAAAATTCAGATCACCAATGATCTGTTTAAGCTGGGTATTCGCAATCGTATTGCCCTGCGACTGGGCTAATAGGGATGATGCCGTCCACATATAGGTTGAATTATACGTGAGATTGGTATTCACCCAATCTAAAAGGGGTATTTTTTTAAACGGCACGGTATATGTAGCATTCAGCGACTGGGTGAAGAATGTATTACGACCCAGGCGCGAAAAGCTGTCCCACAAAGAGTCTCTTTTTTCTCTGGTATCAATCTTTCCATAAGGTTCGTCAATACGGGATTCATTAGTAGCCTGATAATTGAATGCCAGCGCACGGGTCAATTCCCAACGCAGGATGTAAGTACGGGTCCAGGTGAAGTTTTTATAATAATAAGGCGGAATCTGGTAGTCGCTGCCCTCGTCAATGTTGCGCACATTGGTTTCCCCGAAAATCTTATTCAAATCTGTGCGGAAAGTAAGATTGCTGGGCAAAGGATTGATATTAAAATCCTTGATTAATCCCCACCATTTCGATTTTGATTTAATTATCCTCTTGAAAGGTTCGTAAGAAAAATTCCGGATATCGTAGCTGTATCCAAGCCCCAGGTGCTGGGTAATGAGCTGATCGCTTTCAATCAGCGGATTGCGTTTGAATGCACGGTTATAAGCATAACTGAGATCAAAATTTTTCAGGCTCCAGGGCATCAGTATTTTCGGAGCCTTTCCTTCCGGGTTTCCGGTATAACGGATATTATTAAGGCTGAAGCTCGTAATAGAAGTAAAATCCTGAGCGGCTTTCCGGACTTCCGAAGGATCGGAGGATTTGGAGATTTTGTCTGTGAGCTTAATATCTTTATCATAAGGATCAAATTCGGGATTGCTGCTGTTTTGGGTATAACCAAAGAACAGCGGCAATTGCAAGCCCCAGGAGCGCGGAAGCAGTTTACCCATATTCAGGTTCGTGTTGATATCATATTGCAGGAAGTTGTCCCGGAAACGCTCGTTCACTTTTTGATCAATATTACCATATCCGATGGTATGCATGCTACCGCCGATATGCAGACTGCCCAAATCGGCCAGTTGCATATTCATCTGTCCGGCCGCAGCGTATCCGGGCTTTTCATTCAGGCCGGTTAACCGCAGTTCATCAAACCATACTTCAGTACAAACCGGCAGTCCGTTGTCGGTAGGGGTTTGCGTAGTTTTTGTCGGGTTTTTGATCCCCATCATGATGTTTTTTACATCAGCCAGGTTAGGATTTCCTACCACTACAATGGTATTCCCCAATGCGTTTTGTCCGGAATAAGGAATATAGGAGGGGAGATTGGCATCATTTCTGCGGGTTTTCAAATCAATAAGATCCTGCAACAACAAATCCAGCCTGTTCTGTTCCGGCCAGATCAGCTCGGCGCTGTTGGTACCCGCCTGGGTAATGGTCAGCGGGATTTGATATTCATAATAATTATTGATAAAATCGCTGCCGATCCGGATAAAGGCATAGATATCGCCATTATTAAGCGGAAGCTCATTAGGCACTGACTCGGCATGGATAAACATCTTCAATTGTTTGTACTGGCGGAAATCAAACCGGCCAACATCCTTAAATACCGCCCTGGAATCTCCGTCTTTGAGTCCGCATATCTGTAGCGCCAAAGACTGCTCATCTAATTGCTGCGTTTGCCCGCTGGATATAGCTTGCTGCTGACGCTCAATTCCCGGAGGCATTACGTAGGGAATCGGTACACGGGAGCTGTTTTGTTCCAGGCTTACCGTATTTACATTAAATGAGGTGGTGAGCAAATCTTCTTCCGGAATGTTTTCTCCCGGATTCAGTAAAGAAAACTGATAACGACGCCAGTTATTCCGGTCGAGCTGCAATTGGGCAAAACGCAGGATCACGCTATCTTCAAAACCCGTCAGGAACATCCGCATAAAGCGAATGGAACGGAAATCACCGATCTCGCCAACCACATTATCATAACCCCGTATCGGTATTTTAAACTGATACCAGGTTTCATCCTGCGTGCGGCCATTCATCAGCCGAACCGGAATGATTCTTTTATCCACAATATTATTGCTGCCTACCGGCATATCCGGTGCCAGCTTAACCCGGTACTGGTAATATGCTTCTAATTCATTTAAGGTATTGTCCCTGTTAATATCTTCCGATTCGGGGATAGCGCTTCCCACCGAAGTGAAAGTCTGAGAGAGATCGGCTACCGGGGAATTGCCCTGCGGACTGTTGAAGTTTTTATAGCGCTCCAATACGCTCAGGCCTTCGTCATCATAATCGGAGCCACGGTAATGATGAAAATTATCCGATGCGGGATCGTTAAGCAAGCGATCCAGCGCATTAGGATTACCGCCAAGAAGGGCGCTTACCTGGGACAGGAATTGCGCATTCTGTTCCTTTTCTTCATCATCATCCATAGCATCATATCCGACATCCTGTACACGACGCGCTTCAGGATCATTATCAAAAGCGCGAGTGATCTGCTGTTGAAAGCGCGGCACATAACCCCAGTCGGTTTTATCTAATTTGGAGATATCTTTGGGATAAGTTGTTCCGTTTTCAAAGGCCATCCGGGAATCTTTCAACACATCTTCTGATACATTTCCCAGATTAAGATAAAGATCGCCACCCATGCTGGCATCATTATAAATAAAAGGATCCAGCAACCAGAAGGTGATATATTCCACATTACCGGCCTCGAAATCCGTATTATTGTCAATAGCCCGCTGAATGCCTCCCCACCTTTGCCGGGGGTTGGTAAATCTTCCTGTGGAAGGATCTATACTGCTCAGGTCAAAGTTGTACGGCCCGCGCTCGGCAGGATAATAGCCTAAATCGAAGGTGCTTAAAGAATTTTGATATGCAATGAGCGTATTCTGCGGGAAAACCTCGGTAGTCTGCACCAGCCGCCAGTAATCCTGTAGCGCGGTATCGGCCTTTACATTATCCGGTGTACCTGCCGAGCCGTCCACTAAGGTAGGTTCTATATTGTACCAGGCTAATTTTGCACGATTGAATCCATAGCGGATATCATTGCTCAGTATGGCTTCGGGGAAAAGGACATTGCCATTGGCATCTTTGGCATTGGCCGGCGTGCTGGCCAGGCTCCAGTTCTGAGTCCCTGATTTTAAATCAATAGAGCTTCCGGCTCCTTCAAAATCATCTAAAAAAACAGTTCCGCCTTCATCTCCTGGAATATTAATGAATTGATGATGGCCGGGAAAAATGCCGGCTACTTCAGCGGAACCCGAGATCATGGAAGGCGCCGTGCTGCTGAAAAAAGGGAGCTTATCCAGCCATCGGGTCATGGCCTGGAACTCAGACTGGTAATTGCCGTCAACGCCCACTACCGTATTTTTAATCGGGTCATCTCCAAACGAAACCTTATTGGTGAATGGCCGTTCGGTAAGCCGCATGTAGGTTCCGCCCAGTGATAATTTATCATTCAAATAATAATCCAGCCGGAGGCCGGTGAAGTTTTGCTGTACAAATCCAAATGCGGCATTGTCTTCAAACTGAATCGTTATCGGGATGCCGGAGCTCAGGATACCCTGATTAAGAATTTTTACCCGCCCCAGGCTGTAATCCACCTGATAGTCCACATTTTCAGCCAGCCGGCTGCCGCCGGCTACCACCACGACAGAGCCTTGCGGGATATTATAACCGCCCAGGTATATGTCGCTGCCGCTTGAGGACATGGCGCTGCCTTTAATTATATAACGGTTGTTTTGCTGAAACTGCCGCGCTACCGTAATGGTAGAATCATAAAGGATCTGATAAAGATATTTCCGTTCCAACTGGGAGTTGCCGCCCAAAGCCGGCTTCAGATCCCGGCCGAATGGTTCTAATACGGGAAAGATAACTTTGCCTTGCTGGGCATTGATCGTAATGCCTTCCACATAATCAAAAACACCATCGGGTACGGGATCATTCTGGCTGTTCAAACGATCTAAATTCAAAAGATTGATGATGGGTTCTCCGGCCCGCGGACCTTCCGGCAGATAGCGCTTTTCGCCGCCGCCCGGATCCTCATAAAATACGTTGAGCCGGAACTCCTCATTGGAAATTCCCATAATGCCCAAAGCGTAAATATTCTTCATCATCAAATGCCATATCGGCAGGCTGGGGCGATTAGAAATACCTTTCAGCAATTTCAGGAACATCACCTTTTGATTGGTGCTGTCGGGGGTCATGTCTTCTGCCATCTCACCTACCTGATATATCTTTCCGTTATAGGTATAGCGGTAAGCTACGGCCAGCACATCGTCCGTATTGACCTGCGTATTGAGCGAGATATAGCCTAAACGGGGCTCAAAGGTAAATTCGGAAGGGCTGAGCTGACGCATAGTATTTCGCTGGAAATCCTGACCTTCCGTAAGACCTAATCCCAGCACAGCCTGCGTTGCTGTGCTTTGTGTCCGGGATGCACCGCCCTGTTGCAGCATATTATACAGGCTGTTGGAACGATTATCCGGGACATTAGACCCTGAAGGATTGGTCAGCGTAGGCAGATACGGTGTTTTTTCACCCAGATCCATAAAGGCGAGGATATCACGAACGCCCTGGGTAGCTCCGGTGCGGTTGGTAATCCATACTTCTATCTTATCAATCTGAATCTGGGAATTAATCACCGGGAAATTTTCCAAAGCACGGTCATAATTCTGATAAAAATATTGGCCTAACAGGAAGTTCCTGTTTTCTTCATAATTATCGGCACGCACTTCAAAATCCTGGGTCTGTCCGCCATTTTGCACGGTAATGGATTTCATCTGGGAGTTCTGCTGGGAAATCACACCGGTAACCCATAAGCGGCCAAACTGCAATTGTGCTTTAGCGCCGAAAAGCGAACGTGGGCCGGTCATCAGGGTACTACGCAGCGGAAATTCCACATTCCCCAGTTCAATCTTTTTTATAATCTCATCTTCTTTTCCCGTAAACTCTAATTTCCGGGTCTGCTGTTCGGCAAAAGAAGGTTTTGTATTATTAGTGATGTTCAGCTTCACCTTGTCGCCGATCTGTGCCAGCAGACTGACATTCATCTGCATATCAAAATCGAAGATGCCATATTTCTGAGAGCGCTGGGGGAGTGTCGGGTTTTTCATATTTTGCCAACTGCCGCCAAAAGTCAGATCCAGATTGCCCTGTGGCTTAATCGTAATAGATTTCCCGCCGAAAAGCCGGTCAAACAAACCCTCCCTGTACAAGGTGGGGAGCTGCGGTTTCTGGCTGAAAAGATCTAAGGTGCTCATTTTATCTTTCCAGTAGGCTTCTTCGTCTTTTTTGGAACGATAATGGAGATAATCGCTGTAGTCCAGGTAGGTGGGATCTTTTATATCGCGACCGCCCACCTGCTGCCGGAAATGATAGGTGCTGTCTCCGGGATCATATTCAATGGTATTTTCAATATTGGAAGGCGTATTCAGGTCAATGGATGCAGGCTGATTTTCGTTCCCTGCGGGATCAGGGTATTTTTGGTCGGTAATAGGAAAATGCAGGCTGTCGGTATCAGTGGTAGGTAAACTGTCCACAGGATTGTCATCATCATAAGTAAAAGGTACGTCATAATCATGTGCTCCGGCAGTTGCCAGTGCAAAAACAATGGTAATGATAACAGGGATCTTGAGTCCTAACTTCTTTGTACTTCTCTTTGCCAATACTGAAAACTATTACAGAACAATAATTGTTTTTAATAAGATATGAAACGAATGATTTACAGATTTTTCAATGCGGATTTTATCAGCGCTTCCACGCTTTGGTTTGCTCCAGGCTGCTCCAGGGATTTTTTCAGGGCGGCTTCTGCGGCCGGCTTAGCGATACCCAGGCCCAGCAATGCATATAACGCATCGTTGGTTTGGGTATTGTGCGAAACGGCGCTTATTTCCGATGGTTCGGAAACTAATTTTCCTTTCAGCTCCAGAATAATACGCTGCGCTGTTTTTGCGCCAATGCCCTTCACCTGCTCCAATGCCTTGCTGTCTCCTGTTGCAATAATACCGCCCAGCTCATCAGCAGTGATAGACGACAACAGGATGCGGGCGGTAGCCGCACCGACGCCGGAAACGGATATCAGCCGCTGAAAGGCCGCTTTTTCTTTTTCCGTTGCAAAGCCAAATAAAGTCCAGGCATCTTCCCGAATCTGCAAATGAGTAAACAGCCTGCAAGTTGCTTTATCCCGGATGGCTTCATAAGTATGCAGCGTAATGTTCACTTCATAGCCTAATCCGCCGATGTCTATATAGGTAAGCGAAGGAGACAAGCCGACCGGCTTCCCTTCAATATATCCAATCATAAGAATGCAAAATAAATAATTCCTGCAATTTAAACAGATAATATTAAGGTGTCATTCAATTTAAAGGCGAAAGCAATATTTTCCGCCACCTGAGTAGCCGGTAATTATGCAACAGATAAACAGCAAAAAAGGCTGAACCTGCGTCCAACCTTTTCCGTATCTAATGTTGTTTATATACTTTGGAATTATCTCTGCTGCCATTCCACCAGTCCCACCATCCGTAATCCCGTTTGTTGATACGCCAGAAGAACGTAACGGAAACCGTGGAGAACATATCATTATTGTTGGGGTCGCCCCGGAATTCTCCTTTCTCATGCCGGTATCCGGGAATGATTTCATTGGAGCGATCCATCATTTTCTTAGCCAGATTTCCTTTACCGTGCTCACCTAAATAAGCGATGTCATGATCAAGCGGATCAATATATTTCCCGCTCACATCATCAATATAGTCCGTAAAGGCATATCGAAGCTGGTATTCTGCACCGATAGCCAAGCCTCTGCCTAATTCCACGCGAAACCCCAGCCCAACCAATGCAGCGTAAGACCATAGCTGATAGCCTTCCGGCGCACCGGTAAAGCTATAGCTTTCTCCTTCGGTATGCAGCGGCTGTAAATCCACCCATTTGGAAATGCCGGTATTAAGATCTACGCTTCTTCCCTGCGGATTGAAATGAAATGCCGAAACACCCAGTAAAATAACTGGTTGAAATTTCCTTTTCGCGGAGCGGCTGAATTCCCAGTTGCTGAATAAGCGCATCGGGCTGAGTTCCAGCATCAGGTTACCTTCCCAGATATTAGTTCGTACATCCAGGTTGCGTAAGTATCTTTGAAAATAATCGTCTTCGGTATTGGTGGCTTCCAGCGCTTTCTTTTCATTCCAGGCATCCGTAGCGTATAGCGATCCGTAGTTAACACCCAGCCGGAACGAAAGTCCAGGCGCCTGAGTATAACGCAAAAACATACCGCCCATACCGCGTATTTCGTCAAAATAATCATTCATATAGTGATCAATGGGCGATTTGGTACCTACATCGGACCACAAGTCGGCCAGGCCAAAGTTCACACCCAGTGAAAAGCCACGTTGTTCCACTACCGGGACGTCAGGATTTCCCCAATATAACTTATGCTCCTGTGCCTCGCTATGTCTGGCATTACACACCAGCAACAGTGCTGTCAGTCCGGTAAAAAATGTTCTTGGTATTAGTTTCCACATAGTTGGAAGTTCATTTTGAGCGATGAAAGTATAAAAAAACTGCTATTGTTGTATGCTTTTGTTATAAAATTTTTTAACGCAGCATCCTTCCAGCGCTTTTTTTACGCCAATCTTAATGTTTACACTCGTTTTGTCCGCATTAAAAATGCGAAACATGTAGTCGTGATTTTTACAATGATCGATAATGGATTTGGCATTTTTAGAAGATACCGGGGGGTCCATTCTCAAATTCAACGAAAATACTCCTGTACAAAATGTCAATTGGGTATGCGGTCAGTACGAAAATGCAAGCCGGCTTTTTAATCCTGCATTTAATATCCTAAATAATTTAACTTTGCCCGTATGCAATCTACAACAACAATATCCGCAAATTCACAAATCTATATTGACCGCGAGGAACGCTTTGGAGCACATAACTACCATCCCCTGCCGGTGGTGCTGGAAAAAGGAAAAGGCGTACATGTATGGGACGTGGACGGAAAACGGTATTATGATTTTCTGTCGGGCTACTCCGCATTGAACCAGGGGCATTGTCATCCTGAAATTATAGCTGCCTTTATGGAACAGGCACAAAAGCTTACCCTGACCTCCCGTGCTTTTCATAACAACCTTTTAGGGGAATTTGAGGAATACATCACCGGTTATTTCGGGTATGACAAGGTGCTCCCCATGAATTCCGGGGTGGAAGCAGTAGAAACTGCCCTGAAATTAGCGCGCCGCTGGGCTTATGATGTCAAAGGTATTCCCAAAGGCTCTGCAAAGATTATCACGGTTGCCGGTAATTTTCACGGACGCACCCTCAATGTGATTTCCTTTAGTACCGACCCGACCTCCAAAAGCGGTTTCGGTCCCTTTATGCCGGGATATGAAATCATTCCTTATAATGATATCGCCGCACTGGAACAGGCACTGCAGGATAAAGATGTTGCCGCCTTTCTTGTAGAACCCATACAGGGTGAAGCCGGTGTAATGGTGCCGGACGATGGCTATTTAGCCAAAGCCCGGGAGATGTGCAAGGCTGCCGGTGTACTGTTTGTTGCCGATGAAATCCAGACCGGACTGGCACGCACCGGAAAAATGCTGGCCTGCGATTATGAAAATGTACGCCCCGATATACTCATTCTGGGAAAAGCGTTAAGCGGAGGCACAATGCCTGTTTCTGCCGTTCTGGCCGATGATGAAATCATGCTGACCATTAAACCCGGAGAACATGGTTCCACATACGGCGGAAATCCTCTGGCCTGTGCGGTCAGCATGGCGGCGCTTCGGGTGCTGAAAACGGAAAATATGATGGAAAATGCGGCGGAACAAGGCGCCTTCCTTCGCCAAAGCCTTAATATGCTGAACCATCCGCACATCAAAACCATACGGGGTAAAGGGTTGCTGAACGCCATTGTGATTCAGCATGAAAACAGCTCGGATATAGCCTGGGATTTATGCCTGCAATTAAAGGAAAACGGTCTGCTGGCCAAGCCCACACATGGCGACATCATCCGGTTTGCTCCTCCTTTAATCATTACCCGCGAGCAAATTCAGGAATGTGTTCAGATTATTGAGAAAAGTCTGTCTGGTTTGTAAAAAATCGGGATACCGCTAAAATCATTTTTCACGAGGTTGCCTAAAACAGCAACTTCTTTTTTTGCTATCAGGATAAGCGATAGATTTTCATCTTTTATTAACAGAGAATACCGGCATTGGCAATTCAGGAAAATAGCACATGACGAATTTTCGATTTCCCGTCTAATCGAACATCGCCTATGGTGTTTTCTTGCCGGTGTTTTCAACATCAAGGCTAAAACGGAATCTATTCAATATGGCCTCCTTTTCATCCTATATATTTTTTCCTGAAGAACGATATGGGTGCATCCCAACATTTATATTTGTAAAGAATTTTTTCATTTACAAATCACAACGATGACCAAAAACCGAATGGAAGCATTCAGCGATGGCGTAATGGCTATCATCATCACCATCATGGTGCTGGAGCTGAAAGTACCGGAACGCGGCGCCACCTTAGCTTCGCTGAAACCCGTTCTGCCGGTGTTTCTCAGCTATGTGCTCAGCTTTATCTATGTAGGCATATACTGGAACAATCATCACCACATGCTGCATTCCGTAAAGCATATCAACGGTAAGGTACTATGGTGTAACCTGCTGCTGCTGTTCTGGCTGTCACTGATTCCTTTTACCACGGCATGGATGGGTGAATATCACTCCGAGCCGTACCCGATGGCGCTTTATGGTTTTGTACTGCTGATGGCCGCAGCGTCTTACGTCCTGCTACAGGCCGCCATGATTCAGGTAGAAGGCAAAAGCGCTACGCTGGCACAGTCTGTTGGCAAGGATTTTAAAGGCAAATTGTCGATGGTGATGTACCTGTTGGGAATCGGGCTGGCCTTTGTACATACGGGACTCAGCATCCTGTGTTATGTATCTGTAGCCGCTATGTGGATTATTCCCGACCAGAGAATAGAGAAAAACCTGAAGGAAGACTAAGGGATATTTCCGGAAATATTTTTTCGGGAAATATTTTTGGGAAGAAACGCCGGCAACACCGGTTTCAGCCAGGCTATCCAATCCCAAAACCAGCGGTTACGGTCAACCGTACGTTCGCCGATATCAATCATTACGGTTTTTTTCCGGACGAAGCATGCGATGTTATCCATCCACCGGGTACGCAACCTGTCCTTCCAGAGTAAGGTATAGTATTCCGCATAAATATGCCCCCATATTTCCATAATAAACGATGCCGGACGAACTTTTAGTTTCCGCTGATATGTGGTATAATAGGCTTCCAGCACCAGCGCGGTTATCTGCTCCGCATACTTTACCGGATCCCGATCCATCAACAGCCACAAATGACGGTCTCCTTTAACCTGCACACTGCGCATGGTAAGCATAACGGTAACCGGAATGGTATCTATTGTTAAGTAAAAAGTCAAAATTCAACAGAAAAACGAATGCTAATCAACATAATAGAGTTTGCTAATACAGACAAATCGCATTTACCTTATCATTATAAAAAACCGTCTCTGCCATATCGCCTGCTCGGCCGGTTTGCACCGGGGATATTTATATTAACGGAGCTTTCCGTTATTTTTATGTCGCAGCAAATCACGACTTGTCTTTTTTTCAAAATTACGCTGTAGCGCTTCGTTGAGATTCACGCCCGTTTGATTGGCTAAACATAAAAGCACCCAAAGCACATCCGCCATTTCATCCGCCAGGCTGGATTCCCCTTCTCTGTTTTTGAAGGACTGCTCACCGTAAATGCGCACCATAAGCCGGGCCAGCTCGCCCGTTTCTTCCATGAGGATACCCAGATTGGTCAGTTCATTGAAATAGCGAACTCCCGTTGTGCGGATCCAGGCATCCACCTGTTGTTGTGCAGCTTCAAGCGTGAGATCTTCCATTATTATTCCAATTTTAATTCACGAATATCCGCAATGAGCTGCTGTACCGATGCCTTATCCGTACCGTCATACAGGGACAATTCGCCATCGTTGTTTTCATGTGCGCGCAAGCGGCCTTGTTTATCTATGAGCACAAAATATTTTTCGTGGATAAAATCATCTTCAATATGGACTTCCTTATTTTCAACGGCAGTAATCAGATAGCTATAGCGCGCCTGGTCGTACAGGGCTTTTTTATCTCCGGTAAGAAACATCCAGTGTTCCGGATCCGCCCCGAACTGCTGACTATAGATCTGTAGTGCCTGAACGGAATCCCGAAAAGGATCTACCGTATGAGAAAGGATCAGCACATCATTGTCATTACGAAAAGCCTCATAAACCTTAGTCATATTTTCATTCATTGTGGGACAGATACCCTTGCAGGTGGAGTAAAAATATTCCACAACCACAATTCTGCCCTTCATATTTTGCAAAGTGATGCTGTCTCCCTTCTGGTTGGCAAATGTAAAGGGGCGAATGGAATGACCCGGATCACCGAAAAAACCAATCTTGGTTTTACGGCTGCTTTTAATCAGCGGGTAAGCCCATATTGAAAATCCGGCAGCCAATAAAATGAAAAAAGAGATCAGGACAATGGTCGTTTTTTTATTCTTCATACCTGTCAAATTTTTTTGTTCCAAAAGAATTGGTAAAGGTAGCGCCTTTTTGGCTATGATGCTTTGATTACAGGGCAAAAGGCAGGGAAATCACATTTAACCTCCTTGTAGTGTTTTGTCATGGTTTTTTGTTTTGTTTCGCTACAAAAACTCACGCCAAAACAAGAGGGATTACTCATTTTCCAGCCCCGGGTGCGGCTCTGAGCTGCATATATTACACATCTTCGGGCTTTCCTACTTAAATGAATCTTCCTGCCCCGTAAACAGCAAATCATACTTACAGAATAAAATTTCAGACCTTTACCCGATAAGAAAATCTGTCGTCCTCATTTTGCCGTCTATAAATACAATTAAAATACTAAGGATAATTAATCTATCTTCCATTCAGATTTTTTAATAAAGCACAAATGTCATTCAGCAAGGTTATTTTTACTACATCCGACAATATTCTTCAGGAATTGATTATTGCGGAGCTTTACAACATGCCGGGAATTTCCGGGTTTGAAGAAACCGCGGAAGCGCTTCTTGTGTATGGCGACCCCGGAATCATTGACCGGGAAGCGCTTGACAAAATCGCGGAGGAACGAAATATTGCTTTCGAAATGGAAACGCTGGAGGAACGCAACTGGAACGAAGAATGGGAACGTAATTTTGAACCGGTTTCCGTAGATGATTTTTGCTATATCCGGGCAGATTTTCATCCGGCTAATACCGGTGCACAACATGAGATTATTATCACACCTAAGATGTCATTCGGAACCGGCCATCATGCTACCACGCAAATGATGATTACCCTGATGCGTCACACCGGATTCGGGAATAAAAAAGTATTAGACTTTGGCACGGGTACCGGCGTGCTGGCCATCCTTGCTGCCCGCCTGGGAGCAGAAGAAATTGTTGCTGTTGATCACGACACCTGGTCTTATGAGAATGCGCTGGAGAACTGTAGCAACAATCATTCGGAAAAGATAAAAGTCCTGGAGGGTACACTTGATGATGTACCCGCAACAGGTTTCGATATTATCCTGGCCAATATCAACCGGAACATCCTGCTGCAATATATGCCCGCAATGGCTCAAATGCTGTCTCCGGGCGGCATCCTGCTCCTCAGCGGCATCCTGGCCGGAGCAGATGAACCGGCTATTATACAGGCAGCCGCAGACCATCATCTTCAGTTAGTAAAATCCATCACTAAGGATAAATGGGAGGCCATGTATTTCCAAAAATAATTCCCCGGTTTTTCCGGGATCCGCTACCATTCATATTCTGCCTCTATCCGTTTTTTCAACGCACTGATCAGGCGAAAGGTAGCCGGACATTTATCCACATTCTGAATAAAAGTATCATTATACAAATCGAAAGGACGCTTGTAATGATGCGGAAATTCGGCGCAGTCTTTGGGGCGTACCGCATAAATGCTGCATTTATCATCCACCAGAAACGGACAGGGTTGCAGCCGGTTTACAGTGTCGCCGGTATCTTCTTCTTTCTTCAGCAATTTATCAAAAAAAGCCTTCGGCGACATGCCGAAATGAGCAGATATGCGCTGAATGTCTTTCCTGGTGAAAACGGGCGTCATGGTTTTACAGCAGTTGGCACAGGTGGTACAGTCCGTGTGCGCCCACATTTTTGCATCCTCTTCCTTCACGATTGTGGAGAAACCTTCGGGGACGATCCGATCCAGTTTGGTCAGGAATTTTTTGAGCTGCGGAGCGTTTTTTTTTGCCGTCCTTTTGAAGTAACGAAGATCCATATCGCATTAAAACTTGCAAACAAATGTAGCCAAAGAAAGCCGAAATTTTTCTGCTATATTACTCCTTCCCGGTAATTTACACTTTTGAAATAGTCCGCCTGCTTTTGCAGATTTTTTTTGCGCAGAAAGGATATTAAAGTTGCGCCGGCGGAAGTAACCGGCGATAAAACAAATATGCTGATCAGTAAAAGTTGTTTGAATTTTTTCAAAACCGGCTTACGCGCCGGATCTCCCGGCTCACCTTTCGCCCTTGCGCGCTTTGCCCATACCGGAAACTGGCTGGCTCCGCGTCGTTCCAGCAGGATCAGCGCCGGGTTGATATAAACAGCGCTTTGCTGTAGCAGACCCTTTTGCATCACTCCGGTTAAGTCGTTTTCAAGATGCTGGAGGATAATCGGCCCAAATACCTTTGCATGCTCAATATCTTTTTGGACTACGCCAGCTTCGGGCAATCGCTTAGAGCGCTCTTTCTGCCCTTTGAAAAACCAGCGCAGCGTCGTGAGCAGTGATACCAGATTGCCATGACCATCCTGAAAAACGATATGGCCTACATGATCCGCGCCCAGCCCTTTCAATTCCTTTTTTACTGACTCCTGTGCCCGCAGCCACATATTGCGACAGGCCAAAACCGTCACTACCGGCTTACCTTTCAGGACATCCTTCCATTCGCTTCGGAAGAAAGAATTGGAGGGAACGGACTGCGACAGGAACCAGGGCTGGTAGCCGTATATGACCAGGTCGTAATCTTTGTTTTTCAATTGCGGTAACGGTTCTATTTCCTGTGGTACAGCCAGTACACTTTCCGGCATTACATCAAAAAAGGCATCGGAAGTCCAGGGAAAAAGGAAAGGCTTTTTCAGCCTGATCTCGGCAAAATACACCATGGCTTTATCCTGTATGTCCATCAGGATATGATCTAATATATTCTTTAATTGTCCGGTTTGCGTGTTGTATATAACAAGAATCTTTTTCATCAGTAATTGTGCATTGTTTGTTTTATTGATGCGGTTTTTTGCGGAAATTTTTTCTTTTTTCCTCCGGGATGTCAGCCCGCTGACGATACAGGAGCAATGGGCTGCAAAGTAAAATATTATGGCGAAATCCAAAGCTTAAAAAATTTGCGTGCATAAAAATAGATAGTTTGTTACTTTTACACACTAAAATTGTTATACTTACATTATGGGAAATCAACTTTTGAAAGGAAAGAAGGGTATTATCTTCGGAGCATTAGACGATCGATCCATTGCCTGGAAAGTGGCTGAGCGCGCCGTAGATGAAGGCGCCGAAATCACATTAACCAACGCTCCGATTGCGCTGCGTATGGGTAAGATCAAAGAGCTGAGCGCTCAATGCAACAACGCACCGGTTATACCTGCAGACGCTACGTCTTCCGAAGATTTAGAAGCCCTTTTCCGTCAAAGTATGGAACATTTTGGTGGTAAAATGGACTTTGTGCTGCATTCCATCGGCATGTCACCCAATGTACGAAAAGCTATTCCCTATACGGATATCAGTTACGAAAATTTTCATAAAACCTTAGATATTTCCGCATTATCGCTGCACCGCATTTTGCAAACGGCCATGAAGCTGGATGCGCTTAACGAATGGGGCTCCGTGGTTGCTCTGAGCTATATTGCTGCACAGCGCACCTTCCCGGGATATAACGATATGGCGGATGCTAAAGCATTGCTGGAAGCCATTACGCGTAATTTTGGCTACGAATACGGCATTGCCAAAAAAGTTCGGGTTAATACGATTTCCCAGTCGCCGACCATCACCACGGCAGGTTCGGGTGTATCAGGGTTCAATGCCTTTTTTGATTATGCGGAAAAGATTGCGCCATTAGGCAACGCAGGTTCCGACGACTGTGCAGCCTATTGCATTGCCATGTTCAGCGACCTGACCCGGATGGTTACCATGCAAAACCTATTTCATGATGGCGGCTTCTCGTTTACGGGTGTCAGCAAAGCATTTATTGAAAACTGGGTGTCGGAAAAGTAGTTGCTGCTCCTTTACATTTGACAATATTAACCGGCTTTACCCGTTCTAATATCCGGATGAAACATATTTCCTGTCTTTTATATACCCTGGTACTGAACCTGTGGTTTTTTACCGGCCAGGCTCAGGTTGTCGGAGGTCAGCACGCATTTGAATACCTGCTGATGAGCAATAGTCCGCATATTTCCGCCTTAGGCGGCATTGCACCGGCAAGCAATGATCCGGATGTGGCTTTTACGCTTCAAAATCCGGGATTGCTGAATGCTAAAATGCATAACCAACTGGCTGTCGGATATAATATCTATTATGCTGGCATCAGCATCGCCAATCTGCAATACGCATATCAGGTGCCTAAGCTCAAAACCACTTTCGGTCTGGGCATTCAATACCTGAATTACGGGAAATTCAACCAGACCGATATGTTCGGAAATATTTTGGGCGAAATCCGGGCTAACGATTTCTCGATTAATCTTTCTGCTGCACGAACATACAAGCAGCACTGGCAATATGGCGCAACCCTTAAGCTGGCCTATTCTCACATGGCCGATCGCAATGCTCTTGCCCTCCTGGCTGATGTGGGGGTAGCCTATGTGGATACTGAAAATATGCTGACCATCGGAATTGTCGGGAAAAATATGGGAGCCACTTTGAAAAAATACAACCGAGATAATACTGCAGAACCATTGCCTTTCGACCTGCAGATCGGAATCAGTAAACAACTCAAAAATGTGCCGATCCGTTTATACATGACCGGGCATCATTTATACCAATGGGATATTCGTTACAATAACCCCTCGGATAAGGGGAGCGACAATTTCTTCGGCAGCGATGACAGTACCGCAATAAAAGAAAAAAGCTATTTCGCCGATAAGTTATTCCGCCACCTGAATTTTGGTGCCGAGCTTACGCTTGCACACCGGGTTACCCTGACCGCTGCTTACAATCATCTGCATCGTAGCGAACTGGCCGCTTCCGACCGGAAAGGGATTGCCGGATTCTCCTTTGGAGTAGGGGTAAATCTTTCCAAAATTCAGGTACGGTATTCCCGCTCTTATTTTGCCACTGCGGGAGCCTATAATGAAATCGGACTGGCCTTTCAACTGAACAAATTCTTCGGGATCGGCAGCAAGACCGAGCCTTGGAGCTGGAATGCCGCATATTGATTCTATTCAGCCTCCCTTGCTATTGACCTGATACATACATTTGGACAGCATATATGTTTTTTTCATAAAAAGGCAGTATATTGCATTAGCTATCCGGAAAAGGTTCGCCACATCTGTGACTCGGGCCAACGACCGGGTAGCCCGGCTTTATGAAGTCGGCTCTTAACCCCAAAACCCTTCTTTCTAATCAAAAGATAAGCCATGAATCCACACATTTTGATCGTTGATGATGAAAAAAGCATCCGAAGAACCCTGAGAGAAATTCTGGAAAATGAAGATTACCAAATTACGGAAGCCGAAGATGGCGTAGCGGCCATAAAAAGAATTGAAGAAGAAAAATTCGACTGTATCCTATGTGACATAAAACGGCCAAAGACCAGAGAGCCGGATGTATTAGCAAGGACAAAAGCCATTTGCCCGGATACGCCGGTTATCATTATTTCAGGACACGGTGATATTGATACGGCTGTAAAAGCCGTAAAGGAAGGAGCCTTCGACTATATTTCCAAGCCTCCCGATCTCAACCGGTTATTAACCGGTATCCGGAATGCGCTGGATAAAAACCGTTTAACAGATGAAGCAAAAACGCTACAACAAAAGTTCACAAAGAAATACGAGATCATCGGCAACTCTCCGGCAATCAGAAAAACATTATCGCTAATCAATAAGGTGGCGCCGACAGAGGCTCGTGTGCTCATCACAGGTGAAAACGGTACCGGAAAAGAATTAATAGCTCATCGCTTGTTTGAGCTCAGCACCCGGAATCAAAAGCCTTTTATAGAGGTGAACTGCGCAGCCATCCCCGGAGACCTGATCGAAAGCGAGCTGTTCGGTCATGAAAAAGGCGCCTTTACCTCGGCAATCAAACAACGTATCGGGAAATTTGAACAGGCAGACGGAGGCACCTTGTTTCTGGATGAGATTGGAGACATGAGTCTCCCGGCTCAGGCCAAAGTGCTGCATGCCTTACAGGAAGGCTGTATCACCCGTGTTGGAGGCAATAAAGCGATAAAAGTAAATACCCGGTTCATTGCTGCCACGAACAAGGACCTGGGCAGGGAGATTGTGGCCGGCCGCTTCCGCGAAGATCTCTATCACCGGCTCCACGTTTTCCGGATCGCGGTTCCGCCCTTGCGAAACCGCGATGGCGACATTACACTGCTTACCCGACATTTCATGAAGATCATCTGTGAGGAATATTCCAAACCGCAAAAATCCATCACTCCGGAAGCCATAAACCTGCTACAGCAGCACGAATGGACCGGCAATATTCGCGAGCTGCGGAATGTGGTAGAGCGGCTGATCATACTCTCCGAGCAGGAGATTGCTGAAGAAGATGTCAACAATGCTATTAATTTTCATTAGCGCCGAATCATCTCAAAACTGTAATTTTACAAAATAATGTGGCGGCAAATTCTTCAATATCTGTATCTGTGTAAACGCGATCCCGATACTCCCCGAAATGTAAATGTCAAATTAATGCACGGCATGAACCGTATTTCCATTATCATTTTCCTTGTGGCAATCGTAGTGATGACCGTAAGGCTGATAAGAAGCTGTGGTTAGGCTCTGGCCAGACCGGTGATTTCTTTTGCGGCGGTTTCAGCAGCCTTGTGCTCACCCAAAAGCTCCCACAATCGGGTATATTGGTTTTGAATGCGATCCTGCCTTTCCGGGTTATGCAAAAGGTCATTCAATTCCTGCTTCAGCTTATTTTCGGTAAGGTCGTTTTGAATCAGTTCAGTAACACAAGATTTATCCAGCACCAGATTAACCAGCGAAATGTATTTGACCTTAATCAGTTTTTTGGCCAGCAGGTAGGAGAGGGGATTACCTTTGTAACACACGACCTGGGGCACACCGAAAAGCGCTGTTTCCAACGTAGCAGTTCCGCTGGTTACCATAGCGGCCTTTGCCTGACGTAGCAGTTCATAAGTCCGGTTTTTGACCAATCCGGCACTTTTGTCCCCGATAATCCGGCGGTACAACTCATCTTCCTGTCCCGGAGCCTGCGCTATGACAAAGCGGTATTCCGGAAAATGTTTTACGGCGGTAAGCATTAGGGGTAATTTCGCTTTTATTTCCTGGCTTCTGCTGCCCGGCAGAATGGCAATCACCGGCTTATCCGAAAGCGGTTCCAGGGGTCTTAGCAATTCCTGCTCCACCACTTCCGTCAGCGGATGACCTACATATTCCACATCATAATCATGTTTCCGGTAAAAATCCTTTTCAAATGGAAGGATAACCAGCATTTTGTCCACACTACGCTTAATGCGTTCGACCCGGCTTTCCTTCCAGGCCCATACCTGAGGTGAAATATAGTAAGCCACCTTTATGCCATGTTGCTTAGCCCAGCCGGAGATACGGAGGTTGAATCCGGGATAGTCAATCAATACCAGCACATCCGGTTTGAATGCTAAGATGTCGGCTTTACAAAAATGCAGATTCCTGAAGACGGTGCGCAAATGCAAGGCCACTTCTACGAAGCCCATAAACGCCAAATCCCGATAATGCTTTACCAGCGTAGCTCCGGCCTGCTGCATTTTATCGCCGCCCCAGCAACGGATCTGCGCCCCGGCATCTTCCCGGTGTATGCTTTTTATCAGATGGCTTCCGTGCAGATCTCCACTGGCTTCGCCTGCAATGATGTAATACTTCATATCAGACGTAAAGATAAGGTGATGTCCTTGTCTTACCATAATACCCGAATGCTATTCTGCTTAATTTTTTCTGAAAACAAAAGAAAATAAAGCTAATACTAAAAAAATGCTGGTGCAGGCGCAACATAATTATTGATTGCTCCGGTCTATAAATCCTGTTTCGGCTAATGCTTAGAAGTGTGATTCACTAATACCGGAAGCAGAATAAGAGTGGATTAAAAGATGAAAAAAAGTGAGTAGGAATTACGACTTATTACTATGATAAACAATTTCTTAAAAAAGAATGAATGTATTTACATTTTAGGCAGGTTTGTATATTTAAGAGTCAGCGGTTATTTGAAAGCGGCCTACAACGGACAATATTATTGACAAGGAGCTATTATCAGCGATAATATACTCACTAATTAATGAAGAAAATTATAGTGAACAATTAAAATTTATTAATTTTTTAGTACAAATAACCCCGGAAAATGAACAGATATTATGGGTATGGAAACAGATATATGGGTATGGAATTTTATAGGGATTTATAATAACCAAAAGGCGAACAGCCAAAACATTCATCCAAATAGCAAAAAGCCCATGAAGTGCCTGTCTCCTTGTGTTAGCGGAGGGCTTCTTCCCAGTTGGTATTCCGCCATCAATCACAAGCCAACCCCAATAAATCTAAATCGGATTATTCTGGAACATATTCCGGTTTTTGCAACAACATGGCGCTCTATCTGAAAAATAGACAGACAAACCAATAATTGAAAAGTCCGAACATTCCCAATTTCTGTCCTATTTAATTTAAAAAGCAATTTTGACCTTTGCAGTATAAAAAGGACAGAAATGCAAAAAACAGTTTTAGTCATTGGGGCAACGGGGTATCTTGGAGGAAAAGTAGTAAAACACTTACTCGATAAAAATGTAAAAATCAAAGCACTTGTAAGACCAACAACAAATTCGGGTGAACTTAAAAATGCAGGTATTGAAATATGCAATGGCGACCTTACAAAACCTGAAACGATAGAAAGGGCTTTACAAGGCGTTGATGTTGTTATTTCTTCTGCCATCGGCTATTCTAACAGGAAAAAAGGAGACAGTTTAAAAAGTGTGGACGACATCGGAAACAAAAATCTCATTGACGCTTTAAAAAAAGCAAAAATTCAACGCTTTGTTTTTACAAGTATTCTTACTGCCGACAAGGCTAAATCTGTTCCTCACTTTTGGCAAAAGAAACTTATTGAGGATTATATGGACAAAATGAAAGTGCCTTATGTTGCATTACGACCCGGTGCTTTTCTCGACCAAGACCCGAAAACAGACATCTATGCAAAAGGACTACACAAAGGACATTTAAAAGTGCTTGGGTCAACAAGCATTAAATGGACAAATATTCTGACCGAAGATTTAGCCAATTACTTAGCCGTTGCTGCTACTGACGATACTATTCCTTTGGGCAAAATAGATATTGGAATGAACGAGCCGATGAATACCGAAATGCTTGCAAAATTCGCATCGGAATACACGGGAAAGCAAATTAAAGCAAGCGCAATCCCTTGGGCTGTTATCGGAACAGTTTTTTCAATTGTTGGTATATTCAAACCAACGATGAGCGACTTAAAAAAGATGTTTGATTATTTTTTTACAGGTCAATACATAGCCGATACATCACTTCAACAAAAATACTTTGGAGATGTGCCTACTGTAAAGGATTCGGTAATGCGGTATTGTAAACAAATAAATTTATGACAGATGAACAGAACGGATTTTATAAAGAGTAGCGTTTTAGGATTGGCAGGCATTTCCATTTCACCCAAAATTTTGGCTTCAAATAATTTTCACCCAAAGAACAAACCTGTTTTCATCGCACCAAACAAAGGCAGGGAATATCTGCTGCCGAATATGAAGATAACCGTAAAGTTATCCGATAAAGAAAGTAATGGTGAATTTGAAATCTTTGAAGAAATTACGGATAGTGGTTTCGGGACACCGCTTCATACGCACAAAAAGCAATGGGAAGTTTTAGAAGTATTGGAAGGAAAATACAAGATAAAAGCAAACGAAGATATTTTTATTGCCGAACCCGGCAGTATCGTAATTGTGCCACCCGAAACACCACATTGTTTTTTAAATATAGACAACAAGCCGTCCAAACTAAGATTTATGCTTTCGCCCGGACTGAACTTTGAAGGATTTTTGAAAGAGATGTCAGAACTAAAAGAAATGCCCGATTTAAAAGGCTTGGGAAATTTGTTAGACAAATACGGAATGGAACTTGTCGGAGAACCTTTGAATAAATAATTAACTTTGTCTATCCGCCAAAAAAATCTTAGTAAGATAAACAATGCTTGAAATAAGACCCAACTGTGAAAACTGCGGTAAACTATTACCCAACAACAGCGAAGAAGCAATGATTTGCACCTTTGAATGTACTTTTTGTGCTGATTGTGTAACGAATGTTCTTCATAATGTTTGTCCGAATTGTGGCGGTGGATTTGAAAAACGACCAACACGACCAATAGCACGTTTAGATAAATATCCCGTAAGCAACAAAACCATTTTGCATCCGATAGATAAGGAAAGATTTAAGCAAATTCTTGACAAATACAAAGATATAAAGCCAAGCAGACGATAAAACCATTTTGAAATATAGATGAATAGAAAAACATTTATCAAAATAACAGGACTTTCTACGGCAGGACTTTTGCTGTCGTCATTATCTTACGCACAACGTCCAAGTAAAATTAAGATTAAAGCAATTGCGTTTGACGCTTTTCCGATTTTTGACCCAAGACCCATATTTAAAACCATTAACGACTTGTATCCCGAAAAAGGCAAACAACTCATTGAAATATGGCTGATAAAGCAGTTTGGCTACCAATGGCTAAGACAAGCAGGACATCAATACAAAAACTTTGAAGAGGTAACAAAAGATGCTTTGGAATTTGCATTTGCACACTGCAAAATTGAAGCGGACAAACAAACAACAGACCTGATTATGGCAAAGTATAATAGCCTTACTATATGGGACGATGTTGTTTCATCACTTGAACAATTAAAGCAACAGGAGCTGAAAATTTGTTTTCTTTCCAATATGACGGAATCATTGTTACAGCAAGGCGTACAAAATTCAGGTATTGAAAAATATTTTGACTACATTATAAGCACCGATAAAAAGCAAACCTATAAACCAAGCCCAACTGCCTACGAAATGGGTGTTGAAGAACTAAAATTGAAAAAAGAGGAAATACTGTTTGTGCCATTCGCAGGTTGGGATATGGCAGGTGCAAAATGGTTTGGCTATCCCACATTTTGGGTAAACAGGTTAAATGCAATCGCTGATAAACTTGATGTGATTCCGGACGGTGTTGGAAATAACTTAGTGGATTTGGTTGCATTTGTACGAGAATATAATAAGTAAACTTGCATTATTGGAAAAACGAGCAGTTATACCGACATTATATCCTGAACAGTTTAAAAGCAACTATTTCAGGACAAATCAGGGAGTAGATTTATCTGTTCCCAACTTTAATTTTTTCTTCGTCCGAAGCGTAGAAAGCACTTGTCAATATCTGCGGTTACCCACACCACCACACAGAAGCACAACTCACGAATGTATTTTATTGATAGAAGGAACAATCAAAAGAAGTTTAGGTTTAGATAGTTTTGAAGTCAATAAAAACAGCGTTTTCTTTTTACCTGCCAATCAAATCACAACCATTGACTACATTTCAGAAAATGCCAAAGGATTTTATTGCCATTTTGACGCTTCTGTTTTAATAAAGAAATTTATCAATCTTCATCTCATCAATGAATTTGAATTTTTGAGAAACGTTTCAAACCCGGTCATTAGAATTGACAAAAAAACGGTTGCAAATCTCACACAATTGTTCAATCGAATAGTGGAAGAAAACCAAAAGGGAAACAATGAAGATTTAATTCAAAGTTATTTATTTACTATCCTTTTAGAAATTAAACAACATTATCAAACAGAAACCTCAAAAAGTATTTCACCAACAATTTATCTGACTGACAAGTTCAGGGAATTAATTACAGCTAACTACAAGACAAATCAATCGGTAGCTGACTATGCCGCTATCTTGAACGTTAGTCCAAATCATCTGACAAAATCTGTAAAAACCGTAACAGGGAAATCGTCAAGGCAGTGGATAGACGAACTGATTGTATTAGAAGCCAAAGTTTTGCTTTATCAAAGTTGTTTGACAATCAGCGAAGTCAGCTATGGGTTAGGCATTGAAGACCCTTCTTATTTCGGAAGAATGTTTAAGAAATACACAGGACTTACACCAACCGATTTCCGCAGACAATCAGAAAAGACTTCATAAAGACACAGTCAGGCAGAAAGAAGAACGACCGAAACATTCCGTAGAAGAAAGCACCTTGTGTTGGCTGGGGGTTCTCCCGTGGTTATTCCGTCACCAACCACAAGCCAAACTTCAATGAGCCTGAATCGGATTATTATGGACATTCCGGCTTTTGCATTAAAACAGCAGGGTACTGTATGAAAATCCATGCGATGATATTTCATTGTATAGCAATACAGGGAGCTGTTTTACTGCTGAAACGTGTTGATTGGTGGCGGAACACTAACCGAAGGGTAAAGGCTCAAAATCTTCGCTCTGCAATTTGGACATTCTCAAAAATTTACTGAAATTTATCAGCCATAGAAGAAACTTAAAAAACGGGGGTTAAAAACAAATCATTTTTCATTCTATTAGCAGAATTATACAAACATATTGACACCAACAAGGGAAGCGGTATCTGACAAAGACACTTCATCTACGCAAGACAGCCACAAAAAGAAAATGATACAAAAACAAATTGGCCAACTAAAAACATAATTTTATATGAACATACAAGAACAAATCAAAAAATATATTGAGAGCCAACCCGAACCCAAACGTGCT
Source organism: uncultured Taibaiella sp. (assembly GCA_964622775.1). Lineage (GTDB taxonomy): Bacteria > Bacteroidota > Bacteroidia > Chitinophagales > Chitinophagaceae > CAZUSO01. The sequence goes on along the minus strand of CAZUSO010000001.1, from coordinate 111,990 downwards.
GACATTGAAGTGTTGCACAAATGTATGCTTCAAGCATTGCCGAAATGTAAATTATGGTTCTTAGACGGCAAAGACGAAAAAGGTAAAATTGTTACCAATCCTAACATTGGCTATGGAACGCAAACCATAAAATATGCCGACGGAAAAACCAAGGAGTTTTATCAAATTGGTATCAGTCCAAACACAACCGGAATCTCGGTCTATATTATTGGTCTCAAGGACAAGACATACTTACCTCAAACATATGGTAAGCAATTAGGCAAGGCAAGTGTAACAGGATATTGTATTAAGTTCAAAACACTGAAAGATATAAATATGGATATACTTGAAGCAGCAATACGAGATGGTGTTGAGCAGACCAATAACAAACCATAGACAACAATAAAAGAAGAACCGTATGAGAAAAATAATTTCATTTATGCACATATCGCTTGACGGATTTGTAGCAGGACCGAGCGGAGAAATGGACTGGATTAAAGTTGACGAAGAAATTTTTGATTATGTCGGTAAGCGGATAAGCCGGGGCGACACAGCATTATATGGACGAGTAACTTATCAGATGATGGAAAATTACTGGCCTGCCGCAGGAGACAAGCCGACGGCGACCAGGCACGACATTGAACATTCAAAGTGGTATAACAACGTGCACAAGGTTGTTTTGTCAAAAACAATGAAAGACGAGGGTTTAATCAACACAACAATTATTAAGGACAATCTTTCGGACAGAATAAATGAAATAAAAGAATCCCGCAATAGCGGGAAGGACATCTTGCTTTTTGGCAGTCCGACAGCAACACATTCACTTATTCAACTGGACTTAATTGACGGATACTGGCTATTTGTGAATCCAATCATTCTTGGACGAGGCGTTCCATTGTTTGTGGACATCAAAGCCAAAATAAAACTAAAGCTCTCGACTACTACCCGACAATTTAACTGTGGGGTAACTGAACTGAATTATACGGTGGACAGATAATAACAACGAACCGATAATACGTTCTGCGTCAGGCGGGCGGACGGGGTAAATTGAACATTAGCGCTTTTTATTAACGTTGGTGCAGGGTTGAACGTTCAGGCTTCTATCCCGTGCGAACGCAAATCCTGAAACCATTATAGGCAATGGTAGAGCAACCCCGCGAAACCGATATGCGACAATTAGAAAACGTTATTTGAAATACTTGGACTTCCCAACAAAACAACTTTGAGCTTTTCAATAAGGCAGCCTGGAAATTTTATTGTAGTTGAATGGATTACACATATACCTTCGCTTTCGGGTGCAGGTGCTTTCAAGTGCGTGCTCTGTTGATTATCCGGGATAATAAATCCTGTTTACTATACTTCCAAATGCGTTTAACATTCTGCAGAATAGCGTACGGAGCCCGACTATTTTATGTCCTAATAATCACCCAATGTAACGGGAAGCTCTTCCAGAGCCTGCGCCAACTGGGTATCGCCGGGTGCAATGCCATGCCATTCGTGTGTGCCCTCCATAAAGGACACCCCTTTCCCCATTACGGTATGCATCAGTACACAAACCGGTTTCCCTTTGCCGTTCCGGCTTCGGGCTTCTTCCAGGGCATTAATAACTCCGGCCATGTCGTTACCATTTATTAAATCAACTACCTCCCAGCCAAAAGCCAGAAATTTGGATTTCAGGTCGCCGAGACTCATCACAAAACTGGTCGGGCCGTCAATCTGCTGTCCGTTATAGTCAATGGTGGCAATCAGGTTATCTACTTTATGGTGCGCTGCAAACATCATGGCTTCCCAGTTTTGCCCCTCCTGCAATTCTCCGTCGCCATGCAGAGAATAAACGATATGCGCATCTTTATTCAGGCGTTTGGCTAATGCCGCACCGATGGCCACACTCATTCCCTGTCCCAAAGAACCGCTGGCCACCCGAACGCCGGGAAGATGTTCATGAGTGGTAGGGTGTCCCTGTAGCCGTGTATTGATGCTCCGGAAAGTAGCCAGCTCTTCTACCGGAAAATATCCGCTGCGTGCTAATACACTATAAAAAACGGGGGAAATATGCCCGTTGGATAAAAAGAAAAGATCTTCATCAATACCGTCCATCCGGAAATCGGGCTTCCTTTGCATCAATTTAAAATACAGCGCTACAAAAAACTCCGTACAACCCAGGGAGCCTCCGGGATGCCCGCTTTGGGCACCATGAACCATGCGGACAATATCGCGACGCACCTGCGTAGCCATTTCTTTCAGTTGTTGCAATTCCATTTTTTGAAGCAATTTTTGGCAAAAGTAATAAATCTCCTCCGGCCTTGTCGCTTTTCCGCAGCAATAAAAAATCGCCCGGAATCCGGGCGATTTTTTTATATATTATTTCATTGTTTATGCTTACGCTTCCACTTTGGATGCCTTAGGCGCTGCGCTTAAAATTTCGGCATTGGCTTCGGCAGCATATTGCGCAAAATTCCGGACGAATAATCCGGCCAGCTCATTAGCTTTCTGATCGTAAGCATCTTTATTTTCCCAGGTATCGCGGGGATTGAGAATTTCTGCCGGCACATTGGGACAGGAGGTTGGCATCAGCACGCCAAAAACCGGATGGGCAACATATTCTACCTGACTCAACGCACCGTTCATCGCCGCAGTAATCATAGACCGGGTATGTTTCAGGCTCATCCTTTTGCCGGTGCCATAAGCGCCGCCGCTCCAGCCGGTATTCACCAGCCAAACATTCACATCGGGATGCGCTTCTAATTTCTTACCCAAAAGCTCCGCATATTTTGTGGGATGCAGCGGCAGGAATACCTTGCCGAAACAGGCAGAAAAGGTAGTCTGGGGTTCGGTAACGCCAACTTCAGTACCGGCAACCTTTGCCGTATATCCGCTGATAAAATGATACATGGCCTGCGCTTTCGTCAATTTGGAAATCGGAGGCAGGATGCCAAAGGCATCACAGGTCAGGAAGAAAATATTTTTGGGATCACCGCCGTAAGAAGGTGTTTTTGCATTTTCGATATGATAAATCGGATAGGCAGCGCGGGTATTTTCCGTAACGCTGCCATCGGCGTAATTAACTGTTTTTGTATCGGGATGGAATGTAATATTTTCCAGAATGGCTCCGGGTTTAATAGCCGCAAATATCTGCGGCTCTTTCTCAGCACTCAGATCAATACATTTAGCATAGCAGCCTCCTTCGAAATTGAATACGGAGCCGTCGGCCCAGCCATGCTCGTCATCACCAATAAGAGCACGATCGGGATCAGCGCTCAGGGTAGTCTTACCGGTTCCGCTCAGGCCGAAAAACAACGTCACATCTTTATCCTTGCCTTCATTAGCGGAACAGTGCATGGATAGTACTTTATGTTCATGAGGTAAAATAAAATTTAGCACCCCGAAAATGCCCTTCTTAATTTCACCGGTATAGGCGCTGCCACCGATTAATACAATCTTACGGGTAAAATTTATCATTGTAAAGTTACCCTGGCGGGTTCCGTCCACAGCCGGGTCAGCAAGAAAGCCCGGAGCCTGAAGGATCAGCCAGTCGGGTTGCTGTGTCTTTACTTCTTCTTCCGTAGGGCGGAGGAATAAGTCGTAGCAAAAGAGGTTGGCCCAGGGCGCTTCGTTTACTACCCTGATGTTCAGACGAAACTTAGGATCAGCACAGGCATAGGAATCGCGCACCCATACTTCCTTACCGTTAAAATAAGCACATACCTTGTCGTATAACTTGTCAAAAGTTTCCGGCGCAATGGGAATATTGATATCGCCCCAGTCAACGGAGTACTCCGTAATAGCATCTTTCACGGTAAACTTGTCCTTTGGAGAACGGCCGGTGAATTTTCCGGTACTGACACAAAGTGCGCCGGCATCATTTAACTCACCTTGTCCTAATTCAATAGATTTTTGAGTCAGCGCTTCCGGGGAAAGATTCCAGTGAGCGGTTGCGACATTCAAGCCTATGGAGGCCAGGTCGGCTTGGAGGTTTTTATGACCGAATTCCTGCATAATTTTGTTTATATTTTTTAAAAAATGAGAGTGCAAAATTAATGAAAAAACAATTCGATGGGTTAATTTATTCATTTCCCGAAAAATAATGGCCGAAAAATATTCTAAAAGGATATATCTGAAAAGTCATTTAAGTTTGCGGGTCTTAATCCGAAAAAGCATTGCATTCCACAAATCATACTGCAATAAAACCCGCTAAAAACAATTTTGATTTTTTGCGACTGCTGCTGGCGTTCATCGTGGTTTGTAGCCATATTATCGTGCTTTCCGGTGCGGAATCCTTACAACCTTATGCAGCCTGGTTTCCCTCGAATCTGGCGGTTTGTGGCTTTTTTATCATCAGCGGTTTATTGATCAGCAATAGCTATTACCGGGACCCCCGCATGTCGGTTTATCTCCAAAAGCGAGCCCGAAGACTATTGCCGGCATACCTTACAGTTGTATTGTTGTGTGCCCTGGTCCTGGTTTTAGTGAGCGATTACAGCACGATCGATTATTTCTCTGATAAAGACTGGTGGAAATATACATGCAGTAATCTGGTGTTTTTGAATTTCCTGCATCCCGATCTGCCGGGAGTATTCCGGCATAATCCGGAAACAGCGGTTAACGGTGCGCTATGGAGTATCAAGATCGAGGTGATGTTTTATCTGCTCCTCCCCTTTTTGCTGCGCCGGCTGCTCCAGCCCGGCAATTCTTTGTGGAAGCTTATCGGAGTTTACCTGGCTTCCCTGGTTTATCATTACGGTTTGGAGTGGTATGGAAATTATTCCGGGCATTCGGTATGGACACTGCTTTCCTATCAGCTGCCCGGCTATCTCTGCTATTTTGTTTGTGGAATTGCCTTATTTCTGTACCGGGATCGCTTCCGTTCTGTTCCGCACTATCTTGTACTGATTGCCCTGGCCGTATTGTTATTGGAATTAAAGATTTCCATCACCTTACTGAAACCGGTGGCATTGGCGCTTATTATTTATTATATCGCCACTCGTTTTTCGTTCCTGAATCACTTTGGTAAATACGGTGATTTTTCCTATGGCCTGTATATTTTTCATTTTCCCCTGATACAGCTTGCCGTTCATGCGGGATGGTTTTCATCCGAATCCGGAATCCTGTTACGGGCGCTGGCGCTTTTGCCTTTATGCCTGTTGTCCGGGTTTTGTTCCTGGCATCTTATAGAAAAGCACTTCCTGAAGCGGTAGCATTTCCTGCTGTCTTTTAATTGCTTTCTCTCACATTTTCTTTACTTTTAAAATTCTTATAAATACAAAAAGCCTCATAATATGAAGATATCCTTCCACGGCGCAGCGCGTACGGTTACCGGCTCCAAGCATTTGCTGCATCTGAAATCAGGAAAAAAAATATTGCTGGATTGCGGAATGTTCCAGGGAATGGGACCGGAAACGCTGACGCTGAACCAGGAATTTGGATTTGAACCGTCAGAGATAGACTATGTCATCATTTCCCATGCACACGTTGATCATATCGGGCTGTTGCCTAAATTAGTGAAAGATGGTTTTGACAAAAAAATATACTGTACCGAGGCCACACAATCGCTGATTAAAATCATGTTGCTGGACAGCGCCAATATCCAGGAGGCCGATGTGGAACACATCAATAAAATAAGAAAAACCAGGGGGCAGGCTCCCGTTACGCCCTTATATACGGTTGAAGATGCCGGCAGGGTGAATCCCTTATTATCAACCAAAAGTTATGGTGAATGGCATCAAATTGATCCGGAGGTCGAGCTTCTATATACCGATGCCGGACATATTATCGGCAGCGCCTGTGTGCATCTTAGAATTAAAGAGAACGGCAGTACGATCCATCTCACATTCAGCGGTGACCTTGGACGTTATAACGATGATATCCTGAAATCTCCGGAAGCATTTCCCCAGGCGGATGTAATTATCATGGAGTCCACTTACGGAAACAAGCAGCACCCGTATTCTACCTCCCCGGCGGATCAACTGCTGAAGCATATTGAACAAACCTGCTTAGCGCAAAAAGGAAAGCTGATCATTCCGGCATTCAGCCTGGGCCGTACGCAGGAGTTGTTGTATGCGCTCAACCAACTGGAGCTGGAACGCCGTCTGCCCAATATTGACTATTATGTGGACAGCCCGCTTTCTCTTCGTGTAACGCAGGTAGTGAAAAGTTACCCGGAGCTTTATAATAAGCATGTGCAGGAAGTGCTCAGGCAGGACGAGGATCCATTCGCATTCCGGCGGCTGACGATGATAGAAGACGTAGAAGCCTCCAAAGCTTTAAATTTTAAAAAAGAACCCTGCGTGATTATTTCTGCATCGGGTATGGCGGAAGCCGGAAGGATTAAGCACCATATTGCCAATAATATCGAAGATCAGCGGAACACGATTTTAATTGTTGGTTATTGTGAGCCGGAATCCCTTGGCGGACGCCTGCGCGCAGGGGCGACGGAGGTAGGCATCTTCGGAAAACGCTACCCGGTAAAGGCAGGCGTAGGTGTCATCGAAAGCCTGAGCGCGCACGGCGACTATAATGATATGAGCCAATGGCTGGCCTGCCAGGATCCTAAATTAGTCCGGAATCTTTTTATTGTTCACGGGGAATATGATGTGCAGCAGGAATTTAAAAACCGGCTGCTGAAGAAAGGCTTCGACAATATTGCTATCCCTTACCGGCACCAGATGATCGGACTGGGCGATCAGGATTAGGAACCCGGGAAAATGGGATTCAACCCAAACAACAGCAGTATGAAATATACCACCATGCGGGTATTTCCTAAATATAATTTCGCATTATTTTTACAGCATATTTTCTCGCAAATAATGAAAAAGTATGGGGTTCTTTTCCTGTTGTTGGGTGTATTCCAGACAGCCCGGGCTTACACGCCCAAGGCAGACAGCCTGCTGAAGACCGGCATGGCGGCCCGTTCCGGCGAGCTTCGCCTGGAAGCCTTATTGCTTTTCTGCGAGGAATACCGAACCTTCTCCTATGATTCTCTAAAAAAATACGCATCCCTGTGCATGGAGCTGTCCGAAAAGCTACATAATGACGCCGGACTGGCTAAATCCTATTATTACCTGAGTCTGTATTACTACAAGATAAGCAATTCGGACTCCTCAACACATTACCTGAATCTGCTGGACAAGCCGGCACACAACACCGCAGAGGCGGGCACCCTGGCACTTGAGGCAGACTGCTTATCTGCGGGATTGCTCGTTAAAAGCGGAAAACATAAAGCAGCCAGCAGTTATTATTTTAAAATATTATCCCGCAGCCAGCAAAACAAAGACACGGTGGGCATAATAAGAAGCCTGAACGGCCTGGGGTGGACACGCCTGGAAATGGAACAATATGAGGAAGCAAAAAAATGGTTTTTGAAGGCTATCGGATTCAGCCATTCGGGACGGTACGATAAAGATATCATTGTAGTGTATTCCAATCTGGCTCCCTGCTATGGGGCGCTGGGTAATCTGGACTCCGCCCGCTATGCCGTAGAAAAATCCATAGACCTGTCGCAGCAATACAATGATTTAGCCTCGCAGGCAAACTCCCTGAACAACCTGTCCAATATCTATATCGAATTAGAAGACTATAACAAAGCGGCTCAATTCATAGAACAGTCGGTCGAAATCCGCCAGAAGATCGGTGATCCATATTATATCGTTTCCGATCTGGCGCAATTATCTATGCTGTATTCCCGGATTAAGCGATATAAAGATGGTATTAGCCTGGCAGAAAAAGGTTTGAAGATAGCAAAGGAAAACAAACTGGAACCTAAACTTAGTCTGCTCTATAGTTCCCTGTTTCAAAATTATTATGCTCAAAAAGATTATAAGAGCAGCACTGAAGCACTGCTGGTCATGATGGATCTTAAAGATACCTTGTACAAACGGGCATCGGCTATCGGCCTGGCTGAGATGGAGGTGAAATATGAAACGGCTCAAAAGGAAAACACTATTCAGCAACAACAATTCCAGCTCGCCCGTAAAAACTACTGGATATTCGGCTCCGTCAGTGTGTTAGGGTTAGGATTGCTTTCGGGGGTGATAGCCTATCGAAATTATCACCACAAGCAACAGGTGAAGATACAGAAAATGCAACTACAGCAACAAACCGTTTTAACGGAGTCCATCCTGCAAGCGGAGGAGACGGAACGCCGGCGGTTTGCTGCCGACCTGCACGATGGTCTCGGCCAGATACTTACCGCTGCCCGGTACAACCTTGCCGGCATTGCTGACGATATGCAATGGGATGAGGAGGACAAAGCGGTTCTGCATAAAGCTATAGCCCTGATCGATGAAGGATGCAAAGAAGTGCGCACCGTCTCTCATAATATCCTGCCGAACAGTCTGCTCAAAAGCGGACTGGGCAATGCTGTTAAGGATTTTATTGAAAGTATCAATCAGAAAAGACTCTCGGTAAATTTCAGCGCGACCGGACTGGAAGAAAAGCTACAGACACAAACGGAAGTCATTATTTATCGCATTATTCAGGAATGTGTGAACAACGTAATCAAACATGCCGATGCCGACAAGTTAGACATCTCGCTCATCCTTGATGCTTCCGGATTTTCGATGAGCATCGAAGACAATGGCAATGGGTTTAATTTGTATCAGGTTAATGCAACTAAAGGCATGGGGTTGAAAAGTATTAAAACCCGTGCAGCTTATTTAAAGGGAAATTTAGAGATTGATACCAGACCAGGCAAAGGCACATTGGTGTCGCTCCATATCCCATCCCATGAAATTTATCCCGCATAAAAACCCATAAAATGATACGCATCGGAATAGTAGATGATCATCAGATCGTAATTGACGGGCTAAAGCTATTGCTTGGAAAGCACCCCGGATTCAAGGTTGTAGCGGAGGCCACCTCCGGATCGCAAATGCTGGAACATCTGGAGCATTCCGCCCCTCCCGATGTGCTGCTGATGGATCTGTTGATGCCGGAAATGGATGGCTATACATTGGCGACAACTGTTAGCAAATCATACCCCGCCATTAAGATTATTGCGCTTTCCATGAATTGCGACGGAGCCGAGATCAACAGACTGATAGATGAAGCCGGCATCAGCGGCTATATCTTAAAAACCGCAAATAAAACCGAGCTGAAAAAAGCCATTGAGTCGGTAAAGGAAAACCTGGATTATTTCTCCGATGAAGTACTGAAGGAACTGCGCCTGTATCAGAAGATAAAAGAAAAAAATGCAGCGGTTCATCTTACGGCCAGAGAGCTGGAAATTGTGCGCTGCATCACCAGCGGCCTGACGAACAAAGTGATTGCAACCCGGCTTTTTATCAGCGAATACACGGTAGAAACACACCGCAAGAATATCTTTCGCAAAACAAATACCCGATCCGCACTCAGCCTGACGGAATATGCGCGAAACCATAAACTGATTTAAAATTTTCACATCCGGTAGTCGGAGTAACTTTATGCGTCTTTCTCCAGATACAGGTGCAGCGTATCACTCCGCAGACCGATTCGCATAGCCTCCAAAGCAATGATTTCAGAAGTGGCAATATTACCCAGATTGACATTGCAACCCAGCAATTGCAGAAAATAAAGCTGCTGCGCTTTCTGAGGCGCCTCCCAAATAATCTTTTCCGCAGAAAGCTGTGTCAGAATTTCATCTACCAGCCCTTCCCGCACCTCGCCGGTGCCCCGGTAGATGCCGATATTTCCAGCTTCTCTTGCTTCGGCTATCACGTATGAAGAGCCTGCGGCAAGCTCTGCTTTCATTTGCGCAATCCATTTATAAGGCGCCATAATATGCTGTGCATCTTTAGAGCCTACTTCTGAAAAAACAGTAAATCCTCCATCTACCATCCTTTTTATATAGGCGCATTTTTCTTCGTGCGGAATAGAGATTGAGCCATCTGAAATTTCCACATGAGATACCTCATAGTGTTTCAGCGCAGCGATATACGTCTCTAACTGGTCCCGGATCAAAAAAGATTCAAACAGCGTGCCTCCGAAATAAACGGCAATGCCCGCATCTTTATAAATCTTCAGTTTTTCTTTGAGATTCGGCGTTACATAAGCTGTGCCGAATCCCAATTTAATAATATCAATATAAGGCGAAGCTACGGAGCACAGGTTTTGCGCTTCTCCTACGCTAAGGCCTTTGTCCATAACCATGGTAAGGCCATACTGGCGTGGCGTTTGAGTTCTTTCCGGTATTTGCCTGAGTTCGAAATTCATAACGAAACTTTTAGCAAAAGTAGGTATTAATTGGCCAAAATTACCGATGGGTATCCGGAATGGGTTGTAAAGAATGGAATTTTTTAATTGTAATTTTGCCGCTTATGATAAACAGAACAATAGCGCCACCCGTTTTTGATGCTTTAGATTTCAACTTTATATTACCACCCTGCAATCACACAACAGGTGGCAATGGGGTTCCGGTATATTGGCTACATGCCGGCGAGCAGGAAGTCGTTCAGATAGACTGGGTATTCTCGGGCGGGTTCTGGAATGAAACCAAAACGGCTGTTGCCCAAGCGGTGGCAGCGCTCTTAAAAAACGGAACGGTTTCGCGATCTGCCTATGCAGTAAATGAAGCCATTGAGTTTTACGGGGCAACGCTCAGGGTAAGCGTAAACAACGACTTTGCTACCGTCACCCTTTACAGCCTAACCAAACACCTGCCGCAACTACTTCCGGTAATCGGGGAAGTTATCCGGCAGCCTGCTTTTCCGGATCAGGAATTGCAGGTGTATGTTCAGAATGCGTTGCAACGCCTCAGCGTTAATCTTATGCAGTCGGATTTTATTGCTAACCGACGCATAGATGCGATGCTTTTCGGAAGACATCATCCTTATGGTAAATATACCGAAGCGGAAGATTTGAAATCGCTCGGGGCAAGTGATCTCCGGGCTCATCATGCACAAAATTTCACGTCGCGCTCCTGCCGGATTTTTATGGCGGGAAAGATAAGTGAACAGGATGTAGCATTGGTGCTGCAATATTTCGGAAAAGAAACCTGGGGAAACACCGAAGCCATTCCTTCACCAAAACATACTATCCAACCCGATGCCGAAAGATTTCATCGCATCACAAATAATGAGCATGGCGTTCAGGGATCCATTCGCCTCGCGCGGGACTTTGTGACCCGAAACCACCCCGACTTTGCCCCGATGATTGTGCTGAATACCTTGTTCGGCGGTTATTTCGGTTCGCGTCTTATGGCCAACATCCGGGAAGAAAAAGGCTTTACCTACGGAATTTATTCCCACCTGTATCCAACACGGCATGAAGGCGCCTTGCTGGTAGCTACGGAAGCGGGGCGTGAGGTTTGCGAACAAACCATTACCGAAGTCTTTAAGGAAATGCAGGGCCTGCGTGAAACACCGGTACCGGAAGAGGAGCTGTTGCTGGTAAAAAATTACCTGCTGGGTAATCTGCTCGGTGATTTGGACGGAGCATTTTCCCTACTGCAACGTTGGGAAAACTTAATCCTGAACGATTTGCCGGAAAGCCATTTTTACAAGAATATTGAAATCTATAAAAATATTTCCGCTGAAGCGCTACAGGATTTGGCACAACGCTACCTGACTGAAGATGCTTTTTATAACTTAGTGGTAGTATAATCATCCTGCTTCCGAAACCATAATTTTTTAGTCCGATAAAAACAGCCTGCCTTGAAATCAATTATAGTATTTGCATCCGGTCGCGGCTCCAATGTGGAAGCCATTCTTCAATATTCCGAACAGCATCCCGGCACATTACGTATTGCCAAAATAGTGTGCAATAATCCGCAAGCCGGTGTAATTAATATTGCACGCAGCCATAACATTCCTTTATTGATGATAAACCGGGAAGACAGGCGAAGCGGTGATTGGGTCGGACAATTGATTTCCGGTAATCCGGATCTGGTAGTGCTGGCCGGATTCCTCTGGAAAATTCCGGAACCATTGGTAAGGCATTTTGAAAACCGGATCGTCAATATTCATCCGGCATTGTTGCCGGGCTACGGAGGCCGGGGAATGTACGGGATGCATGTGCATGATGCCGTGATTGCCGCAGGAGAAAAAGAGTCGGGAATCACTATTCATTATGTGAACGAGCAATACGATGAAGGCAATATTATTCTTCAGGCACGTTGCCGGATTGATGCTACAGAAACCCCTCAAAGCCTTTCGGAAAAAATCCACCGGCTGGAGCATTTTTATTTCCCGAGAACGATCGCTTTTCTGCTACAGCTGCAACCGGATTAACGGATGTGGGAACAAGCCTTCGTGACATTCCGAAGCAACAGGCGCTTATTCGCAACTCCGTGTTTCCTCCATTCTACTCTGATGAATATTCTGTCCTTATCACAGGGCTGTTGCCGGTTAGCTCACCTCCAACCGGTAATGTAGTTTTTGGGTATCCGTCAAGTATTCCGCCAGCTCATCATTCATAGTAATGCAGCCATTATTGGTATGCAGCCGGACAAATGACTGTTCGTTTCCCGCATCGGCTACCCTAAGGGTCAGCGCACAGTTGCCGGGATGTCGTCTTGCATTGTTCAGAAAAAAATCTACTAATGCCTCATCAATATTGTGGAGCGGAATGCTTAATGCCAGCTTTTTCGTCATTTTTGCCTTTATTTCACTCAGGAGCATCACGCTTTGAATGTCCAGTTCCATTTGACCCGGACGGAAACGACTTTCTTTATAAATGCCGGACACAACTATCTTGCAGTTGTCTTCAATATAATCTTTATAACGAAGATATTTTTCCTTCCAGAAAGATAATTCTATATTGTCACCGTAATCATTCAGGATCAGCCGGCCGTAACTTTCGCCTTTTTTTGTGACGCCGACAAACGGATTGGATACAAAACCGGCGATGCGTATCGGCCATTCCATTTGTTGCTTCCAGCTTTCCGCCGGGTTCGGATTATTTTCTTTATGCTTCAGTAACTCGTCTTTGTATTTTGTCAGCTCACTGATCGGAATGATCTTATAATTTTTCAGTTCAAATTTAAAACTATCCAGAGGGTGTCCGCTCAGGTACATTCCTATCACATCCTTTTCATGCTCCAGTAATTCATGCGGCAACCAGGGGTTACAATCCGGAAGTTCGGGAGGCGTTACTTCCGGCATACCAATGTCGCCAAACAAGCTATTTGCAGTCATTGAAGCGGCAGACTGGTACTGGCTTCCGAAACGGGTGATGCGTTCCAGTCCCATAATCCCGTCTTCGGGTGGCGCATAAAAATATTGCGCCCGGTGATAGGCTTTAAAAAAATCGAAAGCGCCGGCATAAACTAAGCTTTCCAGAGATTTTTTGTTGACCGTCCTGGTGTTGACCCGCATGATGAGATCGAACGGAGACTGAAACACGCCGCCGTTTTCACGTTCCTGAATGATCTCTTCCACCGCGGCTTCTCCCACACCTTTTATAGCGCCGAGCCCAAACCGGATAACTCCGCTTTTATTTACAGAAAAACCTTTCAGGGATTCATTAATATCCGGCCCCAACACCGCTAAGTTCATCCGCTGACACTCTTCCATAAAGAAGGTTACTTTGTCAATGCTGTTGGCATTGTTCAGCACAGCAGCCATGTATTCAGCCGGATAATGCGCTTTAAGATAGCCGGTCTGAAAAGCCACAAAGGCGTAACAGGTGGAATGCGATTTATTGAACGCATACTGGGCAAAAGACTTCCAGTCATTCCAGATCTTGGTCAGCTTTTCCCTGGGATGTCCTTTAGCGGTTGCGCCTTCCACAAATTGCTTTTCCATTTTATTCAGCACCTCAATCTGCTTTTTCCCCATAGCCTTTCGCAACACATCAGCATCGCCTTTGCTGAAGCCGGCAAGCTTTTGGGAGAGCAGCATCACCTGTTCCTGATATACCGTAATGCCGTAGGTATCACTCAGGAACTCTTCCATCTCCGGCAGATCGTAAGTTATTGGCTCTTTCCCGCTTTTGCGGTTGATGAAATTGGGGATGTATTGTATCGGACCTGGCCGGTACAGGGCATTCATAGCAATTAGGTCGCCAAACTGGTCGGGCTTCAGATCCCGCAGGTATTTTTGCATACCGGCGCTTTCAAACTGAAACGTACCATTAGTTTCCCCGCGCTGGTATAATTCATACGTCAGTGCATCATCCAACGGCACGTCATCAATCCTGATATCAATGCCATGATTACGCTTGATCAGTGCTAAAGCATCTTTGATAATGGATAATGTTTTAAGCCCCAAAAAGTCCATTTTTATGACCCCGGCATTTTCAATGACGTTACCTTCATATTGCGTAATCAGCAGGTTTACTTCCCTGGAGGTGCTTACGGGAATCAGGTCGGAAAGATCTTTAGGGGCAATGATGATGCCGGCAGCGTGAATGCCGGTGTTCCGTACAGAGCCTTCTAAGATTTCCGCTTCGTGCAATACCCGGGATTGCAGCGATACGGTTTCATCATATATTTCCCGAAGCTTTTTTACATTCTGGAGATCTTCTTCGCGAAGGTCTTCCTTTTCCCGGAGGCTTTTTGCCGATTCTGTGGAGTTATCTACCGGAGCGTGCAAGATTCGTTTCAGCGAAATGCCCGGCTTATCCGGAACCAGCTTAGTCAGGATATTAGAGTCGGAAAGCGGCAAATCCATTACGCGGGCCACATCTTTAATGCTCATCTTTGCCGCCATTGTGCCGTAGGTGACAATATGGGCAACCTGGTTTTTGCCGTATTTCTCCACCACATAATCAATCACTTTTTGCCGGCCTACATCATCAAAATCCGTATCAATATCCGGCATGGATTTCCGGTCCGGATTGAGGAAACGCTCAAACAGCAGGTTGTATTTGATGGGATCAATATTCGTAATTCCGATACAGTAAGCCACAGCGCTGCCCGCGGCAGATCCCCGCCCGGGGCCAATAAACACGCCTAAATCGCGGCCGGCTCTGATGAAGTCGGATACGATGAGAAAGTATCCGGCAAAACCCATTGTCCTGATTGTAAACAGCTCGAACCGGATGCGCTCTTCAATCTCCGCAGTGAGTTCCCTGTAGCGCTCCTTGGCGCCTAACCAGGTCAGATGCTCCAGGTACGCATCCTGATCATCGTTAAACTCCGCGGGCACTTTGAAATGCGGCAGCAGAATCTCCCGCTCTAACTTCAGGGGCTTAATCTTATCCACGATCATCTGGGTATTGTCAATAGCCTGAGGAACATCCCGAAACAGCTCCGTCATTTCTCCCTTAGTCTTGAAATAAAACTGGTCGTTGTAAAACGCGAAGCGGGTATCTT
The DNA here is from genome assembly GCA_964622775.1 of uncultured Taibaiella sp. GTDB lineage: Bacteria > Bacteroidota > Bacteroidia > Chitinophagales > Chitinophagaceae > CAZUSO01. The sequence goes on along the minus strand of CAZUSO010000001.1, from coordinate 96,785 downwards.
TAGCACGCTGATCATCATCATCGGCAAATTCTTTATTGGTGGGTGTACTTTGCTTTTCACCGGTATTAATGCATAACAGGATGTCGTGGGCATTATAGTCCTCGCGATCTACATAGTGAGAATCATTGGAGGCGATAACGGGCACATTATATTTATCGGCAAACTGTAGCAGCACCCGGTTCACTTTTTCCTGTTCCGGCATATCATGGCGCTGTAGCTCAATGTAATAATCCTCACCAAAAAGATCGAGCCACCATTTAAATTCCGTTTCGGCATCCTGCTCCGGACGTTTCAATATGGTTTGCGGCACCATCGCTCCGATACAGCAGGTAGTAGCAATCAACCCTTCATGGTGTTCCAGAATCAACGCTTTATCAATCCGGGGATATTTACCATACAGCCCTTCCATATAACCGAGCGAGCAAAGCTTGACAAGGTTTTTGTATCCGGTTTCATCTTTGGCCAGGAACAGCTGATGGTAGCGTTTGTCGCGGCCTTCATCACGGGAAAACTGCCGTTTATGCCTGTTTTCCACGACATAAAATTCACAGCCGACAATCGGCTTCACAACAGGCTCCCGGATTTCACGTTCAACACCGTTTTCCGTTTTCGTTCCGGTTACTTTGGTATTTTTCCAGGCTTGCGCCACAAACTCAAATACGCCAAACATATTGCCGTGATCCGTAATGGCCACTGCCGGCATTCCGTCATTTTGAGCCTTTTTGTACAACCTTCCAATGGAAGATGCGCCATCAAGCAGAGAAAATTGTGTATGATTATGTAAATGGGAAAAGTCCATCAGGTATTATTTTTTATTCGGGGGAAATGAACCCTACAAAATAACAAAAACTGTCGAACTCCGAATGCTAAAAGATATTAACAGGGAAAATTTTCGGGGATGGGCTAAAGTCAAATTCCTATTCAAATGGCCGCCGGCAGATAGTTAATCATTGTATTTATGATAGCAGAAATTTGTAGCCTGCAATTAAATTTTCGTAATTTAACGCCTCAATCTCATAGGGATTAACGGTACGCATCTTTCAAAGGTGCTGCAAAGATGCGTACTTTTTTTATTTCACGAAATGCACTTTTTTATCCCGTTTTATCTATAAGTCCCTGTAGGGCTATACCACAAAGATTTTTGATTGCACAATGCTATCCGGTGAGCAGCAGTATAACCCAAACTTGAAATTCGCCCGTTTTAAGCAAACAAAATATTGGTTGCAAATCCTGCCTTCAATAAATTTTCCGACAAAAAACACATTCACATGATATTATTTTGTTTATTTGCATTATATATGTACCTGTACCATGAAAAATATCTTAACCCTTACGCTATGCTTATGCCTTGCGGGAGCATTGTCTCCGATGCCCTCCTGCGTAAAAAAGAATTTTGATGCACCGCCGGATGAAACGGGCTACGACCCTAAGATCCGGGTAAGCACAACGATTGCGGAGCTGCAGCAAATGCAACAGGGCGCAGCATTGAACGACAGCATCATCATTTCAGGAGTTGTGGTCATGGACGACCGCAGCGGTAATTATTTTAAGAGCATTGTCATCCAGGATGAAACGGGTGGCATACAAATTCTGCTGGATCAAAGTAACCTGTACAACGACTATCCGGCGGGGCGAAAGGTGTATGTGAAATGCGGCGGTCTGTTTCTTGGTAATTACGGGCAGAATATTCAATTAGGCTATACGCCCGATGCCACAGGAGGAATCAGTAATATTCCTTTTATTATAATCGCGGATCATATTGTCAAGGCCAGTTACCCCAACCCGGTTATTCCGGATACACTAACCCTGAACGAGCTGTCCAACCCCAATACTGCCGGCAGTTATCTGAATAAATTAGTGGCTGTAAAAAATGTGGAGTTTAGCCGCGATGAACTGAGATCATCTTATGCGCAGCCCGCCAGCCTGCTTTCTGCCACCAACCATACGGTCAATGACTGTGTCGGCGGAAGCATTACGTTAAGAACGAGCGGTTATGCAAGATTCCAGCCTGCAATAATTCCGGAGGGAAACGGCATAATCACCGGCATTTATACCCGTTTTAATAACACGCCGCAATTATTTATCCGAGACACTTCTGATGTACAGTTCAATAACGAACGCTGCATGGCTCTCCCGGATATTTTTTCGGATGGGTTCAATGACCTCAATAACTGGAATGCTGTAAATGTGCTTGGTGATCAGGTATGGCATACGGAAAACTATGGCAACCCGCAACCCTGTGCCGTCATGAAGGGTTACGATGGCGGAAACCATGAAAATGAAGACTGGCTGATTACGCGTCAGGCCTTAAATCTGTCTGGTTTCAATACAATACTGTTCAGCGTGGATTATGCCGGCAATTATAACGGAGATCCGTTAAAATGCCTGATCTCGACCGACTACTCCGGATCCGGAAACCCTAATAACGCAACATGGACAGAGCTGGGCAGTTTTATGCAAAACAATTTTGTGTTTACACCTATAGTTTTTGACCTGTCTGCATACAGTAATCAGGAGGTTTATATTACCTTCCGGTACACCTCTTCCGAAAGTGACGGAGCTACATGGGAAATTGACAATATAAAAGTTTCGGGGCAATAAACTTTCGTGATTAAATAAGTGGTTGTCACAACCCGTCATTCATCATGCCACGCCCTCTGATAATATGGGGAATCTTTCCTTCCCGCATCATCAAATCAGCCAGCACTAATGCCGTCATCGCTTCCACAATGACCGGCGCACGTAAGGCCACGCAAAGATCATGACGGCCCTTAACGGAAAAAGTGCTCATCTGGTTCGTATCCCAATTGAAAGAAGTTTGTTCCTTTGGTGTGGACGCGGCAGGCTTCACCGCAATGCGGAACAGCAGATCATTACCATTGGTCAGTCCGCCGGCTATACCGCCGGCATGATTGGTAGCTGTCCGGCCTTCCTGATTTAATATGCTGTCGTTATGCTCACTGCCAAACATTTCCGCAGCGTGAAATCCGGCGCCGAATTCCACGCCTTTTACTGCCGGGATGGCAAACATTGCATGGGCGACCAATGACTCCACACTGTCCCAGAATGGTTCTCCCAATGCAGGCGGGAGGCCTGACGCGATACATTCAATGATACCGCCGACAGAATCTTTAGCGTCAATAGCCTTTTGCAGCCCGGCTACCGGATCGGTCAGCCCGGCAATGCGGGTGACCGCAGCCCGGATGGTTATGGATGTGTCATAACAGTTCAGCAGCTTTTTTGCAATCACTCCGGCAGCCACAAGGCCAACGGTAACTCTTGCGCTGAAATGTCCGCCACCGCGAAAATCTTCAAAGCCGCCGAATTTTTGGCGGGCTGTCCAGTCGGCATGGCCGGGACGGGGAATGTTGCGTTGCTGTTCATAATCCTCAGGGCGGGCCTGCTTATTTTCGAAAATAATCATGAGCGGCGCTCCGGTAGAATGACCGCGGAACACGCCTGATTGTATGATGGGGATATCCGCTTCTTTTCGCGGTGTGGTGCCTTTTTGTACGCCGCCTTTCCTCCGGTCCAGATCTGCGCTGAAATCGTTATCCGCAATGGGCAATCCTGCCGGAAGACCATCCATTGTCACGCCAACACATTCGCCATGTGAGGCTCCGAAAACATGCATTCTTAATATACGTCCGAAAGTATTCATTGCAGGAGTGGTTAACGGGAATTAAAGCTCAGCGTTGTTCCCGGCTCAACTTCACAAGGGCTTTTGCCCGGCTTAAAGATACGGGTAAGCTGCGAGCCTTCCGTGGTGATGCGATCGTCCTTCACGCGGATCCAGTTGCCTTCCCGCAATCCTACCACGGGAATCATGTTTTGGGTATGAAATTCCAGGATACGGGTTTCCCGCGTTTCGCCGTTATGTTTCAACTCCGGGTCTGAGTCGAGATAGTGCGGATTGATATTAAAAGGCACCAAACCCATGCAGTCAAACGAAGGCGGATAAACAATGGGCATATCATTGGTGGTTTTCATATTAATGCCGGCGATATTGGATCCCGCGCTTGTACCTAAATACGGAGCGCCTTTTTCTGCTGCGGCTTTCAGCTCCTGCATCAGACTCAGCTCATGTAATGTTTTCACTAAAAGGAAAGTATTACCTCCGCCGGTGAAAAAGCCTGCTGCATGTTGAACGGCTTCTACCGGACTGGTGAAGGTATGCAAACCTTTTACTTTAATACCCAATTCAGCAAAAAATGCAGCCGCTTTAGCCGTATAATCATCGTGAGACATGCCCGAAGGACGGGCATAAGGAATAAAAATAATTTCCCGTACTCCCTGAAAAAGCGCGGTTATTTCTTCAGAAAGATACGCTAAGTAATTGCCGCCGAATAAGGAAGAAGTGCTGGCAAGAAGTATATTTTTCATCGGGACGAAATTAAGGGTTTTTTATCAGGGATGAAGCAATAGACAGCAGGACATCACGACCCTTTTGCCGGCGTTTATTCGCAAATTCTTTCTGCTTTTACCGGAGCTTATGGAAATTCGTGCATTGCCATGCTGATACAGGTTTTCAGAGCCATTGTCATTATTGAAAAAATTAATCATCAAAAAACAATCCTTCAAAAGCGGCTACGACATGCCCGGTTAATCATGCCCGGTAAGCAATCGGATTAAGGGATCCGGTTTAAGATAATGCCGGTTTAAAAATTGCTTTGCCTGGTATAAATCCCCTCTGAACACCATTTTATTGTTTTCCATAATGACAAGAGTAGGATATACATTGATGTCGAACAATTTCTTTACATGCTCGCTGCCTACATATTTCGGGAAATCATAGCCTCTTTGCTCCAAATAGGCAAATGCCAGCCCTGCGGTATCATCCGGCATGGGTATATTTACCGATTGTAATTCAATAGGGTTTTGCTGTAATACCCTGTACAGGCTGTCCACATCGGGAAACTCCCGGTAACAGGGCATGCAGCTGGTAGTCCAAAAATCAAGGACAACGGTTTTGTTGCGGTAATAGCGGCTGGTCAGCGTATCGTTATTCCTGCCCGTAACATACCAGGCCTCTTCTTTCAACTCGTTGGCTCTGCCTGTAAATGTATGGTAGTTTATAAAATTAAACCAGTATATGTTTTCCCCGCCGATATACCACAGGGAGGCTGGAACGAAGAAAATAACAAGCAGCAATGCCGGTAATTTGTTTTTCTGATGCAACAGCCGGCCGCACAATATGCCGGCAAAAGAAGTGGTGATATTAGGAACACCAACAGTAGGCAATCCCCCGTCAACGATAACGGCTATTAACTACAGGATTAAAAACGACAGCGCTATAACCTTTAGCACTTCCGGGGGAGAAAAAAACGGAATTGTATTACCGGGAAAACAATTACCGTATATACGATAAAAGCCACCAGCGTATCCTCCAATAAAAGACTCCTGTAGCGCAGCAGGTGGATAGAGACCATTTCCACCATGAAAACACCCACAAGAGTTAATATATACTTTCTTTTTTACTCAGCAGTCGCATAGATTATGTGATGGTGAAGATAGTCAAATGCGGAACTTTTTAAATAAAAAATGCTGCAAAAACATAAAAAAGATGCTGTCTATAAAGTCGGTTTATTTCACACCAAGCGAACTAAGAAAACAAAGGTTACAACGTAAATAATACAGGAATCAATTCACTATATTATTTGTCTCTTTGTATTCGTTGCACTCTTTGTGTGAAACGCCTTTTTAGACAGCATCATCAGCGGGTGCTGCTTCTCGGATTAATTATGAATCGGAAGCAGGGAATAATCCCGGGCATATTCCATCATCTGGTCAAAGAAAGAGGAGGGGAACTCTATTTTTACATCCGTAACTTTATCACCGTCCATAACCGGCACCAGGCGCGGCTGAATAAAGCCCTTATAAGGCTTGATATTCAACTTTGCATAGCGTTCCAGCACTTCCTTATGCAGTTCCTGGTTGACCTTTACACCATAAGTTTCCACTAAGTTCCTGCCTGCATTGAAATCGCCTTCGGATTTAATCCGTTGAATTTCGCGAAGCAGTTCCCCGAATAAGGTACGGAGCTTGTCGTAATCGTTGATCTGCACATAGGTCTTTCCGTCTCTTTTGATAAATTCCACTACATTATCTTTCTTACCTTTTTCATATACCCAGTATGCATTCAGGGCACGGTTCCGCATGTGCGCTTCTTCGATGTTGTCGCCTAATTTCAACCGTACCAGCTGGGTCATCAGTCCGTTCATCATATAGCTGTAATATTCCGCTTTGCCTACTTCCAGCGAAGGCATCACACCTATTTCCACCAATTTGGGATCCATAATATAATACAGCGCAACTAAGTCGGCGCGGGCTTCTTCTAAGCAGGAAGCATAATTTTTCAGTGTTTTATCCGGGGTGCCGATGCCGGGGTTGATTTGTCCGGAAGCATGGCCGATACATTCATGCATATCCGTATGCAGGTCGCTGCCGAGGTTGCCAAATTCTTTTAGGCGTTGAATATCTTCTTTTGTATCCACAAACTCTTCCTGCATACCGCTGCTGGCACTGCTTTCGTTGTAGGCATGCACGATATTGCCCAGCGATACGGACTTGGAGCCATGCTCTTTTCTGAGCCAGTCGGAGTTGGGCAGGTTAATGCCAATAGGCGTACTGGGCGCGGTATCGCCGGCTTCCACAATCACATTAATCACCTTAGCGTTAATGCCTTTTACGCTTTTCTTTTTATGTTCCGGCATCAATGGTGAATTATCTTCAAACCATTGAGCCTGCTTTGCAATAGCCTCGATGCGTTTTGTAGCTTCAAAATCTTTAATGGAAACAATAGATTCGTAGCTGCCTTTTTTACCGATGGCATCTCCGTAAACCTCGATGAAGCCGTTCGTAAAATCAATAACGGTTTCCGTGTTTTGCGTCCAGGCAATATTGTATTCATCCCATTTCTTCAGGTCGCCGGTTTTGTAATATTCTACTAACAGGGTCAGCGCTTTTTTCTGCTGATCATTTTCGGAAAGCGGAATGGCCTTTTCCAGCCAATAAATCATCTTATCAATTGCAGATCCATACATGCCCCCGCTCTTCCATACTTTTTCCACAACCTGGCCGTTTTCTTTGGTCAGCTTGCTGTTTAATCCCCATTCCGGCTCGTGGTCGGATTGTGGGAATTTCCCATAAAACGCTTCCACTTCTTTCTGGCTGACCCCTTCGTAAAAATTATTGAAGGAGTTAGTCACATTATCCACGCCAGCACGAAGGTCTACCATTTTAGGCGCGAAACCGGCATCGAACATAACCTGTTTCATCTGGCTCAGAAAATCATCCGCGCTTTGACCTTCGGAGAGCGGCAATTTGCTTTGGTCGCTGTTTTTGATCAGGCCGCTGAAATATTCGAAGCCACAGGCCGGCACAATCTTATCGGTACTGTAATGGTGATAAACCCCGTTGCTGAACCATACCTGGCCGCAATAGGTTTTAAACTTTTCCCATTCATCGCCGGATTTTTCCCCTTTATAGGTACTCCAGACAGCTTCAATGGTTTTGCGTACCATCAGGTTGTATTTTCCGCGTTGATCCCAGATGATATCCCGGCCGGAAACTGAAGCCTGGTAAAGATAGTAGGCAAATTCTTTCTGCTGTGCGCTGAGCTTTTCCCAGCCCGGCACCTGGTAGCGCAGCAGTTGCAGATCTGCAAACGACTCGGCATTCACCTGAAAATCCGCAACAGTCGATTCCGGATTATCATTGTTTTTCGAGGTGTCTCCTGTAGTATTACAGGCGGCGAGGAATAAGCCCGCGGATAAAAACATAATACTTAATTTAGTTTTAGTCATACCAAAATTTAAGGATTGAAAAATAAACGGCCATAAAAGTAATGAAAATATAAGGAACGGGGCATATCCAGCGGGGAGAAAGGGAAATCGCTTTTAAGTGGGATAGCCCCGTAAATTTGGGGCTTAATATCAACAGCTCATAGTTGCAAGGTGATATCTTCCTTGTTTTGGCGTGAGTTTTTGTTGCGAAACAAAACGAGGACAAAACACAGCAGAAAATTAAAAAGCGCGTCCTCTGAGCGGCCGCTGATTTTTCATCCATAAACAGAATATATATTGTAAATTCGCTTCTTAAATTAAAAACATGAAGCGTTGTTTTTTATTAGTAGTATTGTGCCTGGGTTATTTCGGGTCGCAGGCTCAGGAAGTGTATAACAGCAGTGGAAAAACGGGAAAAGCAAAATACCGGGAAAACGCAAAAAAATCCGGGTTTGATGTTAACCGGCTCATCCTGGGTGGTGGATTTGGCGCCGGTTATGGAAGCGGTATGTTTTCTTTGCAGGTTTCACCGATTGCAGGCTACCGGCTTACCGATCGGCTTGCTGCAGGAGTCGGTCTGAGCTTTCAATATTTCAGCATTAAAAACGGAACAGAAATATTTAATACTTCAACCAATCAATATGAATACCATACTCCTCGCGGGATTGTGATATCACCCAATATCTGGGGGCGCTATTTCCTGTTTGACCGTCTTTTTGCCTCTGTGATCGGCGAATATAATTTCAGTAATACAACAGACTATGCTCCGGCGTTGATTTACGGTAACGGCGTTGAAAAGGTAAAATTCAACTTTGGCATTCCCAGCGCTTTGTTAGGGCTGGGCTATGCCCAGCAAATCACCAGCAAAGCCTCATTTGTTTTTATCATATCGTATGATGTACTACAGTCGGCCACATCCAGAACAGTTTCCACCAGCCAGGGTATTGAGTTCCTTGTTCACAGCCCTTACTACCGAAGACTGGATATCCGGTTCGGTTTAAATCTTGGTTTTTAATCTTTCAAAATACCCGCAGCATTTACACTCTTGCTTTCCAGGGTATTTCTGATGCGCCGTTTTTATGGATGATGTAACGGGACAGCACAAAAAGAAAGTCGGATAGCCGGTTGAGATAAATGAGCACCATATCGACAATGAATTCATCGTTATTGCGCATGTGTACGCCAATGCGCTCTGCACGGCGGCAAACACATCGGGCAATATGGGCTGCGCTGGCCGCAACATGCCCTCCCGGAAGAATAAAAGACTTCATTGCCGGCAACTGATCATCCATATAATCAATCTTAGACTCCAGCCATTTGATATCACTTTCCTGCAGGTCGGGCAATTTCATCCTGGTATCCTTATTGGGGTCTGTAGCCAAAGAAGATCCGATGGTGAATAAGCGATCCTGAACCTCTGGAACCCACTGTTGAATTTCATCGTCCTGTAGCAGGTCGTTCATGAATCCGATTTGCGAATTCAATTCATCCACCGTGCCATAGGCTTCAATGCGAATATGGTCTTTCCCGACACGGGTGCCGCCAATCAGGCCGGTTGTGCCTTTATCGCCGGTTTTGGTATATACTCTGAATGCCATAAAGAAGAATTTTTGGGTTTAGTACACTTTCAAAATAAGTTCCTTTATTCATCACACCCCTCTCAGGTTTTCGGGAACTTGGACCGGGTACTCGTAATAATTTTTTAGAATGCAGAAAAAGGGAGACAACAATTTTCATCAAAGATGAAAATACTATGTTTCTTTTCCTGTTAATAATTTTTCATGCTAAAGCTATATATTTACGCTGAATAACAGTAGCAAATATAGTTATATTTTTTGTTTATCTTATTTTGCTATTACCCGATCCTTCCACCACTCCATCGCGGATTCTCACAATGCGATGCGCATGTGCTGCAATATCTTCTTCATGCGTTACCAGGATCACGGTATTTCCTGAAGACTGAATATCCTCAAACAAATCCATTATCTCTATCGAGGTTTTCGTATCCAGATTCCCGGTCGGTTCATCTGCGAGAATTAAAGAAGGGTTATTGATCAGGGCGCGGGCAATCGCCACCCGCTGGCATTGTCCACCGGAAAGCTCGTTCGGCTTGTGATGCCCCCGGTCGCCCAAACCCACTTTTATCAGCATTTCCGATGCGCGGTTAAGCCGGTCTTTTTTTGAAACGCCGCCATAAATCAACGGTACGGCTACATTTTCCAAAGCGCTCAGCCGGGGCAGCAAATTGAATTGCTGAAATACAAAGCCGATTTCCTCGTTCCGCACCTGTGCCAAATCATCATCAGCCATCCGGCTTACATCTTTTCCATTCAGAATATACTGCCCGGCAGTTGGCGTATCGAGGCAACCCAGGATATTCATCAGGGTGGATTTTCCCGAACCGGAAGGTCCCATCAGCGCCACATATTCATTCTTCGCAATTTCCAGGTTAATGCCTTTTAATACGGTAACGGCCTCCTTCCCTAAGTAGTAGTTTTTTTTAATATCCTTAAGACTGATAATTGCCTGCATATTTTACAAGGGCTTTTCGCTAATTTTGACAAAAATAACCATTTTAAATACGCAATCTTTCTTTATAGCAGACACCATGCATAAAACGGTCAAAATAAGTTCCGGGTAACAACAAATATTCCGGGTATTCGGGATAGTTTTTTATGGAATAGAGGTGGGATACAAGTATTTTCATCTTTGATGAAAATACTTGTTTTTCTTCCTGCTAATAATTTTTCACGCTAATTCTATGCAACATCTTTGTGTACTCCAATCAATGTGGTTAAAATTTTTTCAAGCCCTGTAAGTTATTTTGTCTCCAAAACACCATAAAATGAAAGCATTTTTATTAGCGGCGGGCTTAGGCACCCGGCTAAAGCCCTTTACCGACCATCATCCCAAAGCATTAGCATCGGTAAACGGGCGCAGCCTTCTTGAGATAAATATCCGCAACCTCCAACGCATCGGGGTGTTTGACATTGTAGTGAACGTGCATCATTTTGCCGGACAAATCATAGAAACCCTACAGAAAAATGACGGCTTCGGTTCGCGGTTTGAAATTTCCGACGAGCGCGAGACGGTATTGGAAACCGGCGGCGGCCTGCTGAAAGCCCGGCCATTCCTGGAAAACGATCCGGCGTTTTTAGTGATGAATGTGGACATCCTGAGTAATATTGATCTACAGCAACTGATCCGTAATCACACCCAGAGCCGGTCTATGGCAACCCTTGCCATAATGCAGCGGGATTCTTCCCGGCGGTTTTTGTTTGATGAAGAAATGCAGCTTTCCGGCTGGAAAAATTTCCGGACAGGAGCAGAGCGTCTGGTGCCCTCAACTTCTGAAAAGGCTTTATTTCCTTTTGCATTCAGCGGAATCCAGGTGTTACATCAGGAAATTTTCCGGCACATCCGGCTACAAGGCAAATTTTCCTTAGTTGATTTATACTTAGATCTGGCAGGATTTCAGAAAGTTACAGGATACGACCATACCGGAGACCTGCTGGTGGATGTAGGCAGGCCGGAGAGCCTTGAAAAAGCGGCACAATTATTTTCTTAATTTTATTTCTATGAACGAACGAAAACTTTTTCAGCAATACCTGGCGCCAACCTCTGAATCCCCGTTGCTACTGCCGATTGTAAAAGCATCCGGCGCTACACTTTACGATGACGCCGGTCATCAGTATATTGACCTGATCGGAGGCATCAGTGTTTGTAATGTAGGTCACTGTCATCCCGGGGTTGTGGAAGCAATTGAACACCAAAGCCGCCTGTTCCTGCATGTTATGGTGTATGGCGAGGTCGTGCAAAGTCCGCAGGTGCGGTATGCTCAAATGCTTTGCCGTCATTTGCCTGCATCCTTAGATTGTGTGTATTTTACCAACTCTGGTGCGGAAGCGGTAGAGGGCGCGATGAAGCTGGCCAAACGCCTTAGCGGCAGGACTGAAATCATCGCCTGTCATAACAGCTATCATGGTTCCACTCAGGGTGCGCTGAGCTTGCTGGGCGATGAATACTGGCGGCAGGCTTATCGCCCGCTACTGCCCGGAATCCGGCATATTCAGCACAACGATTTCGGTAGTCTGGAACATATCACCACTCAAACTGCAGCCATTATCTTAGAGCCGGTACAGGCCGAAGCCGGCGTGCTGATTCCTGAAAAACGCTGGATGCAGGCACTCCGGAAACGCTGTGACGAATGCGGCGCCTTATTGGTACTGGATGAAATTCAGACCGGATTTGGAAGAACCGGAACGCTCTGGGCTTTTGAACAATTCGATATCGTTCCCGACATATTATTGCTGGGCAAAGCATTAGGAGGCGGAATGCCTTTAGGCGCACTTATCTCCGGAAGGAACGAGATGGCCACGCTGGCAAAAGATCCCGTTCTGGGGCATATTACCACTTTCGGCGGGCATCCGGTAAGCTGTGCGGCCGGCATGGCGGCTCTCTCGGCATTATTAGAAGAAGGCATGACGGGCAGAGTTGCTGCCAAGGCACAACTTTTCCGGGAGCTGCTGACGCATCCCGGCATCAAAGCTGTGCGCAATGCAGGACTGATGTTTGCCGTGGCTTTGGATTCTTATGAAACGGTATTGCGTGTCATTCATTATTGCATGACTACAGATCAGGAGCATCGCGTATTTACCGACTGGTTTTTATTCGCCCCGGATTGTATCCGCATCGTGCCGCCATTGATTATCGGCAATGACGATATCCGTGCCGCCTGCCGGACATTGAACAGCGCTATTGAATATGCCTTACAGGGAAGCTGATTGCTATGATGCAGACCGGAAAATGCTGCGTACAAAAATCCTGACGCTTCCTCTGTTTTGCATTTGCAGAAAAATAAATACTCAAAATGTCCTGCGCAAAGTATAAGGCTACCGATTCCCGTTTTGTTATTGGTGAAAGCTCCAACAGAAAAAACGGGAAAAACCCTGTCTATTTGATTATCATGTGTTTTGGTTTTTGCCTTAACGGTAGGGTCTATTTCTTTTTCTTAATCAATGACCTCAGCGGAAATTTCAGGTTTTTATAACCCATCATATCTACCTTGACACTTCCTACTAAAATGGGGCTGTCTATGCGTAACGGGATATGATTATCATCATCGCTGACCCAGACCCGCATGTCTTCTCCTCCTTCGAAAATCGTTCCTTTAATCAGCAGGGGAGCAATTTTTATAGCATGGAAGGTGCCGTATTTAGTCACAATCTTTTCCCTGCCCAGATAGCGGATATACAGTTCATAAACCTCGTTATCTAAAAACATGGAGAAGGGAATCTTAGCCCCAGGCTGATATTGATTATAGTCAATATTCCGGGCGTAATAAATGGTGGACAGTACGTCCTGCACGCAAGCCGGTACCCGGAACCGCTTATTATCGGAATAAGCAGTATTGCCGCTCCGGTCGAATTGCACATTATTGGTAAACTTGTATCCGCCCTCGCTGACATCCCGGATAAACCGTAAAGGGAGCAGGCTTGCCGTGTCTATATAGGTTTCATACCGGTCGCGCACCTTGAAAATCCAGTCATAAGATTTGAAAGTAGCGCCTGACCCGACAATATGATAAACGGGCAGATTATTAAGTGTGGTCAATGTGGTTGTAAAACGGACGGCTCCGGCGGAAACCCAAAGTGCACTTAAATTATAATAAACCGTATAATTCAGTTGCTCTCCATTATTGATGCATTTATTTTTTATGCCACAAAATTGCTGTGCATTTGTTCCGTGTGACAAAAACAAAAACACAATAAATATTAATTTATATAAATGGCTCATTATTACCTGCGTTTATTGCTGCATTATTATTTTAATCGCTCCACCAACGTGCCCGGTCACTCAGGATGGTTTTTGCCCCTGCTCCAGACGTTGATACGCAGCTCTTGCCTGCTGAATATAAGTACTGCCCGGATAATCGGAGATAAGCTTCTCATAATATTCCAAAGCGCGCGATTTATCATTAATATATTTCTCATATATTACAGCTAACTGAAAAGCCGCATCATCACCCAGAACATCATCTCCATACTGGCTTAAAACGGATTCCAGGAAGCCGATGGCATTCTGATAATGACCTTCCTGCGTAGCGGTTTTGGCTCTCAATATTAAGATATCATCCTGTAGCGGGTTTTCGGGAAAGGCTTTGGCAATGCTGTCTAACAGGGCATCGGCTTCCTGCGTTTTGTATTGAAAAAGCAGCAGATCTGCGTGAGCGAATTGCAATAAGGGCGTAATATTACTGTCAGGCGGAGTATTTTCCGTGATTAGGACGGAAAGATACAACGCATCATTAGCAATGAGTTCTGTGGTGGAAGATTTCAATACCGACAGTTGCGATTGGGCCCATTGGAAATCTCCCCGGTAATAAGCTAAGCGGGCATTACGAAAACGGGCTTCTTCTCCCAAAGCATCCTGCTTAAACAGCTTATCCACCTGAGCATACACCAGGGAGGCTTCCCAAATCTTCTGATTCAGGATATAATAATCGCCCAAATCCAATTTTGAATTGGCAATCAACTCTTTAGGAAGTCTTTGATCCTCAATCAGCTCATTCAGGACAAGGATAGCGCTATCCACAAAATGCGCATAACGGGCCAGAATCATGGCATAATCCCTGCGTACCTGTTGCGTTTTGTACTCTGGAAAAGCGTGGAAAAGCAGGTCGTATTTTTCCAGTGTTGTATGTAGGAGTTTTTGGTCAACAGGCATACGCACCTGAAGCTGTTTTGTTTGCAGGTTAATGCTTTCAAATAACGCCTTTTGATAAAGCGGATTGTCATTACCTTTTGAAAGCACATAATCATAAGCCTGTTCCGCCAGTTCATACTGACCATCCTTCGCCGCCATATTAGCATAAGCAAAAACCCGGCCTCCCTGCTCTTTGCTCCGTTTATCTAAGGCAATCACCTGCTCCAGTGCCTTGTCATATTCGCCGTATTGCGTAAACAACCAGTTTTGTAATTCATTCCAGACCGCATTATCCGGATCCTTCCGGAGCCGTTTCGTGATTTCCTTTTGTACGGCATCTTTTTGTTCGGGGTCTGCTTCGGCCAGTTTCAGCAATGAAGCTTTAATGTCGGTCATGGCCTGTGGACGCAATTCCATTATATTCATCAATGCGGACAATGCATTTTTCACATCGCCCTGTGCACCATAGAGCGTAGCCAGTTCAGTGGCAAAGAGCTGCGGATTTCCCGTTTCTTTCCGGACATGCTCATAAACCTTAACCGCATAATTTTCTTTACGAATCCCCGAAAAGGCAGCGGCCAGCATACGACCACTATACTCATCTCCGGCGCTTTCTACGGCCCTATTGTACTGTAGCTCCGCTTGCTTCCGGTTGCCGGATAATTCATATACCCAGCCCAAATCAACCAACAGGGAAAGGTCTTCCCGCCGTATATTCTGCATATATTGAACCAATGAATCCGCATCATTAAATTTTTCCGCCTTCAGCAATGCCTGTAAATATTCGGAATAGAGGTTTTTATCAAACGGGGCTTCATCATAAAGCGATTTATAGAGCGGGAGCGCTTTTTCATAGTCCTGATTTTCCATTAAAGTACGCGCCTGCCCGATGCGGGAAGGTTGCTGGGCATAAATTTTTAGAGAAAATAATGCCAATAGGCAGAGCATTAGCATAAAATGCCTCAATATATTGAACTGGGTTTTTGTCTGAAGGATATGGCGGCCTGTCTTTTTCACATGAAATAATCAAAATAAAAGATGCTAAGATAATAAAAATACAGGGGAATGCCGGTTAATATTGCTTAACTTTTTGTGTGTTAAGCGCCTGGCGAAGCTTTTCAACAAAAAAGCGCTACGCAGGAAATAGGAAATGCTCACCTGCCCATATAAACCATTAATACCTGTATATCACTGGGATTAACCCCGGATATCCGGCTGGCCTGTCCCAGTGTGTGCGGACGTATTTTATTCAGCTTCTGACGAGCTTCCGTACTGAGCGCCGATATCTTTTCATAGTTGAAAGAGTCAGGAATAAGCTGGTCTTCAAGGGTATGCATTCTTCCGGCAAGTTCTTTTTCCTTATCAACATAAACCTGGTATTTTGCCTGAATTTCCGTCTGCTCCAGAGCTTCGGGAGAAAATGCCGATAGGGATTGACGGAGCTCAGGCAATTGCTCACAAAGGGTTTTTAATGAAAGTTCCGGACGCAACAGGAGTTTATGCGCTTTATATTTTTCCTTTAGCAGTGATTGCCCGGATTTTTCAAAATACGGATTAATTGCGGCAGGCATGATTATCGTATTATCAAGTATGTCCGCGATAGCATCAATATCCTCCAGCTTCCTGCTGACCTTTTCCATCCTAATATCATCGGCTAAGTTTAGCCGGTAGCTGAGTCCCGTAAGTCTCAGGTCGGCATTATCCTGCCGCAGCAGAGTTCTGAATTCCGCGCGGCTGGTAAACATGCGGTAAGGTTCTTCCGTACCCTTATTAATAAGGTCATCGATCAGCACGCCGATATAGGCATCGCTTCTTTTCAACACAAAAGGCGCCAGGTCACGTACATTCTGATGGGCATTAATGCCCGCGATAAGCCCCTGGCAGGCGGCTTCCTCATAACCTGTAGTACCGTTGATCTGTCCTGCAAAGAAAAGGTTCCTGACTAATTTAGTTTCTAAGGTATATTGTAGCTGAGTAGGCGGAAAATAATCGTATTCTATAGCATATCCCGGCCGGAAAAATTTACAATTTTCAAATCCCGGCACCATTCTAAGGGCATTATACTGTACTTCCTCGGGAAGCGACGTGCTGAATCCGTTTACATAGATCTCCACGGTATTCCAGCCTTCCGGCTCTACAAATAACTGATGGCGGTCTTTGTCGGCGAAACGGTTGATCTTATCTTCTATGCTTGGGCAATATCTTGGACCGGTTCCCTGAATGCGTCCCTGATACATGGGCGACCGGTCGAATCCGGTTTTCAGCGCTTCGTGCACCTGTGGCGAAGTATAGGTTATCCAGCAGTTTCTTTGCTTAATCTTTTGGGTTTCAGTGTCTCTTTCCGGGAGGGTATTATCTAAGAAGGAGAATCCGGTTACGTTTTCGTCTCCATCCTGAATTTCCATTTTGGCATAATCCAGGCTGCGGCCGTCAATTCTGGGGGGCGTTCCGGTTTTCAGACGATTGCTCTCAAATCCCAGGGTTACTAATTGTTCCGTAATGCCGGTAGCGCCCTTTTCCCCCATGCGCCCGCCTCCAAATTGTTTTTCACCAACATGGATCACCCCATTCAGAAAGGTGCCATTGGTGAGCACAACCGCTTTTGCACGAATCTCCTGCCCCATTCCGGTGATGACGCCCTGAATTGTTCCACGTGAAACAATCAATTCTTTTACCATATCCTGCCAAAAATCGAGATTCGGCGTTTGTTCCAGCATTTCCCTCCATTTCAGTGCAAACAGCATCCGGTCGTTTTGGGTTCGAGGGCTCCACATAGCCGGGCCTTTGGACTTATTCAGCATCCGGAACTGGATCATGCTATTATCGGATACAATACCGCTATATCCTCCCAATGCATCAATTTCCCGAACAATCTGCCCTTTACCAATTCCACCCATGGCAGGATTACAGCTCATCTGGGCAATTGTTTGCATATTCATGGTTATAAGCAATACCTTACTGCCCATATTAGCGGCTGCGGCTGCAGCTTCACAGCCGGCATGCCCTGCGCCCACAACAATCACATCATATTCAGGAAACATATTTTCTAATTAAGGGGAGCAAAGATACGACCATTTCAGGAAGGTTATTTAAAAAACGACATTTGCAATGTTCCACGTGGAACGTAATACCCGGATGAAGAAATCTGCGAAATCTACAGGGAAACGTCTTCATTCATTTACACAAAAGTAAACACACAAAACAATCCTGCTTACTCATTTTGTTGTTGGTGGTGAAAACCACTAACAACGACGAAATGGTAATTTGATCAGAATTTCTGTGTATAGAAATCTCCGATTGCGGTTATGGTGACTGGTGGCTAATCCTTCATATAGCTTTGAAGATTGCTCCTCTTCATTAAAATCATCTCGCCACGCTACATGATTTTAATTTTAGTCTTGATGTCGTAGTTTTTATCATTCTCCCCCATTCCCTCGCAAATGACGCTACGTTTTCTGTCGTTCAAACAACCCTTTGCAGGTATGGCAAATCAGGATACAGCCTCTGCTTTTTTACCTCTACCTTCACTATATATTTTGTACCTTTGCCCGCATTTTTCAGGAATAATGATTAACGAAAACGCCATTCAGGATTTTGACCCCAATGCCCCCGGCCTTAAAAGTAATAATATTTTTGGCCTGCCCCACGATTTGGAAAACTCAGAACTGATCATTATCCCGGTTCCCTGGGAGGTCACCGTAAGCTATCGTCCCGGTACGGCACGTGGACCCGAACAGGTATTTGACGAATCGCTACAGGTGGATCTTTTCGATCCGGAATATACGGATATGTGGAAAAAGGGCTATTACATGGTTCCTCTTGATAAAGATATCCGCCTGAAAAGCGATTACCTGCGCGGTTATGCCGAGCTTATCCTGGGTTGTCTTTATGAAGGAGGAGCAATTGATACAAACAAACAGCTCTGCCATAAGTTGCGGGAAGTAAACGATGGGGGGATTTACCTGAAAAACTGGCTTTTTGAACTTTCCTCAAAATTCCTGAAAGAAGGGAAAAAAGTCGTGATTTTAGGGGGAGATCACAGCACCCCCTTAGGATATATTCAGGCGCTTGGAAATATTTACCCGGATTTCGGCATTTTACAAATAGATGCACATGCCGACCTTCGCAAAGCGTATGAAGGCTTCACCTATTCTCATGCCTCCATCATGTACAATGTCTTAAACGAAGTACCTCAGGTGAGCAAACTCGTCCAGGTTGGTACCCGCGACTATTGTGATGAAGAAGCAGAATATATTCGCAACAATAGCACTAAAGTAAAAACCTTCTTTGACATCTCTATCAAAGAAGCTCAATATGAAGGCAAAAACTGGGTGAATATCTGCCATAATATTATTGACATCCTTCCCGAAAATGTTTATCTCAGCTTCGATATTGACGGATTGGACCCCAAACTTTGTCCGAATACCGGCACTCCGGTTCCGGGCGGATTTGAATTGGAACAGGTTTTTTATCTCATCAAGCTTCTGAAAAAAAGCGGCAGAAAATTCATCGGATTCGACTTGAATGAAATCTCCAGCGGAGCACATGGCAACGATTGCATCGACCCTATCGTCGGCGCCAGAACACTATATAAATTGTGTAATATTTTAGCAGCAGAATAGACGATGCATTATCAAATCCCGATAAAAACAGAAGGTCCTAAAAGAAATCATGTGACTGCTTTTCATATTTTTTCGGGTATCCTCTTCATCGTCATTGGTGCAGTAGCTTTCCTATCCCCCTTAGTAATGGGTGTGGCAACGGCAAACCGGGAAAAGCCGGAAATAAGCTTTCATTTCATTAACTGGATCGGATTTGCTTATGTGTTGCTGGGATTTGCTATCACTCTGATAACCATTGTGTGGAACAAAAAAGTTCTACAGCCTAAAGGAAATATGCTCCTCAGAATAACGGAGATCACAGGGTTAGCGCTTATCATTATTTACAGTATAATACAGCAATGGTGGCTGCCCGCAGCCTATTCCGGAGCCGGACTGGTTGGTCTTATTTTCGGACTGTATTTCGAATATGGCAGTGTTGCTCAAAAATATCTGGTCCTGGATGACAGCGGAATTATCATTCAAAAACCGGGAATGAATCGAAAAATACTATGGCAGGATATTAAAAATATAATATATAAAAACAATATTTTTACTATTGATTGTCGGAATAATAAGCTCTATCAGTTTTTTGTGAACGAAACAGCACCTGCAGAGAAAAATCCGGTTATTCTTTTCGCAATGAATCAAATAAAAGAAAAAGAACATTTATATAAACCCGATTGGTAATTTTTGTTTAGAATAAAAAAATATCACTATCTTTCCTTCGTTTAAAACATTTTAATTATGACATTCAATACCATGAGCCTGTTTGAAGAAATGACTTCAAATGCTCAGAAATTACTGAAGGGCTATGAGACCCTGCAAAACATTCATGATGTGGACCTTGCCGTTACGCCCAAAGAATTAGTATGGCAAAAAGATAAAGTAAAGCTTTATCATTACCTGCGGGACACTCCACCCACCGCTAAAATCCCGGTTTTGGTTTCTTTCGCCATGCTCAATCGTCACGATGTGCTCGATTTACAACCAGACAGGAGCCTGATGAAAAAACTACTGGAAGAAGGACTGGATATATATATCATGGACTGGGGCTACCCCACCCAGGCCGATAAATACCTTACTATCTCCGACTACATTGACGGATACATGAACGATGCCGTGGATTTCATCCGCAGAAAACACAATGTCAGCAAAATTCATAAGCAAGGTATTTGTCAGGCCGGAACTTATTCCATGATCTATGCCAGCCGCTACCCCGAAAAACTGCAAACACTGACCACATATGTAGCTCCTTTTGATTTTGGAGAAGGCGATAATATGCTGTACAAATGGGCAAAGTATATCGATGTGGATGCTATGGTGGACAGCGTGGGCACAATACCGGGAGAAATGATTGACTCCGCATTCAGCATGCTGAAACCTTCCATGAATATCAGCAAATACATCGGCGTTATCGACACGCTGGAAGATGAAGACAAGCTCATGAACTTCCTGCGTATGGAACAATGGAAAGCCGATTTGCCGGCCATTGCCGGCGAAATGTATCGTCAATACATCAAAGATTTATTCCGCGATAATAAACTGATAAAAGGTAAATTTTACCTGAATGGGGAAAGGGTAGATTTGAAAAAAATGACGGTTCCTTACCTGAATATCTATGCCACAAGCGATAGTATTATACCCAATGACAGCACAAAAGCTGTCATGCCGAAAATAGGTTCTAAGGATAAAACTGAAATACCGTTTCCGGGCGGACATATCGGTGTATTTGTAGGAAGCAGATCGCAAAAAGAATTAGCACCTGCCGTAGCTAAATGGACTATTGAACATAGCTAAACAACATTATTCACAACCTGTTCAAAAGCGATTTCTAACCGGAATCGCTTTTTCTATTTAATACCATAGAAATCCCCAATAAAAGTTGTGATTTCAACAATGCGGGAATGTATCTTGTGTGTTTAAACTGATGATGAATTTCCAGTTAAGTTATTATAAACTTATTCACAACAACAATCAAAAATATGGGGGTTCATTTATCAAAACTGCTGAAAACTAAATTTGCTTTTTAATCGTGCGTGTTGAGAGTAAAAAAATGAAAAACTTATGCTTTTCATCAACATAAAATTAGTGGGTTTTCAATAATACACGATATTGAAAACCTATTTAAAATAATATTCACAACAAATGATAGCATTTTCTATAATCCACGTCTCATAAAGGCTTCAATAAAATCATACTGTGGAAATTTCTGTGGAAAAAACAGGAACTATACACAAACAACCAGTATAAAAATCTTTATCCCCATTTCCACAATCCTAATAATAATAATAACTCTCTTTTAAAAATAAACTATTATAATTATTAGGCTTGTTAATTGCGAATTTGCAAAAATTGATCGGGAAAAATAAAGCCGCTACATTTGAACCGGAAATGGAAAATCAATCGGTCGTTAAGGTCAGCAATCTCAGAGTCAGTTTTACCGGAAAAAAATTTTTTGAAGCAATAAAAAATCTTTCTTTTTCGATAGAATGCGGTCGTACTACGGTTTTGGTGGGTCAATCGGGGTCTGGAAAATCAGTTACTTCACTGGCGTTAATGGGATTGTTACCGGAGCAGACCCGGGTTTCGGGACGGATTCAATTAGGTGGTTTTCCCAATTTGCTGGAGCTGGATGCACAGCAATGGGAACATATTCGCGGTAAGGAAATAGCCATGATATTTCAGGAACCGATGAGTGCATTAAATCCGGTGCAAACCTGCGGCAATCAGTTGATTGAAAGCATCAGAACGCATCAAAAATTAAGCCGTTCAGCGGCACGAAAAATGGCCATCAACTGGTTTGATAAAGTGAAATTACCGGATCCGGAATCATTGATGAAACGCTATCCTCATCAGTTATCCGGTGGACAGAAGCAAAGGGTGATGATTGCTATGGCGATGTGTAATCATCCGAAATTATTGATTGCCGATGAGCCTACCACCGCTCTTGATGTTACGGTTCAGCAGGAAATCATTTTGTTGATGCAGGAATTGCAGCGGGAATTTGGAATTGCGTTGTTGTTTATTACGCATGATATCCGGCTTGCACAGAAAATTGCCGACCGTATCTTAGTCATGGAACAGGGAAATCTTGTGGAAAACACGATCCGGATAAAGGAATGGATACCGGAAAAAAAATGGCTTGGGGATGATAAAGAAATACTGTTAAGTGTCGCACATCTGAAAGTATATTATACGCATCCCGGCTCCTGGCTGGACAAAAATAAGCCGCTTACCAAAGCTGTGGATGATGTCAGTTTTGATTTGTATCGCAGAGAGACTTTAGGTTTGGTAGGAGAATCAGGTTGTGGAAAAAGTACATTAAGTCAAACAGTTTTGGGTTTAAGAAAAATTACATCCGGTGCACTGTATTTTAAGGAAAAACTGATGAATGATTTTTCGGCACAGCAATGGCGTGAAAACCGTAAGCATATCCAGATGGTCTTTCAGGATCCTTATGCTTCTTTAAATCCAAGGATGAGCATTGGTGCTGCGATAGCGGAGCCTATAAAGATTCATGGTATGGCAAAGGGCGCTATGGTGGAAAAAAGGGTATTTGAACTGTTGGATCAGGTTCAGTTATCACGAGATTCCTTTTACAAATATCCGCATGAATTTTCGGGAGGCCAGCGGCAACGTATTTGCATTGCACGCGCATTAGCGGTGGATCCGGAATTGATGATCTGTGATGAGAGCGTGGCGGCATTGGATGTGAATACGCAGGAACAGATTCTGAAGTTATTGAAAAGCCTGCAGATGGAGAAAAACTTAACTTATTTATTCATCACACACGATTTGAACCTTGTGAAAGCTATAAGCGACAGGGTATTAGTAATGCATCAGGGAAAGATTGTGGAATCAGGAAGCGTTCATGAGGTTATGAATCATCCCCGGCAGTTATATACCCGACAACTGATTGCTGCAGCGCTTTGATATTTTTCCCGAAATGAAAACCCTTATTTAGAAAACGACTTTATCTTTGTTGGTTTATCATATCAATTAAAATGAAAAGTTGTTGTAAAGAAGTCATGGAAGAAGATGAGAAGGAGGAAGTGATCACTGCAGAAACTGGTAAAGTATCTTTTCTGCAAAGACTAAAAAAGAAGTGGAATGCAAAAAACATTTTGCAGGTGGTATTGATATTATGCACCTTCACTATTGGCGGCAGCCTCTGCGGTTATTTAGGCCGGAAGATTTTAAACTTATTCGTTATTGAAAATAATGTCATCTGGATAATATTATATATTATATTAGTGAGTATTTTATGGCCGTTATGCGTGCTGCTTATCAGTATGCCATTCGGGCAGTATGCCTTTTTCAGAAAGTATCTTTCCAAGATGGGAAAAAGGATATTCAGGCGTTAATGCAAAATGGAACGGAGTACCTCTAAAGATTTCAGCGGACGGAATTGTGGACTGTGCCATGCTAAAAACAATAAAAAATATTCCAGCAGGGATTTTCGAATACCGGAAGAAATGGAAATCCCCCCTAAACCAGTGTCGGCAGTGTAATTGAGCAGGCTGAATGCACGAGCCACATCCGTTTCAACAACAGGGCCGGTAGCAGGAGCCGTTGAGGTATAACATCCTTCTGCAATATTCAGGAACGGGGTTGCTTTGGAATACGCACCGTTTATCTGATAGCCCGAAAGCCGGGCGGCGTGCAGGGTGAAATATAAAGGAAGCAGTACGCAGTCTTTTTGTTCCGTTTCAGCCAGGTGTTTTAGAAAAAGATAGCAAAAATCAAATAATTGTGGTAACACGTCATTTTCCGTGATGAGTTGAGTCAGCAATTCCACAGCAAAGATGGCGATACAGTTTTTGATGACATCTTCATGCGCGTTTTGAAAAACAGGATCAGGTGACATTTCGCGGATTCGCTGAAAATTTTTTTGCGGATGCTGGCAAACGACTAAGTCTAATACAAATGAAGGTTGCAGCACACCCGCATGAGCGGATGATTTTTTTGAACTGCGCAACCCCTTGACCATATAGGTTTGCAGACCAAAATCCGCAGTAAAGATATGGGCGATCTGGCTGGTTTCGCCATATTTTATAGTCTTTAGTACAATGCCTTTGGTCTGGAACACAACAAATAAGGTGCAAGTTAATCAGGAGCGCTGTTTAAAATCAACTGAAACCGTTCTGTTAATTTGGCTACGGCATATTGAGCAGTTTTCAGGCGGATTGGCTTATCGTCCGTATAGATCAGGAAGCAATGTAACTGCTGTCCGGGCGGGATAATTTTGTACAGGTGATGTTTATTCAGCCGCCATGCTTCACGAAGTATCCGGCGGACACGATTTCGGTTAACGGCATTTTTTATCTTTCTTTTCGGAACACTGAACCCCACCAGGACATTCGGTTCCGCAATACCGGCCGGTAGTTCACAAAGCCGATAGATTATTTTTATAGGAAAAAAAGAAAACGCTTCCCCCTTCAAGAAAAGCGTTTCAATTTGTTTACGGAGTTTCAGCCGTTCGTTAGCCCGTAACGTAAACCGCTGACGATTGCGGCTGCTACTGCTCATAACAATATGAAAAAATATTGGGTTATTATGATTATTTCAGGCGGCTTTCGCTGGAAACCGATAATTTTCTGCGACCCTTTTTGCGACGGGCAGTCAGTACTTTGCGGCCGTTTGCTGTTTGCATACGTTTGCGAAATCCGTGAACAGATTTACGACGGCGGCGTGAAGGTTGATACGTACGTTTCATAACATTTTTGAATAAAAATCTTTAAAAGAAATACACATTGTGTGTAAAAAAGGACGGCAAAGGTATTATATTATTTTAAAAGCATCAAAAAATCTTTAGAAGATTCGCCGGCGTGAAAACGGGGTTAAAACGATTTCAAAAAACGTGTTTTATCCATTTTATTGTATTTTCGCAACTTGGTCCTAAAACACATTATATATAAATAACACAAATTAAAAAATAATGACAAAAGTAAAAAACGGAGACGCTGTAAAAGTACATTATACCGGGAGACTGAAGGATGGATCCACTTTCGACAGTTCTGAGGGCAGGGCGCCATTGGAATTTACGGTAGGCCAGGGTATGGTGATTCCCGGATTTGACAAGGCCATGCTTGACATGGAAGCTGGAGAAAGGAAAGTTGTGGAAATCCCGGTAGAAGAAGCTTATGGCCCGCAGAACGAGGATATGATCATGGAGTTTCCTAAAACCGATTTTCCGCCGGATATGAAACCGGAGGTTGGTCTGCAATTATACCTGAGTGATGAACAGGGTAATAACCACCCTGTGGTAGTGATTGAAGTGAAACCGGAAACCGTGGTGCTGGATGCCAATTTTCCATTAGCCGGAAAGGAGTTGATCTTTGATATTGAATTAGTTTCTATCGACTAATTAAAATATAAATCTTCATCCAGCGTTAAATTCAGTCAGCGGATCAACTTTTATTAAAAAATGACCATAACCGTTTTGCTACAGGCAGCATTAGACACATTACAGCATGCTCCGGCGTCTGCCGGGAATGCCGAACCGGAACAGCTTTCACTTTGGTATCTTATTAAGGAAGGCGGCATCCTAATGATTCCTTTGGCATTGTGCAGCATCATTGCATTTTATGTATTTGTGGAAAGGTATATTGCCATACGGAAATCGGGAAGCACGCCGCCGGATTTTATGCTCCGGGTTAATGATAAGATCAAGGAGGGTAATATTGCGGGGGCGCTTTCACTTTGTAAAAATTATGAAGGGGCTTTGCCGGGAGTAATTATAAAAGGAATAAACCGGATTGGAAAGCCGATTGACCATATTGAAAAATCTATGGAGAATGCCGGAAAGCTGGAAGTCTATAAAATGGAAAAGCATCTTGGAGCGTTGTCCACTATTGCGGGCATTGCCCCGATGTTCGGTTTTTTGGGAACGATTGCCGGGATGATTATTTTGTTTTTCAATATTCAGCACCAGGGATTTGAGATAAAAAATATCGCCGGAGGTATTTATACTAAAATGGTTACATCGGCTGTGGGATTGATTATCGGCCTGTTGGCTTATGTAGCGTATAACTATCTGAACGCAATGATTAACAAAAATGTGAATAAGATAGAAACCGCATCAACAGAATTTCTGGATATTTTACACCAGCCGGCACACACCTGACGTTTTCTAAAAAGATGGAGAGCTACCCGAATCAATCTGGGTAGCTTCCTGTTTTTGAACGGATATTTGTTGAAAAAGTAAAAAAAAGTATATTATTTTTGCGGGTTCAGAATCTCCCATACCAAAATATAATGAGAAAACTCCTGCTACTATTCCTGTTTGGACTGATATTAACCGGTGTGTCTTCTGTTGTTTTTGCCCAGGAGCAGCAGGTATTGGAACAAAACCTGAGCGATGTTAAAGTGGACGATCTGAGCGATGCTCAGGTACAGCGGATTCGGAGCCAGCTCAATGCTGCCGGAATTAAGGATGATCAATTGTCTAATGCGCTACAGTCCCGTGGATTACCAGGAGAAGAGGTGTCGAAATTTATTATACGGGTAAAAGCGTTGAAGCAAACGCACGGTACCACAGACCTTGATATTTCCGGCGCCCCCGATCCGGTAAAAGAAGACGAACTGTTATCAGACAATCCGGGAATAAGTAAAACCGAACAGAAAATATTCGGCATGTCCCTTTTTTCCCGGTTCAACAGCCCGATTAACCCGAACCTGAACATTACACCAACAAATGATTATATATTAGGCCCCAAAGATCAGTTATTAATCAACGTTACCGGCAATTCCGTTGTGAGTTGGGACGTTCCGGTTTTTCCGGGTGGATATATTATGATTCCGCAAGGTGTTGGTAAGGTGTATGTTGGTGGAAAAACCCTTTCTGAAGCAACAGAACTGATTAAAGCAAAACTCATAGCCAACAACTACCAGATTGGTATCGGCACTTATGTGGATGTAACCATTACCAATATCAGGACGATCAATGTAACCATATTGGGCGAGGTAAAAAAACCGGGTAATTATCCGATGTCCTCCATGCAAACCGTATTTAATGCGCTTTATACATCAGGAGGCCCGAATGTAAACGGTTCTTTCCGGAATATTTCGGTTATAAGGTCAAACCGCGTAATAGAAACTCTGGATATTTATGATTTCCTGCTCTATGGCGACATGAGCCATAATATCCGTTTAGAAGACAACGATATCATCCGGGTGCCCGTGTATGATGTGCGCGTAGACGTGGACGGGGAAGTGAAGCGTCCTGGAATTTATGAGGTACTGGCGGGCAATACATTGAAAGATGTGATATTTTTTGCCGGAGGTGTGACAGATTTAGCCTATACCTCACGAATAAAAATAGAGCAGGCTACCGACAAAGATAAAAGAGTAGTAGATGTCGGTTATAAAGATTTTGATAATTATGTGCCGCTACGGGGAGATAGGATTACCGTAGCGCCTATTATAGATCGTTACCAGAACCGCATCACCATCAATGGAGCGGTATTTCGTCCGGGAGAATACGAGCTGCTTTCCGGAATGACCCTCAAACAGCTTATTGACAAGAGTGAAGGGTTGAAAGAAGATGCCTTTATGCAGCGGGGTTATATTACCCGGTTAAAGCCGGACAACACCCAGGAGATTATATCCTTCAACGCTTCCGATATCCTAACCGGACAAACGGATATTCCACTACAGCGTGAAGACATTGTCACTGTCCCTTCCATATTTGATTTAAAAGACAATCCCGTACTTTCGGTACGGGGCGCCGTAAGAACCGGGGGAAGGCTTCCGTATCTGGAAGGAATGACCGTAAATGATGCGATTCTGCAGGCCGGGGGGGTCACCGAAGGTGCTAATACCCACCGGATTCAGGTTGCGCGAAGAGTGAAAGACAGCGACCGGAGCAGGAAGGATGCCGATATTGCTACGGTCTTTGATATAGATATAGAAAAGGATTTAAGCGGAAAGGAATTTAAGCTGGAACCCTATGATATCATCAGTGTTTTTAATTTGCCCGGATATGAAACCCAGCAGACGGTTCGAATAGAGGGAGAGGTCATGAATCCCGGAACGTATGCGGTGATAAAAAAAAATGAAAGAATCTCCGACCTTGTCAACAGAAGCGGCGGACTTACCGCTTTTGCCTATATAGACGGAGCCTCTTTAAAACGTGGGGATAATCCGGAAACGAGCGGAGAAAAAGAACTGCAACAGCTTAAAACCAACCAGTTTGAAAAGGCTCAGGAAGATGCTGTGGATAGTGCCGGAGTGAAGATCAACCTGCGGGATAAAACACTGCGTAATAATTTTGTCGGGATCGATCTCAGTTATATTCTTGCCCATCCCGGCAGCAGTCAGGATTTGTTTCTGGAAGATAATGATGTGCTGACGATCCCTAAAAGAATGCAAACGGTGCAGGTGAGCGGGCAGGTTTTGTGGCCCACTACCGTCTTGTGGGAGCCGGGAAAAAGCCTGAAGGAATACATTATCAGCAGCGGCGGTTTTTCCGAGTCTGCCTTTAAGAAAAAAGTATATGTTTTCGGTGCTAATGGCAAAGCCGCTACAACCAGAAACTTCTTGTTTTTCAAACGGTATCCCAGAATAAAGCCTGGTTCGGAAATTTTTGTTCCGGAAAAAGTACGGCGAGGCGAGCCGATGTCTGCCCAGGCCTGGATTGGACTAAGCACCAGTATGGCTTCTTTAGCAGCTATTATATTTAGTATTGTCACGTTAAACAAGAAATAACCGAAAAGAAAAATCAACCGCAGGGTGATTTAAAAGGTAAAAAAATAATGAAGAAACAGGCAGACCCCATTGTTATTCAGGACAAAAGCATGGCCACCGCCAGCTTGGGCGAATTGATCCTGTCTGCCAGGAAATGGTTCTTTTATCTGAAATCCAAATGGTTGGTATTGCTAATCATTACCGGATTGGGTGTGGGGTTGGGCATAACATACAGCCTTACAGCCACGCGAACATATATAGCGAAGGCGACATTTGTTTTAGACGAATCGGGACAGGACAACGGACTGGGTGCGCTTACCGGAGGCCTTTCCATGCTGGGTGTCAGCGCTCCAGGAGATGCGAATCTTTTCTCGGGAGACAACTTGGTCTGGCTGTACACTTCTGACAAGATGATTGGAGAAACACTGATGCAGCACATGGATAGTGCATCAAAATCAAAATTGTTGTTGCTCCGGCTTTTGGAAATAGATGATGACCTGCAAAAAACAGAAAAAAAAATACGGGAAAAGGATACAAAATATAAGCCTGTTACAGATCATATAGCACAAGAAGATTTATCCATAAGCCAGAGAAAACTGCTTAATGCCGGGATTAATATTATCCGGAAAAATTATTTAAGAGTAAAGATGGAGGATAAAACTACCGGGATTATTTCTGTTGCTTTTACTTCAAAAAGCGAATCTTTTTCTCAACAATTTACAAAAGAGCTGGTAGAGCGGGTAAATACCTTCTATTATAATACTAAAATAAAAAAAGCCTCAGAACAGGTAGCCATATTGCAAAAAAAAGTGAATGAAGTAAATGCGGCCATGAATAACTCTATGACCGCTGCCGCTGTTGCCACCGATAATATTCCCTTTCCCAACCCCACCATGCAAACCCTCAAGGTAAAGCCGCAAAGACAGGTTGTGGATGTGCAGGTCAACTCGGCGATATATACGGTGATGGTTCAGCAACTGGAAGCGGCTAAAATCACCTTAGCAAAAGAAGCCCCGCTCATTCAGATGATTGATGATCCTAAGCTGCCGCTGGCAACTTCAAAGCCCAGTCTGCCGGTATTTAGCATACTTGGCGCTTTCCTGGCTTTTTTTATGAGCAGCATGGCGCTGATTGCCAAAAAATATTATGATCATGTTTTGCAGGACTCAAAAATAAAAAATGAAGAATAACAAGATCGCCATTATTGGCTTAGGTTACGTCGGGCTTCCCTTAGCAATCGAATTTTCAAAAAAATATGATGTACTCGGCTTTGATATAAACAAGGAACGGGTAGAGGAACTAAGCAGCGGCAGAGACCGTACGCAGGAAGCGGATTTGCCCGCCATGATCCAGTCCCTGGAAGCAAGAAAGACACAGTCGGAAACCGGGTTGCATTTTTCCTCAGATAAAGAAACCTTGTGCACCTGCAATATTTTTATTGTTACGGTACCAACACCAATTGATCAGTTCAAGGCTCCCGATCTTACGCCCTTAATTAAAGCCTCCGAAATGCTCGGTAGCATACTGAAGAAAGGAGATATTGTCATTTATGAATCTACGGTATATCCGGGGTGCACGGAAGAAGACTGTGTGCCGGTACTGGAGCAGACTTCCGGCCTGAAATTCAATGCCGATTTCTTTGCCGGCTATTCTCCCGAACGAATTAATCCCGGAGATAAAGTCAATACACTTACTAAAATCAAAAAGGTAACATCCGGAAGCACGCCGGAGATTGCGGAACAGGTGGATCAGTTATACAAAAGCATTATTACTGCCGGCACCCATAAGGCGCCGAGCATCAAAGTGGCCGAAGCCTCCAAAGCCATTGAAAACGCACAAAGAGACGTGAACATTTCTTTTGTGAATGAACTTGCCCTCATTTTTGACCGTATCGGGATTGATACGAACGATGTTATTAATGCGGCGGGGACAAAATGGAATTTCCTGAAGTATCAGCCGGGACTGGTTGGCGGACATTGTATCGGTGTGGATCCGTATTACCTTGCCCATAAGGCTCAGACCTTAGGTTATCACCCTCAGGTGATCCTGTCGGGTCGCCGGGTAAATGACAATATGGGATCCTTTGTTGCGGAAAAACTCGTGAAGCTGATGATTAAAAAAGACCAGAAGATTAAAGGCGCAAAAGTATTAATCATGGGGGTCACCTTTAAGGAAAACTGCCCGGATGTGCGGAACACAAGGGTTGTGGATATTTATCACGAACTTCAGCACTATGGCATCAATGTGGACGTGTATGATCCCTGGGCGGATCCCGCAGAAGTAAAGCATGAATACGGCCTGGATATAATATCCCGCTTAAAAGAGGGAGAACAATACGACGGCATTGTGGTGGCTGTGGCTCATCAGGAATTTAAAGATTTTGATTTTGAATCCATCAGAAAGCCGCAAACCGTTATTTTCGATACCAAAGCCTGCTTAGACAGAAATATGGTTGATGGAAGACTGTAAAAGGGAAGAGAATTTATGACTAAAATAAAACATATAGCCTGTATTGGTGCGGGATATGTGGGTGGCCCGTCTATGGCGGTGATTGCACAAAAGAACCCGGATATTAAAGTGACCGTGGTGGATGTGAATACTCAGCGCATTGCCGCCTGGAATAGCGAAGACCTTACCCAACTGCCGGTATATGAGCCTGGCCTGGATGCCGTAATTGCCGAAGCGAGAAACAGAAACCTCTTTTTCTCTACAGATATTGATGCCGCTATTGATGCCGCAGATATGATCTTTACCGCCGTAAATACACCAACCAAAACCTATGGTACCGGAAAAGGCATGGCTGCCGATTTGAAATATATCGAGCTGTGCGCAAGACAGATTGCAAGAGTGGCCACAACGGATAAGATCGTTGTGGAAAAATCAACCCTGCCGGTGCGTACTGCCGAGACCCTGAAAAGCATTTTAGACAATACTGGAAACGGCGTAAAATTTCAAATCTTATCCAATCCGGAATTTCTTGCGGAGGGTACCGCCGTTATGGATCTGCAAAAGCCCGACCGGGTGCTCGTTGGTGGTGAGACCCATACGGAAGAAGGCCGGCAAGCCATTCAGGCTTTAGTAGATGTATATGCTTTCTGGGTGCCGGAAGATCGTATTATTACCACAAATGTATGGTCTTCGGAATTGTCAAAACTGACGGCAAATGCTTTTTTAGCCCAACGTATTTCTTCGATCAATGCCATGTCGGAACTGTGTGAGGTAACGGGTGCCGATGTGCACGAAGTGGCGCATGCTATAGGCCAGGACAGTCGCATAGGGTCAAAATTTCTGAAAGCCTCTGTAGGCTTTGGCGGCTCCTGCTTTCAAAAAGATATCCTCAACTTAGTGTATATTGCCAAGTCTTACGGATTGCACGAGGTAGCGGACTACTGGGAGCAGGTGATTATCATGAATAACCATCAGAAGGCACGTTTTGCCAATAATATTGTACACACTCTTTATAATACCGTTTCAGGAAAGAAAATAGCTTTCTTAGGATGGGCATTTAAAAAAGATACCAATGATACCCGCGAGTCCGCCGCAATTTATGTAGCGGATGCTTTGCTGGAAGAGCAGGCGGAGATTGTGGTTTATGATCCTAAGGTTACTGCGGAACAAGTGTATGCCGATCTGGACTACCGGAACAGCAGAAGTTCGGAAGACAACAGGAGACTTGTTACCGTAGTGAAAGATCCTTATGAGGCCTGTAAATCTGCACATGCCATAGCCGTACTCACCGAGTGGGACGAATTTAAGCAATACGACTACCGGAGCATTTATGAAGACATGGTAAAACCGGCATTTATTTTTGACGGAAGAGATATCCTGGATCTTGCCGCACTGAAAGCGCTTGGTTTTGTAGCTTATGGTATCGGAAAAGGAAAGGACATATAACAGAAATAAACAACACGCCGTAATTATGATGAAGAAAAAGATTATTATAACCGGAGGCGCCGGATTTATCGGCTCCCATGTAGTGCGCAGACTGGTTACGCAGTATTCGGATTATGCTATCATTAATCTGGACAATCTGACCTATGCCGGCAATTTAGCTAACCTGAAAGATATAGAAGACCGGCCTAATTATCGCTTCGTCAAAGGAGATATTGTAGATCGGGATTTGATGATGAACCTGTTTGTGCGGGAACAGCCCGAAGCGGTCATTCATCTTGCGGCAGAAAGCCATGTGGATCGCAGCATTCACAACCCTTTGGATTTTGTGATGACCAATGTGGTAGGTACGGTAAATCTCCTGAATGCCGCCCGCGAAATATGGAAAGACGATTATGCCGCCAGGCGATTTTACCATGTTTCCACCGATGAAGTTTACGGAAGTTTAGGTGAAAAGGGAATGTTCACCGAAACGACCGCTTATGATCCGCATTCGCCGTATTCCGCCTCCAAGGCAGGTTCGGATCATTTTGTGCGAGCCTATGCGGATACTTACGGTATGAATTGTGTGATTTCCAATTGCTCTAATAACTATGGATCATATCATTTCCCGGAGAAGCTGATCCCGCTGGCCATTCATAATATAAAAAATAACAAGCCGGTACCCGTTTACGGAAAGGGAGAGAATATCAGAGACTGGCTCTGGGTGGAAGATCATGCGGCCGCCATTGACCTGATTTTTCATAAAGCAAAAGCCGGTACGACCTATAATATCGGCGGCCATAATGAATGGAAGAATATTGATCTCATCCGGCTGTTGTGCCGCATCATGGACAGGAAGCTTGGACGAAGTGCCGGAACCTCTGAACAGCTCATTACTTTTGTTACGGATCGTGCGGGGCATGATTTACGATATGCCATAGATTCATCAAAACTACAAGAGGAATTAGGCTGGCAACCCAGCCTACAGTTTGAAGAAGGCTTAGAAAAAACGGTGGACTGGTTTCTGGAAAACGAAGCATGGTTAGGCAACGTAACCAGCGGCGCTTATCAACAGTATTATGAGCAGCAGTATAGGTTACGAGGTTAAAAAGTGATGAGGTTATATTTAGCATGACCCCCTAACCCCATAACTTCTTAACTATATAACTATATACCCCCCTAACCATATTGAATTAGCGTATAAACAAATGAAAAAAGAGAATATCGTGCTGCGTTCCCACAGAGATTTGGAAGTTTGGAAAATTAGCATGACATTGGTTGAAACAATCTATAATTTAGTTAAAGCATTTCCCAGAGAAGAAATGTATGGCTTGACAAGCCAGATAAAAAGAAGCGCTATATCTATTCCTTCAAATATTGCAGAAGGAGCAGGAAGAAAAGGAGAAACGGAATGGACAAGGTTTTTATATATTGCTTTAGGTTCTCTGAGTGAATTAGAAACGCAATTGGAATTAGCAATCAGATTAAAATATCCTGATAGTGACAAAGGGGCGTTTATTCAAATTAGATATATCAGAAGCATGATTTCAAAATTGATTATCAGCCTGAATCAATAGCACCATTATAACCCATAACCAACTAACCATCTAACAATATAATTATGTAACTCACTAACCTTATAACCCAATAACAATATAACAACCCCAATGAAAGGAATCATTTTAGCAGGTGGATCGGGAACAAGACTGCATCCATTGACATTAGTGGTGTCGAAGCAGTTGTTGCCGGTTTATGATAAGCCGATGATCTACTATCCCCTCTCGGTACTGATGCTGTCCGGCATCCGGGAGATATTGATTATCTCCACGCCGGAAGATTTGCCGCAATATCAGCGCCTGCTGGGAGACGGAAGCCGTCTGGGTCTGACGCTTTCGTATGCGGAGCAGCCTTCGCCGGACGGCCTGGCGCAGGCGTTTATAATCGGAAAGAACTTTATCGGAAAGGATGATGTTTGCCTGATATTAGGCGATAATATTTTTTACGGCGCAGGCTTAAAGCATCTTCTGGACGAGTCGGTAAAGACGGTGCGGGAGAACAGGAAGGCCGTTGTGTTCGGCTATTATGTGGACGACCCGGAGCGCTATGGCGTGGCAGAATTTGATTCCGGCGGAAATGTGTTGAGTATTGAGGAAAAGCCGCAGCAGCCCAGGTCGAACTATGCGGTCGTGGGTTTGTATTTTTATCCCAATTCCGTAGTAGAGATTGCGGGAAATGTAAAGCCATCGCATCGGGGTGAGCTGGAGATTACTTCGGTGAACCAGGCTTATTTAGATCAGGGAGAATTAAAGCTGCAGGTCATGAGCCGGGGCTATGCCTGGTTAGATACCGGTACACACGAGTCGCTGACGGAAGCCACGGAATTTGTAAAGGCGGTGGAAAAGCGGACGGGGTTGAAGATTGCCTGCATTGAGGAAATAGCGCTGACCCACAAATGGATCGAACAGGAACCTTTACTTCAGCATATTGCTAACCGCAAAGGCGATTATTATGAATATTTGAAGAAAATCATCAAAGGCAGAAAGGCTTAATGTCGTTAAGAAAAAGAACGGTTTCGGGGTTGATATGGACATTTACGCAGCAGTTCAGTGTTCAGGGTATTAATGTGGTTACAGGCATTGTGCTGGCAAGATTGCTGTTGCCCTCCGATTTTGGTCTTATCGGTATGCTTGCCGTATTTATGGCTATCGGAAATACCCTGATGGACGGAGGCATGACTTCTTCTTTAATCCGCACAAAGGACGCCGGCCACCGGGATTACTCCACCGTGTTTTTTATCAACCTGTTCTTCAGCATCGCCCTTTATCTCCTGCTGTATTTCATAGCCCCCCTTATTGCTGATTTTTATCATCAGCCGGTTTTGACACCGGTAGTCCGGATCTATACCCTGTCTTTTATTATAAAAGCGTTCGTAGGTGTTCAAACCACAAAGCTGACGAAAGAGATGCGGTTTAAGGAACAGATGATGATGCAGATTCCCTCTACGGTGGTTGGTGGTTGCACCGGCATCTTTTTAGCCTATCAGGGTTTCGGTGTTTGGAGCTTGGTCTGGATGAGCCTGGTGCAGTCCGTCTTGTTTACGATACAACACTGGATTTTTTCCGGCTGGATTCCCGGTATAATTTTTGACCGGGAGAAATTAAAGTACCATTTCCTGTTTGGGTATAAGCTTACTTTTTCGGGAATTATTGATACGGTATATACTAACGCATACAAAATTATTATCGGGAAATATTTCTCCGCTGCCGAGCTGGGTTACTATACCCAGGCGAAGGATTTACAGTCGTTACCGGTCAATAATATTTCCACAGCCCTTAGTAAGGTGACTTACCCTTTGTTTGCCAGCATTCAGGATGATGACCTCCGGCTAAAGGATGTTTATCAAAAGCTTTTGCGTCAGGTTGTCTTTTGGGTTGCTCCCTTAATGATACTGGGGATCGTCGTTGCCCAACCCTTGTTTCATCTCGTCTTAACCGAGAAGTGGCTTCCGGCAGTGCCGTATTTTCAAATCTTATGTATTACCGGGATATTATACCCGTTTCATGTTTATAACCTCAACATATTAAATGTAAAAGGGCGATCCGATCTGTTTCTGAAATTAGAAATCATAAAAAAGGCATTTATTACGGTAGGTATCGCCGTGTCGTTTTTCTTTGGAATATACGGATTGTTGATTTTTCAAATTATATCTTCCGTGTTTGCCTTTTGGGTGAATACATGGTACAGCGGCAGGTTTATTAACTTTTCCGCATTTGAACAGCTTAAAGAGGTTAGTCCCGGCATTTTTATAGCAACCCTGGCCGGAGCCGCCACTTGGTGCCTGCATCATTTTTTGCTGAGCGACCGGATAAGTTCTTCATTAATAATATTATGTATATTGCTGGCGGGATATGGAATTATATACGGGATACTGGCCCGGATTTTAAAGCTAAAAGCCCTGACCGAATTTAAACAACTAGTTTTAAAACGATGATACTTGTTACCAGGCCCTTTTTGCCACCACAGGCAGCCTATCAAAAATATCTTGACGGGATATGGGAGCGGCAATGGCTGACCAATATGGGGCCTTTGGCTAATGAGCTGGAGTTGCGTTTGCAATCTCACCTTGGTCTTGACCGGATTCCCCTTTTTGTTACCAATGGCACCATTGCACTGCAAATGGCTATTAAGGCGCTGGAGCTGAAAGGCGAAATTATCACCACCCCTTTTTCTTTTATAGCTACCACCAGCAGTATTGTCTGGGAGGGTTGCAAGCCGGTATTTGTGGATATTGACGAACAAACCTTAAATATTGACCCGAAAAAAATTGAAGCCGC
The DNA here is from genome assembly GCA_964622775.1 of uncultured Taibaiella sp. Classification (GTDB taxonomy): domain Bacteria; phylum Bacteroidota; class Bacteroidia; order Chitinophagales; family Chitinophagaceae; genus CAZUSO01. The sequence continues at coordinate 59,801 of CAZUSO010000001.1, read as the reverse complement.
TATTACCGGACAGACTTCCGCCATACTCGCTACACATGTGTATGGCAACCCCTGTGATGTAGAAGCCATACAAAAAATAGCGGATAAGCACGGACTGAAGGTAATCTATGACGGAGCGCATGCCTTTGGTGTAAGGGTGAATGGACGATCGGTTTTCGAACACGGCGACATTAGTATATGCAGCCTGCATGCTACCAAACTATATCACTCGGGAGAGGGCGGCCTGATGATCTGCCGCGATGCCGCTCTTTGGAAGAAGCTGAAATATATTCGTAATTTTGGCTTTAGCAGCCCGGAATCTTTTGCTGAGCTGGGCATTAACGGAAAAAATTCGGAGTTTCATGCGGCAATGGGCTTAGTCAATCTGGAATTTATTGCATCCATTCACGAAAAACGGAAAATGCTGACGGAAAGATATGACACCTTATTGTCACGGACTATATTTAAAAAACCCGTATGGCATCATGATGCTAATTTAAACTATGCGTATTACCCGGTGATTTTCCCCTCTGAAGAGAAGACAATAAGGGTTAAAGAGCTGTTGGAGGAACAGCAAATTCAGACGCGGCGCTATTTTTATCCATCGCTGGCCAATGCCCTGCCGTATTTGCCGGTGCAAAACCTTCCGGTTACCGATGACATTGCCTCCAGGGTGCTGTGTTTGCCGCTGTATTATGACCTGACAGCGGAAGATGTTGGTTTTATTTGCGAACGCCTGATCCGGTTTTTAAATTAAAGAATATGAAGAAGACGGCCATAATGCAGCCCTATCTGTTTCCTTACCTGGGCTATTTCCAGTTAATCAATGCTGTTGATACCTTTGTTTTTTATGATGATGTAAATTATATCAAAGGAGGGTGGATAAACAGGAACCGTATTTTACTGAACGGTCGCGATTTCTTTCTGACTGTGCCCTGTAGTCAAATAAGCCCGAATAAACAAATCAACGAAACGGAATTTGATAATAAGCGTCCGGAGTTTAAAAAACTAAATAAAACGCTGAAGCAGGCTTATAAGAAAGCGCCCTTTTTTGAACCGGTGGCTGCAATGATTGAAACCATCTTAAATACGGACACCACCCGGATTGCAGACTTAGCCGAATGCAGCATTAGAACGATTGTCCGGTATCTTGAGATTCCGGTTGATTTCAGAATTTCGTCTGTTGATTTTCCTTTTACAAAAGACGCGGTAAAGGCAGACCGCATCATCGCGATATGCAAAGCCCTGGACTCAGGGCATTATATCAACCCCATTGGCGGGATGGAATTATATGAAAAAGACTATTTTAATAAACACGGGATATTGTTAAACTTTGTTCAGTCCCAGCCGGTGGAGTATAAGCAATTTAATAATGCGTTTGTATCCGGACTTTCTATTATAGATATTTTGATGTTTAATTCGAAAAAAGAAATAAAAGAAATGTTGGATAACTATAAATTGATATAGCATTAAGCATATTCTGTTAATCAATAACCGCAAATGCCCGGATAATTATTAGCACATTCGCAGTGGTAACGGGTCTTGGCATATTTTACATAACAATAGGGATGGAAGCAATTGGCGGATATTTTGGTTTAGAGCTGAAAAAGGATTCCAGGAGTATTTATCCTGATCTAATTCATTTGAATACAGGAAGAAATGCTTTTGAATATATTTTAAGAACAAGGAGGTACAAAAAAGTATTTATTCCTTACTTTACCTGTGATGTTTTACTTGAACCGCTAAGTAAATTACAAATAGAGATTGGATTTTATGATGTTAACCATCAATTAGAAGCCGTTTTTGATTTCCGGTCTTTGAAAGAAAACGAAGGAGTTCTGGTGACCAATTATTTTGGCATTAAGACAGCGCATATCAATAGCATCATTGCATTATATGCCAGAAATGTAATTGTTGATAATGCACAGGCCTTGTTTAGTGAACCGAAAATGAATGTTGATACCTTTTATTCGCCGAGAAAATTTATCGGAATCCCGGATGGCGGCCTGCTTTCTATTGATACTCCATTAAAAGAAAAACCGGAAACGGATCGAAGTGACGAACGGTGTGCTCATTTGATTAAAAGAACAGACGGGTCGGCAGAAGAAGGCTATGATGATTTTAAAGCGAACGAGGAAAAATTGAACCATCTTCCGATTAAAACAATGTCAAAATTAACGAAAGCCTTATTGGAGTCGGTTAATTTTGAAGAGGTTAAAGAAAAAAGAAGAGCAAACTTTCAGTTTCTGCACCAAGCTTTAAAAGACAGGAATGAGTTAAAAACAGACTTAAAGACCCATGATGTTCCGATGGTTTATCCCTTTAGAATAAAGAACCCGGAACAACTGAAACAAAAACTTATTTCAAAAAGAATCTATTCCCCTACGTATTGGCCGAATGTTTTAGACTGGTGTACACCAGACAAAAATGCATATAATTTAGCGAAAGAAATTATAGCGCTCCCCATTGATCAGCGGTATGGAATAAAAGAAGCAGAATATATAATTAAAGTTATAAATGCCAATACGGACTAATTATTAACTCAACCCAAACCCTGAAATTTGATGTTATTGGTTTTTTCAACGCATAAAATTTTATAAACAATGGAATGTTTTTTTTTGTTCCGGGCAACCGCTTGCATAAAATACCGGACATCCGTAATTTGAATGTTTCAGAAATCATTATTGATCTAGAAGACTCGGTTAAATTTTCCGAAAGAGGGCAAATTTTAGCACAGTTGAAATCCGGCTTTTATTATACGCAATTTTATATCCGGGTTCCTTTGTACAATGAAAAAGAAGAGCTGGACATCTTTTTCTTCAACCGATTGTATGAAAACGGATTTAGAAAATTTGTTTTCCCAAAAATTCAAAAAGGATCTGATTTTGATGCTATAATTTCCGGTAAAGAAGATTCCGGCTTGAAGATCATTTTGTTGGTAGAAACAACAAGGTTCTTTTTGGAAGTAAAAGAGGTTTTGCTGAAATATGAAGTCGTGTTTTCAGGAATCGGAAGCGGAAGCCATGATTTTATGGCAGAGGTTGGAGGCGTTCACGATCTCAAAAACTTAGAATATGTCAGGCTTCAGATTTTATACTTAGCCCGGATGATAAACATAAAAGCGATTGATATTGCCTCAATGGAATTGAAAGATGATAATTCATATAAAAACGAAATAATTGACGGGTTTAGAAAAGGGTACGATGCAAAATTTCTTATTCATCCCTGGCAGGCTGAGCTGTTCAAATCAATATCTTTGTATGCTGAAGAAGATTTAACCTGGGCGAAAAAAGTAACAAACGAACTGGAAAAAGCAGGAAGTGCCCGGGAATTTAACCCGATTGTTTTAGACGGGCAAATCATAGAAAGACCGCATATTGCTAAAGCTCAAAAAATCATTAAGTATTATGAAAACAAGTAATTTAGGCAATTATTACGAAGATTTTACCGTAGGAGAGATGGTGGAACATTCACTTTCAAAAACTATTTTTGAAAGTGATAATAATTTGTTCAGCTTGCTTACGATGAACCACCACCCGGTTCATCTTAATTTGGAATATTGTACCCGAAATCAGCATAAACAGATTTTGGTGGTGGGCACTTTGGTTTTCAGCCTGGTGGTTGGAATGACGGTTCCGGATATTAGCGGAAAAGCGGTTGCCAACCTGGAATATGAATCGGTAAAACATTTAGGCCCTGTTTTTATTAATGATACGATTTATGCAAAAACGGAAATCCTTGATAAGTGGGAAACTTCAGGGAAAAGCAGGGGTGTGGTTTATGTAGAAACGATTGCTTACAATCAAAGGGGAGAAAGTGTATTGAGCTTCAGAAGAAAAGTTTTAATTCCTAAAAAATCAGCGGTATGACCGAATATTTGATGAGAAGCTTGTTGTTCGTCCCGGCGCATAACCGGAAACTGATGGACAGCGCAGTAAAGACGGTTGCGGATGTTTTACTTTTTGACATAGAGGACTCCGTACAGCCCGTTGAAAACAAACAAAAGGCGCGGGATTTAGTTGTAAAAATGGTTTTGGAAGGCTCCTTTAAAGGAAAGGTGATTTTTCCGAGAATAAATGACAGAGAAAGCGGACAATTACTCAAAGATGTTTTTCAACTTACTATTAATGGAATTACGGGATTTATGTATCCGAAAGCCAAAAAAGGAGAAGACATTTATTTCTTTGATAAATTGCTGGAAACCATAGAATACGAAAAGGAAATCCCCGTCGGAACATTTAAAATTATCCCGCTTATCGAAACGGCTTCCGCTGTTTTGAATGCACAGGATATATGCAACGCTTCTTCGAGAGTGGTTGCTATTGCTTATGGTTCGGAAGACTTTATTGCTGATTTGGAAGGGCAGCACGATTTAGAGCACGAAAGCCTGTTTGTTGCCAGGAATATAATCGCCATGGCTGCAAGAGCCTGTAAAGTTATTCCTGTTGATACGGTTCACGTGAGGGTTAAGGATTTGGAAGATTTAGAAAAAAACCTGATTTTGTCCAAAAAATTAGGTTTTGAGGGAATGCTTTGCCTGAACCCGATTGAGTTACCTTTGGTTCACCGGTATTTTTCCCCATCAGAGCAAGATGTTTATGAAGCCAGAGAGATTTTACGGTTAGATAAAGAAGCCAGAGAGCATAATCAGGGAGTAGCCATTATGAATGGAAAATTTGTAGGGCCGCCGTTTGTATTAAAAGCGAATAAAATTCTAAAGAAACACGACAAGATAACCAATAAGCATGGATAAAATTATTATAATTGGTGGAAAAGGCAGCGCTGTTGTAGTTGCAGAACAGATTTATGATGCTCAAAAAAGAGGCGCTGATGTAGCATTATTAGGCTTTGCTTTTGATGATGAATCATACGGCAGTGAAATAGCGGGCTTTCCCATAGTATCCAAAACCCGCGAAGTATATGAAAAGTATAAAGATGCCGGGGACGTTAAGTTCATCTACCAACTCTATAGGCCGGATTTAATGAAAGAAAGAATAGATTTGCTGCTTTCCTATCAAATACCGCTTAATAGATTTGCTACTTTTATTCATCCTTCCGTTGTGATTTCGGAAAGTGCAACAATCGGCTTTGGCACGGCCGTAATGGCCAATTGTGTAATCAATTCAAATGCTGTAATAGCCAACCATTGTACCATACACTCCAATTCACTGATCGGTCATGATACGCAGCTTGGAGATTATAACTTTGTTGCAGCACATAATGTTATAGGCAGTAATAATGTTATAGGTAAAGCCAATTTTTTAGGCCTGAATTCATCATATAACAATTATATAAAAATCGGTGATTTTTGTTTTGTTGGAATGGCATCTAATGTTGTAAAGAGCATTAATTCCAATACAAAAGTATTTGGTAATCCTGCTAAAGAATTTATTAAAAACATAAAGCCGCTGTGATTATAATGAAGCCTGTTGTTTCTATAATTTGTTTGGCTTATAACCACGAAAAATATATTCGTGAGGCTTTGGACGGCTTTGTAATGCAAAAGACCGATTTCCCTTTTGAAATCGTTATGCATGATGATGCATCCACAGACGATACGGCTGCTATTATTAGAGAATATGAGGCAAGGTTTCCCGGTTTGTTTAAGCCAATATACCAAACAGAAAATCAATATACACAGGAAAAAGGGAGGGTAACAAAAATTGTATTTAATGCCGCTAAGGGCAAATATATAGCCCTCTGTGAAGGCGACGACTATTGGACAGATCCTTTGAAGCTACAGAAGCAGGTTGATTTTATGGAAAAGCATTCGCATATTTCCTTATGTGGAACGTATATGCAAACGCTTAAAAACGGAACATTTAACCAAAAGCCAATTCCCGGAGCGCCCTTCTTTTTCGATCAGGAGACCTTAATTAAATATAATCCCATTTATACCCTGACTTCTGTATTTAAAAATATCGGGGTAATCCACGGAGATTTTTCAAAATATCACTTTGCGGATAAAGCATTATGGCGTTCGCTTGTTTCGGAAGGGGGCGGAGTGGTGCTGCCCTTTGTTTCGGGGGTATATCGTATTCACAGAGGTGGAGCCCATAGCTCTAAAAGCAAGTTGTATAATTTGAAAAACGGCATTAAAGACAACCTCCTGTATCTGAGCATTGAAAAGAATCCCCGATACAAATATGTAGGAGTGCTCCACTATTTGAAAAGTGCGGCAAAAGCGGTTAGGCGATTATTATTGAGAAGGGGCCAGGATAATTTGCCTCAAATCCCCTTGTTTTTGAAGGCGGCATGGAAGTGTTTATTAGGCCGGACAATGTCATAACCTAATATAATCTCAATAATAGGAGAAGAAAAGCAACCCGGCTTTGCCTCCTTTTATGCCATACCTTAAACCGGGGGTGACGGGTAATACGGTTTCTGGTATCTTTGCAGGCAGGAAAATAAGCTTAAAGCATGAACATTATGATACAAACACCTGATGTGTTTTACAATGTATATTTCTTGTTTATTGTCAGTATCATGCTCATGCTGATACCCTTAATTTTCTATGCTGATTTTGAAAATAAGTATGCCCGGCCCTATGATAATCTGCTTTGTGTTTATATTATTTTAGGTGCAGTTACCTTATTAGGTTTGCGGGGTTGGGATGTGGGTACCGATACGCCGGCATATTTGAGATCATTTCATGAAATGCAGACAAAATCAAGCATTGAAAGCACATTACAGGGACATGTAATATCAAGAGATCCGGTTTTTAATGTTTTTACTTATTTGACAACAAAAATTACCAATGACCGGGGATATTTAATCACGATAGCCATATTGTATCTTCTGCCGATCGTAATAACCGCAAACAGAATTGGAAAGATTAATAAATCCGTACTATTATTCGGATTCGTTTGCCTGTTGAATTTTACAAGCTTAGGAATAAATATATTAAGACAGGGAATCAGCCTTTCATTTCTTGTATTAGCAACTACTTATGTGACCCGCTTATCTTTCAAAAATACCATATTATTTATCGTTTGTAGTACCTTAGCGATTTCTTTCCATTTTTCTGCTCTTATTGCAGTCTTATTTATGATTTTGGTTTTATTTGTAAAAAGTAACTGGATATATTTTGCCACCTTTTTTGTTTGCACAGTTATGGCTTACTTAAAATTAGGCTTAATAAATTTTCCGGTCATCGGCCCGCTGCTTGAATTAAATGAAAGAATATCCACTTATGCTACCGGAGAAGCCTCGCAGGTGCCTTCCGGCCTTCAATTGTCGAACCTTACATTTCATTTGAGTGTAATAGGCTGGTCCGTGTACAACAACACGCTGTTCCATGATAAATATTACGGGATTATCTCCAGGCTGTTCCTGGCTCTGAGCTGTTTCTTTTTTTTATGCCTGAACATCTCCTTCTCTGACCGGTTTGGAGTACTCAGTTGGATATTGGTTCCTATATTGATCGCATATCCCTTATTAAATTATAGGGGCATTACTAAATACCAAATGATTACGCTTATCGGAATGTTCCTGGTTTTAGGAATATATACATTTTACAGGCTTGCCTGATCAGTGCAAATGACAAATGAAAATTTCATAACAGCAATTATTATATAATGCAAATAACATTGGAAAACGCTAGAATATTAATAACCGGTGGTGCAGGATTTATCGGTTCTAACTTATGCGATGCGCTTATCCGGCAAGGGAGCAGGGTGACCTGTTTGGATAATTTTTCGACCGGGAAAAGAGAGAATGTACAGCATTTACTGGCACATAAGAACTTTCAGTTGGTGGAAGGGGATATCCGGGATTTGGAAACCTGTAAAATGATTGCTAACGGGGCCGACTATGTTTTGCACCATGCGGCTTTGGGGTCTGTGCCCAGGTCAATAGCGGACCCCATTACCGCTAATGCCGTTAATATATCCGGATTCCTTAATGTTCTGGTTGCGGCGCGGGACAGTCATGTCAAACGGTTTATATATGCAGCCAGTTCTTCCACATATGGAGATTCAGAAACCCTGCCCAAAATTGAAGATATTATCGGAAAACCGCTTTCTCCCTATGCCATTACCAAATATGTCAATGAGCTATACGCAAATAATTTTAAAAGAATCTATAACATAGATACAATAGGGCTTCGGTATTTTAATGTTTTTGGAAGAAGACAAGATCCTGATGGCGCTTATGCCGCCGTCATACCTAAGTTTGTTATGCAATTAATGAATCATCAGCAACCGGTCATTAACGGAGATGGCAATTATTCCAGAGACTTTACCTATATAGATAACGTGATTCAGATGAATTTACTGGCACTGAAAACCGAGAACCCGGAATCACTAAATCAAATATACAACACGGCCACCGGAAGCCGAACGACCTTGAATGAATTATTGGAATATTTAAAAAATTACCTGAGTAAATATGACTCCAAAATCGCTGAAATTGATCCCATATACGGCCCGAATCGTGCAGGGGACATTCCGCACTCCTTAGCAAGCATTGATAAAGCAAAAAACTTATTGGGGTACCGTCCGACACATACAGTGGATATGGGGCTGAAAGAAGCAACTCAATGGTATTGGGGTAATTTAAGAACTAAATAAGGGACATTTGTTTATTATTCGGTGCGATATATTTAGCAGGTGCCGATTGCCTAACCTGAAAAATAGCGGGAAATGAAAAAAAATACGATTATCAGAATTACAGGAGATGTAGTGATAAAAGAGGATTATTCTGCCCAAAGAATAGATAAAAGTATTGTCGAATTATTACAAAATTCGGATTTGAATATTGTGAACCTGGAATCCCCGGTTACCATTACGGAGAAAAAGATACTGAAAACCGGCCCCCACCTTAGGGCCGCCGAACAACCGACTTTGGAATTTTTAAAGCATCTTAATATCGGTTTAGTTACATTGGCTAATAACCACATTTATGATTACGGTCATGAAGGATTGCAGGATACGATAAGCTTTTGCAAAAAAAACGGAATCCGTTTTACCGGAGCCGGCAATAATATCGAAGAAGCCCTGCGCCCGTGTCAAACCCGTGTTAATGGCCATAGAATTACTGTTTTAAATTTTGCCGAAAATGAATGGGCTAACGCCGATCGGTACAAATCAGGAGCCAATCCTTTGAATATTATTGAAAATGCTCGGCAGATAAAAAAAGAAAAAGAGCAGGCTGATTTTCTTTTTGTTATTATTCACGGGGGTCATGAATATTATAATTTACCGAGTCTCAGAATGCAGGACCAATACCGGTTTTATGCGGATTGTGGAGCCGACCTGGTAGTCGGTCATCATACGCATTGTTTAAACGGCTTTGAAACCTATAATGGTACGCCGATCTTTTACAGTCTCGGAAATTTTTTGTTTACGAAGTCAAGCAAACACGAAGGCTGGTATAATGGAATGATTCTTGAAGTCCTGATTGATGATGAGGGAAACCTTTCCACAAGCTATGCGCTTTCTAAGCAGGAAAAGGAAACTTATGCTTTAAGCTTAGTAAGCGATGACGAATATGACAGGTTAAAGAAAGATATTGAAGGGTATAACAGCATCATATCCGACAGAAATAAACTGGTAAAAGAATGGGATGCCTATGTAAATTCCAAATACCACTCGTATTTAACTCATTGGTCATTCCTTTCCTTTATGCCCAATAAAATAGTCTGGAAAATTTTTAGTATACTTGGAATCAAAGGGTTCAACAAGAAAACGTTTGCATTGTACTTAAATTTAATGCGGTGTGAAGCACATGCAGATATGTCAAAAGAAGTGCTCACTAAATATTTAGAAAAATGAGAATAGCGATCCACTTTGAGCCGGGAAATAATTTCAGCCCTTTTTGGCTGGAATACTGCAAAAAAAACAACCTGCCTTATAAGATTGTCAATTGCTATGACAATGATATCATATCACAATTAGAAGATTGTAAATTTTTATTATGGCACATCAATAACTTAAATTATAAAGACCAGATTTTTGCAAAAAATCTTATCTATGCTGTGGAAAGCAGAGGAATAAAGTGCTTCCCCGACTTCAATACCATTTGGCATTTTGACAATAAAACAGCCCAAAAATATTTGTTTGAGGCCATGGGAATTAATTTAATTCCCACGTATGTTTTTTATGACAAACGTACAGCCTTGATTTGGGTAGAAACCCAGGATTTCCCCAAAGTATTTAAGCTTAGCAAAGGCTCAGGATCCAAGGGTGTCCGGCTGTGCCACAATCCCAACGAAGCAAAAAAATTAATTAATACCGCATTTGGAAAAGGCTTTAAAATTGTTTCCGGAGGATTCATATTAAAGGAAAGAATCCGAAAATATAAAAAAGGACAAGACAACCTGTTAGGTATATTTAAAGGATTATATCATTTCATTTTCGGAACCGAATTTTTGAAAATGTCTCTTGCGGAAAAAGGCTATATCTATTTTCAGGATTTTATTAAGGATAATCCATTTGATACCCGGGTAATCGTTATCGGTCATAAAGCCATTGCCATAAAGCGCATGAACCGGGATCATGATTTCAGGGCATCCGGAAGTGGCAATATAATTTATGACCCTGCGCAAATCGATCATAAGCTGATCCGTTTGGCCTTTGACCTGAACGATAAATTAAAAATGCAGTCGGCGGCGTTTGATTTTGTCTATGATGAAGACGGAAAGCCCCTGGTCATTGAAGTGTCTTACGGCTTTAATCCCAAAGGATATGTACCCTGTCCAGGTTATTGGGACAGGTCCCTGTTGTTTCACGGAGCGCCGGTCAGACCACAGGAATGGATGCTGGAAGACTTATTGGCTTTAGCCCAATCTTAAGAAAGATATTGAAGTATTGAAAAAAGTTAATTATTGAGTTTGGAATCATGAAAATATTAGTGATAGCCGGAGATAACTATCCATCAAACCAAAATCCCCAGCAGGGTACGTTTGTTTATGGCATAGTACAGCAGTTTATAAATCTGGGACATGAGGTTACCGTTATTGCCCATGCCGGCCTTTGGAATAATGTTAATGCCCGCGGCGAGTTATCGGGTTATGGTACAGAAAAAGCAAAAGTATATCGTCCGAAATATTTGTCCTTGTCTAATAAAAGGATACTTTTTTTTAATACTTATGCATTTACGACTTTATTTCAAAAAATTGTTATCCAAAAGCTCATAAAAAAGCACCGGATAGATTTTGACCTGATATATTGCCATTTTATCCCAAATGCTTTAATTGCGGCGAGAGCCGTAAAAAATGCTTCCAAGCCCATATTTGCCGCTGTGGGGGAATACAATAATATTGACATCGTCCGGCGCAGCTATAATCAAAAAAAATATTTTAAGAATCTGAAAAAAATCAGAGGCTTTATTTCCGTATCGGCCCCGATAACCGCCAAACTATTGCAGTTGGGAATTGATCCTTCTAAAATCTTAACCGCACCTAATGCCGTAAACTTACAGTTGTTTAAACCTCATGATAAAATTGAAGCAAGAAAGCATTTTAATTTACCCCTGGATAAAAAATTAATTTTATTTGTGGGTAGATTTATTGATAATAAAGGACCGCTTAGATTATTGGAAGCCTTAAAGCGCCTGCCCGATGATGTTTTGGGAATATTTGTAGGAAAAGGCAATCAGAAAATTGAAGGTGAAAAGGTCATATTCTGTAAAGCATTGCTGCATGCTGAAATACCGTTAATGATGTCCGCCGCCGATTTATTTGTGCTGCCTACGCTTCACGAAGGATCCTGTAATGTAATTATTGAGGCGATGGCTTGCGGCTTACCCATTGTATCTTCTGATATTCCGGAAATCAGAAGCCAAACCAGCCCTTCCTGTGCTGTTCTTGTTGACCCCTTAGATACCAATGAAATATATAAGGCCATGTGCCGGGTATTAGAAAATAATGATGTTAGCCATACCATGAGAGACAATGCAATAATTCATGCCGCCGGCTTCAGTTTAGCACAGCGGGCAACAAATATTCTGAATTTTATAAGTTCACAATGGGCTGGGCGGGTAAAAACATAACGCTTTTAGAACAATTTAGATGATTATTAAACATGATCCGATGACTGATATCTATAGATTTTTCCTGTTGCTCTTATGGAGCCTGTTGACTATCTCTACCGTTAATGCGCAACCTGAAAATACCTATATTAAAACCGCTGATGCAGAAATTGCCTCTCCTTATACCAATGGACAGGCTAATCAGGAGCTTTATGCTAAAGAAGATAACAATAGTAAAATGTTTATTCTGATCTCCTATAATATTGACGGCAGAAACCTTTTGTATAAAGCAACCGGTAACTTTAAGTATTTAGAACAGAATCACAGAATCATATCCAATATCTTTGAAAGCGGGAGTCATTCGGGAACATTTATCTGGAAAGAAAAAGGAACAAATAAAGAAGTTTTACTCTGGGAAGGTTATCTTTTCCGCTACATTGCCGAATATGCATATATCGTCAGCAGGCTAGCCCAACCGGAAAGAAGAAAGCTGGAAATCCCTATTGAATATATAGAAAAGGAATTTATGAAATGGTACAACCGCTCCATGGCCAAGTATGGCGACGATTCTGAATTACATCATTTCAGAACACACATAGGTTCGCACTTCGCCGTTGTGGCCATGTGTCTTTATAAGCTCAGTAATAATGCCGCCAACAGGATGATTTATAAAAATTTTTATGAAAAATACGACAATGCGCTAAGGCAGAATATAAAAACGGTTAAGGCCGGGGGCCACGATTGCTTTGAATGGAACATGACCTGGGACACACCCTACACTTTTGATCAGTCAACCACCTTCCGGAAAATATATGATGCCCATAAAAAACCACAGGTAATCATTCAGGATGTTTCTCATGGTAACCAGGTCGTAGCCTATATTATGACAAGCTATCAACTCGGTCTTAATAACTGGACACGGGCAGACATGCAAATCCTGGCCAATACCTTAAAGTACCGGATATGGAATGAACGCACAAAAAAGTTTTCGGATAATATAGACGGTTCCGCATCAACGGATGCAGCCATAAAAAATTCAGGAAAAAACCAGGCAGACGGGTGGATGAAATTAATTCAATACGACCCTTCGTTAATATCTTTATATGATAAAGCATATGAATCTAATGGCGGAAAATATACCGGTCTGCCCAGCCAGCATCTACAGTTTCTGGGCCTGATGGCAATGGCGAAACAATGACGGTTGTATAGAGGACACAATGCCCATAATGCCCAATGAACTAAAACAAAAATTATGGATGAAGAAAAAGACAGGATTTTGCATATTGCCAACGATTTTCTTAATTCGAAAGTATATGTAAATTTATATGAGCAGATTGACCGGGAAGGATACCAACAAATTGTTTTTGCCCCGTTCCGAAATAAAAACCAGAACCCAAATGAGGTTGATTTTCGAAAAAGGGAGTCTAAAATAGTGCTTTCTGCCCCGGTAAAGAAAATACACCGGTTATTCTTTTTGCTAAAAATCAGAATGTTATACAATAGCTTAACCAAACAGATTGATTTTAAGCACATCAGACTAATTCATGCGACTACCTTGTTCAGCGATGGGGCATTGGCCTATAAAATCTACAAAAAATATTCCATACCCTATATCGTTACTATAAGAACAACCGACGTGGATATATTTTTGAAATACAGAAGCCATCTGATTCCATTAGCGGAAAAAATATTAAGCGCTGCTTCTCATGTAGTATTTGTTAGCGAAGCGCTGAAATCAAGGTTTATTAATCATCCTAAGATTCAGTTCTTCAAAGATCGGTTTTTGGAAAAATCCCACATAATATATAATGGCATAGAAGCATATTGGCTTCAAAATTTAAATCCGGATAACCAAACGAAGGAGAATAAATTTTTATATGTCGGTAAATTTAATAAGAATAAAAATGTGCTGCGACTGATTCAGGCATTGGCCGAATTAAGAATGCCGTACTCTGATATTCAGTTAGGTCTGGTCGGAGGGGGAGGAAATCAGCAAAAACAGGTCTTACGCGCGGTAAAAAAGCATGCCGACTGGATAAACTATTATGGTAGCATTAAGGAGCCGTCCAGGCTGGCTCAAATTTTTCGGGATTATAAATTTTTTGCAATGATCTCCCACACCGAAACCTTCGGGCTGGTTTACCTGGAAGCGCTATCTCAGGGATTACCGTTAATCCATACTGAAAATCAGGGTATTGATAGTGTGTTTGCTGTAAAAGTAGGGCATTCGGCTCTTGCAGATTCTACCCAATCGATTAAGGAAGCTGCTGAATACCTGATTCAGCATGAGGATGATTTTGAATTGAAAAAAATTGATTTTAATGCGTTTTCCTGGAATAGAATTGCAAAAGCCTATATTAAACTATATAACAATGTTGAGTTGTAATAATATTGTATTCCGGACTCATATCATATTATAATATCCGATGAACATCCTCTACCTGCATCAATATTTTAAAACACCTGAAGAACCGGGCGGAACGCGATCTTACTGGATAGCCAGGAAACTGATTGAAGTCGGCCATAAAGTGACGATCATTACTTCAGAGAACAACCTTACCGGCAAAAAAAAGGAAATAAAGCAAATAGACGGCATTACCGTTGTGTATATGAGTATTCCTTACAGTCAGAGTATGGGCATCATGCAGCGGATGAAATCCTTTGTCGATTTTATGTTCCGGAGTACTTGGTGTGCATTGAAATTAAAAAATATTGATTTGGTCATTGCAACCTCTACCCCGCTTACTATCGGTTTTCCTGCGCTGATATTGAAATTTTTAAAAAAAATACCCTACTTATTTGAAGTCCGGGATTTATGGCCGGAAGTTCCCATTCAAATGGGAGGACTTAAAAATCCCCTGCTAAAATGGATGGCTAAGCAATTTGAAAAGTTAATTTATAAAAAATCAATACATATTGTTGCCTTATCTCCCGGTATGGCCGATGGCGTCATATCCTGCGGGATTCCGCCGGAAAAGATCACGACCATACCCAATATGGCTAAAATAGAAGAATTTTGGCCGCGGGAAAAAAACATCGACCGGATACGGAAAATGGGCCTTAGGGTGGAATCATTTAAGCTGATCCATTTTGGCGCATTAGGCCTCGCTAATGGTGCCGATTATATTATTAACGCTGCAAAAATACTCGCTTCAAATGATAACCTGGAATTTCTCTTTATCGGGGGCGGATCTACCGAAGATGATCTGAAAAAAATGTGCCGGGAAAATAACCTGAAAAATGTGCATTTTTCAGGCAAATATTCTATGAAAGAAACCTCGGAAATTGTGAACTTTTGTGATGCTTCTGTCGTGAGTTTCCAAAATTTGCCTATTCTTTATACCAATTCTCCGAACAAGCTCTTTGATTCGCTTTCTGCCGGTAAACCCATTATTGTAAATTCTCCCGGTTGGACCAAAGAATTGGTGGAAAAGGCACAATGCGGCCTTTATGCAGACCCTTCCGATCCGGTGGCGCTTGCCGATGCTATCCTTTATTTAAGCAATAATCCTGACACGGTTGAGGCTATGGGAAAGTCATCAAGAGTGCTGGCAGAAACGGTATTCGATAAGGCTATTTTATGCGAAAAATTTGCTGATGTTGTCCATGGATTAAACATTAAACAAGGAAAGCAGAATGTATAAGTTGATTTTTAAACGGCCCATAGATTTTTTGCTGGCTCTGACCGGCTTCATCGTCCTGCTGCCTTTTTTTTTAATAACAACCTTATTGCTAACCCTTGCCAATAATGGAAAGCCCTTCTTCCTCCAGCCCCGGCCGGGCAAAGGCATGCGTATCTTTAAAGTGATCAAGTTCAAAACCATGAATGATAAGCGAGACGCATCGGGACAATTGCTTCCTGACGCGCTACGCCTGACCTCTGTTGGGAAATTTGTCCGACAAACCTCCCTGGACGAAATCCCGCAATTACTGAATGTGATCTGGGGAGACATGAGCCTTATCGGGCCGAGACCTTTATTGGTTGAATATTTGCCGTTATATAATGAACGCCAAAAGCGCCGCCACGATATTCGCCCCGGCATCACCGGTTGGGCACAGGTAAATGGCCGGAACGCCATTAGCTGGGAAGAAAAATTCGAGTATGATGTTTGGTATGTCGACAACATCTCCTTTGTTTTAGATGTAAGAATCTTACTTTTGACAATCGGCAGGGTTTTTACGGGGGAAGGAATCAGCGCAGAAGGGCAAGCGACCATGACAAAATTTAAAGGAACAAATTCATGATCTTTCTTTGGGGCGCCAGCGGACATGCTAAAGTGGTAATTGAAATTCTGGAAGCTACCTCCGCGAATATCGGCGGTTTATGCGATCAGAATGAAGCAATCCGTTTATTATTGGATTATCCGGTTGCTCCCCGTTTACCGGAATCGTTTGATCATTCAAAAGATCAGATATTGATTACCATTGGTAATAACAGAACCAGGAAAAGCATTGCTGAGGCCAATCCTTACCGGTATGCGACAGCCATCCACCCTGCTGCTGCCGTTTCTCCACGTGCAGCAATGAACGAAGGCACCGTGGTCATGGCGGGAGTTTCCGTAAATAGCGGCACGCAGATTGGCCGTCATGTGATCTTAAACACGAATTGCTCAATAGACCATGATTGCCGGCTTGAAGACTTCGTGCATATTTCACCGGGTGTGGCATTAGCCGGCGATGTAAGTATAGGTGAAGGAACCCACGTTGGCATTGGCGCCTGTATCATACAGGGAATCACCATTGGAAAATGGGTAACTGTGGGCGCCGGCACCGTAATTATAAAGGATATTCCGGATTATGCCGTGGTCGTCGGTAATCCGGGCAAAATCATTAAATACAACCGGCAATGAACGAAAAAATCTGGCTTTCTTCCCCGCACATGGGCGGTGATGAACAGCAATATGTACAGGAAGCGTTTGATACCAACTGGGTCGCTCCCCTTGGTCCCAATGTAAACGGTTTCGAAGAAGACCTTCAGCAATATTTGCATATCCGGGCGGCCGCCGCATTGTCCTCCGGCACGGCAGCCCTGCATTTAGCCCTCATATTATCGGACATTGGCTATGGAGATGAAGTGATTTGCCAGAGCTTTACCTTTTCCGCCAGCGCAAATCCTATTGTCTATTGCGGCGCCACGCCCGTTTTTGTGGACAGCGAACCGGACACCTGGAATATGTGTCCCAATGCCTTGGAAGATGCCATAAAAGCCCGGCAGGCTTTAGGAAAAAAAATAAAAGCCATTATCCCCGTGCACTTATATGGCATGCCGGCAAAGATGGATGCTATTCTTGAAGTAGCCGGCCGCTATACTATTCCGGTAATTGAAGATGCCGCAGAAGCGCTGGGCTCTTCCCTCGGAGGGAAAAAGGCCGGAACCTTCGGAAAAATGGGTGTGCTGTCTTTCAATGGCAATAAAATTATCACGACCAGCGGCGGAGGAGCATTGGTTTCCGAAGATGCGGAACTGCTCGGCAAAGCGCGCTTCCTGGCTACTCAGGCACGCGACAATGCTCCCCATTACCAGCATTCCCATATTGGCTATAACTATCGCATGAGCAATATCTGTGCGGGAATTGGCCGGGGACAGATGCTGGTGCTGGAGGAACGTGTGGCGCAAAGAAGAGAAAATAACCGGCGCTATCGTAATTTCTTTAAAGGAATGGAGGGCATCAGATTCCAGAATGAACCAGATGAAAACTATTATTCCAATTACTGGCTGTCTGCAATTCTTGTGAACCCGGAAGAAACGGGAGGAATAAGCCGGGAAACCATCCGGCTGGAATTAGAAAAAAACAATATCGAAAGTCGCCCCTTATGGAAGCCGATGCACCTGCAGCCCGTTTTCGCAGCGGCGCCTTATTACGGAGGAAACCGCAGTGAAGGTTTCTTTGAAAACGGCCTGTGCCTGCCCTCCGGCTCCAACCTCGGCGATCAGGATTTTGAACGAATATTTTCTGTTCTGAGTACGCTGAAGCCGTCGGTTCATTCCACATCTTAACACGATAATTCCGCATACCATCTTTACCATCACGGCATCCATCGTAGCTTATAACAGTGATCCGGACGAGCTTCGCCGGGCGATGGATGCCTTTTTGTCTTTTCCCGGAGCAGCGAAACTTTTTATTATTGACCATTCTCCCGGAGATCAGTTGCGGGAAACCTGTCGTATAGAAAGAGTAGAATATGCTCATCACCCCGAAAACAAAGGTTTCGGAGCCGGACATAATATTGCTATCCGCAAAGTTATTGATTGCAGCCCCTTTCATTTAGTGCTCAATCCTGATGTTTATTTTGATGCCGGTGTGATTCCCCGTGTGCTGAATTATTTTGAAAACCATCCTGATACGGGACACATTATGCCGCGTGTGGTTAATGAAAAAAAGGAAATTCAGTTCCTGGCCAAGCTGTTGCCCGCACCTGCCGACCTCTTTTTCAAACGATTCCTTCCAGGCATATTTATCCGTCAGAGGAGTAATCGTTTTCAGTTGAAATTTACTGGGTACGATAAGATTATGAACGTACCCTATCTTTCCGGTTGCTGTATGTTTTTAAGAACGGAAGCCCTGAAGAAAGCCGGGCTTTTTGATGAACGCTTTTTCATGTATCCCGACGATATTGATCTCACCCGGAGAATACACCGGCATTATCGCACGCTTTATTTTCCTGAAGTAACAATCACCCATCGTCATGAAGCTTCTTCTTACAAAAGCGTGAAAATGCTCCGGGTGCATTTGTGGAACCTCGTGAAATATTTTAACAAGTGGGGCTGGTATTTTGACCGCGAGCGAAAAGAAATAAATAGGCGTACTTTGCAGGAGTTGAAATATTATCGCTGATAAAAATTACCCGGCATTCTTTTCATGAAAAAGTTAGCGGTTTTACTGGTTGATTATCTGGTCATTTTCGGCGCCATTATCCTGAGCTTTATGGTGCTCAGGAATGGCGTGCTGCTCGACTATTCCGATAATATCGGCGCCTTCTATTACGTGTCTCCGGCTATCGTGATCATGTATATCGTGCTGGCCTACGTTTTCGGAATGTACAACCTGCGCCGGCAGTCGGTGGGCGAAGTAATTTATACGGTGTTTATTGTTTCTGTGGCATTGACCATTTGCATTATGGCAGCCTGTTTTTTTATCCGGGAAAGCGCAACCTCGTATCCCCGTAGTGTCATTTTGCTTAGTGCGGTGCTGTATTTTCCCGGTCTGATTATCTGGCGCACGATTTTACGAAGTATTTATTTCAAGACACACGCGAATCAGGATATTATGATTGTGGGAAGCAATACACGTTTCCTGGAAGAAAGACTGACAGAAAAGTTCGGACAACTATACCATGTCCGCTTTGTATGTAAAGAAGACGATCCCGAACTGATGAAAAAAGCGGTTTTGGTAAATACCGTTTTCGTTGCGGAAGATGTATCTCCGCGAGTGCGGGAACAAATATTCTTATTGCCGGTGGAAAACCAGGACGCCTGCGTCTATTTTATGCCGAAGATGAATGATATCGGCATTATCAATGCCCGCCTTCAGAATTTTGATGATATCCCGACTTATGTATTCAGCAAGATGTTTCTCACCCATGAGGAGCGGTTGGTAAAACGGCTGATTGATATCATTGTTGCTTTGGGGCTTTTGTTGCTCTTTTCTCCCTTGTTTTTGCTGCTTCCTTTCATCATCATTATGGATGGCGGCCCTGTTTTTTACCGGCAGGAACGACTGACCCGCGAACACCGGATTTTTCGGATCATTAAATTCCGCACGATGGTGCCCGACGCCGAAAATGATTCCGGCCCGGTATTTTCTGATAAAAATGATCCGCGAATTACCTCGATTGGACGACTCCTCCGCATTGCCCGGTTTGATGAACTGCCTCAACTGTTTAATGTGCTTTCCGGCACAATGTCCATGGTTGGACCCCGCCCTGAGCGCCCCTTTTTTGCTGAACAGATTGAACAGGAGATACCGGAGTTCAAATATCGCCTGAACGTAAAATCCGGCATAACCGGGCTGGCGCAGGTACACGGGAAATATAATACCGGCTTCCGTCAGAAATTACATTACGATCTTTATTATATTAACAACTTCAGCATCTTCCGGGATTTTCTCATCATCTTACAAACGCTCAAAATCCTTTTTCAAAAAGATAAAACAGAAGGCATGGCCGGCGCGGAGCAAAGATAAAATCCATTAAAGATTTATCCGGATGATAACCCCGGAATCCATCAGGACTTGCAAAAAGCAACGGGATTTCATTGTCATTTTTTGGTCATATATGCACTGCAAAACCTTTTGTATAATGCATTGGGTCTAAATTTGCATTCTAAATAATCAAAAACAAAATAACAGAGATGAAAAAGAGATTTATTCTTTGCCTCGGAAGCCTGGCATTTGCAATTGCCGGAAATGCTCAAACATACGACTGGCGCTCAGACACCTTGTCAACCGGAATGGGCTATGCCGAAGATGCTTATTTCAATTTAGATGAAGGGCAGGTGGGAACCGCGCCAAACAACAACTGGGACCTGGCTTTCCCCGGAGCCGTAGGTTCCTTTTTGCGCCATACGATAATCACTAATAATTATGGCAATGGTTTAAGCGGACAATTGTTTGACCTGGACGTAACCGGTGCTGCTTTCGGGACAGACTTAATAGCCGATACTACAGGTAAAACGCCCTTAACTAATGTGCCGGAAACCTGGGAAGAAGGCGCCTTTGGCGTTGCCGAGGATATGGGCGGGGTTAACCCGTCTTCATGGGGCGTATATGACCCGAATACGCATTTTATTAATGGCGACAAGGTGTATGCCTATATCAATACCAACGGAGCTTATCAAATCTGGATAGAACAATTCCAGGCAAGCGCTACCCCCGCAAACAGAAAATGGATCTTCCATGTGGCTAATTTAGACGGATCGGATACGGCAACGATTGTATTTGAACCTGCTCCGGAATTTAATAATAAGCACCTGGCTTACTTTAACCTGCAAACCCGGGAGTTTGTCAACCGCGATCCGGATTATGGCACCTGGCATTTGCTGGCTACGAAGTATGGCGACAGCAGCTATATGGGACCGGGTATCATGTCCACAACGGGAATTCTTACGGCGCCTACGGTTGTTGTAGCCGTGGCCGAAAATGTTGTACCCGATGATGCGGATGAAGCCGGTTATGCCGATGCATACAGCGAAAACCGGAATGAAATAGGCGGTAAATACAAAGCTTTGAACGATGTTTATGAGTGGGAAGTTCATGATTCTTTAAGCTATTTTATAAAAAGCGTTTATGGTGAAGATACCGGAGATATATGGCAGGTTTATTTTGACTTTTTCCCCCCGGCAACAACCAATACCGTTGTAAAAATCGGCGCCCAGGTTCGTAAGGTATTCGATTATGTGCCCGATACTACATCTGCCATTAATGTGATCAGTGATGTAATTGGCAATATCGTTATAGCGCCAAATCCATCTGACGGAAGCGTTACCAATCTTTTGGTTGATGCAAAGAAAGATTTGAAAAACACGCAGATTATTGTAAGCGATATCAGCGGAAGGGTTATGCAAAAATCTACAAAAAATATCAGTGCAGGGTTTCATCAGCTCAGGCTGGATGTGAGCGGCTATGCACCGGGTCTTTATCTGATTACCCTGGATGGGGAAGGATGGCGTACCACTCAAAAACTGATCATTAAACGATAAGCATGTAATGCTTTCTGACGAAATAAAACATACTTCAGCATCAGGTACAGGCTGAAGTATGTTTTATTATCGTTTTTATCAATACCGATTATAAGAATATAAAACAATATACGATGCTTCAACGGTTATGCTGCCTTAGCGTACTTCTGTTAATAACCAGTGGGGTTATAGCTCAAAATATCGTCACCATACATTGTCAGGATACTGCCGGAAACCCGGTACATAATGCTTACATCAGCGCCGGGGGAAATAATCCGATCAGGGGTGCGCAGCCGGCTGTTTTTTTTGCAGATACTTTTACCAATGAAAATGGCGAGGCCACGTTTTCACTACCCGGCTTTGGTGTTGGAGCGCTGATTTATGCCACCGGCTATGTTTCTCCTCAAATGATTAACCTTTCCGCGGGAAATCCTCAGCCGGTTGTGGTTATTCTGGAAAAAGAAGATAACCGGCTTGGAGAAGTAATCGTTACCGGCGTGGGGCGACCTACTTCCGTGGATAAGGCCGTTTCAAAATATAAGATCATTACCGCAGCCGACATCCGCAATCAGGGCGCTGTTACGCTGAATGATGCCCTGAGAAATCAGATCGGGATAAATATCGGAAACGACCCCATGCTCGGTTCTACAGTAACCATGCGCGGACTAAGCGGAAACAATGTAAAGATATTGGTGGACGGGCTTCCCGTAAACGGTCGCGAAGCCGGCAATATTGATTTGAGCCAGCTCAGCCTCAGCAATGTGGAGCGCATTGAAATGGTTCAGGGACCGATGAGCATTATGTACGGCTCCGATGCTTTGGGCGGGGTGGTCAATCTTATAACAAAAAAGGATACCGGTAAAAGATCGGCCGGGCTTACGCTGTTTTATGAGGATATCGGGAAATATAATATCAATGGAAACCTGTCCGCGAGATTCAACAAGCATGATATTATGCTGAATGGCGGACGCAATTTCTTTGCCGGCTGGGATCCGGATAGTGTTAATGTGCGTAACCCGCTTTGGCGACCCAAGGAGCAGTATTTCGGAAACCTGAAATATACCTTTACGCCCAATGAGCGATATAACCTGACCTATAGCCTTGATTATTTACATGAAAAACTGACGATCAAAGGAGACCCTTCAGGATACACCTACGATAACCGGACCGTAAAGGACATGTATTTCTTTACCCAACGCTTTATCCATCGTCTTCAGGCAAAATGGAAAACGGGACTCAATGGTTACTGGGAAAATAATAACAGCCTGGCCAATTATAGACGCGATCGGGAAACCCGTATCGTGGATTTAAGCACAATGGAGTACAACCGCTCCGGGTTCTCCGGCGACCAGACTTCGGTTGTTTTCAATGATGTTACTTCCCGCACTACTTATAATAACAAAGCAGGTATTTTTAACTACACCATCGGTTATGATATCAACCTGCAATTTGCCAAAGGCGTTGACAATATCCGGATGGGTGAGCAATCAATCGGAGATTATGCCTTGTTCCTGACTTCGGATATTCAGGTGATGACCGGCTTCACAATACAGCCGGCCCTGCGCGGCGGATTTAATTCCTCGTATCAGGCCCCCCTCTCGCCCTCTTTAAGTTTTTTATACAAGCCCAACCCCCGTTGTTCCCTTCGCGGATCCTATGCACGCGGATTCCGTGCGCCATCACTGAAAGAGCTTTATCTGGATTTTAAAGATAATAATCACGATATTGTGGGTAATGAAAATCTTAAAGCCGAATATGGGCATCATATCCAGCTTTCTACAGGATATGCCGTTTTGAATAAAGATAAATACCGGAGCACACTGTCGCTTACAGGTTTTTATGATGATGTCCGTAACCAGATTATTCTGGCGCAAACGGGAGTGACTGCGCTTCCGGGAACACCAGAGGCTTATACCTATGCCAATATCGGCAGGATGCGCTTTTTTACCACACAGTTCAATACAGAGACACGCCTGGATAATTTCGATCTGAATACAGGATTAAGCTATAATAAAAGCTTCAGTACGGTTTCCGTTACCGATCAGGGCGATGAATATATCACGCCCAATTTTCATTATTTTGAAGTGAATGCCAATGCTGCTTATATGGTTAAACGCTGGAATGCAGGCATTTCTGTCTTTTACAAATTCACCGGACAGCAGCCGTTACTAGGTGCGGATATTACCGGCAGTGCAATTTTCAGCGGCCTTGCAGACGGCTATCATAATATTGATGCCTCCATCAACAAATCATTCCTGAAAGACCGAATCCGGTTTACCGCAGGTGTCCGGAACATTACCAATAACGTGATCCTCAATTACGCAACAGGGTCTTCTGCCGGCGGACACGCGACCGGTAGTGGCGGAATGTCGCTTACTCCGGGAAGAAGTCTGTTCGCTTCCCTGAATTTTCAGATTGCGGAATAATTTCCGCAATTTTGTTAGGATATGCGGATAGCCTACGATGCCAAAAGAGCATTCCAAAATAGCTCGGGACTGGGAAATTACAGCCGGTCACTTATTCTTGCTATGACCCGGTATCGTCCGGAACATCAATATGTGCTTTATACTCCCGGTAAAAATCAGGTGGCCGCAGCTTCCGTTTTAAGTCACCTGCCCAATGTTCGGGTGCGGACACCGCATTTCCCCTGGCTGACTTCCTATTGGCGCAGCAAAGGTGTAGTTCGTGACTTGAAGCGGGACGACATTGACTTGTATCATGGATTGAGCCATGAAATTCCCATAGGTATCCAGGACACAAGGATTAAATCCGTAGTGACTATTCATGACCTGATATTTTTTCGATACCCGGGATTTTACCCGGCAATTGACCGGAAAATCTATGAAACTAAGGTGAGGAACGCCTGCAAATACGCAGATCATATTATAGCCATCAGCCGGCAAACCCAAGACGATCTGCTTCATTTTTTAGGGATTCATCCTGAAAAAATATCCGTGGTTTATCAGGACTGTAATCCCTTGTTTTACGAACCAGCCGAACCGGAAAAACCACAGCAGCTTCAAAAGGAATTGCATTTGCCGGATCAATTCCTGCTCAGCGTAGGCACCCTGGAAGAACGGAAAAATGTTCTGGTGCTGCTAAAGGCTTTGACCCTGTTGCCCCCGGCAATCAAGCTGGTTCTGGTTGGGAAAGTCACGAAATACATTGATAAGCTCCGGGAATTTATTGCAGCACATGCACTAAATGATCGGGTTATTTTCCTGAAAGATGTCCGTCAGGATCAATTGCCGCTTTTGTATCAATCCGCCCGGGTATTTCTTTACCCATCCCGTTTTGAAGGTTTCGGAATTCCTGTTTTGGAAGCGCTTAATTCCGGTACCCCCGTAATTGCCGCCACCGGATCATCTTTGGAGGAAGCCGGCGGCCCCGATTCACTTTATGTACATCCCGATGATGAAAAAGCATTTGCCGTGGCCATTCAGGATTTGTGGACTCATGATGCGCTGCGTGAAAAGATCATCAGCCTGGGACATAGTTATGCTCTGCGGTTTCGGGAAGATATTATGGCGGCTAATATTGATGCGGTTTACACGAAAATTATAAAAGGAGCATAGCATGACTATTCAACGAGGTACAGTGTCGCACCTAAGCTAAACAGGAATAAGAGGGAAAATATCATTCCTGTTTTGTGGCCATTTTCCATCGCCGGCGCATGCATTGCCAGATATTCCATAGCAGATTTATCCGCACATATTGCGGAGTAACAGCCGGAATAATAAGGGCGGATGAGGATGCTCTTTATGAATTATGCTGTTCCATTCAACGACAAATAGTATAACTAAATGGCAAAAAAAAATACAATTAGTTATACTATTTGTTATCTTTGCCGACATGGTGATAGACAGAATTTCTTTTAAGGAGCTGCTGCCGCATTTGAAAAACAGGCACGTAACGGTAATAACCGGCATGAGGCGCGTGGGCAAAAGTACCGCCCTGCATTTCCTGATGCGGCAGGTAAAGCACGACAATAAAATGGCGTTTGATTGTGAGCGCATCGAAGTAAGAACCTTGTTTAACCGGCCGGATTACGAAAGCATAGTGGATGAGCTGAGGTTATCCGGTTTGAATTTTTCCAAACCGGCGGTTATTGCGCTTGATGAGATTCAACTGATTGAAAATCTGCCCAGCTTTATAAAGTATGTTTACGATACCTACGGCGTCAAATTTATCGTTACCGGCTCCAGCTCTTACTATATGAAAAATCGTTTTTCAGAGAGCCTTTCCGGCCGTAAACGGATCTTTGAGATGTACCCGCTTTCCTTCCCGGAATTTCTCCAGTTTAAGAAAAGCCTTTATCAGGAATATGGAAAATACGCACTAAAGCCGTTTGATTCCGCCTGGCATAACCGCGGTAAAAAGCTATATGAAGAATATATCCGCTTCGGCGGCTTCCCCGAAGTGGCGCTGCAAAAAAGGATAAGCGATAAAAAGGAATTGCTCCGGGATATTATCAATTCCTATATTGAAATGGATGTTAAACTGCTTTCGGATTATTCGGTAAGTGATGAGTTGTATAAACTGGTAAAGCTGCTGGCAGCAAGGACAGGCAGTAAGGTGGACTACACCAAGCTGGGCAGTGTGGCCGGCTTGCACCGTCACAAGATCAACAATTACCTGCAACTGATGGAAAGCACCTATCTGATCTATCTCGTAAAGCCCTTTACAAAAAACATTGACAAAGAGGTTTCGCAGCAGCCGAAAATTTACTTTTCCGACACCGGCATTATGAATGAGCTGGCGGGTGAGCAATTATCAGGCGGACAGGTGTTTGAAAATGCCATAGCGGCGCAGTTGAAACCCCTCGGCGAAATACAGTATTATCAGAAAAAATCCGGCCAGGAGATAGATTTTATTTTCAAAGGCAATATGGCTGTGGAAGTAAAGGAAACCGCTATTGAGCAGGACAGACAGACCCTGGTGCAGCGCACCGGCGCTATTGGCATAAAGAAGAAAATGCTGGTGAGCCGCTATGTTCCGGCCAGTGGCTTCACCGGTTTTGTATGGGGAGGAAATGTTTTTTAACAACAACATCGGAACGGCCAGGATGAAAACAACTTTGTTTTCTTAGCCTTCTTCGTTCTCTTTGCGTGAAATACGCCAAACTATCCTCCTTGAAGCATGACAATGATAGTCCCGAAGGTAGCGCAGATTCAGCAGGAACCAAAACCACAAAAAATACCCGGTTATCCACCGGAGATTTTTTTGAAATAAGATTTGAAGCCAGGCGTGATAACGATGCCGGCTTTTTTCTATGCGTGCGCTTCCTTAAACTTTTTAACGGCAGCCGTGAGCTTCGGTACAATTTCAAAAGCATCCCCCACTACCCCGTAATCTGCGGCTTTAAAGAACGGCGCTTCCGGATCTTTATTGATCACGACAATCGTTTTGGAGCCGTTTACGCCGGCTAAGTGCTGGATCGCGCCGGATATGCCAACCGCCACATATAAATTGGGGCGTATAGTCCCGCCGGTCTGGCCTACGTGCTCGTGATGCGGGCGCCAGTGGGAATCCGCTACCGGGCGGGAACAGGCTAAGGAAGCGCCCAGCGCGCCGGCCAGATCTTCCAGGATGCCCCAGTTTTCCGGACCTTTCAGTCCGCGTCCGCCGGAAACAACCAGCTCGGCCTCGCTTAAAGGCACCTGACCGGAAACTTTATTGACTTCCTTCACCTGAATACCGAAATCTGCATCCGGTATATTAACCTGCAAGGGCTGCACATCAGCAGTACCCTCTGATTTTTTCACGGAGAAGGTGTTCGGAACTAAGCTGAGCACTTTGATATCGGTATTGATTTTTACAAATGCAAAAGCTTTTCCTGAAAACACATTTTTCTTCACCACAAAACCATTGTCGGTATTGGGATAATCCACAACACCGGCGGCCAGCCCGGCATTTAACTGTGCGGCGGCTATAGGCGCTACCGCTTTCCCGGCCACATCGAAAGACGTTACAATCACTTTGGCATCGCATTGTTGCGCTGCTGCGGCCACAGCCTTTCCATAAGCTTTCGCATTGAAGGTATTGAACCGGTCATCGGCGGCATGCAAAACTGTCCTGGCGCCGTATTGACCTAACTGACCCGGCGCTCCGGCATCTATATTGCCTAAGACAACCGCAGTAACAGTTCCACCGGTTTTTTCGGCTATCCCGGCGGCATAATTAATAGCCTCAAAAGCTTTCTTTTTAAAAGCTCCCTGACTGTGATCTACAAAAACGAGAACGGACATTGTATATAAGAAGTTAAGTAGTTAGAAATTGATTTTATAAAAGATTTTTGATGAAACCCGGCATTAAATCACTTTGGCCTCATTGTGCAAAGCGGATACCAGTTCATCCATTTGATCCGGCGTAAATTGTTTTACCCCTGATTTTGCAGGTGGCAGTTCATATCCTACAATTTCGGTAGTGGCGGCACCGGCTACCGGTTCTTTTACCGTCAGCGGCCTGGTGCGGGCTGCCATAATACCGCGCATATTAGGAATACGTGCTTCAGCCATTCCTTTCTGGCAGGAGATGACCGCCGGCAGGGTAAGCGTATCGGTTTCTTCACCGCCTTCAATCTCACGGGAAACCGTGAGATTATTGCCATCAGCATCTAACTTAGTGGCAAGGCCTACATAATTGTAATCGGTCATGCCGGCTATAAATGCACCTATTGCCGCATTATTGTAATCAATGGCCTCTTTTCCGGTCAGCACCAGATCATAATTATTTTCTTTGACATGCGCTGCAATTTGTGCCGCAACGGCAGCAGGATCCTTGCTTTCCATATTAACCCGGACAGCATTATCGCCGCCCAAAGCCAGTGCTTTGCGCATAATAGCTTCTGTAGCTTGTGTGCCTACGGTAATCAGCCCGACTTCCGTAGCTTTCCCGGCTTCCTTCAGTTCTAATGCACGAACTAATGCATACCATTCATCATAGGGATTGATGATATAAGTAACACCTTGCTCATTGAACTTCGTGTTATTATCTGTAAATCCGATTTTAGAAGTGGTATCCGGCGCCTGAGCTATACAAACGAGAATTTTCATTAAAGATTTATTTTTAAAAATAAAAAAGGATGCAATCCACAGGGATTTTTTGCCGGGCAAAGATAATTAAACTACACTACTTTAGTGTCATTACTGCCGCTAAAATAAATACAGCCGGCTGTAAAAAAGCCGACTGTAGAAAAAGGGAAAAATATCGGTTAGTTTCTTCCGAATATACGGGGGCATTTGGTTTGCAGCCAGGTTTTGGCGTTGCCGAAAGCATCGAAGTACACGGTAGCGGAAACGCCGGCCGTCCAGTACCAGTCATTCTTTTTAAAATCACCGCGCTGGAATTTATAGTTGGGATAATTGCCGTCCCATTCGTTGACCTCATTACCCCGGTAAGAAAGCTCTACGGCTTTGTCGCCTTTATAAAAACGCAGGCTGTCCATATTTACATAGGATCTGCTTACGTCATCCAGGTAATCGGTAGCAGCATAACGCAGCCCTACTTCTGCGGTTAGCAGCACCGTTTTCCCGATATACGCTTTTATACCGCCACCCAGCGGAAAAGAAGCGTTGACCAGTGAATATTGTTTCCGGTCAGGATAGCCGGGAAGGCCCTGACCTTCCGTACTCAGGTTCCGCAAATGGAATTTTTCGTTATTGATATCACGGGTAAAGGGATTGCCGTAAGTTCCGGCAATACCCGCAAAAATAAAGGGTGTAAATTTTGCCTTTTCTATATCAATAGGAAGGAAATTGAACTCCAGCCCCGCCTGCACTTCCAGCAGGTGGTTGGTAAAATTCAGATGCCGGAGCTGGTCGGCACGATTCTTGGAGAGACTGTCGGCCGCGCTCAGGTTAATATAAGATGCCGCAGCCCGAATGCCGATGTGGGGATTAAAGAAATACTTGTAAATAATGCCAGCAGAAGGCTTCATCAATTTTGTATTGGGAATATACTCATGCTGCAGGTCGCCATAGTAGGCGCTCACTCCGGCCATGACCCCAATCTCGTGATGCCGCTGAGCCCTGGCAAACAGCGCCGGCAATAAAGCAAACAAAACTAATACAATTCTTTTCATAAATTAGAAAAATCAGCGATACACTTAAAAAACTCAGAACAAGCAGAAGCTTGTTTATGGCTTCCGCAACACACAAAATCCCAAACGACGTTACAAATATAATTTTTAGAATCGAAAAACAAAATATTGACCCTTATCTTTTCTTGTTTTTATTACGCGGATTTTGTTGTGGCGTGTCCGGAGCGGCTTCCCGCGGAGGTTTGTCCGGGTTGTTTTTATTATCCCGCCGGGTGTTTGGGCCGGGTCTTCCTGCCGGTTTCTGCTTTGGTCTTACCGCTTGTCCGGATGCTGCGGCATCATTGGTGGCATTGTTATTCCCACCAGTTCTTTTCCGGGCGCCGGGCTCGCTGTGGGCAGCTTGCGGATTATTGCTTTTGGCCTTTTGTTTTTTCTTTCGCTTATCGGCCCTGGACAGAGCGCTCAAGGTAATCTGACCCACATCATTCACGAAACCCGCGTCTACAACTTTATTTTTCTCGGATACAATGGTATGCAGTTCTATGGCTTCCAGTTCTTCCGGCTTTACACCCTGTTTATTCAGTTCGGCAATTTCTTTTACCCGTTCAATGGTCAGGGGATATTGCTTATTGCTTCCGGAAAAGCTGAACCACATCAGGTTTTTAAAGATGTCTTTCTTTTGCAGAAATGCGCGGCCTGCGGCTACTTCTATCGTGTCGATATTATCCGGGAATCCGCGCAGTGCGTCCATATATGTATCCAGTTCGTAGTTGAGGCAGCATTTAAGGCGACCGCATTGTCCGGATAGTTTGGTTTGATTGATGGATAAATTCTGGTATCGCGCAGCCGTGGTGTTCACCGTTTTAAACTCTGTCAGCCAGGAGCTGCAGCACAGCTCGCGACCACAGGAGCCGATGCCGCCTATCTTGGCAGCTTCCTGGCGTGCCCCGATCTGGCGCATTTCAATCTTGGCTTTAAACTCGCCGGAATACACTTTGATCAGCTCGCGGAAGTCCACGCGGGAATCTGCGGTATAAAAGAAGGTGATTTTTTTGCCGTCCGCCTGAATCTCCGCTTCGGAAATTTTCATTTCCAGTTTCATTTGCCTTGCAATGGCGCGGGACCGGATCATGGTTTCTTTCTGCCGGCTTTTGGATTGCTCGTACAGTTCGAGTTCACGACCGGCAGCAGGATGCAGCACTCTTTTTATATCATTGGATTCCGATACGCCGTACTTCTTCATCTGAAGCTTGACTAATTCGCCTGTAAGCGTTATCTGCCCCACATCGAAACCGTTTACCCCCTCTACGGTTACTAAGGTTCCCCGATCATACTGGTGGGTAGAATTATTCTTATAAAAATCTTTCCGGCTACCGTTATTAAAGGCGACTTCTACGATTGGGAAAGGCTTCCCTAAATCGCTGAGCGGAATATCGGCGAGCCAGTTGAATACATTGACCCGGTTGCAACCGCTGGTGCCGCAGTTTCCATTGCTTTGGCATCCGGTAGGTTTTCCGTTGGCGGTAGCGACACCGCAACTTCCACATCCCATTTTTGAAATAATTTATAGAGACGTACGACTATGCTTTGGAGCTGTATTGGCATATAAAAAACCGGTTGCCTTACGGGAATCCGGAGCAATATCCAAAATAAACCTATAATCAAAATGATCAAGGGCATTTGCGTACGATTGGGTTAAAAAAATAACTTTCCAGGCAAATGTAAAAGATTTTGAGGAAAAATCAGGAAATGAATTAGGGGCGTCAGGAAATGACAGGCAGGTATCTGAAAAGCACGTTACGAGCGAAACAGGTGCAGTGAGCGTTGAAGATTGAGAGAGTCAGGAAGTCTGTTACGAATTACGAACATTACTTCGTTTGGTGTTCCTTCGGATTACGTCGTAGCGGCAGGCGGTCAGAAATTGTAAAGATTGGCTGGTGAATGCCAAATGCAGGGGAAAACCCATTACAGAGATTTTTTTACGTTTGTAAAACACCAAACCGACCCGCGCCATTTTAAGGCTACCAACCCGGTTACGCTGGTTTATTATGATGCATTCTCGCCGAATGTGCAGCCGGAATTATGGACGGAAACGGTATTTGAAAAACTCTATGGCATCATGAGCTCCGGTGCGGTTTTGGCAACCTACTGCGCTAAGGGTCAGGTGAAACGTAATTTGAAAAGTGCCGGCTTCTTTGTAGAAACGCTTCCCGGCGCTCCGGGTAAAAGAGAAATGATTCGGGCCTGGAAGGGCGGATTGGTGATTACGGAAATAAGCGAACGTAATGCAGGATGTGAAACATATGTGCGGCAATTTAGGATGTACCCTTAACGAATATGCTAATTCTTCGTTTCCGTGTTCCATCATCCATGCAAGCCCCCGGAAATCTCTTTCATCCCAACCCGATACCATCATTCAATAAAAAGATAATTACAGTACATTTGCGAACCGGATTTATGGGAATAATTCCGGTTTCTATTCATAACATGCCATCAACCAATCCTTCCATAAACGGGGTAAAGAAAAAAAAGCGCAGCATGAGGCTTATTGCGCTGGTGGTAGCGCTGGTGGTCATCAATGTGTTTGCCGGGTTCTTTCACGGGCAGGCAGACCTGACCAAAGGCGGGCGCTATTCTATTACACCGGCCACCAAACAGATGCTCAAGAAGTTGGACAAGCCGGTTTTTGTAACCGTATTTCTTACTGGAAACGACCTCCCGGCCGCATATAAGAAACTTTCGGTCAGCACGGAAGACCTGCTCCGGACTTTCAGCGATATCAGCGGACACCAGGTAGATTACCGCATGGTGGATCCCCTGGGAAATGATACCATAGCTACGCGGGCGCTGGAAGAATTTCGCATGAGGGGATTCCCGGTAACTATTCCAAACGGTAAAAAAGGTTTGCAACAAAAAATGATCTTTCCCTGGGCGCTGATAGTTATGGACGGTAAGCCCTGGCCGGTGATGCTTCAGGAAAGTAACGCAACGGTATTATCCCGAAAAATTCTGGGGAAGTCGGAAGAATTGTTAGAATATAACATCGCCACCGCTATTCATCAACTGTCCAAGGCATCGCCCGACACGATTGCTTACCTCACCGGTCATGGTGAACCATTCGGCTATGAAGTGTTCTCCGCTTTTAATAACCTGGGACGTTTTTATGTGCTGGATACCTTCAACCTGAATCAGCACAACACCATTCCGCCTTTTTACAAAAGTATCATCATCAACCGCCCTTTGCTCGCCTTTGATGAGATCGCCAAATTCAAGATTGATCAATACCTGATGCATGGCGGCCATATTTTCTGGGGCATCAACGCCGTAAACGGCTCGCTCGATAGTTTCCGGAATGCCTCGCAGTTTAATGCCTTACCTGTTGAAGTGAACCTGTCGGATATGCTGTTTAGGTATGGAGTTCGCATTAATGCCAACCTGATTAAAGATGCCGATAACTGTATTGATCTGCCCTTGCCGACATCTGAAAATGATGCGAATCCGCCATCTTATCCCTGGCAGTATTTCCCGATCCTGCATCCGCCAAAAGATGCAGGTAGCCCGATAGTAAAAAATCTGAATGAGATATTAGGTAAGTTTGTCAGCAGTATTGATACCAACACCAATGATCCGAATATTCGCAAAACCGCATTGCTCGTTACGTCCCGCTATACTACTCTTGAAGGTGTGCCTGCGCCGGTAATATTAGCCTCCGCCGCAGAGCCGGTCAATCGTTCGGCATACGGAAACCCCAACAGTATGGCTGCCGTATTGCTGGAAGGTCCTTTTATTTCCGCCTTTCAGGGTTACCTTCCGGCGCCGGTAAGATCCTTTGTGGATTCCCTGGGCATACAGCCGGTTATGCAGGCGCCTCCTGATGCCGGTATGATTGTAGTTTCCGACGGCGACCTTATTATGAATGATGTGGATGAGCGGCAGGGCCCTATGGATATGGGTATGTATGCCTTCAGCCCGTATCGTTTTGAAAACCGTAATTTTTTACTGAACAGTGTTGAATATCTCAGCGATCAGGACAATTTATTAGATGCCCGCAGCAAAAGCTTCGAACCGCAATTGCTTGATGCGGTTCGTGTCAGTCAGGAGCGCAGTAAATGGCAGTGGATCAATCTTGGCGTTCCGGCAGGCTTGGTATTCCTTTTTGGTTCGGTATATTTGTTGCTCAGAAAAAAAAGATATGCTTAGGTTTTGAAGCTTCATATCCATACCGATAATTTAGTGAAACGATACGGGAAACGTACCGTTGTAAACGAAGTCACCTTCCAGGTGGAGCAAGGCGAAATTGTGGGACTATTAGGCCCGAATGGGGCCGGGAAAACTACCTCGTTTTATATGGTGGTGGGTCTGATAAAGCCTGATGGCGGCCATGTCTTCATGAATGAAGAAAACATCACCAGACTGCCGATGTATAAACGGGCGCAAATGGGCATAGGATACCTGCCGCAGGAATCTTCTGTTTTCCGCAAACTGTCCGTTGAAGACAATATTATGGCTGTATTGGAAATGACAAAGCTCAGCCGGGCAGAGCGAAAGGAAAAGCTCGAATCTTTGCTTCAGGAGTTTAGGCTGGCCCATGTGCGGAAAAGCAACGGAGATGTGCTAAGCGGCGGAGAACGTCGCCGGACGGAGATTGCGCGTGCCCTGGCAGTGAATCCCAAATTCATTTTACTGGATGAACCATTTGCCGGCATTGACCCCATTGCTGTAGAAGATATTCAGGCTATCGTGGCCAAACTGAAAACCAAAAATATTGGTATTCTGATTACCGACCATAATGTGCAGGAAACATTGTCCATTACCGATCGTGCCTACCTGATGATAGATGGGAAAATATTTGCACACGGTAAGGCGGAAGAGCTTGCCGCTAACGAACAGGTGCGCCGGCTTTATTTAGGCCGAAATTTTGAGCTGAGGCGCAAAGATTATCTGCATACGGAAGCGGAGAAAGATAATCTGTAATCAGATACGCACATTGTCAGGAAGTTCCGTAAGTACGGCAATATTTGAGTTAGCCGCAACCATTGGCGACAACATGCAACCTTGAAACAAACTAAAAATACGGACAGAAATAAAGCAATAATGACAAAATTCAAAAATCCAATCTTCACTTTACTGCCGGCATTAATATTTAATCTCTTGTAACGGACAGATAACGAATGACTTCTCAATTTTATCCTATCATAAACTTATATCCTTTACCGTGAACGTTTACAATCTTAACTGACGTATCATCACTTATTTTTTTACGTAGTTTAGATACTAATACGTCCACATTTCTGTCTATTACAAAAACACCTTCATCTTCCCATAACACTTTCCTCAACCTGTTTCTTTCCACTACAAAATTTTGGTTTGAGAAAAATATGCTCAACGCTTTGTTCTCTTTTTCAGAAAGTTCAATTATTTTGTCATCAACAACAAGAATGCCTTTTTGATCAAAAAACCTGAATTTACCTAATTGCTTATATCCCGAAGTTGATACCTCAGGTTCATTATTATCGGATACAGGCATTGTCCTATTTTCCTGCACCTGCAATCTTTCTGACGCTTGTTTATTTTGTCTGCGATTCAGATAAATCCCTGCAAATGCTAAGGGGATAAATGCAAGGAACAGCCATGCCTTTTGATAAGGTTTTTCAGC
The DNA here is from genome assembly GCA_964622775.1 of uncultured Taibaiella sp. Classification (GTDB taxonomy): domain Bacteria; phylum Bacteroidota; class Bacteroidia; order Chitinophagales; family Chitinophagaceae; genus CAZUSO01. Next base: position 24,479 of record CAZUSO010000001.1, on the reverse strand, counting down.
CAAAAACTCGATCTGGATAAGATAACACCCTGTTTCTTGTCCTCTTCCTGCACAAGGTTTTAAATCTCCTTTGAGTGTATTTATTTCGTAAGCAAAAATGGTTTTATGCTCATTGCAGTCTTTTACACTCACTATATAATCGTCAGGCATATCCGTTTTCGCTAATTGCCGGTGTACTAAACTCATCAAAGTGTCGGGCATAAATCCAAAACTGCTTTCAAAGGAAATTTGATAGGTGTGCTCATTTATTGTTGTAACAGGCAACACCTTTGATGTAGAGTCTTTGGAATGAAGCAACAATTGATGCCCGATATTCCGCAGTACCACTTCCAGATGTTTATCGGAAGATTCGCTTTTTACATGTACAAATGCAAAAATTGATGCTAACAGGATTAATGCAAAAGAACCCCAGAATAAATAGTAAATACGCTTCATAACTACACAATATTAAAACTAAAATTTAATTGTAAATTTCATTTTACAATGATTTACAACCTTTTTACACTCTTTTTGGCATTACAAAAATGATCGCGGATACATTTGTTGTTGAAACGGAAAATCAGCTAAAGTATCCCGATCCAAAGAGCGCATTGTCATTTTTTAATTAACATACAAAAATTAATATTATACAATATGAAAAAGTCAGGTTTAATCATAATACTTGCTTTTGGTTTAACTGTGGTTAATGCTCAAAAGCCGTATTCAACAGCCGTAAAGGAACAAATAATAAAAATAGAAAACAGTCTTCCCGGAGGTAATATTACAGAAAGGATGAAACATTATAACGTGAAAGGGTTAAGTATGGCTGTTGTAAAAAATTATAAAATAGTCTGGGCTAAAGGTTATGGCTGGGCTGACGAAAAAGCAAAATTACCGGTAACAACAGCAACCTTATTTGAACCCGGTTCCATCAGTAAATCTTTAAATGCCATCGGTGTTTTAAAATTGGTTCAGGATGGTAAATTAAATTTAAACAAGGATATAAATGAATATTTGACATCCTGGCAATTCCCTTACGACAGCTTATCCAAAGGGAAAAAAATTACGTTGTCTCATCTACTCAGCCACACAGCAGGAACATCCGTTTATGGCTTTCCCGGCTATGACCGCAAAAGTAAAATTCCTGCAATCCTTGAAATTTTAGACGGGAAAGCACCGGCCAACACACCACCTGTCCGTTCTGTTTCGGAACCGGGACTGGAATTTCAATATTCAGGGGGTGGGACAATAATTTCCCAACTTATTATTACCGATGTGTCTCAAAGACCTTACGACCAGTTTATGTATGGCAAGGTACTTAAACCGATGGGAATGACGCACAGCTTCTTTACACAACCGCCCGCGAAAGACAAAATGAAAAATATAGCTACTGGCTATTCTAAAGATGGTATTGAGGTTGAAAATAAATTTTATATCTACCCTGAACAAGCTGCGGCCGGATTATGGACTACGCCCACAGATTTATCGAAATACCTTATCGAAGTACAAATGGCATACTTGGGAAAATCTTCCAAGGTTTTAAATCAGGAAATGGCCAGGCTGCATTTAACCCCATATATTGATCACTCCCCGGCATTAGGAACTTTTGTACAAGAGCGTAACGGAGTCAAGTATTTCTTTCACGATGCCGGTAATAAGGGGTTCAGAGGACTGTACTTTGGAAGTGTGGAAGGGGGCGATGGACTTGTGATCTTTGTTAATTCAGATGATGGTGATATCATCATCGAGTTGTTAAATAGCGTAGCTGCTGTCTATGGGTGGAAAGGTTTTTAATTAAAAATCCCTCTAAGCACAAAAAATATAATGATTTAATTTATTATTAAAAATTCATGTCTAAATGTCAATAAATAATTATATGTTATCCTTCATTCTTTTATTACATCTTTTTACATCGTGCAATGGACAGACCAAAACAGAACAACCGAATAAAACTGTTGTCGAACAGCTATCCTTTACAAGCAAAAATACAAAACTGACAAAAACACAAGGCACAACCGAACATCAAAACGTACATTGTAGTCTGCAAGACAAAGACGGAAACCTTTGGTTTGGGACAACAGGCGAAGGTGTTTACAGATATGACGGAAAAGAATTTACCCAATTTACAGTACAAGATGGTTTAAGTAATAATAAAATTTGGTCAATTTTGGAAGATAAGTCGGGGAATATTTGGTTTGGCACGGACGATGGCATTAGTCGGTATGATGGAAAAACTATTTCAAAAATTCCTATTGTATTAAACAATCCCATTGGTTTTGGAACACCCCAATCTGGCATAAATTCAGTGTGGAGTATGATGCAGGACAAAAACGGAATCATCTGGTTCGGCACTTCACAGGATTTGTATTGTTATGACGGAAAATCATTCAGCCGATTTTTGGATAAGGACAACATTTCAAACAATCAAAATCTTCAGCTCAAATGGATACAATGCTTTTTAGAAGATAGTAACGGAACAATTTGGATAGGTTCAGGACCAATCGCTGAGGAAGGAGTTATTCGTTTTGATGGAAAATCCATTACAAGTTCTAAACCGAACGGTGACGGTTGGATTAGGTATATGGTAAAAGATAAAAGTGGGCATATTTGGTTTAGTGGGCGACACAACGGAGTGTTTCGTTACGATGGTCAAACATTTGAAAAGTTTATGGAAAAAGAAAACATTGGTTCAGCGATTTTTAAAGACAAAATTGGACATATTTGGTTTGATGGTGGAGAAAGAGTAAACTCAATAGAAAGTATAGATGGATTATGGCAATACGATGGAAAAGCATTTAAAAACTTTACAACAAAAGATGGTATGGCTAAATATTCAGTTTGGAATATGTTTGAAGATAAAAATGGTAACATTTGGATTGGAACACGAAACTGTGGACTGTATCGCTACAATGGACAAACATTTGAAATGTTTTCAGAATAAACAAAGACGAATTGAAAGCAGGGCAGCAGCGAAGCGGTTTGGCAAAAGGCGGGCTGACGTGCTTCATAGAAACATTTTGCTAAATTTGAATTTGGGTGCTTTAATTAGGCTTGGGTGTTAAAACCCCGCCCTCGCAAAGCCGCAGACCGAGTGTGACATGAACAATATCCCGTATGATATTGATGCTTTACAACAGATGGGAGCAGGCCTCCCGGCGGCAACTTTCAGGAGTAGTTTCCAAACCACCTTATGCTGCAAAATCAGGGAACTGTTTTGTGGTGAGCAATAAGGTTAGAAAGGGAAACAACGATTTCCGAAGGTGCGTGTATATGAGTTGAACGCATTGAACCCATGATGACGCCTTGTAAGGGCAAAAGTGATGTCAAAACCAGGTAGCTACGGTTGTACCTGCGACCAGGTGTAACGGATGGTCTGATTGCTGGTTACACGGCATCCCGGGTTAAGTTGGCAAGACACATACACAGGCTGTTTTAAGGAACAAGTGAACTCTTTATCGTTCTGTAAAATCGCAAGAGGAAGCAGACACCAAAGGATGTGAGTGAGATAAAGGGGGCAGACTTAGCCGTAGGAGTGTTGAAGTTCTTGTAACGAGGATGGAACGAAGGACTAAGCATGTTAAGTTATCAACGTATTGACAACCGTAAAAGGGATTATTGATTACTACGAAACAAAATCACATCCGGTAACCAAAGTAATGGTTTGTCAGGCGTACAAAGAAGTAAAGGCAAATGGAGGAAGTGGTGGCATAGATAAAATGAGTTGGGATTACCTGGCACAACAAGCCGGTACCGAAGTCTACCAACTATGGAACCGGCTTACATCAGGCAGTTATTCTCCACAACCTGTCAAACAAGTAGCTATTCCCAAGAAAGATAAAGGTAAAGGCCTGTTGGGCATACCTATGCTGCTCGACAGAATGGCACAACAAGTAGTACGAACCCATTTGGAAATGGTATTAGAACCCTTATTCCCCAACAGCTCATTTGGTACCGTCCGCACCGCAACTGCCATTAGGCAGTAAAGCAGGTTTACGTGCATACGTTCAATCACCATTTTGCTATAGACCTTGATATAAAATAGCTCTTCGACAATATCGACCACAAAATGTTGATGCAGGCATTACAGCATTATTGCAAAGACAAATGGGTATTGATGTATGTAGCACGATGGCTGAAAGCAGGCGTGGTACAGCAAGACGGCAACTTTATGCCCATCCTTAGCGGTACTCCGCAGGGCGGTGTTATCCGCCCATTACTGGCTAATCTGTTTTTACATGTGGTGTTTGATAAATGGATGGAGAAGAACCATCCCGAAAAGCCGATTGAAAGGTATGCCGATGATATAGTGGTTCACTGCAAGACAGGGAAACAGCTTTGTTCATGCTGAACCAAATTAAGCAACGGTTCAATGCCTGTAAACTCCAGTTGCACGAACAGAAAACCAAGATAGTCAATCTAAGAGGACATGCCCAAAAGCAATACCCGAAAGGATTTGATTTTCCTGGCTTTACTATCAGACCCGAAGGGTACAACCATAAAGGAACAATCAAAGCAATTCGGGGCATTTTCGTCAGTCAAAAATCGAAGTCGGGTATTATGTAAAAGTTCAGAGATATGGTGATGCACAAAAGGCGCAGACCATTCAATGGAGGCGATAGCCGCAATGGTTAACCCTGTTGCAAGGGGCATTATCAATTATTACCACAAGTTTCAACAAATTATTATGCGGCGTGAAGTATAGAAAGACAGAACTTTCAATTTAGCACCAACGTGAGCAAAGCCACGTTTTTATTTGCTAAATTTTATAAAAAAAGGAAATGAAAAATGGCTTTGCGACTTAAAAGAACGAACCTTGAATTTAGCACTTCACCCGCTCTTTTGCCAAACTGTTAGCGGCGGTATTATTTAACAGTTTCACTTAATAGATATTCAATGCTTTTATCTGAATGGTACTGTGATTTTGTTTCAGTCATTTTCAATAAGGCTGAACTATGATTTTCGTCAAACCAAACATAGGTTATAATAGTAGTTTCACTAGTGGAGTTATATTGTTTTAGCGTGTCAGATTGTTTTTGGGTTATCTTTATCCTCAGTGTGTTTTCATACGAGTTGTTAGGAAGTATGAGTGTTCCAAACCCGTCTGCTTCTATGGTCACAACACCACTGCCCGATAAATCCATTCCGCTTACAGTAAAAGATGTTGTGTAGTGCTCTGTTATTGTTTCGTTGTATGAAAAAGGTCGTTTAGCAATCAATACAGGTTCGGTATATTTGATTTTCACTTTAGATTGTTCGTCTACAAATCCTAACAAATATGTTTTGTTTTTGTTTGCTTTCAGAAAAACATATTTTCCATCAGAATATTTTTCTACAAGTGTTGCTTCTGGATAATCAATAGCTTCACTGATTGATTCAGGAGAAATAATCAATTGATTAATAGTGTGATCAGTATTTTTTAAATCTGAATAATCCCAAGTTATATTTTTACCTATTTTCCCGGTTTCAAATACATCGGTTTTACAATCCTGAAATAGAAGCACAGTTCCGTCCTTAAAGTTTTCAATGTTCTGGTAGTTGTCTTGAGCGTACATATTTGTAATTGCAAAAGAACAAAGTAATATCGTTATTATGAATGTTTTTTTCATCTCAAATGTATATATTGTTTAATGTCGTTAACGTATTTTTCAAAAGCTTTTATTCCTTCCTGTGTTATTTTACAGGTTGTTACAGGATAATTTCCCTTGAATCCTTTTGTAATGGTAACATAACCTGCTTTTTTAAGTTTATCGAGTTGTAAACTTAAATTTCCTGCCGATGTATTGGTCTTTTCTTTTAAATATACAAATTCTGCTTTTTCAAGTCCGATTAACAGAGATATAATAGCTAATCTGAGTTGGGAATGAAGAATAGGGTCTAAATCCTTAAACATTGCTATTTTTCATTAAAAACCCTGGAATAACACAGGAAACAAGAGATGATAGCGCTGCTAACAAATATTGTGTTTCTATGGAAACATTTAGGCTTATGCCTGTACAAATAACCCCCAAAACCCCACCAATCAAGGATGCTTTGTGTTTTGTGATTCCGCCCACCACAAATACGGTAAAACCAAGCAAAAGAGGATAAAGTGCGATGTGTAAGCTTGAATTGGTAAAAACTGATGCTATAAAAATTGTTCCATAAGCCAAAGCAAAACCACCAAAAGCGTATAAATATACCTTCTCGTAGTGGGATAGCATTTTTTCATTTTTTGTGTCCTTTTTACTTCTAAGATAAGAAAGCAAGCCGCCAATCGGGAAAACACTCCAAATTACTGTTTCAAGAAAATTTCCTTTCAGATCTGGAAATTGAGTTACTAAAAAGAGTAATAAATAGTGAATTAATAGGATAGTTCCCCATAATAGATAATAAAATGAAGCTCCTGTCTTTTCTGACTTTGCCTGCTTTAATGCTTCTTCAATTGTTTTGATTGAATCGCTCGGATTAAAATTACTTGTTTCCATACTTTTTATTATAGTTGCAAATATAGAGTAGTTAATTTTAATAACCAAATTTTCTAAAAAAAATTAAGCAATCATTTTTTGGAGATATTGCCTGTAATCGGGTCACGCAGAGGAATTTCACCCCTCCGTTCCCACGGAACCGTACGCTTCATAAGGCTCTTCATGTTAATAGTCACTAAAGGTATTTAAACCTTACGGATGCACCAATAACCAATGTTCAAACATACGGGGAGCTTCTTTGCATTTTGTTTGCAGGTATTTTACTGCTGCTTTCTTATACAGGTCTTTCTCCCATTTTACCCATTTTAGCAACCTTGCATTTAGTTGATTCCAGACTATTCTCATATCATTTTACACACAAAGTCCGATTGTAAAATATTTTTGGGCGGACACTAAAACAGCCTTGCAAAATTTGGACTTAACTTTCTATGGTTTAACACACATTTTATTAATGCTGACCGCTATTGTTGTATTGACAATCGGTTCTGCATTGGCAAAACGAAAACCAACGGACAAAGAAAAGTTTAAGACAATGTTAGTTTGGTTTTCCATTGCCCTCATCATCATTTTTATGGCAATTCCCTGGACATTTTCACCATTATCAGGCAGACCTGATTTCAGAACATTTTAATTATGAAAAAGTATTTCACAACAACAACCGGACGTTTGCGACTTTTCGCTTTTTAGAGGGCATTTCATTACTTGTTTTGGTTCTTATAACCGTTCCATTGAAATATAACTTTGGTAATCCTGCAATGGTTAAAACCCTTGGGCCGATACACGGCGCATTATTCCTGTTGTTTGTCTTCAACGCTTTGCGTGTGGGTATAGAACAACAATGGAAATTCAAGGAAACTACCTGGAAAATTCTTATTGCGTGTTTCATTCCGTTCGGCACATTTTACATTGACTACAAAATTCTTCGCAACATACCGACAGAAAAGGGCAGCAGGCAGGAGCGGTTTGGTGTATGGGGGCGAACGTTCTTCGTATGAAAATTTGTGCTAAATTTGAACTGTGTGCTTCGTATGAAGTTTTGTGCTGAAAAACCCCCATTACGCCAAGCCCCGAACCGTTAGCAATAACCGTAGGACGACACAGTAAGCAAACAGGACGCCGAATGACAACATACATTTCTATACTAAGAGGAATTAACGTAAGCGGACAAAAACTTATCAAAATGGACGCATTACGGAGGTCGTATCAAAATTTGGGTTTTCACAGTGTGACAACTTACGTGCAAAGCGGAAATGTCATCTTTAAAGGAAAGAACATAAAACCTAATGAACTTGCACAAACAATAACACGGCAAATTGAAAAGGACTTTGGTTTTTACGTTCCTGTAATAGTGTTATCCATTGACAAGCTGAAGCAAATAATTGACTGCAATCCATTTGCAAAAGAGAAAGAATCCACTTTCTTGTATGTGACATTTTTGGCATCCCAACCTGTTCCCTACGACAAAAAAACAGTTGAAGACAAAAAGCTGATTCAAGAAGAAATTGGTTTCACCGATGAAGCGATTTATCTCTATTGTCCGAAAGGTTATGGAACTTCCAAATTGAACAATAACCTGATTGAAAACAAACTCAAAGTGCTCGCCACCACAAGAAATTGGAAAACAACAAATGAACTTTTAAAAATAGCACAACAAACAACACAAAAAAATGAATAAAGAACTGACAATAACAACAAGCATTGAAATAAATGCTGACAAAGCAAAAGTTTGGGACGCTTTGACAAATCCCGAAAAAATAAAAGCCTATCTTTTCGGAACAGAAACCTTCACCGATTGGAAAACAGGAAGCGAAATCATTTTTCAAGGCGAGTATCAAGGACATCAATACAAAGACAAAGGAACTATCCTTGACATCAAGACAGATGAACTTTTGCAGTATTCGTATTGGAGTAGCTTTACAGGACTTGAAGACAAATTCGAAAACTATTCGTTGGTGGCTTACAAACTTGACACGACAAACGGAAAGACTTTGCTGACATTGACACAGACCGGTTTTGCAAACGAACAAGCACGACAACATTCGCAGACATCGTGGACAAACGTATTGCAACAAATAAAACAAATGACCGAATAAAACGGCTACGCCTGAACAAGGGCTTGGCGTAATGGGGGCGGACGTGCCCCCTATGAACATCTTTGCTAAATTTGAACGGTGTGCTTCGTATCAAGTGTTGTGCTGAAAAGTCCCCGCTACGCCAAGTCGTGGGCTGTTACCAATAACCGTAGGACGACACAGTAAACGACAAGACAACTTTTACAATGATAAATGTGATTTTATATATAGCAGCAAGTCTTGATAACTACATCGCAAGACAAGACGGAAATGTAGATTGGTTAGATTATCCAGACTACCAATTGCCTAATGAAGACTATGGCTACCCAGACTTTTATAAAAATATTGGCACAACTTTAATGGGCTACAACACCTACAAAATAGTATTGGGTTTTGACGTGCCTTTTCCATACCCGGACAAGACCAACTATGTATTCACACGTTCAACTGACAAACAAGACAACGAGTTTGTAAAATTCATATCGGGAGACATTGTAGAATTTGTCCGACAACTTAAAAACGGCAAGGACAAGACATTTGGCTAATTGGCGGTGGACAAATAAATACCTTGTTGTTAAACAACGACCTGATTGGCAAAATTATTTTGACACTTTTTCCAATAACCATAGGACAAGGGATTCCATTATTTGACGGAAAAGGGAAAGAAACAAGTTTACTCTTGAAACAAGTAAGTCCTATGATAGCGGGCTTGTGCAACTGACATTTAAAAAGAAGGGCTGAAATAGGGTATGCTGCTAGCGGTTTGGCGTCAGGCGGGCTGACGTGCTTCGCAGAAACATTTGTGCAAGGCTCAACATTTGTTCTTCGTATGAACTTTAGTGGTAAATCCCGACCTTCGTCATGCCGCCATAAATGATTTCATTCACTTGCTAAAGGCCGCATTCTGACTTTTACCAGGTATTGGGTTTCCGGCCGTATTTTGAACCGCTCATCAACCCGCAACCCGATCACCCAGGCAATTCTTTTTTGACTTTCCAGTATCCATATTTTTTCTTTCTCATGAAGCGGAAGCTTCCGGTCGGTTAAAAACCGGCTTATTTTCTTCTTCTTTTTCGGCATTCCCAGGGGATAAAAATAATCTGCTGTCTTGCGGGGGCGTAATACCACCGGGAAGGCCAAGGCATCCAGGTCAAGCCAGGCGCTGTCCTGATCGGGAAATTTTCCGGTATTTTCCGGAGCCTCAGCCAGGCTAAATTCCAAGGTGAAATGCGCGGTTCTGACGACATGTTTTCCTTCAAATGACAATTGCTCCCGTTCAATCAGCAGATGCCCGCTTTCTGTTGTTTTTTGGGAGGTGATGATAAGAAAATCACGGTTCCGGATTAAACGATGACTTACAGATTGAATATACTTTCCGGTTTCCGCATCTAAAAGCTCAAGGGCATTGCGGAGCTGGTGCGAATGAAAACCGTAAGGGCGAAGGAGTTCGTATAATATGGTGGAAAGCGGCTTGCAGTGCTTCAAACGCCGTATCGGGATATAAATATCGGATCCGCGAACCTGTAACAGTTTTTTGCGATATTGTCCTATCGCTTCTTCATACAATAGTCCGGCTTCCGTAAAGCGTTCGATATTTCCCCACAGGCTATTACTGATATGGGGGAATACTTTTTTGATCTCCGGCAACAGGTGGTTGCGGATCTGGTTGCGGGTATAGTCGTTTTGCTGATTCGTCAAATCCTCTCTCCAGGGGATTTTTTGTGATGCAGCATATTGATAGATAGCGGATTTTTCAAACTTTATCAGCGGCCGGAACAGATATTGTTTCAGCATACTGATGCCATGTAACCCCGCCATTCCCGTGCCTTTGAAAAAATTCATCAGCAGAGTTTCTACGGTATCGTCACGATGATGAGCTGTCACGATCAGGTGGCAATTCTGCTCCTGTCGCAATTTTTCAAACCATTCATAACGTAGGATCCGGGCCTCATTCTGAATATTTACCGGCCGGTCAGCTTGTTTCCGGATGGGGAAATGCTGAACGAAAAACGGGATATTGTGGTGGCTGCAATAGTCGCTTACACATTGCTCATCCGCATTGCTGTCTTCGTTCCGCAAATGATAGTTACAATGTGCCACGATGCAATTCAGCCCTGATCGTGCAAAAAGATCCGTCAGCGCCATACTGTCCACACCACCGCTGACCGCTAACAGAAATTTTTTCCTGCCCAACTGATTTTGCTGAATGATATTCTGAAAAGCCTGTAACATAATAAAGCCAGCCTGTAAGAACAGGCTGGCAAAGTTAATTTTTAAATCGGATAGTTTTTACCGTACTAAGGTTACATCGCCTTTTTCCGTGTACATCTGTCCGTCCGTACAGGTATATTGTATCAGGTACATATAGGTATCCTGCGCAGCGGGTTCTCCATTGATATAATTGCCGTCCCATCCTTTTTGTACGTTTTTATTTTCATATACTAATTTTCCGTACCGGTCGAATATCGAAAAAGAGGCAATGATTTGGTAGGAACGAATCTTAGGCATGAAGTAATCATTCAGGCCATCGCCGTTCGGTGAAAAAGCCGAGGGCGTATATACATCGCAGCAGGGATGACCGGTAAGCACTGCCGTGTCAAAGGACTTACAGCCATAGCTGTTCATCACCATCAGGTAAACCGGTACTTTTCGGTCGGTAATTGTGGCGGTGGCATTCTGGTAAAAATAGCTGGCGTCGGAGCGGAAAACCTTTTCCGGAGACCAGTGATATTGGCTGTTCTCAACGGCTTTGGCAGTGACGGTTACGGTATCTTCAAAACATACATCCTGGCGGGAAACGCCGGTTATCTTTGCTTCAGCGGGGGGATAGATTTGGAGCGGAACCGTATTGGATGTATCCGTGCAGTTTTTGTCGCTGATTCCGATAAAGAAATAATTTCCAGCCTCCGTTGCTGCATAGGCATCGGCAATTGCATCCTGAATTGGATAATTATTATTATACCATTGGTACGTTGCGAAAGAGGAAGGATGTTCATTTCTAATCACGGTAGAATCGCCTTCGCAAATACCGCTTGCAGATGAGCTTATTGTGGTTTCAGGCAAAGGATTCACAGAGAGGTTCAGCGTAATTAAGCTGTCGCACCCGTTAATAGAGGAGAACATGGTATCGTAAGTTCCCGGCTGAAACACTACCTGGTCGAAGAAGGTATAGGTTTCTCCCAGGCAAATTTCCTGATTCGTTACATTATGATAGGTAGGGAAAACAGTATTGGTAGTTGTTGCCAGGCAGGTATCTCCATCCTGGTTGATGGACATCAGGGTATAAGTTACGGTTCCGGCATTTTGCGGGACATCGCTGACGTTTTGACCTATAGCCGAAAACCCATTGCTTCCGGACCAGTAGTAGGTGAAAGAGTTAACAGTGTCCGTAGTGGATGCAAAGAGCGAAACAGGCTGACCCTGGCAGGTGTTTCCTGAGCTTGAGGCGGACAGGCCGCATACGATTCCGCAATCTGCGGAACCATCACCTCCGGTTTGCTCAAAAGAGAAATTGCCGGGAGAACCATTCCAGTTTGTTAATAGTAATATATAAACTTCTCCAACCTGTCCTTCAGGGGGTATTGTTCCTCCGGGAGGGTTCATTCCAAAGCCGGCCCCAACCCCGCTTCCTCCGGGAAGACCCAGGCCAATTATTTCAGGAGCTCCGCCGCCGTCATAACTACATTGTATGGGATAAACTGCTCCGCTCATTACCTGAACGCATCCTTCCTCCAGAGAAGTGAAAGGTCCCCAGAGCGCAAAATCCGCATCAATTCCATTTCCGGCCGTACTGGTTTGAGTAACAGTAAGCTGCATAGTGCCGGCCGTACCGATTTGCATATAATACCATACCGGGTTGGGCTCCGATCCTAAACAACCATAATTAGGGCCAGCCGGAGCATTCGGAATCCCGTCATCATTCGAGATATTTTCAAAATAATAGCTACTGTCGCTACAAAAGGGATTAGCGAACTCGCAGGCAGTTCCTTGTGCAAAGGAATTACATACTGAAAAGAGAAAGAGGCAGGATAATAATATTCTAGTCATTGATTAGATTTATTTTGAATGAATGAGTATGATATATTGGGTATTATCTACCCGGTATGCTTTATCTGATTTTGGAAAGAAACTCAAGCCATATTTAAAAGGGTTAAAAGCGGAAGGGTTAAAGTTAGTAGCATTGTCATACTGTAAATCAGCGTTGCATTTGTTTTTAAAATCTACTTTGGATAATAAGGTATAATCTTCCGATGTGTACTCGGATAAAGGGACAATTTCAATTCTGGATAATCGCTCAGCATAATCTTTAATTTCTGAGTCTTCTGTTGATTGTGTGCAATTTTTATAAACCTCGCTGATAAATTGCTGTGCTTTCGCTTCTAAAGAAGTAGTTTGAGCCGTAAGCGTAGCGGGAGTCAGAAAAACGCCTAATGTGAATAATGCAGGAATGATTTTTTTCATCTGAAAATATTTATTTATTTTTAAAAGTCAAGTGAAACTCACATAATGGCAACTCCTGGCATTTTCATGCTCTTTGCGATTATATGCTATCATGATATATTTCACCACAAATTCTTTTTAACTGCATGGGCAGAGTTTATGTAATGTGTGCTATTCTTTTTTGTATTATGGTTCCGATCGTCCCCCTGTCATGATCATTATTGTTAATGCTTTAGTATAGACTTATGGATGGGGTGAATAGTTGGGAGCAAAACATTATAATTTTTGTAACAGAGCAAAATAAAGCCGGCCTGAACAAGGCCGGCAACTTTAATTTAAATTTATAGTCCTTACCGTACTAAGGTTACATCGCCTTTTTCCGTGTACATCTGTCCGTCCGTACAGGTATATTGTATCAGGTACATATAGGTATCCTGCGCAGCGGGTTCTCCATTGATATAATTGCCGTCCCATCCTTTTTGTACGTTTTTATTTTCATATACTAATTTTCCGTACCGGTCGAATATCGAAAAAGAGGCAATGATTTGGTAGGAACGAATCTTAGGCATGAAGTAATCATTCAGGCCATCGCCGTTCGGTGAAAAAGCCGAGGGCGTATATACATCGCAGCAGGGATGACCGGTAAGCACTGCCGTGTCAAAGGACTTACAGCCATAGCTGTTCATCACCATCAGGTAAACCGGTACTTTTCGGTCGGTAATTGTGGCGGTGGCATTCTGGTAAAAATAGCTGGCGTCGGAGCGGAAAACCTTTTCCGGAGACCAGTGATATTGGCTGTTCTCAACGGCTTTGGCAGTGACGGTTACGGTATCTTCAAAACATACATCCTGGCGGGAAACGCCGGTTATCTTTGCTTCAGCGGGGGGATAGATTTGGAGCGGAACCGTATTGGATGTATCCGTGCAGTTTTTGTCGCTGATTCCGATAAAGAAATAATTTCCAGCCTCCGTTGCTGCATAGGCATCGGCAATTGCATCCTGAATTGGATAATTATTATTATACCATTGGTACGTTGCGAAAGAGGAAGGATGTTCATTTCTAATCACGGTAGAATCGCCTTCGCAAATACCGCTTGCAGATGAGCTTATTGTGGTTTCAGGCAAAGGATTCACAGAGAGGTTCAGCGTAATTAAGCTGTCGCACCCGTTAATAGAGGAGAACATGGTATCGTAAGTTCCCGGCTGAAACACTACCTGGTCGAAGAAGGTATAGGTTTCTCCCAGGCAAATTTCCTGATTCGTTACATTATGATAGGTAGGGAAAACAGTATTGGTAGTTGTTGCCAGGCAGGTATCTCCATCCTGGTTGATGGACATCAGGGTATAAGTTACGGTTCCGGCATTTTGCGGGACATCGCTGACGTTTTGACCTATAGCCGAAAACCCATTGCTTCCGGACCAGTAGTAGGTGAAAGAGTTAACAGTGTCCGTAGTGGATGCAAAGAGCGAAACAGGCTGACCCTGGCAGGTGTTTCCTGAGCTTGAGGCGGACAGGCCGCATACGATTCCGCAATCTGCGGAACCATCACCTCCGGTTTGATTGAAGCTGATATTACCAGGAGACTGGTTGTAATTAGTAAGTACTACAATGTATATCTCACCGACCTGGGCAGGAGGAGGTGTGGACTGGCCTGCACCATAACCGCCCTGCATACCTAATCCAATGGTTTCCGTTCCGTAAATGGAATAGCTGCACTGTAGCGGCGCTATACCACTCATCACTTCCTGGCATCCTTCCGCTAAGGAAGTAAAGGGACCCCACATGGCGAAGTCCACGTCAATCTGGTTCCCGGCAGCATTGGTTTGTACCATAGTTACTTCCATTGTGCCCGCCGTGCCGATTTGCATAAAATACCAAACTGCGTTGGGCTGGGAATACAGGCATCCGTAATCCGGTCCGGAAATCGCCGTAGAGCCATCGGACACGTTAGAGAAAAAGTAGGAGCTGTCACTACAGAACGGACTGGCGTCACACGGCCCGTCCGCTTGCGCGGCGGCATGCTGACCCGCAAGCAGCAATGTGACTAGACAAGACAGACAAAGGTTAATTATTGATTTCATTTGCCGAAAATTATTAATTATTTTTAAAAATTATTGTCATTATTGAACATGATGAATCAGGACAATATACGAAGTGTTGTCCACCAAATAGGCCTGGTCGGTTTGGGAATAAAAGTTAAAAAAATACTTCAGCGCATTAAAGTTTTCCGGGTTGAAATTAGCCCCGGAATCGTAAGTCAATGCGGAATTGCATTTATTTTTTAAAGGCACGGAGGACAGGGGCAGATAATTCTCTGATCCATATTCCGCTAAGGTAATTACCTCAACACGCCCGATCATCGTTACATAGTCAGCCAAATATTCCTGTTGTGCATACTGGGGGCAATCCTGATAGACCGCAGAAGCAAATTGTTGTGCTTTCGCTTCTAAGGAAATTGTTTGAGCCGTAAGCGTAGCGGGAGTCAAAAAAACGCCTGATGTAAATAATACCGAAATGATTTTTTTCATCTGAAAATATTTATTTGTTTTTAAAGGTCAAGTGAAACTTATTACATAATGGCAACTCCGGGTATTTTCAGGCTATTGTTGTGTATCTATGCCATCTTGTTGGATTCAGTTGAATTTTAAAATTAATAGATAAAAAGAATAGTTTAAAAATTAAATAGACTTATATTTTTAACCATGCGTTGGGAACAATTTATTAAATACTTCTAAAAATCCCAATAATCATGATATTATTATATGTAATACCACGCGATAAACAATTGGCACTTTTCAGCCTTATCGCCTCGTTCAGCCTTCCCCGTATTGTGTTACTCAACAATTCTGCCCTGTTGCATGCAGGGTTTATAACCGATCACACGGGGATAAAGTTATATCTTTTTTTGATTATATTCATTGATCGAAGCGTTTTTTTCCATGAAATACCCTCCTGCCGTGAGTACCATTCCCCAAAAGCAAGGTAATGCGACAATTGGAAATACAGGCTGTTTTCTTGCCCCTCATGCGGGTTTCCTGTCTGAAAGAAGCAGGAAGGTTTTGTCTGCGCTAATAAAAACATCGGGCCATAAAAATCATGTCCTTTAAAATTCCGGGAAGTTCAATTTTTGTTGCTCTTTTGCAGTAAAAATAATGCATTTTAGAAATATAATGAGATGTTATTTGATTTTTATAGTATTGAAAGGAACGCTTTGTCTTTAGCTGTTTCCGTTATTTCCACCAACAAAACGGAAACTTAATGTTTCGCACAGGATAGTCTCGTGTATTTACTTTTGCGTACAGGTTGACAGTTTTTCCCCGCAGATATCGTTGACTTTCGCAGATTTTTCCCTGACTATACCGATAAGGCTGTTATTTTTTCCCTGTCAATTTTGAATTTTTACTACTCTCCGCCGCTATTGCCGGTGTTTTCACCAACAACAAAATGGGAAATGGTAACCCTATACTTCGTAAAGCGCGGTATTTTCTTAGCGCTCCTTTTCATTTTCCTGTTTATCTTGCAGATCGCATGAAAGCCGGTTTACATCTTCAATCATTTTTCAAAGAACAATTACAGTATTGGCATCAGCATATCAATACCCGTATCCTGCCCTGGAAGCAGGAGACCGATCCTTATAAAATCTGGCTATCCGAAATAATCCTGCAGCAAACGCGTGCAGAACAGGGTCTGCCCTATTATCTGCAATTTATCCGGCAATATCCGGATATTAAAAGCCTGGCGCTTGCACCACAGGAAGAAGTATTTCGCTTGTGGCAGGGCCTGGGTTATTACACCCGTTGTAAAAATCTACATCGGACCGCCAAGCTGATCCATCATGAGTATGGCGGAAAATTTCCGGATAATTACGAAGGATTGCTTGCCTTGCCTGGTGTGGGCGCTTATACCGCAGCCGCCATCGCCTCGTTTGCATTCGGCCTGCCCTGCGCGGTAGTGGACGGAAATGTATATCGCGTGCTGGCGCGCTTCTTTGGCATTGACCTGCCGGTTGATACTTCCGAAGGAAAGGAGTGTTTTGCCGCCTTAGCTTCCGAACTGATAGACCTTCAGCATCCGGCTGCCGCTAATCAGGCCATCATGGATTTTGGCGCTCTGGTATGTAAACCGCGCCAACCCGCATGCATGGACTGCCCTTTGTCGCCGAATTGTGTGGCGTATCAAAGAGAACGTATTCCATTTCTTCCTGTAAAATCCAGAAGTTTATCTGTCAGGGTGCGTCATTTCCATTATCTGATCCTGGAATACCGGCAGCAGGTTTATATCCGCGAAAGGCCAGGGAAAGATATCTGGCAACATTTGTACGAATTCTACCTGATAGAAACCGAAGGCGATTTTCGCGAAAGCGAACATTGGAAGCGGATATTTCCTTCCGTTCTGAAGGTGTCGGCGCCCTTGTTTGAACACCGGCAGAGGCTTACGCATCAGCTCATTTGCAGTACGTTTTATGAAGTAAAATTAAAGGATAAACCGGAAATATTGGAAGATTCCGGAATCTGGCGGAGCAGGGACAGCTTAAAAAAATTTGCATTTCCGGGTACAATAGTTTCATTTTTTAATCAAAATAATTATTTTTAGATTCAAATTGTGTGAAGATTAGATTCATTCACGGAAAAATGAAATATATATGAGAGGTGTCAACAAAGTGATTTTAATTGGAAACCTGGGACGCGATCCTGATTTGCAATACATCGATGGCAATATTCCCGTGGCCAAATTTCCTTTAGCAACAACCGAGATGCGGAAAGACAAAAACGGGAATGTGATTTCCGAAACGGAATGGCATACCCTTGTGCTGTGGCGCGGGCTGGCTGAGTTGGCTGGGAAATATCTGCATAAAGGCAGCCTCGTATATGTTGAAGGAAGATTGCGTACCCGCAACTGGGAAGACAGGGACAAAAACCGGCGGTTTCAGACGGAAGTCATTGGAGAAAGCCTGGTTATGCTCGACAAGCGGAAAGACAATGAGCAACACCAGCAGGGAAGCACAGGAGCCAGCTCCACCGCCAATCTTGACAATATCAGTTTTGACCTGGATGACGAGGGTTTTAACGATAACCTGCCCTTTTAATAGCGCCCCTGCGGAAAACAATAATAGTTCATTTATATTTGTAATCCCAAAGGGATTTTTTTTATTAATGTCGATAAATGAATGCTGTACTCCATACCTTGTTAGCGCAAAGCGAAAATTATTCAGAAATAATGCCGGTAACCCATGTTACGGCATTTGTTGTATTGATCCTGCTGCTGCTTTTCTTAGGCGGGCTGGCGGCAGGGGCGGAAGTGGCGTTTTTTACCCTGAATGCCAAGGATATCAACTATCTGAAGACTAAGGAGCAACCGGGTTCGCGCTTAGTGGTGGATCTTTTGGAAAAGCCGGACACCTTACTGGCCGTATTGCGCGCTGCCAAATACGGAGTCGTAATCGCATTGGTGATAGCCGCGAACTATATGGCACATCTGCTTTTACCGGTTTGGGAACTGGGTATCTGGTACTATATCGTCCTGCTGGTCTGTATTGTTTTTCTGCTGCTTTTATTTGTGGAGATTTTGCCTAAAGTGTATTCCCGGCAAAATAACCTTAGGCTGGCGCTGTTTTCTGCTCCGGTAGTACAGGTGTTTTACACCTTGTTCAAACCTTTTTCCGGCCTGCTTTCTGATTCGCAGGAATACCGCGACCTGAAAGAAGCACGCCGCCAGCTGGCTGAGATGAACGGTGCCGAGCTACAGGAAGCTATTGAAGCCAGTATCGGGCACCCGGCCAGTAAAGAAGAAGTGGATATTTTTAAGGGGATCATGCGCTTCGGCGATATTACGGTAAAGCAGATTATGCAACCCCGGCTTGAGATCAGCGCAATCCGGGAAAGCTGGCCTCTGCTCAAGGTGCGTGACAAAATGCTGGCTGCCGGATATTCCAGGCTGCCGGTTTATCGCGACAATATCGACACCATTGTGGGCATGGTTTATACTAAAGATTTCCTGCCTTATACTGATATGGATGAGCTGGACTGGCATACCCTGATGCGCCCGGCCTTCTTCGTTCATGAGCATAAAATGATCGAAGATCTCTTTAAGGAATTTCAGGAACGCCGCCAGCACTTCGCCGTTGTCGTGGATGAATTTGGAGGAACCTCCGGGATCGTAACACTGGAAGACGTGATGGAAGAAATTATGGGTGATATACGCGATGAGTTTGATGAGGAAGATCATCATTATAAAAAGGTGGATAATCACAATTTTATTTTTGAAGGAAAGATGCTGATTAATGATATGTGCCGCATTATCAACGTTCCTTATAGTACCTTTGACGACGTAAAAGGCCAAAGTGATTCTGTTGCCGGACTGATTCTGGAAATTGCCGGAAAGTTTCCCTCTGTTAATGAACGGATCAATTACCGGAACATTGACTTTATCATTCTTTCCATTGATAAATTCCGGATCGGAAAGGTGAAAGCGGAGATCGAATAAGGGCATTGTTAATTTAAATAGCGATTAGATAAATTTGACAACTTTTTAAAAATTGTCAAATTCGGAAAGCAATGAAGAAGGCTTAATAATTTATTGCAATCAGAACTAAGCCTGTATTAATTTAACCATGCCCGAATAAGATGCTCCCATTTTGCTCAGCCGGCCTTATATAAAATGTATTTTATGCTGATAGCTCAACAAATATTATTTCTGCTGCTCGTTGCCGTATCGGTGTACATTTTTGCTAAGAAGGTAAAAATGATCCGACGCAATATTAACCTCGGAAAAGAGGAAACTATTAATGACAATTCTTCGCAACGCTGGAAAAACGTGTTATTGCTCGCATTTGGACAAAAAAAGATGTTTAAGCGCCCGCTGCCTGCCGTGCTGCATTTCTTTGTTTATGCCGGCTTTGTGATTATTAATATTGAAATCATGGAAATCGTGCTGGACGGGCTGTTGGGTCAGCATCGCCTGTTTGCGCCCTGGATCGGCGGACTTTACACTTTCCTGATTAATTGTTTTGAAGTGCTGGCTCTGCTGGTGCTGGTTTCCTGCGCCATTTTCCTGGTCAGGAGAAATGTTTTAAAGATAAAAAGACTGAATCAAAAAGAACTGAACGGCTGGCCCAAAAGCGATGCCAACCTGATTCTCATCACGGAAATCGTGCTGATGTCCTTGTTCTTAACAATGAACAGCGCCGATTATAATTTACAGCAAATGGGTGCGCAGCACTATACGCCTGCCGGCCCCTTTTTAATTTCCGGCTGGATGGCACCCTGGTTTTCCGGAATGCAGGAAAGCTCTCTGATTGCGCTTGAAAGATCTTGTTGGTGGTTGCATATTATCGGCATATTTGCCTTCCTGAATTACCTGCCTTATTCCAAACATCTGCATATATTGCTGGCTTTTCCCAATGCCTATTATGCCGCGCTGAAACCTGCCGGCATGATGCGTAATATGGCGGATATTCAACAGGAAGTGCTGTATATGATGGAGCCGGATAAAGCTCCCGCGGATGCGCAACCCGATGAAAATCCGAAATTCGGGGCGAAAGATGTGCCGGATCTGAGCTGGAAAAGCCTGATGGATGCTTATGCCTGTACGGAATGCGGACGTTGCACCGCAAGCTGCCCGGCCAATATCACCGGCAAAAAATTATCGCCGCGTAAAATCATGATGGACACGCGCGACAGGATGGAGGATATCGGTAAAAATATTGATGCCAATAACGGTACATTTGTGGATGATGGAAAATCTTTATTGCACGATTATATTACCGTGGAAGAGCTGCGTGCCTGCACCACCTGCAATGCCTGCGTGGAAGCCTGCCCGGTAAGCATCAATCCGCTGTCTATTATTACGGAGCTGCGCCGCAACCTGATCATGGAAGAAAGCAGTGCACCTCAGGAATGGAATATGATGTTCAGCAATATTGAAAACAATATGGCTCCCTGGAAATTCAGCCCTGATGACAGAGATGCCTGGCTGGCGGAGGTGAATTAATTTTAATTTCAATAAAAAATAAATGCAGAACCATTTCACATTTTCAAAAAGTATCCGGAGCAGGATTGTTCCCCTGTATCAATCATTAAACATTGAACAATTAAATAAAATTCCGGATGGTTTCAGGAATAATTTAGCCTGGCATCTCGGACATATCGTAGTTACCGTGCCGGTATTGTGCTATGTAAGAACAGGCGTAAAACCGGAAAAGGAAATTCCGTATCTTGACCAGTACAAAAACGGAAGCGTACCGGAAAGTTTTATTGAACAAACGGAAATTGATTATTTTTTGAATAAGCTGCTGCCTTCCATTGAAGCGATAGAAAACGATTATGCAGCAGGAATTTTCAAAGAAGTAAAGCCATATTCAACCATGACTTTTGGTGTGGAGATGAATGATATTGAAACCTGTTTTGCCTGTTGCTCGCAGCACGATGTATTGCACTACGGGCATATTCAGGCAATGAGAAAATTGATCTGACAAGTGTAACCTTGATTTATTATAAAACTCAGGACGATGAAAAGGGACGTGACTACTATCAGAGAAGCGCATTGCACTTATATCCAATCTACAGATGAACGTAAGATTACGGCATTGTATAATTTGCCGGAAGAACAAATTGAACCACACGAATGGTGGCAGGATGAAAATGTAGTAAAAGAGTTGGAGGAAAGGGATAGCAAAATGGAAGAAGGAAAAGATAAAGGGGTTTCTAAAAAAAGCATTGTTAAAAAGGATTGCTGAAAAAAAGCCGTGCTACATGCCCGCAGATAGTACGCCTTATAAAATTTTTTTGCATCAAAAGCTGCAACTGAAGTTACTGAGACCTGGCATTGGTATGAAATGCAAAAACCAGAATTGGGAGATGAATTTATAAATGAAGTAATGAAATGTGTGGATAAAATTGTGGTGAATCCATTGCATTGTGCTATAAAAACAAAAGAGTTTAGAGAAGCGATAGTAAAGCGGTTTCCTTTCCCTGTTGTATACAGAATCAAGGATAAAGATAAGATTGATAAGGATTTTATCTGTCTTTCATACGGATAGAAATCCCGGCAAAAAATGAATAAGAAACAAATGTTATGCAAGTAAAAACAATGGCCGAATATACGGCCGAAGGAATAGAACCAGAAGTATTGTTTTGGGTAGGATGTGCCGGCAGTTTCGATCAGCGTGCGCAGCGCATCACCAAAGCATTTGTTCAGATTCTGAATAAAGTCGGCGTTTCATTTGCTATCCTGGGTAAAGAAGAAATGTGTAACGGCGATCCTGCCCGGCGTGCAGGTAATGAATTTTTGTTCCAGATGATGGCTTATAATAATATCCAGGTGCTTAACGGCTACGGGATAAAAAAAATTGTAACAACCTGTCCGCACTGCTTTAATATCTTCAGGAACGAATATCCCGCTCTGGGTGGTCATTACGAGGTGATCCATCATGCTACATTCATCAACCAGCTTATCAGTGAAGGGAAGATTGTGATGAAGGAAGGGGGTGCGTTTAAAGGAAAAAAAATCACCTATCACGACAGTTGTTATTTAGGTCGGGCCAATGGCGTGTATGAGGCGCCGCGGGCCGTATTGGAGGCTATGGATGTGGAACTGGTAGAAATGAAGCGCTGCAAAAGCAATGGCTTATGCTGCGGAGCGGGTGGCGCACAAATGTTCAAAGAAGATGAGCCTGGCAATAAACGTATCAACTGGGAGCGTGCGGAAGAGGCATTGGATACCGGCGCAAAGACCATTGCTGCTAACTGCCCTTTTTGTATTACCATGCTATACGACGGCGTAAAAAGTAAAGATAAGGAAGAAGAAGTTCAGGTGCTGGACATTGCCGAAATGGTTGCCCGTTCTATTTAAAAGCGGGGGATGAGGTAAGATGCAATAATATTAAAAGAGGCGGTATAATTTTTTATACCGCCTCTTTGCTTTCGCTATTTTAAAACCGATCCCTCATCAGGCCTTTTCCAGTGCCTGCTCTATGTCCCAGATTAAATCTTTGGCATTCTCAACACCTACGGAAAGCCGAACCAATTTCCCGGTGATGGACATTTCTTTACGGTGTTCGGGGTCAACGCCGACATGCGTCATCGTAGCCGGGTGCTCCGCCAGTGATTCGGTGCTTCCCAGGCTCACGGCGAGCTTTATCAGCTTCAGGGCATTTAAAAACCGGAAAGCCGCAGGCTCTCCTCCGGTAACGTCGAAGGATAACATGGCTCCGGGAGAAGAATATTGTTGGGTGTAGATGGCATGCTCCGGTGTGTTTTGCGGAATAAAGCCGAGGTAATAAACCTTCTCTACCTTAGGATGACTTTTAAGGTAATTGGCAACCTGGATCGCATTTGCCGCCTGCTGTTCCATTCGGATTTTGAGGGTTTCCAGGCTACGCAGTAATAGCCATCCGGTCCAGGGTCCGGCCATATTGCCCAGGAAAGTACGCAGTATCTTTACTCTCGTGATGGCTTCCTGCGTACCACAGCAGGCACCGGCAATCACATCGCTGTGGCCTCCGATATATTTGGTAGCAGAATATAAAGACACATCAGCCCCATGTTGTAGCGGGTGCTGCCAAAGCGGCCCCATATAGGTATTGTCCACGGCAAAGAACACCTTTTTTTCAGACGTACTGTAATGGTCGGCAATCTCTTTGCACATATCTAAACTGATAAGTGCATTGGTCGGATTTGCAGGAGACTCCACATAGATCATGGCAAGATGAGCTGCCTTGCCGCTGGCCTCAAGCATCTGTATGATTTCTTCCTTTGTTTGCCAGGGTTTAAAAGCCAGGGTCTCTACATGGATCTTTTTCAGAAAGTCGTGAATGAAATGATCAGTTCCTCCGTATAGAGGAGTACTGTAAAGCAGGAGGTCGCCGGGTTTCAAAAATTCCAAAAGCACTGTAGTGATGGCTGACATCCCACTTTCAAATACGGCGCAATCGTCTGCTTCATCCCAAAGAGAAAGCCTGTTTTCCAGGATCTCCAAATCCGGGTTATTGATCCGGCTATAGATCAGTCCCAACTCTTCATTTTCTTCTTTTTCCCGAATCCCGTAGGCGACTTCAAAAAAGGCTTTTCCTTCTTCTGCTGTCTTGAATACAAAAGTGGATGTTTGAAAAATGGGCGATTTTACGGCGCCTTCAGATAGTTCGGGTTTATAACCGTAAGACATCATCAGGCTTTCCGGGCTGAATTTTTGTTGCAGACTCATGTTTTATATCTTGATATTGAGTTGCAAAGTTACAATTAATAAAATTTCTCCTCCCGTGTGAAATTTATTAATTTATGGGTGCATTTCGAATGTTGCATGTGGTGTAAGGTTTTTTGTCATTCCGCAAAAACGTGCCGTCATTCCGAAAAGAAAATCCCGGATTACGCTTAATCCGGTTAGGATTTTCGCATGGAGGAATCTCCCATACGGGAGGATGGAAAAATGCCCGGGAGATTCCTCTGCTCCATAAAATTTACTGCAAGCGTTCCATAAATTTTACTCCGGTCGGAATGACGACCGCTTATACGCTTCACCCGGAATGACG